>CAYZGR010000006.1:0-1985 GCA_964478125.1 uncultured Chitinophagaceae bacterium | reverse complement strand
CCCTGTAACTATGCCAACCAGCAACAAAGTCCCGTATATACGGGAGGGCTGGTACACCTCTGCGTACTCTGCGGTGTACTCGACCCGGATCAGGCGGTAGACGGCGACCTGAATACCGCCTCAAATATCCGAATGAATGTGGGAGTGGGCGTAGGCTCATCCTACATAGGACAATTGGTGAAGTTCCAGCACCAAGGAAAGGCCGGAGACAGCATCAGGCTGATACTCGGCTTACCGGGCGGACTGGCCGATGCACAGCTACTCGGGAATGTAAGAATAGAAACTTATCAGGGCAATACGCCAAGCGGTAATCCGGTTTACCTCAACAACTCCCTGCTCAGACTCTCCTTACTAAGCGGAGAGCAATTTGAAGCCATCCTCCCCGCAACAGCAGATTATGATGGCGTATTGGTAAGTATAGGCGGAACTCTGAGCGCCTTAACCACGCTCAACCTTTATAATGCGGAACAATTGATCCCATTGCCCACCATTGATGGCGGAAAAGATACAGTGGGAATATGTGCGGGAACAAAAGTTACTTTAAGTGTAACCGCTGCTGCCGGTGTTGATATTAAATGGTATACCGATCCGGTTGGGGGCACTTCAATAGCTTCAGGAGATACATATACCCCTCCTGCCTTGAAGCAAACAACTACCTATTATGTAGAAGCGAATAGAGAAGGCTGTGCAAACCCGAACAGAATGCCCTTGACCGTATCTGTCGGTACTCCTCCGGATTTACCAACAGTACTTTCGAACGATGTAAGCGTCTGTTCCGGTGAGAAAGCCACGCTAAAAATAAAGGCGCCATCAGACGATCTTACTTATAATTGGTATGATGCCGCTACAGATGGCAACCTCCTGACTACTGGCAACGTATTTACGACCCCCGATCTGAACACGAATAAAACCTATTACGTAGAAGCGGTAAGCAAAGAAGGCTGTACCAGCAATGGCCGCACTTCAGTGCATGTAACCGTAAATCCGGTTCCTGATAAGCCGGTTGTAAATCCGGCCAGTGCCTCTGTATCATCCGGTGGGCAGGTCACCTTTACGGTACAAAACGTTCAGACAGATTATACCTACAATTGGTATACCTCGGCCGACGGAGGAACCGCTGTCCATACCGGAACCCGCTTTACTACACCTGTAATCTATAACGATATTATTTATTATGTAGCTGCAATAAATGCAACCGGGTGTGCAAGTTCCGAACGGACCGCCTTACCAATAAAGGTTACAGGCTTTAACGATGTGCCATGTAGCTTTGCTACCAGTCAACAAACTTATGCTTCCGGTATTAATATTGGAGACATCCTTGATGCAACGGATGCCGTCGACGCCGATGTGAACTCTGCATCCATCATCAGAAGGATCATTTCGGCATCTGGTCTTTTTGGTCAAAAGCTAATCTTTCCTTTCCAGGGCAAGGCCGGCGACAGTATTCATATCAAATTAGGGGCGGCAGGTACCCATATCCTCCAATTGGCTTTGCTAGACGGGATTTATATAAAAACGTTTAATGGAACAACAGATAATAATGACGCCATTAACATAAGTACCTCCTCACTGATAAAATTGAAGTTATTGAGTACCAATAGCAATACAGGTATGGTGAGCTTTAAAGCTACGAAAGATTTCACCTCAATAGCTATCTATTCTTCGACCGTCCTGAACGTCAATTTAGGAGGAGGATTGCGGATCTATTATGCCTCGGCTGTAGTTCCCGAACCAACATTGCAATCGACAGAGGATACGATATGCCAGGGAGAATCGGTTGTATTAGCGATAGATAATCCGTTGGACTATGTTACTTATCAATGGTATACGGCTCCCGCCGGCGGCACACTCTTGCATACAGGAAACAATTATAAAGTTACACCATCAGCCACTAACACCTACTACGTACAAGCGACACGTACCGCTGATATGTGTCCGAATCCCAACCGCGGAGCGGTCAAGGTAACCGTGAATCCACAGGCGCA
>CAYZGR010000005.1:8021-98402 GCA_964478125.1 uncultured Chitinophagaceae bacterium | reverse complement strand
ATTTCCAACTGCATTAAAACAATATCGGCATTCTTAATTTCGTCCAATGCTTCTTCTATATCCTGGGGTTTAAGATTCGCATTCGATCCCGATGCCACTACAATACTGTTTTCTCCTGCTTCATCCACCGTAATCAGCGCTACTCCCGAAGGCAGTTCTCCATCAGACAATACATAAAAAGAATTGATCCCTTCTTCCTCAAATAGCTGAATAGCTTGTTTGCCAAAAACATCATTCCCAACCTTTGAAATGAAGCTAACATCCCCTCCAAGCCTCGCGATTGCAACCGCCTGGTTGGCACCTTTTCCACCGGGATTCATAAAAAAGGAGCCTGAAAGAACCGTCTCCCCAGGAACGGGGATATGACTTGTTTTTACAACCATATCCATATTTGTACTTCCAACCACCACTATTTTTTTTGAGTCCATATAAATCTTTATTCGATTACGCTTTTTCGTTTAATAAGGCAAACCTATTTTGTTTATTCTCTTCGGTCTAACCATATTTTCATATATTTACGAATCTTAAAGCCCGTATCCAATCTTTTTTAGGATACTAATATATTGTTAATCAATATTTTAATAAAGTAGAAAATCATCCTATATACTTATTCCAAAATATCTTTATGTCCCGGACAACAGCCATACAATTAATCCAATCCCTCTCCAGGTCTGAGAAGCGTCAATTCAAATTGTTTACCAGGAAACAATCCGGAAAAAAGGATTATCTGGATCTCTTTGATCTGATTGATCAAAACAATATCACAGACAAAGACAGACTAGAAGAAAAGTTCAGGAAGCTTCATCCACGAACCTCATTGGATAATACAGCTCGATATCTCGTAAAAATATTATTGGATTGCCTGATTATCTCCAGAGTAAAAGGAGATGAACTGTATCAGCTGCTATACGGGCTGCTACGCGTAAATATTTTAAAAGAAAGAAATCTACAGGAAGAGGGATACAGGGAATTAAATAAACTGGAGGGAATTTCTTCTCTTTCTCAAAACAAACTGGTACAATATATAATATACAGGGAGAAATTGAATTATCTATCAGATAATAACTTCCAGGAGCATTCGGAAAAGAATCTGGTGGCCTTACAAATGAAGGCCCGTGATATTTTGAAAGATCTTCGTAATACGCATGAACATTACTCTTTATACGAACTATTAAAATACCGGCTCTTGCATTCCGGGAAAGTGTTAAAGGCAGAAGAGAAAGATCAGCTCAATGATCTTTTACTCAGTGAGATGAGTATTATCAATTCAAGGAGAAAAAACAGCCTGGAATCCCGAAAGCTACATCTTTTGTTCCAATCCTACTTTTTTACGGACATAGGGGATTATAGGTCCTCTCTAAAAACATTCTATGAACTCAATCGGCTTTTTGAAAGAGATATTACCTTATGGAAAAATCCTCCACTTGATTATTTTTCCGCTTTGGATGGCATATTGGATAGCCTGAGAACAAACAGCCATTTTAAAGATATGGACTTCTACATTCAAAAAATGAAAGTCCTGGACCATCAAAAATATCCTGAATATTTTCGTTTCTTAACAAGGAAAACGGTGTTAATCTATAAGTTGGCCGCACACTTAGGGAAAGCCTCCTATCATTCTGCGATCCATCTTATCAATGAGAGCGCCCCCACTTTATGGAAAGAATATCAAATGATAGATCCCGATAAACAAAATGAATTGCTTTTTTATACCGGTCTCGCCTGGTTTCATTTTAAAAAATACAAAAAAGCACAAACATTTATCGGAGAAATCACCTCATTGAGAGGAAAGATCAATTACCGCTCAGCCATATACAAGGCAACCCGTTTGTTGGATATTCTCATTAACTATGAATTGAGAGAAATGGAATATCTTGACTATGACATCCGATCCTACAAACGGGCTATCCAGGGGAGGCAAAAGCTTCTTAAGACAGATAAGCTGGTATTTAAAGCCATAAAGCTTGATCCTGCTTTTAATGGAGTAAGAAAAAACGAACTTCTGTGGAAAAAATTGTTACCCCTTTTCCATGCGATAGAGAAGGATAAATATGAGCAGCAGCTTCTAAAATATTTCGATTTTGCGGGATGGGTAAAGAATCAATTTATTAGAAATAAAGCTTCACAGGAATGATCTATTTATTCAGGCTTCTCAATACCAATTCTCCATACCCATCGAGGACAAAAATAGTTACAGAAGCATTATCCAAAAAAAACTTTCTATAATTTTTCAAAGGCATACCCAACTTATAAGACAGATAAAGACGGTTTACCCCATTATGGGCAACAACCATAATTTTCTCTTCCTTCCTTTTTTTTATCAAAGATTGAAAAAATTTATCTACGCGAGAGACTACCCCCCCTGCCGTATCTCCTGTTTCTCCCGCCCGAACATTCGTAGGATCTTCATTCCAGGCATTCCATATTGACGGGTTCTCCGGAATAAAGACTTCCTTTGTCTTGCCTTCCCATTGACCGAAATCCGTTTCAATCAATCGCTCCTCAGCGATTACATCATCTCTTCCTGAAACAATTTCTGCCGTGCGTCTTGCCCTTATCAGGGGAGAAGAATAAACGGCATCAAAGGAGACATTTCCCAGTTTTTTCTGTACGGTTTCTGCCTGCAGGACCCCTTTTTCAGTTAATGGCAGATCTGTTCTTCCACAATAGCGATTGCCATCAGCATTCCAGGCCGTTTCTCCATGGCGCAGTAAATATATCGTAAGCATTCTGATTTCTTTTTAAGGATTTATATCCTTTGTCAATTCTTAATTTGCTTCTTTGCAACCCGAACCTTATACAAATTGATAAACGGGATATGGATCACCTTATCAGGGTTTCTACAATAAATATGATGGGTCCACCAGCTTTCTTCTGCTTTGGTATAAACCAACCGATCGGTATATGGATTAAAATTGACAGATTTTACCTTCTTCACATTTTCCAGCGGTTTAAAAGGCGTAAAGGCATGTGTCTTAATATGAAATATATACACATTTTCGGGCGTAGTTACCAGCAGTCTGTTCGGATCTATTAAGGAAAGATCATGCGCAGCTTTATCCGGAATGGTAAATATCTTTTTTCTTTTCAAATTTACTTTCCCGCCACGATGTATAAACTTATATATTCTAAGTTCATCGTTCCCGATCACATAAAGTCTTTTCTTTTGGGCATTCCATACCACACCATGCCCGGAGTAAAGGGTGTCTCTTACCAACGCTTTCCCGGGGACAGATATCTTATAAAGTTCCAGGCTGTTCCCTTTGGGATTTGTGGAGTTGGCGACAGCTACAAATCCTCCGGGCAGCAGATCGGCGGAATGGGCCATCGGTGTCTTAGCATAAAAAGATATTTTTTTAGTAGCTATATCAAGGATACAGGTCGCTCCCCCGGAAGAGGTCAGGAGTAATTTCGTATTATTTTCGACAGGTTTACAATCGTCCAACGGAACCAGCAATTTTTGATAAACTTCAGGCAATTGATCGCGGGCCTCTTTAACAGACCACTGCCAGACAATAGCAGAGCTATCCGAACCCAACCCGGGATTAAGCACAATAACATTATCATCTCCGCAAGCGACCAGGAAACCATCGGGAACTTTTGATAATGCCTGTGCATTGAGGGTATTTATAAAACAGCAAAACAATACAATGAGTATTAATTTCTCTTTAATTTGGCTCATTTTATAAATTTATGATCTTGAATAAATTAGGATTCTCTGGCATTTTGAGTGAAAATAAGGTTATAAGGTTATCAAAAGTATTAAAAATCCGAGTTTCTGAGATAATAAGATAAAAATAATTTCCGGCAAAGAAGTGCAGTAAAAAGTTTTATTGACCTTAGTAACAGGCTTATACCAACCTGAGACAGACCGTATGAGCGGTCAATAGCAGCCCGTTAACTTCCACTATTTATATCGAAGAACCAAAATTGGGCATTTAAAAATCTCTTTAACCAGAAATTCTATCCTTTTATATATCCCTTACGTCGTAAGGCCGTTGCAAATTGAGGATATAATACCTTATATTGATCCCTTAATACAGATTCGGGGTTTACTACCTTTTCAATCAGTGTCATTGCCGCTGCCGCTTCCTGAAGGGAATGAAAGTACGTTTTGGAAGCAGCCAGGATGGCCGCTCCGACAGCTCCGGAAACGTACTTCATCTTATAAAGCGGTAATCCTAAAACGTTACTTCTTATTTTTAGCCATATGTCGCTTTTACTTCCCCCTCCGGCTGTGTAAACTACTTTCACCTTTTCCCCCGACAGTTTTTCTATCATATCATAGGCATATTTTTCTAAATACGCCACGCCCTCCATATTGGCCACAAATTGCTCCTGACGATTTAATCCCTCCGGTTCAAAACCGCGCGCCTGTGGAGCTGTAACTGGAAATCGCTCCCCCTCGGTTCGCAACGGCCAGGAAATATACCCGGAAGGAATCAGATTTTCTGCTTTCTTATTCAGCGCTGCCAAATCTTTTTTAAAGCCCAATGTTATCCAATCTGCACCCGTATTCCCAGCTCCTCCCGGCATAAAATACCCGTGGGGATGCCGATGGTTGTATAGCCTGCCCTGGGGATCCCATATCGGTTGTGCCGTAACTCCTTTTATTACCATGGTAGTTCCGATCGTGGTATTCCAATCTCCTACATTTACCGCCCCGGACGCCACCTGTGAGGCACATCCATCCGTCATCCCCGAGGTCACCGCCACATATGAAGGCAGGCCCAGTTCTTTAGACAGTCCAGCAGCTAAATATCCGATCGGCTTACCGGTTTCCACTACTCCGGGCAGCCATTCTTTTTTTAAAGGCAGCTCCTTATATATATAGTCTGGCCAGGAACGGGAAAAAATATCATAACCGGATTTCAAAGCATTGGTTTCATCAGAAATATCAAACCGGCCACATAATTTCCCGGTAATAAAATCAGCAGCATGAACCCATTTATCTATTTTATCCGCTTTTTCACGAAAATGGTTCACAAACCACACCATTTTACACAAGCTGCTTGAGGCATTAAAATGCGTATAAGCATGCCGGTCTCCAAAGAATTTCAAAGCTGCATTTTCACAGGTAGCAGCCACTTCTGCCGCTCTTTTGTCACTGTACATCAAGGCATTATGCAAAGGCCGGTTATCCTTATCTAAAGGAATCACCGTACCCGAGGTAGAGGTAACCGCTATAGCCGAGATATTTTCTACCTCAATACTTTTTCTCACTTCCCCAATTAAATTCTTCAATATTGTCAGACAGATATCCCACCATTCTGCAGGTGATTGCTCTTCCCTGGATCGTTCATCTAATAAGAAATCCTCCTTCTTTTCATTTATCAGCTTCCCTTCAGCGCTTAACAGTACGGCTCTTGCTCCTTGTGTTCCGATATCTATTCCTATGAAATATGGTTGCATTGTTACAGGGTTTCATTGTTTTAGCGTTTCATTGTTCCGAATGTGAAATTTAAAATTTGGAACTTATTTGAAATTTGTGATTTTCATTACCTCTACTCCCTATTCACTGCCGGTGCTACCTGGTTAATAGTGTTTTATCTTTCTATATACCGCACGCGCCAGATGATAAGCCCCTGCTTTGTCCGGATGTACCCCATCAAAGAAGTCTTTTCCATACGGCCTCAACGCCTTATTCAGGTTCAAAATATGTACCTGTTCCTTTCGGGCTACTCTTCGGATAACAGGTATTTCTATCTTGATGATGCTGTCGCGGATTTGATATTTATTTTTTTTGAAAACGGGTACAGGTAAAGCGGCCCATATCTGAGGATGAGAAGGCAGATTCTTGAGCACCTCCAATAGTTCTTTATAGTCAGTAGCAAATTCATCTCCATACTTCCAATTCCACGGTTTGGTATCATTGGTTCCCAACATCAATATAATGATATTCGGATCCCATTTCTGCACTTGCACAAAGGCTTTTTCTTCCCAATAGGGATGGTCTCCTTTTTTCAACAGGGTACGCCCGCTCACGCCAAAATTTCTAACATCGAATTTATCGCCCATCATACGTTGCAACTGTGCAGGATAACTCAGGCTATCCCTGTATTTAATTCCAAAGCCATAGGTAATACTGTTACCTACGCATGCAACTTTTATTTTATTATCTAATGTCCGGTTTTGTGCATATGCCGGAGTATAACTACTTATCCATAATAAGACTATAACAATTAAGGAATAACTTCTTTTCATCTCTTCCAATTTTTCAATAGATTCCTATTTTCTTGCCATTTCTTGTACCAAACGAGGTATTTGTCCTCATTTAAAGGTTCTATTATTTCTTTGGTACTATCCAGGCTTTCCTCATTTTGTATATATTCGCTGCATACTACAGCCGCTCCCGATACGGAAGCCTGCTGATAACCGGAGCGCAACACCAATCTTTTACCCGTAAGGCCCGCCACATATTCACGCAAATGCCGGCTCTGGAATCCACCGCCACAACACCACAAATAGTTCTTCTCCACCGGATGAATATCTTTCAGGCAATCCAGATTTTCCTTAATACTACATGCGATATCCCAGAGGGCAGCAAATGCGAAGTCTGCCCTCGATAATTCGGTCATGATCGGAACCTCAAATAAAAAGCCGCCTTGGGTAATAACCTCTTTGTCCCCGGCAATCAATGAACCCAAATGTGCAAAACATGAGCATGCTTTTAGTCCGTCAATCTCTTCTTCAATTATTGCATAAGAATCATTGGGATAAAAAATCGACTTTATTCTTTGGTAGTTCAGTCCTGTCACACCGCAATTGGTTTCAAGAATATAGGCCGCCTTATCCAGATGGCTGTTCGTCCAGGAACGTTGTTTTTCATCCAGAATATAATTCTCAACCACCTGAACGACAGGGGTAGTTGTACCCGAAACCAATACAACATCACCGGGGTCCGGCCGGGTGCTTTTAATGGCTAATTGCGTATCCGCTCCCCCTACCAATACAGGAACCACCTGTTGCAATCCCAGCTGTTTCGCCGCATTTTCCGTCATCTGTCCCAATTCAGTTCCGGAAAACTGTAGCGGTGGAACTAATTTCTTAGGTATACTAAATATCGCTAATAATTCATCCGACCATTTTTTCTGACGAACATCATAAAGCAGGGTTTCGGATGCCTGCGCGTGTTCATAGGCCCTGACCCCAGACAGTTGATATTGCGCCCAATCACTGATACTCATAAAACATGCCGTTCGTCGCCATTCTTCAGGATATTTATCCCGATAGGCTACCAATTTCAAGGCAGAAAAAAGAGAAGTGGGATACCGGCCGGTCAAAGTATATACCGCATCCTTATCTTTTACAAGATCCTCCATATTCCTGCCCCGATGATCATGGTTGGGAAACCCGATAAAACCACTGCCCCCTTTATCCACAAGAACAATACCCTCACGCTGGCTGCTGGCAGTAGCAGCAACGAGATCTACTTCCGGATTTTCAGCCAGCCCCTGACGAACCAGCCGAACAATCTGTTTCCATAAAAAACCGGGATCGAAATACAGGGCTTCTTTATATTTATCATCTTTATGATACACCATATTATCTCTCCCAACCCATACAATATGGCCGTCTGTAGCCACCACCGCAACTCTTACATTCCCAGTTCCTATATCTATGATTAAATAAGATTTCATTTATATTATTATATTCAGTAGTTTAGGGACTATATGACTGAGCATTTTATTTAACCGGCTTAAAAGCTTCGTTACCACTTCCTACCCACCTATATTTATAAACCGTTGTCTCTTGTTGTCCGTCCTTAGTTCTCTTATTATGTGAAATATAAAATAACCCATTTCCCAAAGGAAATAATCCTGTAGATCCCCATTTAAAATACCAGCCCCGAATACCTGTTTTTTTATCCTCCAAACCGGCTTGTAATAAGGATAAAGTTTTTACTTTTATTTCTTTATCGCCGGAGCCTATTTTGGCTTTCCCGGGTTTTTTATGCCCGTTAATCACGAAAAGGTTATAATTAGGATATTGCGCTTTAACCCCTTTATATACAGCCGCAAAGAAATCTCCGGTATAGGGATCATAAGCCAGGTTCTGAATACCGTAAGTTGTATTTCCGGTACGAATAAAGTATTTAGCTAAAGGTTCTTGGGGACCCGAATGATGTGGATTTTCCTGTGTCAGCTTTTTGCCCACTTTATTCCACCACCCGGCATAATCGTATTTCAATATCACCTGATAATTATTATCATTCCGGGTTGTATCACCATAAATACCGTAAGCCACGTACAAATATTTTTTTCCGCTATTCGGCTTACCAACCGGAGGGGCCAGGGTGATCCCGTCAATACCCGAGCATCCGAACCGATGTTTCACTATTCGGTCTCCTGTCTTCACTTCAGCCTTATAATCATCAACTACTTCTTTAAGATAAACCGTTCTGAGGATATCCCCTTCTTCCGCATCCATATCGGGTCTCACGATTTGAGCGCCATCGAATATTGCTATATAAAAGTTGATATCATCGCTGTTTTTTAACCCCAGTTTTTTACTGATCCCTTTTCCAATGGCATCGTTCTTAAATTCCAAAGAACCGTATATCTTACCGGTTTCCGGATCAAAAGCCAGATCTCCCAGATGGCCCACTAATCCTTTCACACTCCCTATCAGATGGCCGGACATATCCATTTTAACCAACTGATCGGTAAAGGAAAAATAAATAAATCCATGAGTCTGATCTACGGCCATTCCCTGCACATGAAAACGCCCCTGTTCCCCAGAATAAACAGAATCCGGCAAGTCGGCCGGCGTATATTTTTGAGCCTGGCTACTCCAAATAAATGCCATGCAGAAAACAAGCAGCAAGAAGCTTTTTTTCATATTTATACTTTAAAATTACATTCCAATTTAGTATTATAAATAAAAGACCATTAAACAGTTACACCATATCGGCAACGGCCTCCTTATTACTTATAAAGCTCTCTTTTCCATTGTGATGTACAAACCAGTTAAACAAATTCCGATTCATAATTTCAGCATGATGATCCTCTACTTCATGTGTCGCCCCCGCAATATGGGGAGTTGCCAAAACCTGCGGCAAATGGATCAACTTATAATCCAGTTCATCCGGAGGTTCGGCATCAAACACATCGAGGATCGCGCCTCTTATACTTTTAGATTGTAGAGCTTCTAAAAGGGCTTTCCTTTTGACCACCACGGCACGTGACGTATTTACAAATAACGCCTCTTTTTTCATTTTCTCTATCAATTCTGCCCCTATCATCCCTTTTGTCTGATCACTGACAGGCAAATGCACAGACACGATATCACTTTGAGAGAAGACCCTTTCCAAAGAAGCAGACGCTGCATTTTCAAAAGTCCCTTGTACATAAGGATCATAATAAAGGATTGTACAAGGGAAACGGATGGTCATTTCTGCAATACGTTGTCCGATAGCGCCAAACCCGATCATGCCGATGGTCTTTCCGGCCAGCTCATTTCCTTTAAACTGAAGATACGAATCGTGTGCGCCCGCTTTCCATGATTCATGCTCCAGCCAATCTATAGCAGGAAGCGTATTCCTCATCAATGTGATCACATTGGCCAGAAACATTTCAGCCACGGCCTGCGCATTTCGGGCCGGTGTATAAAATACCGGAATGTGGTAAGCTGAAGCAGTAATTATATCCACGTTAGAAGGCGTTCCCCGGCAAACGCCAATGAACTTTAGATCGGTATTCTGTTCAATAACTTCTTTTGTCACCTTATCGTGTTCCGTAATGTAACCATTGGCCTCATTCTCTTTCAACAGATTCGTCACTTCTTCCGCATTAAAGGCCCTGCCATGCGGCTTCCAGGGTTTATATACAACAGGCCCCAGCGCGGCCTCCAACCTTTCTCTTTTTTTTTCATTATAAGGAGCTGTTATTAGAATTTTCATTGTTCAATTTGATATTTATCATTTAAGATCTTATTTCACTTACTTATCCCAAAAAGTTGCATTAAACCATTATTTTTCATTCTTCGCCATTGTATTATCAACCACATGATGTGCCGTTTTTGCATTATCAGGCAAGGTTATAAATCTGGTCAAAAAAGCACTGATAAAATATAACACGGCCAATATCCAGATCACTCCGGTATTTCCTATCAGTCCTATAAACACACCCACTATAGCCGGCCCTACAAAAACAGGGAGTCCTGCGCCTAAATTTAGAATAGCCATGGCGGCTCCTTTATCCTTCTTCACAAGCGAAGGCACCAATGCTGAAAGCGGCACATATCCTGCCAATAAAGCGCCCCACAAAATACCAGGTATCAGAATCAGCCAGAAATTACCCCCCACCCATTGCGGCGCATAATAAAACAATAATGTACTTATACCACATCCTATTCCTCCAAACCACATGACCGTATTTCGCCAGCCTACCCGGTCCCCCACAAAGCCAAAAATCAAATTAAAGATGATATTGCTGGTAAAAATTGTTCCCCATATCTTCAACCATTGCGTCGTATCCAAGCCATAATCAGCCATGTAGATCGGTAAAAAAACCGGGAAAGCAAACTGCGCCGTTGTATTGATTATACGTACAATCCCGCCAATAAAAACTTTGGGTTCCTCTTTTACAATGGTCAATCCCTTCACCAATTCGTTGGCCTTAGCCTTAAAGCTGCCTTTCTCCACATGAAATGTATCTTTATTCAATAACAAAGCAAACAACGCACCTATCAATACCCATACTAATGCGCTCCAAAGGGTATCAATATAACCCAAATGTGCAATAGCCCAGCTTGAATAGTAAGGTCCTAAAACATTTAAACCTCCTGTAAATACAAACCAAAACCAGCCCACCGCAGCCCCCAAACGCCTCTTAGGGCTCCGGTAGGTGATCCAAACTAAAAAAGAATAGGCAAACAGAGGATATCCGAAACCTCTTAAAGCATACGTAAAAAGCATGGTCGCATAATGTAACTGCGGAACACCGTAACCTATAAAACCAGCGCTGCCCAAAAGATAGAGTACGAGCCCGACAAACATTGTCTTTTTAATACCAAAGCCCTCCGATAATACGCCCGAAAACCAGGAAGAAATAGCAATGGTAACACCATATACCGTAAATAAAGTCGCCGACTGCTGAATGCTAAGCCCGTGTTCCACCAGGTAAGGACTCAACCAGCCCTGTTCCAAACCATCTCCCATCATGAAAATGAGAATACCGAGATAACCCCAGGCGAGGGGGCGGGGGATGCCTACCCGATCGAGCAGAGAGGTATTTGATATAGAGTTATCGGGGACGTTTGCCATATTTATTTAATTTATCTTATTATCAGACCCAAAAGTATAGTAAGCGACCTAAAAGAATACGATCAAACTCATGAACGCTTTTTTGAACAGCTCTTCAAAAGTTATTATAAATAGTAAAATTATCCATATTTAACCGGCCATTCCCTACATCAGAAGCAAATTTCACTACCCGAAACCGAACTTTTCCGTCAATATCCATATTAATTTCAGCAGTTTTAGCCGTTTTATTATCCACAAGAAAATCGGGGCCGATCTGAGCCCAATGGTTTCCTTCGTCAGTAGAATACTCCAAATGCCATTTACATGGTTCGTCTATTGCATAGAGACCATATAGAATAGTCACCTTAGAAGCACCCTTAAACACATCAAAATCCATTTGAAGATAAAGATCAAATGTAAGATTTTTATTAAACTGAACTCCTTTGGTTCCATCGTCATTAATGGGTCTGGAATCCGATTTGGGAGCTAAAGTAGCATAGCTGAATGTCCACTTTCCCGACTTCAGCTCTACATCGGCAGGATCATACTTGTTTTTTTCAACATCAGTATCAAATTTTTCAGGGAATCCATTAGGATAGGGTGAATAAGTATATTCCTCAGCATCGGAACCATCACGCATCCAGATCTCCATGGTCGAATCAGCCCCATAAAAGGCAATACCCGTGTAAGTACCATACTCCGAAATGGCTTCCTTCGCAAAAGAAGCGGAAGGTTCAGTATGTAAAACCACTTCTCCCCCGGTTCCGTCTTCAAGCTTTTTATTCCCTTCAAAGGTATCCCCAGCAGAATAATGGATAGCGTGGGCACCCACTATTTTTACAAGAGATCCGGTATGCCTTTTAAAATTTCTTGTTAATTCTGCGACCACAAGAGCATCTGGGGTAATTTTCTGATCCTCTTCGCTTACCACTGAAATGTCTGAAGACGAGATCCCCGTTATAATAATTTTCCCTTTGCTTGAAGTTACCCTTCCGGAAGATACATTAACGTTTACAAGATCCCCCTTTTTTAAATCAGAGATCCCGTCGTCCAATTGTATTATTATACCTACTCCGCTATGGTCCTGAATAACGATCCCCTTATCAATCGCAATATTGCCTGAAGAACCATCAGCGGTAACTATTCCTGATATGATAAGCTTATCAAAATAGTTATTGTCGGCAAGCTTGACATCCGTGCCGTGATAATAGCCTTTAATCTCATCTATGGTAGCTACTCTTTCTTTGTCTGAATAATCGGGATGTGTAATTTTTTCACAGGAAAAAAGAGCCGTTCCGAGGAGAAAGAAAAAGAATAAGCCTCTAACTTCGTATCTAAATCTCAAAAGTTTATTCATAATAATGCTTTATTTCAATTATTACTGATTATTATATATAGTAAAATCATCCATATTTAACCTTCCATTATTATCTGCACCCAGCCCGGGCTTTGCCACTCTGAATCTAACTTTCCCTTTAATATCCATGTCAAATTCAGCAGTTTTTGCCGTTTTATTATCAGCTATTACATCCGGACCTATTTGCGTCCAGCTTGCGCCTTCGTTCGTAGAATATTCCAGATGCCAGGTACACTGAGGGTCGGACCCGTAGGATCCATATAAAATAGTAACTTTTGATGCCCCTTTAAATACATCAAAATTCATCTGCAAATATTCAGGGTCTGCATTTTTTTGATTAAACTGAACTCCTTTGGTTCCATCCGGGTTGATAGGCCTGTTACCAGTAATCACTACTAAGGTAACGCCGTCAAAAGTCCAGTTTCCCGATGAAAGTTCTAAATTATCAGAAGCATAGTGATCTTTTACAAGTCTTGTATCAAATTTCTCCGGAAATCCTACAGGGTAAGGCGAAGGAATAAACTCTTCTATATCGGTGCTATCTCTCATCCATATCTGCATAGTGGAATCAGGGCCATACAATGCAATACCCGTAAAAGTACCGAAGGGGGGAATAGTATCCTCCGCAAAAGATGCAGATCCTTCGGTATGCAATTCAATTGATCCTCCGGTACCATCGTCTAAATTCTTATTTCCACTATATATTTCTCCCTTTTGATGATCAAGGACCTGGGCGCCTACGACTTTCACAAGCGAACCGGCATACGATGAGAAATCATTATTCAAAGCTCCAATAACAACAGAGGAAGCTGATATTGCTCCTTTCTTACTTAAAACAGAAACATCAGTTGAAGAAATGCCTTCAATCGCTAAATTCCCATTGTAAGAAGTAAGTACGCCATTTGCAACATCAATGCGAACGGAATCATTCATACGAGCCCCCGGAATATCATTATCCAAAGGAATTAATATACCATCCTTTCCCTCCTGAACTATTAACCCTTTCTTCAAAGGGCTGTTCCCTAAAACAGGATCTGATATAATTACTCCTGATATAATAATATTCGTAAACTTATTATTCTTATTAATCTTCAAATCTTCTCCCTTGTAGAAACTCTTAAGTTCATTAATAGAAACATATATATATTTATCGGAATAATCGGGATGAACTAATTTCTTGCAGGAGAATGTTGTGAAAAGGATAACCAGCATCAATAATATATCGAATCGCGATCCGCTCTTTATATATGGTTTGTTCATGGTACTGAATTTATGTTTTGACTTAATCTTCTCTATTAATAAAGTGGGTTTTGATCCAGCATGGGGTTCAAATCTCTTTCCTCTAGTGGTATAGGCCACCAATAATCCCTGGATGGATTGAACTTACGGGTTTCGATAGCTTTATTATTCCAGGTATAGATCTGCGTATTCATAACCTTCTCTGCTGTTTTCCAACGTCTGATATCATTATAATAATAGCCTTCACCTGCAAATTCAATACGTCTTTCATGCCTGATTACCTCTCTCAGTGAGTCTTGCGACAAACCTGGAGCAATATCCGGCATATCGGCTCGTTCGCGAACCTTATTTATAGCATCAAGGACCGAAGCATCCGGTCCGGAAAATTCATTTTTTGCCTCTGCATACATCAACAAAATATCCGCATATCTCAAGACAATATAATTCGTATAGGATTGTCCTCCCTTCAAATCTGCCAACTTTGGATCAGGGGCGCTTTCCGTATAAACACTATATTTCTTTAATCCAAAACCTGTCATAGCAAAATGCGTATTTGATACCGTTTTACCCATAAATTGAGCACCTGGATAAACAATCGTAGCAGCCAATCGGGGATCTCTGTCTTTATACGGATCATTGGGATCATATCCGGATGAAGGGTCAGTAATAGGAAGGCCATTCTTCATTTCATAAGCATTTACCAGCCCTAATAAGGGTGCGTTATTATTATATTGCCTGTCAATAAGATCAAAGGAATTACCTTCATCAGGAAATATAAACTGTACATCAAAAATTACTTCCTTATTGTTCTCATTCTCGGGTAAAAAGAGATTTCTATAGTTGGGAAATAAACCATATCCCGCTTTATCTGCCAAATTAATGACATCCATAGCTGCGGAGCCAGCCTTTCCCCATCTTTGAATATCGTTATCAGGATTAAACAAGGGGCTGGCCTCAAATAGCAAGATCTTAGCCTTTAAAGCTAACGCTGCTCCTTTAGTAGCTCTGCCAATATCCCCACCGCTATATTTTAAGGGCAAAATATGAGCAGCGCTATCCAGGTCTGTAAGCATTTGATGTACCACATCTTCTCTTGGCGTTCTTGGCAAATTTGCCTGAGTTGCCGGATTGGGCGGATCCAGTATTAAAGGGACATCTCCATAATAGTTTTCCAGGTTGAAATAGAACAAAGCACGAAGAAAATAGGCCTCCCCTTTCATTCTACGCTTCAGGCCCTTATTCATAGACACTTTATTAATTCTCTCAAGCAAACTGTTACAACGCCCTATCCCCTGATAACATAAAGACCATCTTTTAGCTATTATCCCCCCACTACCGGAAGTCTGCGTTCCTTTGGCAATAGCATTCCACGAATCAGTATTATCCTTGTTATAAGCATTGGGGGAAGCCGTTTCTTCCCATAAAGGGGTTGCATCTCCTCCATACAATCCGGAAGAACGTAATACAGCATAGCATGCCGTAAGATACCTATTGGCTGAAGTAGCGTCTGTCCAATAATTACCTTCCGTATATCTATCGTGGGGCTGAAAATTTAAAAGGTTATCATTACACGCACTGAAGCATATAGCGAGACCTGTAACAACCCATATAAAATATCTATTTTTCATAATTATTTCACTTTTCTCATTCAAAATATATTTAATTCCTTTAGAACGTCACATTGATCCCTGCGCTTACCGTTTTTAACATTGGATAATGACTAAGCCCCTGCGCATTATATATGGCTTCCGGATCACTTAGATCAAACTCCGTAAAAGTCAGCCAATTCTCAGCATTAACAAAGACGCTTAAAGCACTAATTTTTGCTTTTGACAATATTGCTTCAGGTATACGATAGCGTAGCTGAACCGTTTTAAGCCTTACATAAGAGGCATCTCTGATCAAGAAGGTAGACGCCCTGAAATTATCGCTATAATTTGCTTCAGTTAATATGGGCAGCTTCGCATTCGGACGATCGGGCGTCCAACTATCCGTAAGCCAATCCCATGTAAGACCCGCACCATTGTTCAATGGTGTCGAAGGCCGGGTAACCGGAGCAGTTTTTATATCTGATACGCCCTGAAATTGCGCAGAAAGAGATATCCCTTTATAACTTACATCAAAACCAAATGCAAATGTATATTTTGGCATTATTGAAGATGTATTGATAATTATTCTGTCATCCTCATTTATTATTCCGTTACCATCCACATCTTTGTACTTCAAATAACCTGCTCTGGTATCATTGTTTTGAAAGGCACTATTTTGAACTTCGGCATCACTCTGAAAAATTCCATCCGCCTGTAAGACATAAAAAGAATTAATAGGATACCCTTCTTTGGTGATAGTGGGCAGATTGGTTCCAAAATCATATAAGACTTCGCCATTTAAATCAACAACCTCATTTTTATTATAAGACATATTACCGAAGATCCTGTAACCGAATCCACTTTTTAAGGTATTTTGATAACTGAGAACCAATTCATACCCTATATTGCTCACACTCCCCACATTCTCCTTGGGACCTGTTAGATCGCCAACCTGCGAAGGAAGATTAACCGTTCTAAGAATTCCCTTAGTCAGTTTTTTATATACATCACCCGTAAAACTAATTTTATTATTGAACAGGGAAAGATCCACACCAATATCATAATCTGTAGTAGTCTCCCAGGAAATAGTCGGATCTGTAGCTGCCGTCGCTGCCGCTCCTGAAGCCAGCGTACCTCCTGTTCCTCCAAAGCTATAATTGTGTCCAAGGGTTACGGTATTCTCATAACTGTATAAAGCTACCGCCTGGTTCCCCAATTGTCCGACAGATGCTCTAAGTTTAAGCAAATCAATGTAAGCAGCATTCCTTAAAAAAGGTTCTTTGTTTATTTTCCATCCGGCAGATATCCCCGGGAAAAAGCCCCACCGATATCCGGGTGCAAATCTGGAAGAACCATCATATCTAAAAATACCTTCAAGAATATATTTATTTTTATAACTATAATTTAATCTTCCAAAATAGGAGGCCAGTGCTTCCTGAGTAGTATTGCCGGTTATATCCGCATAAATGGTACCGGCGTTAAGATCCGTAAGGATATCATCGGCATATCCCTGCATTTGAGCCGCAGCATTTGCATTTTCATAATAATCATAACTACTTCCTATCATTACAGCTAAATGATGCCCCTGGTCAAATTGTTTATCCCAATTTAAGGTATTGTAAAAATGTAAATTAAGGTCGTTATAATCATAACTATAAGACCTGGGTGCGGTAGCCCTGCTATTATTATACAATGTATCTCTGGTTTTTGCCTGTAGCTGAAACTGAACAGGAACAAACCTTGTTTGCAATCCATCATATTTGTCCGCGCCAAATTTAATCTTATATTCTATACCAAAAGGTAGCTTGTAAGATGCATGAATGTTGGTCAGATAACGAACAATTCTTTTTTTCATAAATCCGTCATCCATATATTGCCTGGAAGAGGTCCAGTTATTGTGCCCCGGGATCCTTAAAAAAGTATATCCATTATTACCATCTTCCAACGTATCATTCTGAATAGGCAAAGACCTCATTAACTGGCTCATAAAAGTACCAACCTCATAAACCGGTTGGGTGTAATTTCTAAAGTAGCCATGCATAGACAATCCTATCTTCAACTTCTTACTTACCTGAGCAGATGTATTTATGCCTAATGAATATTTATTCTCATGATTTCCTTTTCCTATATAAATACCATTTCTATCAAGCAGCCCGATGGAAAACCTATACTTATACTTATCAGTTCCGCCCGACACACTCAAATTATGCTTACGGATTAAACCGTCTTTACCGGCTATATCAAACCAGTTATTTGAAGGATACGTAAAAGGATCGTGCAGCATTCCCAATTGATATCCCCCTATATCCTCCTTAGAAAAGGTTTGTAAAGCCTTACCTTCATTCAATTCTGCCTGATTTAACGCCTTCATATAAGCAACAGAATTCCATACCAGATCGGGAAGTATAGTAGGGTTTTGAATACCATAATAATAGCTATAATTCACCTTCGCTTTACCAGCCCCTTTTTTTGTCGTCACTAAAATCACTCCATTGGCAGCTTTTGATCCATAAATTGCGGCAGAGGCATCTTTCAAAATAGTAATACTCTCTATATCATTAGGATCAAGTTCCGACATCGGATATTCTATACCATCTACTAATACCAAGGGGTTATTATTATTCAAAGTACCCACTCCTCTTATTCTAATCATTGCTCTATCCACACCGGGCTGACTTGCATTTAAATTCGCATACACACCGGGGACTCCATACAATACATTTTCGGCATTTGTAACAGGCTGTCCTTCTTTTGAAGACATATTTACAGTAGTAATTGCGCCTGTCAGATTCTCTTTTTTTTCCGTCCCGTACCCTACAACCACCAACTGATCCAAGGTAGTCGCAGAAGAAGTTAATGTAACATCAATGACAGACCTCCCATTCACTTCTACCTCTTTTTTTTCATAACCAATGTAGGAAAAGACCAGAACCGCATCATCAGAAATACTATGGATTTCATATGCACCATTAGCATCGGTAACCGTTCCTTTATCAGTACCCTTCACAGCCACTGAAACACCGATAAGAGGCTTCCCCGAAGGACCTGATACTACACCTTTCACAACATCTATCCTTTGTAAGGATAATTCGTCTGAAACAGTTAAAGCATTATTTCCCATTAATATAAATGGAGAAATACAAAACAACGTAACCAAGCTGACAATCATAATTGCCTTTGTCCGGAAAGTCATATAAATCTTATTCATACAAATTTTATTTACCTTATAAGTTTTCAATCATTAATCTCTTTTACTCTCATATTTCAATATATTAGCTCTTCGATAATCTTCCGACTCCTGATGTGATGCAAATCCCAAATAAATATGGTTACCTATCACCTTAATACCTTCTGCCTCCATATACCCTGAGGAATTCGTAAGTCCTTCATTAGTGAGACTGCCAATATCCTCAATAGCAGAGACCTCTGCCCGTTTAAGCATTTGACCATCAATATCAAAAATAGTTACGTAAGCATGCGATGAGCCTGTTGTTACATTATTATCATTCCCGGTACCTTCAAAGAAATAAATGTGGCCGCTCGCATCTATATCATAACCTTGAAAGTTTAACGTGTTGGGCTCCGTCGCTTCATTATTCCCTTTAGGGAGATGAAATGCCCCCAAAGGAGTTAAGGCACTCAAATCATGCCCTTTCTCTGTACGGGTAACGGTATGCTCACTTGTTCCATACTCCTCTCCGCCAATCTTAACGGTAACCGTATGATCCGTAAGCGGCAATGCCATAACCTCACTTAGTTTATAAGTATAGAAATACCGCACCCCGTCTTTCGATGCATTAATACAGATCAGATCTTTCTCCTTACTTACAGCTGCCTCAATTCTATATATCCCATTATTTAAAAAATAGGTATCACCCCCATATCCATTATTATATACCTTTCCTGATTCATACTTTATACGAGAGACCGATCTGGAATCCCAGTATTCCCCCGAAGAATATTTTGTTGCATTACTACTTACCCATATATAGACGTCCTCCCCCTCATTTTCAACATCAATCTGTCCTCCATGCCCAAAATATTTTAACGTCATATAATCATTCCCTACCGGTCTATTGGGCGTCCCTCTGGCAATATATAACTCGTGTGCTTTCGTTTTCCCCTGTGCAAATCCACTTGCAGTACCAATCTGAGCATAATAAATATTCCCTTTATTATCCAGACCAAAACATTGCATTACTCTGAATGGGGCAATTAACGGAACATTCTTACTATATATCATATTCTGAGAAAGCGGTTGCCCTAATACGGATAAATCCACCGGATGAACAACGTCTGTATTACTCACCTTTACCCGGCAGGTATCAGAAGAGGCTTTGTATTTAACGGTAATTACAGAAACTCCAACTTTTATAGCATTGACCTCTCCTTTATCTGTTACCGTAGCCACTTCCGGATTTGAGGAACTCCAATTTAACTGATTAAGGATTTCCGCACTCGCATCCTGCAACAAAACATAAAGCTGCTCTTTCCCCCCAATATGAAGTTCAAGCTCGTGTTTCTTTAACTTTACAGATTGTGAAGAATTATTTCCCTCCTTCTTACATGAAAAAAAACAAAAGGAATACAGGATTAAAAAAAAGTATAATTTGGGATACATATTCAATTGGAAGGTTTTAAATCCACAAAACAATAAGGTGTAAAGATAATGAAAGATTTTTTAATTATCATAAACTTTTTATAATTTATTTTAAATTTTTCTCTTTATTTTAATTAATCAACTGGTAATCAAATAATTGCGGAAAAACTCGGTATTGAATTTTTTACATTACGAGAATATCTGCTTTCATCTTTTTATCTTATCTTTAATTCTATTTTAAATTAATTTTGCTCTTATGCCCAAAAAGCCCATAAAAAACAGCACCATTCGCCACGAACTCATCCTAAAAGAGCTTCAGGAAAATGAACGGTTGATGATAGATGACTTAAGCCACCTTACCGGGGTCTCCGGTGTAACCATACGTAAAGACCTCAAATTATTAGAAGAAAAAAGCCTGTTGTTCAGAACGAAAGGCGGAGCCTCCTTAACCAACCCCTATATTATAGAAAGGCCCATTAATGAAAAAGAGTTAATACATTCCGCCGAAAAGTCTCAAATTGCCCGGGCCGCACTTTCTCTTATTGGAGACAACGACTCCATTATTATAGGTTCCGGTACAACAGCCTTTACAATGGCGCAGGCCCTGCATCCCGCCCGCCCGCTAACCGTTATTACACCGGCGGTAAAGGTCACACTGGAACTTTCTAATCGTCCCAATCTAACGGTATTTCAGTTGGGCGGATTGATCCGGCCTAATTCTTCTTCCGTAGCAGGCGAGAATGCAGAACGCACCTTATCCGATATTTCCTGTGGCATCCTGTTTCTTGGAGTAGATGGCATCGATCTTCAATTTGGCTTTTCCATTACCAATCTTCAGGAAGCCACGCTTGATAAAAAGATGATCGAATGTGCCCAAAAAGTAGTTGTTCTGGCCGACAGTACAAAAATAGGACGACGCGGTCTCGGTAAAGTATGCAATTTGGAAGAAGTACAATACCTGGTTACCGATAGCCGAATTTCACCTAAAACAGTCCGCCAGCTTGAGGAAAGAGGCCTACAAGTCCTCATCGCCGGGGAATCACGTTAAAAATTTATTTCTTGTTCCGTTTTTATTTCTTAACTTTGCCGCCGAAAATTTAAATACCAATGGACCCGATTTCATTTGTTCAGGATCAATTCCATGAGAATCAGCGGCAAAAAGATATTCCCACCTTTAAAGCAGGCGATAATGTCACCGTTGATTATAAGATTGTAGAAGGAAATAAAGAAAGGATCCAGTCTTTCCGTGGAGACGTTATCAAACGACAGGGCAGGGGACGCACCGCTACCTTTACCGTTAGAAAAATATCAAACGGCATAGGGGTGGAACGTGTATTCCCACTGTATTCGCCACATATCGATGCCATAAAAGTCAATAAAATAGGGAAAGTACGTCGCGCCAAGCTATATTACCTGCGTGAACGTTCGGGAAAATCTGCAAGAATCAGAGAAAAAAGAGTTTAATTATAGTACAGGTGACACTTTTCAGGTAAACGGAAACCGGATCGCTCCGGTTTCCGTTTTTTGTTAAAACTTTTTAAATACCAAATAAATTTTCTAAATCCCTATTGTTTTTCCAATTTCTACGTATCTTTGTTTGAGATAAGTTATCATTTTAAAACTAATTGAATCATGGCATCAGCATTTTTAAGTCCGGTTTTCCTATTCGAATTGCCGGGAGGATTTGAGTGGATAGTTATAATTGCAGTTGTTGTACTTCTATTCGGAGGTAAAAAGATTCCCGAGTTAATGCGGGGAATGGGACGCGGCATCAGAGAATTTAATGATGCCAAGACCAACGTAAAGAAAGAAATAGAAGAAGGAATGAAAGAATCCAGACAAAACCAGGGAACTGCCGCTTCTCCTCAACACATCTCACAAAAAGAGAGCGCATAAATAACAGAAAAAGCATTTTTTCTATCATAAAAGTCTTTGATGAACGTTATTTAACAAAATCCTGACGTATTTTAGGGTCTTTTTAAGAAGTATTCTTAAAATTTATAATACCTTTGCAAAATATTTGAAAACAGGTGTTAACTAACGAGAAGGAATGGTATGTCCTTCTAATTCTGAATTAAACAAAAGACGCATGCAAAGAACCCTCGTTGCTCTAACTGTGCTGGGCTCTCTTTTAGGACAAGTTCAGCAAAGCCGGGCTCAAGGTCCAAAGATGAAAAAAATGCAGGCCACACAGATGGGCCGAAAAGATTCTTCTCATTTCAGCGCCAATAATAAAGACAGTACCGTTATAGAATTATCTCCCGTTGCTGTTCCGGTTGCATATCATGCTAACAAATATGCTTCTGTACCCCATTATTCACGTCTGCAGTCTCCCTTATTATCAGGTTTGGGATCACAGAAACTATCAGGAGAAATAAAAGCACAGGTAGAAACCTTCATCCGGAACTATTATCTGGCCAATAACAAGCATTTACACCACATCCAGGCTAAATCTTCGCCTTATTTCTCTGTAATGGCAAAGGTATTTGATCAATTCGGACTCCCCGAAAATCTCAAATACCTGGCGGTAATCGAATCAGGACTCAATAGCCATGCACGTTCCCGGGTAGGTGCCGTAGGAACATGGCAATTCATGGCTTCCACAGCCAGATTGCTTGGTTTGAAAGTAAATTCACATCAGGATGATCGGAAAGATCTGTATAAATCGACAGTAGCCGCAGCTAAATACCTCTCAGAGCTGCATGCCATGTTCGGCAATTGGATGCTTGTGATAGCAGCTTATAATTGCGGTCCGGGTAAAGTACAGCAAGCCATTACTTCAAGTGGCAGCAATAACTTCTGGGATCTGAAAAGCTACCTTCCACATGAATCTCAAAAGCATGTGATGAAATTCCTGGCGACATCCTATATTATGGATCGCTTTGCCAATTTCTTTGGCGTAGACAAAAATGATATACAGCTGGGATTAATCGAAAATCATAATTTCGCTCCTATTGACCAACCCCTGGCCAATATCTCTATTTCCGGAAAATACAGCCTGGCAGTTGTCGCAAAATATATTTCCATGGATCTGATGCAGCTGGAGCAACTTAATCCGGGGCTGATCGACAAATTATCCAACGATTTCAGTAAAACACACAATTTATTCCTTCCTGCAGACAAAATGATCTTATTCAAGGCCAATCAAAACAAGATATTGAATGAATCCATATCACTTATGGCCCAGAATAATAATCAAAAAGAAAATTTGAATCAGGAATAAGGGCTCAGGATAGATGCAAATCTTTCCTATTCTATAAAAAAGCACCCCCTTTATTAAGTGGGGTGCTTTTTTATATCCATATGCCTTACTATAATTATAAAGGAAGAGCAAAAAGCATCATCCTTCCTTTATGGCTGCAATTCCCGGTAGCTTCTTTCCCTCAAAATATTCCAGTAAAGCCCCCCCTCCGGTAGAAACATAACTGATGCGATCGGCCAGATTGAACCGGTTAACCGCCGCAACGGAGTCTCCTCCTCCGATGAGCGAAAAGGCCCCCGAGTCCGTAGCCACGGCTACCGACCGGGCAACGGCTATTGTCCCTTCCTGAAAAGTCTTTATTTCAAATACTCCCATAGGGCCGTTCCATAAGATGGTCTTGGAATCTTCAATCACGCTTTTAAAGAGTTCCACAGATTTATCGCCAATATCCAATCCCATCCAGCCTCCTTCGGCAGGGATCTCATCATTACTTACCTGCCGGGTATTGGCATCTGCTGAGAAGGCATCCGCAATAACCGAATCAACCGGCAATAAAAGGTTCACATTCTTCTCCCCGGCCTTTTTAAGAAGGTTCCGGGCCAGATCCAGCTTATCATCTTCGCAAAGTGAGCTTCCTATTTCTTTACCCTTTGCTTTCAAAAAGGTATAAGCCATCCCTCCTCCAATGATCATGTTTTGCACCTTATCCAAAAGATTCTCAATGATCAGGATCTTATCCGATACCTTGGCCCCCCCCAGGATAGCGGTAAACGGCTTTTCAGAATGATTTAATACTTTACCGGCATTTTTAATCTCTTTCTCCATCAATAAACCAAACATCTTTTGTGATGGCTCAAAATACTGCGCAACTACAGCTGTAGAAGCATGGGCGCGATGGGCGGTGCCAAAGGCATCATTTATATATACGTCTCCAAGCCTGGAGAGGGCTTTGGCAAAATGCGTATCCCCTTTCTTTTCTTCGGGATGAAAACGCAAATTCTCTAGTAAAAGTACCTCGCCGGATTGTAGCTCGGCAACTGCCTTTTCAGCTTTTGGGCCTATGCAATCCGGACAGAACTTCACCTGCAGGCCAAGCAATTCCGATAAATGAGGGACCACATGTTTTAAAGAAAAACGGTCCTCCGGTCCGGATTTGGGCCGTCCCAGATGAGACATCAAAATAACCGATCCATTTTCAGACAAAATGAGCCTGATCGTCGGAAGCGCTGCCCGGATACGGGTATCATCGGTAATATTCAGCTCGTCATCAAGAGGAACATTAAAGTCTACGCGTATCAACGCCTTTTTCCCTGCAAAGGAGAAAGAATGTATTTCAGCCATAAACAGATATGAGGGGTTAATGAGAAATTTTCCCGATCTTTTCTAACAGATCGGCGATTCTATTGGAATAACCACTTTCATTATCATACCATCCTACTACTTTTACCAGCGTGTTATCCTCATCGTTGATGGTAGTCATTCCGGCATCAAAAATACAGGAATGCGGATTGGAAACAATATCCGTAGAAACGAGCGGCTCCTCAGAATACTGTAAAACATGCTTCATGGAACCCTCCGCTGCCTTTTTAAGAGCTGCATTTACTTCTTCTACCGTAACGCCTCTTTTTACTTTAATGGTAAAATCGGTGATAGAACCGGTGATTACGGGAACTCTGTAGGCAATTCCCGTCAACTTCCCTTTCAAATGAGGCATGACCTGTGTAACGGCCTCTGCAGCGCCGGTGGTAGTAGGGATAATATTCACTGCGGCAGCTCTGGCGCGTCGCAAATCCTTATGGGGAGCATCCTGCAACCGCTGATCCGCAGTATAGGCATGGATGGTAGCCATCAATCCGCTCTCAATGCCAAAGGCATCATCCAAAACTTTCACCATTGGAGCCAGGCAATTTGTGGTACAGGAGGCATTGGATACAATAGTATCTTCCGGTTTTAGATCCTCCTCATTCACTCCCAGAACAACCGTTTTTACTCCTTTTCCGGGAGCAGAAATGATCACTTTTTTGGCTCCGGCTTTCAGATGAAGACCGGCTTTTTCTTTATCTCTGAATAATCCGGTAGACTCTAAAACCACATCTACTTTCAACTCTTCCCAGGGAAGCTGTGCAGGATCCTTTTCTTTTAATATTCTAATTGAATGACCGTTTACGATTATATTATTTTCATCATGAGAAACCTCGGCGTCAAATTTTCCATGTGCGGAATCATGCTTCAATAAATGAGCTAAGGTGGTTGTATCCGTTAAATCGTTAATTGCAACAACCCGTACACCTTCTTTTTCTTGCAGGGCCCGGAAGGAAAGCCTTCCTATACGGCCAAAGCCATTAATGGCTATATTTAAATCTCCCATAGTATTAAATGAACATTTTAATTGTACTAAAGTTGCAAATTTAATACTTCACCACGGAAATTCCCTTTCTTTTAAACTTTTTTTTGCGGGTAAAGAGTTAGTGCTTAAATTTGCACCCTCAAAATAAGGTCTGCCGCGTTGGTCAATCGGCTAAGACGCCTCTCTTTCACGGAGGAAGGACGGGTTCGACTCCCGTACGCGGTACAGCTTTTCCTTGATATTCAACATTTTACACGTATTCCTCCGGTCATTCCCTACTCAGCGTTCTTCCGCAGTCTTATCTTTTACTGCTGAATAACCCATCTCCTCCGGTTCAAAAAAGCTATCAATATTTCATTTTACTTGCCTAAATACGTATTTTTATTTTTTTAGATTAATTAAAGTATCCCTTGAAGTCGCCACTTCTATATCAACTTATTCTTCTGTTGCTTTTTTCGAGCTTCAGCGCTACAGGGCAGGCACAACTGCTAAAAGGGATCATCCTCAACAAAAATACGGCTACTGCAATCTCTGATGTGCTGCTTCGCACTTCCTCAGATTCCACATCAAGCCATTCAGACGGTCAATTTCTCATTAAAACCAGACCGGAGGATACAGTACTACAGATTATACATCCCTTATACAAAAGTCTTCATTTGCACATTCCCTCCCGGCAGGAATTCCTCACCCTTTTTCTGCAGCCTGACCAAGGTTCCGCTCCTGACACCGTTTCCAACTCGTACCAAAGCAGAAACCTCACCTCATCTTTCTTCTCAAATGCCATTAAAGCATACAAAGAGGAAACCTATAAAAAGAAAGAAGAACATCGATTCATTGAAACCTTGAAAATCCCTTATTCCGCTTTTACCTTAAACAGCAGTCAGGCCTCTTACAACAACCTCCGGAGGTTCATGAATCAAAATAAAAAGGTCCCTCCATCAAGTGTTCGTATAGGCGAGCTATTAAACCACTTCTCTTTTCATGATTCCCTACCGGCGATCTATCCCGGTCGTCCCCTTGATGCCTATGCCGATCTTGCTACCTGTCCGTGGCATCCGGGTCATTGGCTCATGCGGGTAGCCGTACAATCTGAAAAAAAACCGGATTCGTTATCTCGCCCGGGAAATATGGTGTTGCTTATTGATATTTCAGGATCCATGAGCCAACCCGACAGACTTCCGTTGTTAAAAATAGCTTTTAATCAATTGGTGGAACAACTCACCCGTAAAGACACATTGGCCATTGTAGCTTATACCGAAAAGGCCCGTCTGGTACTTTCTCCAACGCCGGGGACAGAAAAGCAAAAGATACGGGAAGTCATTAATCACTTACAGGCGGGCGGCACTACTGCAGGCAGCCGGGGCATTGAAAAAGCTTTTAAGATTGCTAAAGAACATTATATTCCCAATGGAAACAACCGGGTTATCCTGGCCACCGATGGTGATTTCAATGTCGGGAAAACAAGCGACAGGGAAATGGAGTCCATGATCACCCGCTACCGGAAATGGGGTATAAGTATCACCTGTATAGGGGTTGGAAGCGGCAATTATAAAGATTCAAAACTTGAGACACTGGCACACTGGGGACAAGGAACCTTTGCCTACCTGGATAACAAGGAAGCTGCATTTCGCCTATTTGGAAAGAATTATGATCAGAAGAAGTTCATTACTGCAAGAGATGCCATCCTCAAAACAATTTTTAATCCCAACCGCATAAAAGCCTTCCGGCTCATCGGTTATGATTCGGGCGGAAATAAAACCTTATCTTATTTCACTGATCATTTTTTGATTCCCGGAAAAGAAGTGCATGCATCGGAACGCATGACCGCCTATTATGAACTCATCCCCCGGAATGATCAGGCCTTACAAGACAGTCTGCTTTGTACATTCATCTTACAGTACAAAGGACTTAAAGATCAAAATAAATATATCCAGATATACCCGGTTCGAAAAAAAGTCTCGGCCTTTAAAAATAAAAATGCCGACTGGCGATTTGGGGCTTCGGTGGCACTTTTTGGTATGCTCCTCCAGCAGTCCAAGTATGTCGGTCAAGGAAACTTTGCCTTATCAAAAAAAATCGCGAGAAGGGCTAAAGAAAGTATAATTCCCGCCGTCTATGAAGACTACCTAAAAATGCTCCGGCAGGCAAAAAAACAACACAAGAGATAAGGCTTATCCCATCAAATCATATAACAGGACGTCCGCAACAACCTTTAGCTGAAAACATCCTTTATTTTATCAAAAAAATTCTTTTCAGATTTTCCCGGCCTGGGCTTAAAGTTTTCAGAGGTCCTCAACTTCTCAATGGCTTCTTTCTCTTCCGCATCCAGGTTTTGGGGAGTCCACACGTTCACCCGGATCAATTCATCTCCCTTCTCATAACTTTGAACCGCCGGAAAACCTTTCCCTTTCAGACGAAAGATCTTTCCACTCTGGGTACCTGCAGGTACATTAATTTTAGCATGCCCTTCAATAGTAGGGACTTCTATTTTATTGCCAAAAATGGCGTCGGGGATGGAGATATGGAGATCATAAGCCACGTTCATGCCCTCCCTTTGAAGAAGAGGATGCGGATCTTCCTCTATCAAAACGATCAGGTCTCCATTCATCCCGCCTCTTTCTCCGGCATTCCCCTTGCCGCTGAGGCTCAATTGCATGCCCTCTTCTACTCCGGCAGGAATATCTATAGAAACGGTCTCTTCGCCGTAAGTCCTTCCGGATCCATGGCAATTGCCACACTTGGCAGTAATGATCGTTCCCTGCCCATTACAGGCAGAACAGGTGACTACGGTCTGCATCTGCCCTAAAAAGGTTTGAGACACCTTGCGTACCTGTCCCGTCCCGCCACAAGTGCCGCAAGTCTGGAAAGAAGAGCGATCTTTTGCTCCATTTCCACCACATTGGGAACAGTGGGAATACTTTTTTACTTTGATCTTTTTGGTTACGCCTTTCGCAATTTCCTGGTAATTCAATTTCAATCTTATGCGAAGATTGGACCCTCTCATCCCTCTCGCCGAACGTTGTCCCCCGGCAGAGCGGCCTCCTCCAAAAAAGCTGCTAAAGATGTCATCTCCAAAAATATCTCCAAAATTGGAGAAGATGTCTTCCATACGCATTCCGCCATCTCCAAAACCACCTGCACCGCTCATCCCTGCATGACCAAAACGATCATACTGACTGCGTTTATCAGGATTACTCAACACTTCATAAGCTTCGGCTGCTTCCTTGAATTTTTCTTCTGCCTCTTTATCCCCCGGGTTACGGTCAGGGTGATACTTCATGGCCACCTTACGGTAAGCTTTTTTAATTTCCGTTTGGTTGGCTCCTTTAGAGATGCCCAAAACTTCGTAATAATCTCTTTTTGTCATACTTCAAAAATTTCCTCATTTGCCAACTACTACCTTGGCATGCCTAATGATTTTATCGTTCAGGTAATACCCCTTTTGAATAATATCTATTACTTTTCCTTTCAGGTCTTTTGAAGGAGCAGGTACTTCTGCAATAGCCTCTTGCAGCTCGGCATCAAAATCACCATGGAGACTTTCCATCTCTTTCAAACCCTTAGACTTCAATGTCTTACGTAGTTTATTGAATATCAATAGCGCTCCTTCATGAACCGCACCTATATCATCGGTCTTCTCCATCTGCCCCTCTGCCCGGTCGGCATCATCCAAAATATCCAAAAGGGATACCACTACATCTTTTTCCGCGGTTTGCGTCAGTTCAATTCTTTCGCGGGCGACCCGCTTTCTATAATTATCAAACTCTGCCACCAGACGCAGGTATTTATTACGCAATTCTTCCAGCTCTCCCTTTTCAGATTTTTCTTCGGAAGATTCCGTTTCTTCTTCAGGAGTCTCTTCTTTCTCTTCTTCCTGTGCATTTCCGATCATTTCATGATCTTCTGCCTCGTTCTGGGTATACTGTTCTTTATCCTCCATAGCATTGCTTTTATCCTTTTTCATAAATAAACCATTATTAATATCATTATAAAGCCCTTTGAGATTCCATAAGGGACTACTTCAGGCATAGGGGAAGGGCAATTTTATTGCCAAAAACCATATCCAGGACAAAATGACAGAGAAGAAAAGTCAAAAGATCAAACCCGGAGAAGGGCCTGATATATTATATCGCATGAGTAAGCTTTTACTGCTTCACCACATTAAACTTACCCGATTCTATAAGATGCCCTTTTTTATCACGCAGTTGATAAATATAAATACCGCTGTAATAATCTTTCAGGCTCAGTGTTTTTTGGTTCTGAAAGCCCGTTATCTTATCTACAGTTTTCCCCAGAAAATTATATACAATAATTTCATAGGTACCTGCGTTATTACTATGCTGGATCTGAAAATGAATCTGGGTGGTCGCCGGAACGGGATAAACTTTTAAAATTTTTTCCTTTTGTTGTTCCTTTTCGTGTGAAGTAAAGTTTCCATGCGTATACTTACTTTGAGCGCTGACATAAGATGCACTGCAAAGTAATAGAAGAAGTAGTGTGGTCAATTTCTTGTACATGGTACGCTCAAATATAAGAAAACTTTAACAATTTTACAATAGAAACCCGATTTAGTTCAACGCTTAATACAAAAGTATAACAAAATATGCACCAGGAAATAGGGTGCTTTCTGATTTTCATAAATTTTAACAGTTTTTAACGTATCATTTTGTTTTCAGGCGGTTTATCCCCGATTTCGCCCGTTGATCCAATGATTCTTTATATTCCTTATTGGGCATATCCAGGCATTTCTGAAAATACGTTATGGCTTTTTGCACCTCTCCCCTTTTTTCATAGATAAAACCCGTTTGTAAAGCCGCGCGCGCTGCAAAATATTCAGGAAGGCTCTGCCCCCCTTCAATCGTAGCTTTATAAAGCAGAAGCGCCTGATCGTCCATCCCCATTTCATCCCTGATACGGGCAAGAAAATAAGTATATTCTACCTTGTCTACCAGACTTTTATAATCTTCTACGGACCTACTCAAAAGTTGATGCAATGCCTCTTCAAAATATCCGCCACTGAATAGCAGCCGGGCCTTCAAAATGGTTTTATCCGGCCACTGGTTGTTCTTTACCGTTCTTACTGCCACCTTGTCAGCATCCGTAACGCTACTTCCTTTGGAGAGAACCAGATCCCGATATTTTATGGATTCCGCCTTATTCCCCTTCAAAAAATAAATCCAGCTTATCTTGAACAGGGCGTCTTTTGCATACAGGCCTCCTTTGTAATCCTTAAGAAAATTTTTATATTCTTTCAGTGCATTATCCAGTTCCAGATGATATAAATAAGCGGTGGCCAGCTCATAATGCATAACGGGAATATCCAAATAAGCGCTGCTATGTTGTCGTTCCTTCAGTATTTTCATCGCCTCTGCAGCGGCATGATCGTTCATATAGAGGTTAGCCGCCATAAATGCATACAGTGCATTGTTTTTCAGATCCAGTCCCCGTCTTTTGATGATCGCGATAGCGCTATCAGGCTGGTGTTTTAGATAAAATACCATGTATACGTAATAAAATACGGCTTCCTGTTTAAAAAAATTTTCTTCACCCTGATCTTCCGTCAGAAAAGCATGCATGAGCTTCAGCCCCCTGGCAATACTTCCCTCCTTAAAGCCCAGCAAACGTATGGCCCAGCGGTAATTGGAAGGGATACTTCCAATAAGGGCTTGCATGGGACCCATAATGATTTTATTCGGTCCAAAATGGGGGTATTTACTTTTGTTTTCAATGATCTGTAAATAGGCACGCCGAATGTACCAGAAAGAACTGACCTTGTCCCCAAATTTAAACTTACAGGCTGCCGTCTGGAGGTTCATCACAGACTGAAAAAACAGATAATACGGAGAATCAGAAGAGCCCTTTTTAATTCGCGACAAGCGTTTATCACTCAGATTCAGGTACTTTTCATAATCCGATCTGTCTCCATTGAATAACAGTTTAAAAGTACCGATATAATTCTCCAGGAAATAAGGAGTAAGATTTTCAGGATTTATTTTTTTTTCCTGCTCAATAAGTTGCCGGGCATCGTCCACTCGAAGCTGAATAATTTCATGGTAGGCTTCTTTACAATTTTCATTAAAGTCAAAGACAGGCCGCGCGGCCAACGCTATACAAGGCGCCAGTAATGCAAGCAACAACAAGAATCGTAATTTTCCGGACCAAAGCATATAGGAATTTTCAGCAGTTAATATTTAGCATAAAAAAAAGGACACCCCGGTTGAGTGTCCTGTTCAAAATTTGTGCCGTTCGCGATCAAACCGCTACAGATTCGTATAACTCCGGGTCTACAAGTATCCGTCCGCAATTTTCACAGGCAATGATCTTCTTGCGTTGGCGGATCTCGGCCTGTACCTGGGGAGGTATCGCGTTAAAACAGCCTCCGCAGGATTCCCGCTCAATGCTCACGATAGCCAAACCATTGCGATAAGTACGGCGGATCTTCTCATAAGCGGTAAGCAAACGGGGAACCACCTCCTGACGCGCTTCTTCAGAATGGTCTTCCAGCTTCTTTTCTTCCTCTTCCGTTTCACCAATAATTTTCTCCAGTTCCACTTTTTTATGCTTAAAATCACTTTGGCGATTTTTTAACCCCTTCTGAGCCAGCATTTTAGCTTCTTCCTTCTGTTTTATTTTGGCCTTGGCTTCACGGATCTGCTTCTCGCTATATTGTACTTCCAGTCCCTGATGCTCAATTTCTTTGGAAATGGCTTCAAATTCCCGGTTATTCTTTACATTATCCTGCTGTTTTTCATATCTCTTGATGAGCGCTTCAGAATCTTTAATGGCGTTCGTCTTTTCTACAATAAAAGCTTCAATACCTTCAATTTCAGCATCAATATTGGCCAAACGCGTATTGAGTCCCTCCAGCTCATCTTCCAGGTCATTAACTTCCATAGGCAGCTCTCCCCGCAGTATGGTAATTTCATCCAGTTTGGAATCAATTTTCTGAAGTCTTAAAAGGGCGGCCAGCTTTTCTTCTACTGAAAATTCTTTTGCTTTTGTTGTCTCTTTTGCCATACCTTATTAGTGAAGATAATTTATTGGATTCGTGCGAATATTGGATTTCAAGGGTGCAAAGGTAGGAAATTTTTCCGTTATTAATTTATGAAAAATATCCAGGGTATATTGTTCGCTTTCATAATGGCCCACGTCAGCTATAACAATCTGGTTATCAGCATCAAAGAATTCATGGTATTTAAAATCGGCACTCACGAATACATCGGCGCCCGCCCGAATGGCATCCTTCAGCAGAAAACTTCCCGCCCCCCCGCATACGGCCACTTTTTTCACCAATTTATTCCTTAGAGAAGTATACCGGATACATCCCGTTTGCATCTGCTCTTTCAGATATTGCAAGAAGTCTTCCTCGTCAACAGGTTCCGCAAATTCCCCTATCATCCCATTGCCTATATTTGCATTCACATTTTCAAGGCTTACCACATCATAAGCAACCTCCTCATAAGGGTGCGTCGCTATCAGGGCATTTATAAGCTGCTTTTCCAAATGCCGGGGAAAAATCACCTCAATTTTCATCTCCGTTTCCCGATGTCGCTTGCCCTTTTCTCCAACATGCGGATGGGCGCCTTCCTCCCCTTTAAAAGTTCCAATACCCTCTGAATTAAAGCTGGCTTCGCTGTAATTGCCAATATGGCCGGCCCCTGCTTCAAACAGTGCATCCCTGACCTTTTCAGCATCTTTTACCGGGGCAAAAGTATAAAGCTTGCGTAAACCGGTAGCCGCAGGGGAAAGAATCCGCCGATTGATAAGTCCGAGTTTCTCACAGATTATGTTGTTGACGCCCCATTTCACATTATCCAGGTTGGTATGCGCAGCATAAATGGCAACATCGTTCTTAATCGCTTTAATGACAGTCCGTTCCACATAATTTTCCCCGGTTAATCTTTTCAACCCCTTAAAAATGATGGGATGATGGGCGATGATCAGATTGCTGTTATTTTCAACCGCCTCCTCTACCACGGCTTCAGTAACATCCAGGGTGATCAAAGCGTTAGAAACCTCCCAATCCGGGCTTCCGGTCAACAGACCTGAATTATCATAGGATTCCTGATAGATTAAAGGAGCGGACTGTGCAATACAATTAATGATCTGTTGTATTTTCATAAAAGCAAATGTAATACTTCATAGTTAAAACTTTCAACTTTGGGATCTCTGAAAAATCTTTCAAAACATCCATAATGAGGAGGATCATGCCAATTTTTTCTCATTTTTGCATTCCAATTGCATATAAAAACACTTAAACAAACGGATCATGTCCACCACACAAGGTACAAATACATTGTATGAGGCTTTCACTACCAAAATGCAAAAAATAGCGGACCTCAATAACGCGGCTGCGGTACTCAACTGGGATGAAGAAACTTACCTTCCGGAGAAAGGCGCCGGGTTCAGAGGCAGACAGCTGGCCACCCTATCTACCATCGCCCATGATCTCTTTACTGATGATTCGCTGGGAGATCTGCTACATCAATTGAAAGGAGACGGCACGCTCAGCCCCCTGCAAAGAGAAAACGTGAAACGAATTTTAGAAGATTATGAAAAAGGAAAAAAGTATTCTTCCGGCTTTGTACACCAACTGTCTATGGCTACTTCCGAGTGTTATCATTCATGGATAGCAGCCAGAAAGAGAAACGACTTCCAGGTTTTCGAACCGGCACTGCATAAGATGGTGGCGCTCAAACGACAAGAAGCTGAACTGCTGGGCTACACCGAACATCCTTACAATGCACTTTTGGACGATTACGAAAAAGGAGCAACGGTTGAAATGTTAGATATCCTCTTTAAACAGGTAAAAAAAGAGCTCAAACCCTTTCTGGACAAACTCCTGGGAAAGCCCCAAGTAGACAATGATTTTCTATATCAATATTTTGATAAAGATCAACAATGGCAATTCGGACTGATGTTGTTGAGCAAAATGGGATACGATTTTAACGCCGGGAGACAGGATATTTCCGAGCACCCTTTCACTACGAGTTTTAATCCGAAAGATGTCCGCGTGACCACCCGCATTGATGAAAATGATCTTGGGAATATGACCTGGAGTTGTATACACGAAGGGGGACATGCACTCTATGAACAAGGTCTTCCTGAAGAGCAATACGGATTGCCGGCAGGCGCGGCAGCCTCTCTTTCCATCCATGAATCTCAATCCCGGCTCTGGGAAAACAACGTGGGCAGAAGCTTCGCCTATTGGAAACATTTTTATCCCGAATTAAAGAATGTTTTCAAAGCACAACTTTCGGACATCAGTCTGGAAAAATTTTATAAAGGCATCAATAAAGTACAACCTTCGCTGATCCGTACAGAATCAGACGAACTGACCTATCATTTTCACATCATGATCCGTTATGAATTGGAAAAAAGATTGATTTCGGGAGATCTGCAAACCCGGGATTTAAGACAGGCCTGGAATGAAATGTATAAAACCTACCTGGACATTACGGTGCCGGATGATCGAAATGGCGTGCTACAGGACGTTCACTGGAGCCACGGCAGTTTTGGTTATTTCCCCACTTATTCACTCGGTAGTTTTTATGCGACACAGTTTTTTAATACCGTTCAAAAGCAACTGCCCGATCTAAAAGGGCAAATCGAGATGGGAAATTTATCCGGGCTACTCGAATGGCTTCGAACAAACATCCACCGCAAGGGGAGGATCTATCTATCTGAAGAACTCTGTAAAAAAGTAACCGGACAACCCCTGAGCTTTAATTTCTATATGGAGTATGTGCGGGAAAAATTCGAGCATATTTATGAAATATAAATTCAATTTGGCGGATCCGGAAACCAATCTAATCCGAAAGCGCCTATTTTAAGTGGGATAACTTGAAAGTTGAAGTTTAGAAACTGATTCTTATCTGGCTATTGATATTTTGTGATTTTGGTCAAAAGAAACTAAAAATTAGGGCCACGCGCCTAAGGAGTTTCCTTTTCCTTTCTTTGATCGGAGGCGGAAGGTCCGTACATTCCGGGTATCTCGCCCAGTCCTGCAAGCCTCATTAATACGGTAATTTGGGCTCTGTGGTGAATTTGATGAAGCAGTATCACGCCCAGGGCTTCGGAGCGCGTGAACATTGCCCCAAAGAGGGATATCTTTTCCTTAAGCATATGATCTGTCCAGTTAGATTGTATCTGCCTCAGGAAATCATCAGAGACCCTTTTATAATCCGCGGCCAGGCCTTTGGCCGTATCTCCGGATTCCGGTTTTTCAATTTCATTAAAACCTAATCGGGGAGCGGTATTGCAAAGGTTGTTGATCATGTGCAATGCCAGCCTGCCAATGGTTTTATACTCAGGAAGTAATTCTTTATTCAAACTATCATCGGATAAAGCGCTAAACAACTTTTTGGTCTTCTGCGCTTCAACAGTCCAGGTATTGGCAAAATCTTCGACAGAACAAAACATAAGATCAAATTAAAAGGTTAATGGAATTCTAACATCCATTGATCAAAATTGTTTGAGGCTCCACTTCCCACTCCAGATTTACTAATTTTGTTTCTTTACGCAAGACCCTATAATTTTGAAACTTTATAAATTGCGAAAGATGAAAAAAATATGTTTTGTACTTCCCCTGCTGATCCTGCTCATCGGCTTTCAGCAGGCCACCGCTCAAACAGAGAAAGGGAGCCTTATGATAGGTGCACAAGTAGCCAATATAGGCGCCGCCTTTCAAAATCACAGCAATGTTTTTAATTTTGAACTGACTCCGGGTGCGGCTTATTTTATTGAAAATAATCTGGCTTTGGGCGCCATGGTAGATTTAGGGTTGACCGCCACCAAAAATGCACCAACTACTTTCTCTTATGGCATCGGGCCCTGGGTCAGATATTACTTTTCCACCCCTGAAGAATTGAATTTTTCATCCCATGCCGCTTTTTTTGTGGATGGATTCGTAGGCTTCCAGGGCGTTTCTCACAGTAAAGGAGGAGGAAGTACCAATGGGCTGGGAATTAAAGTAGGCCCCGGCATTTCCTACTTCATTACACGGGGCATATCCCTGGATGCTTCTTTGGATTATAACCTGGTCCTTGGTTTTGGGAATGCAACAACGATTAACCGCCTGGGACTTAACGTGGGGTTCCAGATATTTTTACCTGCCCATGGCCTGCATGAAAAATTTCGCCGGGGGGATTTCTAATCCAATTTATGTTATTACAGCTTGACATAAAAAATTATGCCATTATTGACGAGGTGACCGTTCGTTTTTCCGATAACCTGAACGTAATAACAGGAGAAACGGGTGCGGGAAAATCTATCCTTCTGGGAGCATTGTCCCTCATCTTGGGAGTAAGGGCAGACAGGGGGGCCCTTCGTGAAAAAGGCAAAAAAGCCATCATTGAAGGCCTTTTCAGACTTCCGGAAGATCCCGAGATCCGACGGTTTTTTCTAAGACACGAACTGGATTACGCTGCCGAAACCCTTATACGCAGGGAAATCAGCCCTGCCGGAAAATCACGCTCTTTTATAAACGACACACCTGTCAATCTGCAACAACTTTCCGCCTTTACCGGCCTGCTGGTGGATCTTCATCAACAATTTGATACGTTGCAACTCGGACAAGCAGATTTCCAATTACAGGTCCTTGATCTGCTTGCCGGACAAAAAAAAGAGGTGCATGCCTATCAAAAACAATATCAACAATATCTCGAAAGCAAACACCTCTGCGAAACGTTGACTGAAAAATCGGAGCAGCTTTCCAGAGAACAGGATTATGACCGCTTCTTATATGAAGAACTAAAAGAAGCCCGCTTCTCGGAAAATGAACTGGAGGAACTCGAAGACGAACTTCAGGTACTCACCCATACAGAAGACCTGAAAAGAGGGCTGGAAGTTACAAACGAACTTCTGGAACTCAACGACGCGGCCGTATTGTCTCAACTACATACTGCACAAAACCAGCTGGAAAGGCTGGCTCCTTTCCACAAAAAAATCCCCGAATTGCTTAACCGGCTTGCTTCATCCCGGATTGAGCTGCAGGATATTGCCGACGAACTACAACAGATCAATGACCATACGGAATACGATGAGGAGCGCATCGCTTTTATTCAGGAACGTATAAGCACGGGTTACAAACTATTGAAGAAACACCGCCTTCAAACGACAACCGAATTATTGAAATTGAAAGAAAGCTTGCAGCAAAAACTTGGGGAAGCTGAAAATACGGACGAACAGCTAAAAGAGGCCATCAAAATAAGGAACCAACAAAAAGAAGCCTCCCAAAAACAGGCTAACAAGCTTTCCGAAGTACGGGAGAAGCAGGTACGGCCCTTTATCAATGATCTGCAAAAACTGCTGCGGCGGGTGGGAATGCCCAATGCCCGGATGAGGGTTCAGCTCGATCGGGCCGACTTAAAAGCATCCGGACAGGATGTCGTTTCATTTGAATTTGACGCCAACAAGAGTGGACGCTTCCTGCCCGTTCGTAAAGTAGCTTCCGGGGGAGAGTTGAGCAGATTAATGTTGTGCATCAAGTCGCTTATAGCAGACAAAGGCATGCTGCCTACGCTCATTTTCGATGAGATCGAAAGCGGTATTTCCGGTGAGGCCGCCCGCCAGGTAGGGCTTATTCTTGCAGGATTGGCCTCTGATCATCAGGTGATCTGCATTTCTCATCAACCACAGATTGCCGGGAAAGCAAATACCCATTTTCAAGTATATAAAACGATGAAAAAGGAGCGCGTAATAACAGGCATCCGGCGCCTGACAAAAGAGGAACGCATAGAAGTTATTGCCGGTATGCTCAGCGGCGACAGCCCCACAGCCGCAGCCTTAGAAAATGCAAAAGAACTGATGGAGAGGTAAAGATAGCGTAGGGGAAATCAGGGGGACAAGAACAGTAGAGAGGATGCCGTATTACGAAATACCAAATCCAAAACGGGAATAAGGGAATTTAATATTCAAAAAATGATTTTACGTTTTCTTTTCAGCAATCCTACAAGACTTTTTCGTATTTACTCCTGATCGGGAGTAAAATCAGCTTTTCCTGTTTCATATTGTGGTGCATTACAGGCTCCTCCCCCACATCCATAGGCAAACAGACCCATAAAAAAGAAATAAGGGCCGGCAACGGCCAGCCACCATCTATGTTCTATAATAGATTGGATCATGATCCATCCGCCTACCAGAGAATATAAAATCCTCCGGATAGTCCAGCGCAAAAAGAGCCTGTGTTTTATGGTCAGGAACCACCCCATCCTTATTGTTTGATACAATAATAACTCTTTTTTCAGAAAAAGGTGGAAAAGAGCTGCTTTTTCAGAAATAAAACATTCAAGAAAACGTTGAAAAGAACAAATGGGATCAAAAAACTTAATTTTTTTTACTTTCGCACTCAAATTCATCTATGTCCAGTCGAAACAGAATGTCCTCTAAAAGATCAAAGCCCTCCTACCTCATGTCCATCATAGGCGTGGCGCTGGTACTGTTTCTTCTCGGTATTCTGGGTATGGTTATTATTCATGCCGAGCGGCTTAGCTCCTATTTCAGAGAACACATAGAGATTCAGGTAATTCTTCATAACAATACCCCCAAAAAAGAAGCGCTGGCATTACGTGATTCTATTGGCCAAAGCACCTATGCCAAATCGGTAGAATATGTCAGCAAAGATCAGGCAGCCGAACAGTTCAAAAAAGATTTTGGAGAAGATTTTATCTCCATATTAAAATTTAATCCTCTATACAGCAGCATCAATTTAAAGGCCAAAGCCAATTATGTAAATGAAGACAGCCTTAAGGTCATTGAAAACAGGCTGATGAAAGATCATATTGTTAAGGAGGTATATTATCAGCGCACACTGGTAGGGAAATTAGACAAAAACGTAGAAAAGATCGGCGCCATCGTGCTGGCCGTGAGCATTTTACTGGGTGTGGTGGTCATCGTATTAATAGATAATACCATCCGGCTGGCCATGTTCAGCAACCGCTTTTTAATAAAAACCATGCAAATGGTGGGAGCTACCCGCTGGTTTATTGCAAAGCCTTTTGACCTGCGCAGCATCGGCAACGGAACAATCAGCGCATTACTCGCTATCGGGGGACTGATAGCGGTTATGTACTATGCACGGCAGCAATTGCCGCAATTAAAGTTAATCGCCGATATGCAATTGACTATTTTATTGTTTATCGGTATGATAATCCTCGGCATTTGCATATCTTTGCTGAGTACCCATCGTTCTGTGGTTCGATATCTGAAAATGAAATTAGACGAATTGTACTAAGGAGGAATCAAACATTTTTTAAATAAAAAGCCATTATGTCTGCAAAAACGGTAAGATCAACACGAAAAAGCGATGCTTCCTCAAAAAACAGGCAGGAGCGGTTATTCCCTTTTACGAGAGAGAATTTCGTTTTTATGATCATCGGGCTGGCAGTGGTCTTTATCGGATATCTCCTGATGATCGGGGGTGGGAGTTCCGATCCCAACCAATTTCATGCGGATCAGGTCTATAGCTTCAGACGCATTACCCTGGCTCCGATTGTTATAATTCTCGGTTTCTTGATTGAAATCTATGCCATCATGAAAAAGCCTAAAAAAGAACAGGCAGACCAATAATCTTTCATTCCAGTTGTAGCGATTTTTTTACTCTATGAGCATTATTCAGGCCATTATTCTTGGCATTGTTGAAGGACTTACCGAATTTTTACCCGTATCCTCCACCGGCCACATGATCGTTGTCAGCTCCTGGATGGGTATTGATACCCTGGAATTTACCAAGTTGTTTGAAATCGTAATCCAGTTGGGTGCCATATTAGCCGTAGTCGTTTTGTACTGGCGGAAATTCTTTGATTTCAGCCGCATGGATTTTTATAAAAAGATTATTATCGGTGTTATCCCCGCCCTGATCCTGGGTTATCTGTTTGCCGACAAAATTGACCTGTTACTGGAAAGCCCTTTAATCGTAGGCATCATGTTAGCCGTTGGAGGAGTGGTACTTCTTTTTGTAGATCAATGGTTCCAAAGCCCTAAAGTTTCTCACGAAAAGGACATGACTATTTTCCAGGCATTACGGGTGGGTTTCTGGCAATGTATTGCCATGATTCCGGGGGTCAGCCGGAGCGCAGCCACCATTATTGGCGGAATGCAACAGAAGCTGACGCGAAAGGTAGCTGCAGAATTTTCTTTCTTCCTTGCAGTTCCAACCATGGCCGCGGCTACCGGTTACAAATTGCTCAAGGCCTTCCTGGATAGCCCGGAAATATTATCCAACGGCCGGAATATCACCATCCTGCTTATCGGCAATGTAGTGGCTTTTGTGATCGCCATGATTGCGATCAAATCTTTCATTTCCTACTTACAAAAACATGGTTTCAAATGGTTTGGCGTGTACCGGATCATCATAGGGGTCATCATTATCGTTTTGGTGCAAAGTGGATGGTTGTAGAAGCCGTTTCCCATTCCACCTTTTCCGCCTCGGAATCATCGCGGATCCGGAATTCAGATCTTAAGCGACGAAGCATAAATAATTGCTCCAATGTATGCTGCAAGAGCCCCGGGAGCTCAAAGGGGATACCGGGTTACAGATGCTTATAATGGATTGGCACATGGTTTGTTCTACACGAGTTGAACAAAACCTTATATCTTATGAAAAATCCATTGAAAGCAATTATTGCCCTCTTGGGCGTTGCAATTGTATCCACTCTGATCTTTACCTCCTGTAGTAAAGATACGGACCCTGCCGACAAAGATTTCTTCGTCGGGAAGTATAGCGGACATATCTCTTATGTAGACAACAATGCTGATGATCAGACAAAGATCGACAAAGAGAACGGTACTGTAGAAGTCGTTAAAGTAGGCGGAAACTACAACTTTATATTCTCCGACGGCATCCCGAATATAACAGGGGTAAAATTTAATAAGGAGGGAGAACATACGGTTATTAATGTAGGCTCTGATGAATCCCATTTAATCAAGATTGACGAAGACAATCTGATCATCGCTTACACCAAAGACAATAAGGTATGGACCGCAAACTGTAATCGTTAATCCTATTGCAGGATATCAAAAGGAATAATTAAAGCCGCTAAAAGCACGCTTCAATCCTATTGAGCGTGCTTTTTTATGGTTCATGCAACAACTTTTCCAATTCCGGGTTACCCCGTAGATTCCTCATCTGCGACAAGATCCATCGCTGCCGGTAGCGTGTACGACCCGCCAGCGGTTTGATGGTATAATATAAGGGATTCGGCAAACTAGCGGCCAGCATTGCGGCTTGCACACGGGAAAGCTTCTTGGCTTGAACATGAAAATAATATTCTGAGGCCGCTTCCACTCCAAAAATACCTTTACCCATCTGGGCTACATTCAAATAGACCTCAAGAATACGCTTTTTCCCCCAGATATGTTCTATCATAAATGTAAAATAGACTTCCAGTCCCTTACGAAACCACCCTCCTCCCTGCCAGAGGAAAACATTTTTTGCCGTTTGTTGACTAATGGTACTTGCCCCCCTGCGCCGTCCCCCTTCATGATTATGCTCCCAGGCCTTACGAATAGACTTCATGTCAAAACCATGATGCGAGGGGAATCTCTGATCCTCACCTGCGATAACGGCAAGCTTTGCATATAATGCAATATCGCCGTAAGACGCCCATTCCCGATGGAAAGAACGATCGGTACCGATAAGTGCGATTCTGCTCCCTAAAGTAGTCAGCGTGAAAGGAGGATTGATCCATTTAAGAGCAATGATGTACAACAACTGAATGATAAAAACATAAAGAATAAAACGTTTCAGAAAACGGAATCTTTTTCTTCTTTTTTTCCCGGTACTTTTTTTGCTCATGAGCCCTGATTATGTTAACGAAAATACAAAAAGAAGTGCATAAAAAGGTATTTTCCGCCTTAACGGACGGCCTTTGATCCCTTTAAATATTTTTTTGATTTTTTAAACAAAATAGATTACTTTAGAGTTGTAAACTAAGTATAAATTATTCATTTATCATGCTGTTAGACCTTCATCCCAAAAATCCCTCCTCTCGTAATCTTAAAAAACTAGTTCAGTGCCTGAAAAAGGGAGGAATTATTATTTATCCCACCGATTCCGTATATGGGATGGGTTGTGATATTACGCAGCCTAAGGCGATTGAGAAAATATGTCAAATCAAGGGGATCAACCCGGAAAAGGCCCAATTGTCTTTTATATGCCACGACCTGAGCCATTTGTCTTATTATACCAAAAGTGTGGACACCCCCTTGTTCAGGATGTTAAAACGCTCCCTGCCGGGACCTTTTACATTTATCCTGCCGGCCAGCAAACGGGTACCCAAGCTGTTGAAAACCAAAAAAGATACTATCGGCATTCGTGTGCCCGATAATGTCATCTGTCAGAGTATCATACGGGAACTGGGCAATCCCATTATGAATACCTCACTTCCCGAAGGCCATGTGGAAGAAATCTCTGATCCTGAAGTTATTCATGAAAAATTCGGACATCTCGTAGATATTGTAGTGAATGGCGGTATAGGGGGCACCGTACCTTCCACGGTGGTAGACTGTACCAAAGGCGAACCCGTGGTATTGCGTAAAGGGGCCGGACATCTGGCTTTGATCGCCTGATTTCTATTATCCTGCAGCCGTCACTTCAGATGCCGCTCTTTCTCTTTTTTCAATACAAGAAAGGATCTTGTCTGCATGCTGGCGCGAGTTCTCTATGAACCAGATGTGTGTCTCCAGCCCGCCACATACCACCCCGGCAAGAAACAGGTTATTCCTGTTGGTTTCCATCGTCTCCGGATCATAATAAGGATGTCTCAGTTCATTATCATCGATATGAACGCCTGCTTTTTTCAAAAAAGAAAAATTCGGATGATATCCGGTCATGGCCAATACATAATCATTGGGAAGGGTTATCCGGCCTTCAGGGGTTTGAATATCAACAGCATCTTCCCGTATTTCTGTCAAATAAGAGTGGTAATACGCCTTTATTGACCCTTCTTTTATACGGTTTTCTATATCCGGCTTTTTCCAATATTTTACCCGTTTGCCAATACCGTCGCCACGAATGACCATCGTTACATCGGCTCCTTTGCGCCAAGTTTGTAAGGCGGCGTCCACCGAAGAATTATTGGCTCCCACGACGATCACCTTTTGCATGGCATAGTAATGGGGATCATCATAATAATGTTTTACCTTGTGGAGCTCTTCTCCGGAGATATTTAGCTTATTGGGTATATCATAAAAGCCGGTGGCGATAATTACATATTTTGCATGATAAACGGCCCTAGTAGTTTCCACTGTATATTTACCGGGCTCGTCTTGCTTAATAATATGCTCTACTTTTTCAAATAAATGGATATGGAGCTTCCGGGAAGCGGCTACCCGGCGATAATACTCCAACGCCTCGGGTCTGGTAGGCTTGGGATTGATTGAAACAAACGGAACGCTCCCGATCTCCAATAATTCAGAAGTCGAAAAAAAAGTCATGTTTGCAGGGTAATGATATAAAGAATTAACCAAACATCCCTTTTCCAAAATGAGGTAGGAAAGGCCTTTTTCTTCTGCTGCCAGCGCACAGGCAAGCCCAATGGGTCCTCCTCCTATAATGATTATATCCGGTTCTTTATTCTTATTCATTGTTTTAAAATTCTTAACATGTGCCTCCCTGATAAGGTTTAGTCCCGTTCCTCACCGGCCCGGTAACTTATTCTAACACGCCCTTTTTTATGTCGGATCTGCTTGATGGCAAAACTACCGATTTCTCCCGTATGATGAAGATGAGTCCCCCCACAGGGAATAGATCGATATCCTTTTATTGTAACCAGGCGAAGGCCCCGGTTTTTAGAGGGGGCGAAACCTTCGGGCACAAATACGGAAGGAGCATTCAAATCTTCAACATCAACAAAAGCAGTCGATACGGGAAGACAATTCTTTATATCATCTTCCATAGCCCGGTGCAACGTCTCTTCAGGTATTTCGTCAATTTCATCATCAGGCTCAAATTCCATGTAAGCCCCTTTTTGATAATGAAACCCTTTTACCGGTCGTAAAGGCCAATGCAACTTTTCAGAAATAACGGAGGAGAGCAGATGTCCAGCCGTATGCAAACGGGCATTTTGCAAACGGTAACCGCGGTCAATAGTTATTTTAACCGCACTGTTTACCGGTAAGAGCATATCAATATAGTGGCAGGGTTCGCCATTCTTCACCTTCCCTTTTTTAATAGGGAAAGGGGTGCCAGCTCCATTGGTTATCAGCCCTTTATCGGGTTCCTGTCCTCCTCCTCCGGGATAAAAGACAGTCTGATTTGTGACGACGTACGAGCCATCGTCATCTTCTCCGCTACCCGTGACGGTAGCTTCTGTTTCAAATTGGAAGGTGTCAGAAAGAAATTGCAATTGCATACCAGTCATAAATAAAAACAGTACAAAGATACATTAAGTTCACATGAAATAACCCGGTGCTTCACCCCATGTCTCTCACATAAGGCGAATATAAAATTTAGTTTTATTCTATTAATTCAAATCCCCTTAATTTTGGCGGTTAAATGTTATAATTATTATAAAATTATCAAATGAATGGGAAAGCCTTTGTCCATTTCTTTTGAAAATACACAACACGCCTTCGCCTATAAATCAGATCGGTCCCTGCGAAAGTCATACCGTTTATATTCACTAATGCGCTATGGTTTTCTGGTACGGGCGGGCTCCTTTCTTGCACCCCTTGCATTAAAATTACATCTCCCCATAAAAGGGTTGATCCGCAATACCATCTTTGAGTTGTTCTGCGGGGGAGAGACTCTTGAAGAGGCTGCCACAACTGCTGCAGGACTGCATGCCTATGCGGTAAAATGTACCCTGGACTATGGGGTGGAGCGGTCAGAAGGAGAAAAAAATTATGATCTGGCAGTCTCTGAGTTTCAAAAAGCCATTCGTTATGCCGGAAGCCAGGAAGATATTCCCATGATCAGTCTAAAAATAACGGGGTTTGCCCGTTTTCAATTGCTGGAAAAATATCATAGCGGTCTTCCCCTGACCAAAAAAGAAGAGGCAGAATGGCAAAAGGTATATGAGCGGATAAAAACAATTTGCCAAACGGCATACCAGCACCATACGGGTCTGTTAATTGATGCAGAAGAAAGTTGGATTCAGGGACCTATAGATCTGCTTGCCCGTCAAATGATGCAACAGTTCAATAAAAGAGAAGCAATCATTTATAACACCTTCCAGCTTTACCGGCAGGGTCGCTTCAAAGCCTTAATGCAGCAATGGCAACAAAGCCGGGAAGAGGGATATCTGCCGGGTGCGAAACTGGTTCGCGGCGCCTATATGGAAAAAGAACGAAAGCGAGCCAAAGAAAAAAACGATCCTTCTCCCATCCAGCCGGATAAGGCGGCCACCGACAGGGAATTCAACAAGGCCGTCAGATGGAGCCTGAAACATCTTGACGGACTGGCTCTGTTTATCGGAACTCATAACGAAGAAAGCTGTATGCGGGCAGCCCAATTTATGCATGATCACCAAATTCCATACGACCATCCGCATGTGCATTTTTCGCAGCTTTATGGCATGAGCGATAACATTACCTTTAACCTTGCACGCGCAGGATTCAGCGTTTCCAAATATTTGCCTTACGGGCCCGTAAAGCATGTATTGCCCTATCTTATCAGACGCTCCCGGGAGAACAGTTCTATTTCCGGGCAAATGGGCCGTGAACAACGCCTGCTAAAGAAAGAAATTCTACGAAGAAAAAGAGAAAAGGCAGAAAACAATTAGCTATCCTATGCACTTTTCCTTCAATAATTTGCTAATATTGCAGGTTATTGGCGGGATTCTTGTATCACAAGCTCCCGGATATAAAATCGGCCTGGTCAATTGAGGCGTTATGAAAGCACTATTCATTTTTTTTTCATTTCTGTGGTTAACCGTTACCGCATTCGGACAGACTTCAAAAGATACGATCGTGGTTGCACCTGGAACCTCCGGCATGTATTTCTATCATGTAGTGGAAAAAGGAGAAACCCTTCAATCCCTCTCCCAAACATTCGGCGTTTCGGAAGAGCGACTGAAGAAGCTCAATAACATCAATAATTCCCATCCCTTGAAAATCTATACCCTTGTTAAAATACCGCTTTCCAAAAACAATATTATTCAGAATAGCAATGCGCATTCAGGACTCACTCCTTTATATCACAAGGTTTTAAAAGGAGAGACGCTCTTCAGAGTAAGTAAAATATACGGAGACCTGCCGCTCGCTTCATTACGGGAATGGAACGATTTAAATGGGAATACCATTCAGGTAGGCCAGTATCTCATTATTGGATGGTTAAAGAAACTTCCTGACGCCGGAAACCTTCCTGCGACACCGCCCGGACAGCAAAACAAATCTATTGCCGCCAATCCCGAAGAGCCATCCCAACCGGCGGCATCAAAGCCCGCAGCAGATGTTGCCCCACACAGCCGGGGAGGAGATCGCTTCTTAAAAGAAGTAATTGCCTCCGAACGCCAAAGAGTCAGCCAAATAGAAGACAAACGGACAAGCAGCGAACCGGTATCCAAACCTTTGCTGGCTACCGTACAAACGGAAGAGACGCCGGACAAGTCGTCCTCTCAGGAGAATGAAAAGCATCCCGGCCCCCTTTCTCAGCCGTTAATACATAATAACAATGTGGAAACTATACAAAAAACCACTTCACCCGCCCCTCCCGTAAGCCAGAAAGAGCAAACCGCCTCTTCCGAGGAGGCTCCACAGGAGCCTTCCGGTATCAGCGCTGCAAAAAAAGAAAATCCTTTCGAGGAGATGCTGAACAAATTAACTCATAAATCACGTCCGGATTCAAAAAAATCCCCTGAGAAAACGACTGCGTCCAAAGCAGAACCCCAACCTAAAACTCAAGGCCAGACCTCCTCTTCGGAGCCAATGCCCCCAGCACATGAAACGACTTCATTGCCTCACATTCAAAAGACGCCATCAACGACAAAGAAGGACAGTCCGATAGCCCTTCCCGATTCAAGTCCTCTTGACGCGACCGATTCTTCCACTTTGGAGCTTGCGCAAAAAAGCGAGTTCCAGGAGCTCTACCTGGCACAAACACAAAACGAAAAGATCATCAGTACCAAAAAGGGAGCAGCCGGATGGTTCAAAAGTAATGTAAAACCCGGATCAAAAAAATATTATGCCCTCTGCAATGACTTGCCCCGGGGTACGATTGTAAAGGTGATCAACCCCATCAATAATAAATATGTATACGTGAAGGTACTCGCCTCTATCCCGCAACAAAAGGAGAATTATAACCTTATCATTAAGTTGAGTAATGCGGCTATGGACGATTTAGGCACCCACCAACCCCGGTTTTGGAGCAAAATCGTTTATCCCAAAGTAAAATAAAAAAAGTACTCTTGTTGAATAATGCTCCGAAAAAGATCATATCCTGCCTTATGGATCCTTTCGTTTTTACTGATTGAAGGATGCCATTCGGGCAAAAAGGCTCCTGATGTCAGCCATATCCCCATTTCAGTCCATATAGAAAGATTTGATCAGGAGTTTATGAGACTCAACCCGGACCATCTTGATAGCGGTCTATCCCATTTGGAAAAAAACTATCCCGAGTTTTTCCCGGTCTATATGAACCAGATCATGAATTTTGTTTCTCCTACGGATAGCGGATGGTCCAAAAGAGATATAAAAGCTTTCATAACCAGTAAAGATATACAGAAACTGCAAGATACCATAGATGCACATTTCCCTCCAAGAAAGATCCAACAGATCAACAGGCAGCTCGATCAAAGCTTTCGGTACATCAAATATTACCTGCCTTCTTTTCATCCCCCTCGCGTGGTCACTTTCATGTCTGCCTTGGCGAATTACGGCGCCATTACCGTTGACTCCGTATTGGGAATTGGACTGGATATGTTCTTAGGAGCCGGTTTCCCATTATACAGGCAGGTGGTAAATCCTTATCCGGCTTATATTCTAAAAAGTTTTTCTGCAAACCAATTAGTGGTCAGTTGTATTAAGGTTATCGAACAACAGCTGTTTCCGATAGAGGAAAAGGGAACGCTCCTGGACCAAATGACCGCATACGGGAAACAACTTTACTTCTTAGATAAAATATTGCCCGAAACAAAAGATGCTCTTAAAATAGGTTATTCGGAAAAACAACTGCAGTGGTGCAAAAAGAACGAGCAGTTTATCTGGCAATATTTTATCAGAAAAAACTTATTATATGAAAATGATCCACTGACCATTCGCTATTATATAGGGCCCGGCCCCTCTTCACGGGGTATGCCCCTGGAGGCCCCCGGAAATATCGGCAGTTGGATAGGCTGGCAGATCATCCGTAAGTATATGGAAAAATATCCGGGAACTTCTCTTCCAGAGCTTATGAAACTACCTGACGGACAAAAGCTCCTGAGCAAATCGGGATACAGGCCGCACTAAACCGAAACATGTTTATTTTTGCCCGGATGGATCGTATTAAGAATATATCTTCTTCTCTTCCGACACGTAAAAAGGACGTCTACAAAAGGTTGTTGTGGATGATTCCCCTGTTATGGAGCAGCCTGATGATCTCCTATCCTTCCTGTTATGCCCAGGATACCCATCGCATCGATTCATTATTAGCCACGATCGCCGACCGGCAAATGCAGCAAACCGATTTTTTCTATAAAGGCAGTTTCCCTTCCTTTCGACGTTATGGCCGGGGTGATAAACTAAAACCGGACAACAATATTTTCTTTACCGGTTTAATTGCTTTTACCCTGAAATACCTTCAACCTTATATGAGCCCGCGACAACAAGTACAAAGCGATTCCATTATCCAAAGGGCACAGGCTGCTTACCCGCACTTCCGGAACACCTCCGGACTTCCCACGTATAATTTCTGGCGAACACATCCTCCTCTGGTTTTCCCCAATTCCGGTTTTTTGAATCTATTCAATAAGTCTCAGCAGCTGCCGGACGACCTGGATGATACGGCCATCCTCTGGCTGAGTCAAAACCCGTCAGACAGTATCATTCATCTGGTAAAAAGACTCATGGCCGAGCATGCCAACGGCTCCCTTAACCTTATACGCAATACCCGGCCGGCATACCGGGATCTGCCCGCTTATTCCACCTGGTTTGGAGTAAAAATGCCCATTGACTTTGATTTTTGCGTCCTTTGCAATGTGTTATACTTCGTTCATTATTTCAATTTGCCCTTCAACAGGCAGGACAGCGCTTCTGTTAAACTTTTGCACAAGATGATCACAGACAGCTCTTATCTGACCCGTCCCGCTTTCATTTCTCCCCATTACGGAAGGACTCCGATACTATTATATCATATATCCCGCTTGCTGGCTGCTACTTCCCTTCCTGCATTGGATAGTTTAAAACCCCAACTGCTGCAAACTGCCCGCATGCAATACCGCCAATCTGATAACTGGCTGGACAGCATATTGCTTTCCACCACCATAATACGCCTGGGTGGCGATCCTTTACCGGTGTCTCTGCCAGGGGCCCATGATCTGAATGCAGGCGATAACACTTTTTTTGTAGCCAGTTTTTCCAGTATACTACCCCGGTTCTGGAAAAAACTTTTGCTGTTCAGCCAATGGATCAAATATTATTTTATCTGCCCGGCTTACCGGCAAACGCTATATCTTGAAAACCAATTATTAAGAGTGCAGGTCCATGGCCGGGAGAACCGCTTATCGGTCAATGATTCCTTTGTATGGTTCTTAAACCTCTGCACAATACTTTAAAAAACAACCCTAATGGCATGCAATATTTCTTCTGGTTTTGGCTGACAGTAATAAGAAGGGCCTTCTTCATTATCTTCACGCGCCGAAAAGAGACCAAACGGGCTTACAAGCTGTTGGATAAAATCGAGAAAAAGTATAAAGGCCGGTTCAGGGTGACCACCCGAAAAAAGATCGCCATTAGCTACGGGATCTACCTGCCGATGGTATGTCAACCCTTTGCCCGACTGGCAGACCGAAGAATGAATAAATCAGAAAAATTGCGTTTCATCCATTATTTTATATGCAGTTCTCTTTTTGACGACTTCACGGACTATGACCTGCTGGATGAAAAACAACTATATAATATATCATTTCACTATGACCAATACAACTGCCGGAATTTTGACGAAATTGTTTTTAAAGAATCTCATAAACTATTAAGGAGTTTTGTAAAAGAGGAAAACCTGTACGATGAGGTATCCGTAAAGCTTTTTGAGGCACAAAAGCAATCCAAAGAGCAATACCGCAGCACGCTTTCTGCCGAAACGCTCCGCAAAGTCACCTTTGACAAAGGCGGATATGCGGTCTTGCTTTGCAGCTTTTATATGGACCACCCCCGCACGACCGCCGTTAGAGAATGTTGGTATCGATTAGGTACCTTAATCCAGTTGACAAATGACCTGTATGACATATACAAAGACCTGCAAGATGAGATTTCCACCTTGCCTAACACCATGCAGGATGTATATGCGTTCGAACAATTTTTCATGGGTGAAATCAACAAGATGAAGGAACAGATCCGGCAGCTTCCGGAATCGCTCCATCGCAGGCAGGATCTTTCCTTATCTATGGCCGGTATTTACGCCTTCGGACTGATAGCGCTTCATCAACTTAAAAAAATACAGGGTACCGAAATCCGGATGCCGGATATGCGCCAAATTGAACGTAAAAAGCTTATTATTGATATGGAACGGCCGGCTAATTTACGCTCATGGTTTAAATATACCTATCGTTACGCCCGTTTGTAGGAATAACGGGACATGTGCTTACCGAAAACCGACGACTCTGACTTCAACTTCAGGGATATGTTCCTCCATGTAGTACGCTTATTCCCCTGAAGAATGGGTAAGTAACATCTTGCGATAGTTTTGCAAAAGGGTAGATTTCGAAATAAAGCCAATAAATCTCTTTCCGCTCACGACCGGCAGATTCCAGGCATTTGTTTCATCAAATTTTTTCATCACCTTCCACATAGGTTCTGTTACATCTACAAAGGCAGGCGGACTCTTCATCAGTTGCCGGATAGCCGTACTGTCATAAAGCGCCTCCTTAAACATGATATGTCTTATATCATCCAGCATAACAACGCCTTCCAATTCCTGATCTTCATTAACCACGCCAAACATATTCCTCTTGTTTATTTTTATCAGATTAATCAGATCCCGTAAAGAAGCATCCGGAGAAATCGTAAGAATATCCTTTTCAATAATATCCCGTGCGCGTAAAAGTGACAAAAGGTTTTGATCGGTCTTCCTGCCGAATACCTTTCCTTCTTCCACCCATTTTTTCACATTTATAGAATAAGGAGAAAAGCGACGGACAATCAGGTAGGAGGCGGTGGAAACGATCATGAGGGGAATAAACAACTCATATCCGCCGGTAGCCTCTGCGATCAGGAAAATACTGGTTAACGGCACATAAAGAATACCGCTCATGGCTCCCGCCATACCAACAATGGCAAAATTGGCCAGCGGAACATTATCCATACCCGTTATCTGGCATACCAAAGCAAAAAAATAGCCAACAAAAGCTCCTGCCACCAGCGAAGGAGCAAAATTTCCACCGTTTCCGCCTCCGGATATGGTAAAAGTGGTAGCAAATACCTTAAGAAGCCCAACCAATCCTACAAAAGCAAGAATCATCCATTTATTGCCCGCCAAAGAACTAAAAATACCGGTTTGCATGAGTGTTGCGCCCCCATTATCTACCAATACTTTTACACTGGTATATCCCTCGCCAAAAAGGGGAGGGAACAAAAAACACAACAGCCCTAAAACCATCCCGCTAAATAAAGCTATGCGAAACTTTTTCTTAATCCTCTTATGTAACAGGTCTTCGATTTTCCCTACGATAACCGCATAATAATGGCAATACAGGCCGGAAATAATTCCTAACAGGACGTACAAAGGCACATTACGGTAATCAAAAGCTTCTTTTAAGCGAAAGTGCAGGGTAAGATCATTGCCGAGGATAATATTGGACAATAAAGCTCCACATACAGCGGCTATGATGAGGGGAATAAAATCTGAAAAAGCCATGCCCGTCAGCAGCATTTCTACCGCGAACATCACTCCCGCAATAGGCGCGTCAAAAGCCGAAGCGATACCGGCTGCCGCTCCCGCTGCCAGCAAGAGAGTCCGGTCTTTATAATTCATTTGATAAATCCGTGCATAGTTTGAACCGATAGCGGCCCCGGTCACCGCAATCGGGCTCTCCAGCCCTGCCGAACCCCCAAAACCTACTGTGATCCCACTTTGAATAAGTTGGGAATACGTTTTTGAAAACCGGACGATGCTCGACTTGCGGGCGATCTCGTATAATACCGAGGGGATTCCCTCTCCGGAGTCCCCTTTAAAGAAATACCGGACTATCGCTACCGTTCCGACAATACCCATGATCGGAAAAATGAAATAAAAGATCATCTGGTAGGAAAGATGATAATCCTGCGTAATAAATTTCTGAATATAATGTACCACCGCTTTCAGTAACACTCCGGCCAGTCCTGCCGTACAGCCGACCAGAATACCTGAAAGCACTAAGAATTGCGCAGGGGTAAGCTTATCGTGTAACCATTTAAGCGGAACCTCGTGAAAATGAATAAATTCGGCGCCTTTTTCCTCCAATTCATGAAGATTCCTGAAAAGACGATAATATTTTCGAAGGTTTTTGCGCCGCATATTGGGATGCAAAGATAATACGCTCCCGGGAAAACGAATCCCGCGCCCCCGAATATTGTATCTTCAGTTATTTTCTTTTTTGTAAATTCGTCCCCGGCCAACAAGACACGAATAAGAAGACAGAAAAAGAGGAAACGCCGGAAACTACCAGGTGAAAATTTCAAACCTTTGAAAAATCAACCATTAACAATTGATCGATAAGTCATTACGCCAGATCGTATCCTTAACAGCTTTCCTGCTCATCGCAGGAACGTTCATAACCGGTTGTACCATGTCAGATTCAAAAAAACAACAAAATAGCAAAACGTATTTTCTCTTTATTGGGACCTATAGTCCCGCCGACAGTAATGGAATTTTTGTTTATAAATTTAATACCGATTCAGGCAAGGCCACATTAGTCAGTGCAGTTTCCGGTATAGAAAATCCATCTTTTCTAACTATAAGTCCCAACCGGAAATATTTATATGCAGTAAGCGAAACGCATGATCATAACGACGGGAAAGTGTACGCCTATTCATTTAATGCGGATAAAGGGCGGCTTGCATTCATTAATAAACAACTTACCGGGGGCGCCGACCCCTGCAATATCATTACAGACACATCCGGAAAGTGGCTGTTTGTAGCTAATTATACCAGTGGCAGCCTATCCGTTTTACCTATAAAGGCTGACGGCTCGGTAGGTAAAGTAAGCCAAAACATTCCTCACCACGGACACGGTATTGTTCCCGGAAGACAGGATGCAGCCCATGTACACTGTGCGGTAATGGCGCCCAACAACCGGGATCTTTTCGTCACCGATCTGGGCATGGATAAGATATTCACTTACTCCTTTGATGAAAGATCGGGGCGGTTATCCCCCGGCAATCCTCCCACTACAGATGTCAGCCCGGGTTCCGGTCCCCGGTTAATGGAATTCGCGCCGGATGGGAAATATCTTTATCTTATTTGTGAAATGGGCGGGCAAATAATGGCTTTTCACTATCAGCCCGGCAAACTTCATCAGGTTCAGGAAATATCCAATCTTCCGGACCATTACAAGGGAAAAATATGGGCAGCCGATGTCCATCTGTCTCCCGATGGGCAATTTCTATATGCGGCCAACCGGGATGATCTGAATGATATTGTCACTTATAAAGTGGACCGGCAGAGTGGGAAAATACAACCTTTAGACCGCCTGCCAACCGGCGGCAAAACTCCAAGGAATTTTACACTTTCTCCCGACGGAAGCTATGCATTAATAGGACATAAAAACGGCAATGCAATCACTATCTTCAAAAGGGACGAGAAAAACGGTATGCTCACTTTAACTGATGAAAGGATACCGGTCGCTCACGCAGTTTGTTTAAAAATGATCCCGGCCCCTTCCTTTTAATATCCTCGTTGGTCTTTCCCTTCAATAAAGTTCATAAAAGCACGATTCACTACCTTATTACCGCCGGGGGTGGGATAATTTCCTGTAAAATACCAGTCTCCCAGATTATTCGGACAGGATTGGTGCAAATTTTCGATAGACTGGTAGATCACTTCTACCCTCGCATTTGTACCTTCCGGCGTGATGATCTCCGCAATTTTTTTAGAAATATCTTCTACCGACAGCGGCTTATATATATGTCGCACGGCATTTTGTGCATCCAGCGTATCCGTCTTGGCCAGTTCCTTACATAAGCCATAGGTGCTTTCCAGTATATGTTGTTTTCCCCGCTCCCGCAATAAAGCGATGGCCGCACGAAAGGCAACGAAATCGCCCATTTTGCTCATATCAATACCATAGCAATCCGGATAGCGGATCTGGGGAGCGGAAGACAACACAATAATGCGTTTCGGACCGAGCCGGTCCAGCATCTTAATAATACTTTCTCTCAGGGTGGTCCCCCGGACAATAGAATCATCAATAACTACAAGGGTATCCTTCCCCGGGCGAACCGTACCATAAGTTACATCATAAACATGCTGTACCATCTCATCCCGTCCGGAATCTGCAGCGATAAAAGTACGCATTTTTACATCCTTTATAGCGATCTTCTCCATACGAACGCTGCGGTTGATCATTTCTGCCAGCTGCTCTTCCTTATATGCTTTTTTCCAATCCAGGATGCGTTTTACTTTAATTTCATTCAGGTAATGCTCCAGCCCTTTTGTTAACCCATAAAAAGCCACTTCCGCCGTATTGGGAATAAACGAAAAAACCGTGTTCCTCAGATCATTGTCAATGGCATCCAACACCTTCTCCGATAAAGTATACCCCAATGAGAGTCGTTCTTTATAGATTTCTTTATCATTACCTCTGGAAAAATAGATGCGTTCAAAACTACAGGAACGTTTTTCACCCGGCTCCATAATTTCTTCTTCCGCCACTTCTCCATTCTCTTTAGCGATCAGCGCATGACCGGGACCCAGTTCTTTAATCTCCTCAAAAGGCACGTCAAAGGCGGTCTGGATGGCGGGCCGTTCAGATGCTGCCACAACGATCTCATCGTTCACATAATAATAAGACGGGCGGATGCCGTTGGGGTCGCGCATTACAAAGCCGTCTCCGTTTCCTACCAGTCCCCCCACGTGATACCCTCCGTCAAACATGGGCGCTGCCTGCCGTAATACTTTTACCAGATCCAATTGCTCCGGAGTAGCTCTATCTTCCAGCGTAATAAAGTGAGAAAGTACTTCCAGCATGGCTGCCAGATCCGACTCGGCATGCAATTGCCCGGGCTTTACATGAACAAAATCAAACAATTCCCGCACATTTACAATATTAAAATTACCGGCCAGGGTCAGATTCCTCGCAGGTATCGGATCATAACGAACAAAAGGATGGCAAAGTTCTATATTATTCTTCCCCTGGGTACCATAACGAAGATGTCCTAAGATCAATTCCCCCAGGAAACGAATATTGCCCTTCATCAGCCCGGGATACTTGAACATATCCGGTTGATATTTCTCAATTTCTCCCACTTCCGAGAAGATCTTTCCAAACAATTCGGGAATAGGCTGGTTGGCATTGCTTCGTATACGGTGCAAAAAAGGGTAACCCGGCTCGGTATGTAGTTTCAGCGTGGCAATTCCCGCCCCATCCTGCCCGCGGTTATGTTGTTTCTCCATCAGGAGATACAGTTTGTTCAGGCCGTAAAAGACAGTGCCATATTTTTTCTGAAAGTACGAAAAGGGCTTACGTAAACGTATGAAGATCAAGCCACATTCATGCTTAATTGGATCGCTCATGAAATTTTCCGCTATTAAAATGCAAAGGTAACGTGTTTTTTCTGCTCCACAAGTCTTCTTTTAGAAGGCTTCAGGCATTAAATTGTTCCGCCAATGCATCCGACATATAGTCCATTACATACTGATCAAATCGGGCGCCCTCTTTAAAAAGAAAATAAATATTCAGGGAAATAACCGTGAGCGGCAATCGCATTTTTTCAATTTTATCTTTAAAAAGATCCAGGCGGGCAGCGTCCTTTTCAGTAGTAACTATGACTTTATAATCAGACTCCAGCTGGGATACCGCATTTTCAATTTTATCCAGATCCCCTTCGGAATAAAAATAATGATCAGGAAAACGCAACCATTTCAATTCCCCCACCCTCCTCTTTAGTTCTTCCAATAAAGGTTGCGGGTCCGCAATTCCGCATGCCACTACTACCCCCGTATCCGGCAGCAGGTATTCCGTCTCTCCATTCATAAAATGATAACATCTGCCATATTTAATAGCGGTAAAGAAAATTTTCTGATGTGGAAGCGGCTTTATTTCAGCTATAATCTTTTTCTTCTCCTTTACTGTTAAGTTCTTGGGGCATTTGGAAACAATTATACAATCGGCCCGTTCATACCCCTTTCGGCTTTCCCTCAAACGGCCAAAAGGAACAATATGGTCGCGGGTAAACAAATGATTATAATCGGTAACCATGATATTGATTCCCGGCCTTATGGAACGGTGCTGAAAAGCATCATCCAGAATAACCACTTCGGTATCGGGCACATCCATTAACAATTGTGGTAGTGCCAGGGCGCGTTCTTCTCCTACGCTAATGGCAATATCCGGGAATTTTTTGAAAAACTGCAAAGGCTCGTCCCCAATGGTATAGGCTGTGGCATCTTCATTTGCCAGAAGATAGCCCTTGGTTTTCCGATTATATCCCCTGCTTAAAGTAGCCACATAATATTCATATTCCAACAGCCGGATAAGGTATTCTACATGAGGCGTCTTGCCCGTACCTCCTACAGAAAGGTTCCCCACGGCAATAGTAGGAATATCAAATTCTATTTCAGAAAGGATACCCCGGTCATATAGCCGGTTTCTCAACCAGGTTATCAACCCGTATAAAACGGATAAGGGATACAACAGCAGGCGTAAAAAACGGTTCATATATTGTGCAAAGGGTTTCATCATCATTTGGTTGTTGCTGTCAGCACATATTCCAAGATTTTCTCTTGCGGATCAAAAGGTTTTAGTTCATCCAGGCCTAATGAGCTTACAGCTTCACCTACCAACAGGGTCTCGTCCTCAGACCGGTTTCCTGTTTTCTTTCCCATAAAATACCTGCCTGCGTCCAACATACTCTTTAACGGAACAAGTCCTATTATTTCACTCCCCGTCACTTTTGACCCAAGTTTTAAGGCGCTTTTTCTTACCGCTTCGAATGCCACATGCATGGGAGTCCGGTCCAGGTTGGTCAGGTTCATGGAAACCTGTGCTATTTTATATTCCTCCATGTACCAGCCAATGGCCTTCGTAAAAGGCAGCAGTCCGGGCATACGAAGCGGTTTTTTCTCCTTATCATATTCTATCTGACCGCTGACCTTCTTTATTCGTCCGGAAGTACGTATTTCTGCCGCAATAGATTTGGCGATGCTTAGGGAACCGGTATCCAGGTTCACATTGTAGGCCAATAAAAAATCTCGCGCGCCAATAATGGTAGCGCCGGATCGTTTATTGAAGGCGGCTGTTCCAAAATCAGGTCTCCAGGTGTTGTCCTGAAGCCGGAAAAAAAGACTCTCATAGCCACCGGCCCGTACATCTGCCAGATTCACTCTGGTAGGATCCATGGCCGCTTTTTCATATAAATATACCGGAATACCCAGTTCTTCTCCTACTCTTTTACCCAGTTGTCTGGCATAGGCTGCCGTCTCTTCCATTGAAATATCCGAGACAGGAACCAATGGGCAAACATCTGTTGCCCCTATCCGGGGATGCACCCCCCGATGTTTTTCCATATTAATCAACTTCGCCGCCTGATGGATCCCATTAAAAGCACCCTCCACAACAGCCTCCGGCTTGCCGGCAAAGGTTACCACAGTCCGGTTTGCCGATATCCCTACGTCTACATGCAAAACCTTTAGCCCTGCAACAGATCTGATAGCATCTACAATTTGCCCGATAATTTTCAAATCCCTGCCCTCGCTAAAGTTGGGAACACATTCGATAACTGCCATAAAATAGAGAATTCCTGACGCCTCAAAATTAGATCTTTCAACAAACCTATCATAATAATTCATTAATTCTAATGGAAGCTAAACAATAATAAAACCTCAATTGTAGTTAAAAGTACAGGTCATATTTGTAATGTAGTAAAAACAGCTTTATTATGAAAGGTTTAAAAATGAAATTGCCGAAGGTATTCGGTTCCCTGCTGGTAGGCGGACTTACCGTACTTTCAATGAGCGCCTTCGGGCAAAGCCAGAAGACAATCAGCGGAGAGGTATTAGACATGTCCTGCTATATGGGGCATGGCGCCAAAGGCAAAGGACACAAACAATGTGCACAAATGTGTTTAGACAAAGGACTGCCCGCAGGCTTATTAACCAGCGACGGACAAGTCTATCTCCTGGTAGAAGATCATGATAAATCCAAAGCCTACAAAACAGCTATTAAACATGCCGCCGATCAGGTTAAAATTACCGGGAATGTGGTAAACAAGAATGGTGTACAGGCCCTGGTAGTTGAAAATACAGAGACAGGCAGTTAACGCAGGAAAACAAACATACATCCTTATTCAGGATGAAGCCATTTATATAGGATAGGACGCAGATCTCAAAAAATGCCATCCGGTAGGGAAGATTTGCGCCCTGTTTTTTCATTTGGCAAATGAGGAAACAGTAGAGATCTTAATTCTATTGATCCTGATCATGGAAACGATCGCTTATAAAAGTTACTTGTGTCTTTCCATGGGCTTTGGGCTTGCCCTCTTCTCCCATGTTAACGAATACCATTTTTTCAATATTCAAAATGCGTTTTCGGGTAAGTTTATTTCTTACCTCACAACGTAGCGTAAGAGAAGTATGGCCAAATTCCACTACCTCCATCCCCATTTCTATTATATCTCCCTGTCGGGCGGAACTGACAAAATTGATCTCGGAAATAAATTTGGTAACCACCCGGTTGTTGTCCAGCTGGATGATGGAATAAATGGCAGCTTCCTCGTCTATCCACCGGAGGAGGCTGCCTCCAAATAATGTACCATTAGGATTCAGATCTTCGGGTAAGATCCACTTTCTGGTATGAAAATTCATTCAGTTACCGTTTGCCTCTTCTGATTTTCAACAGCCTCCATTAGCTCGTCATAAGACTTATTAAATTTATCAATACCCTCATTCTCAAGCTGTTGGGTTACTTGATCAATATCAATCCCTTTTTCTTTAAGGCTTTCCAACACCTTATTGGCTTTGTCCATATCTTCTTCAAGACGGGCCGTTGCATTTCCATGGTCACGAAACGCTTCTATGGTTTCCAACGGCAGGGTATTGATGGTATGATTGCCAATAAGGGCTTCTACATATTTAACATCGCTATAATCCGGATTTTTGGTACTCGTACTTGCCCAGAGAACCCGTTGAGGCTTCGCACCTTTAGCTTCCAACGCTTTAAAACGATCACTGCCGAATACCTCTTTATAAATTTCATAGGCTTTTTTGGCAGAAGCAATGGCTACCGCTCCTTTTAGATCCGTCATGCCTTTTTCCTCCAGCATGGGATCTACCAAAACATCAATACGGCTGAGGAAAAAACTTGCTACAGAAGAAATTTGATCAATAGATTGACCAGCTTTTACCCGATCTTCGAGTCCGGAGAGGTACGCTTCGGTAACTTCTCTGTAACGGGGAAGGCCAAACAACAAGGTCACATTAATATTTATGCCCGAGGCGATGCTTTGGCGAATAGCTTCCAGTCCCTGTGCCGTGCCGGGGATCTTGATCATTACATTCTCGCGATCTACCGATTCCCATAATTCTTTGGCCTGTTTTATGGTGCCTTCCGTATCGCGGGCCAGATAAGGATTGACTTCAAGACTGACAAATCCGTCTCCTCCTTTTGCTTGTTCAAAAGTAGATTTAAAAAGATCGGCGGCCCGTTTGATGTCTTTGATTGCCAGACTAAAAAAGATATCATCATTGCTGTTTCTCTCTTTAGAAAAAGCAGCTATATCATCGTCATAATCTGTGCTCCCATTAAAAGCTTTGGCGAAAATAGAGGGATTGGACGTCACACCGCAAACACCATCTTCATCTATAAGCTTCTGCAATTGGCCATTGTTCATAATTTCTCTGTTCAGAAAATCCAACCAGATGCTTTGTCCCAATTCATGAATTTGCTTTACTCGATTCATTTTTTTAATTTTTCTCAACTTTAATTAATAAATTCTTTTGCCTTTCCATTTTTTACAAAATAATAAAAACTTTTTGACAAATGCCGCGCTTCACCCTTCCTAATTTGTCATAATGCCCTTATTACCGGTAAATTTAACAGCCACGAATGAAAAAAGTTGCGGGAAGGGTCTAAATAGCAAACGTTTGCATTTGTTTAAAATACTCCTTACCTTTACCTTTCTAAATCATCTGATATGAGACAAAAATACACTTTTCTCCCAGCGTTGATCCTTGCCGGGATTTCTCTATTCTCTCTTTTAGGCTGTAGCAGTCAGCACAACGATTCAAAAAGAATGGGAAAACTGGTAAAGAAGGATCTGCAGTTCGCGGTCGATCAGTACAAGATGTTCATGAAAAACGTTCCGGAAGGAAAGATCCCACGGACGCTTGATTCTACAGGAGGCGCGCTGGTCACCTGCAGTCAGCATGATTGGACCATTGGTTTTTATCCGGGTACGCTTTGGTATTTATACCAGTACTCCGGAGATTCCGCTTTTAAAGAAGAAGCGGAACGCAAGATGAAGCTCATTGAGCCTTTGGAAAACTATAAAGGCACTCATGATCTGGGATTTATGATGTATTGCAGCTTTGGAAACGGATACCGTCTTACACACAACCCGCATTATAAGGAAGTTCTTTTAACATCAGCGGCTTCTCTGTCTACACGTTTTAATGATACCGTTGGCTGTATAAAATCATGGGATTGGATGAAAGGACAGTTTCCGGTCATTATTGATAACATGATGAACCTGGAATTATTATGTTGGGCAACAAAGAATGGCGGAAACCCCAAATTTATGCAAGAGGCCGAATCGCATGCAAACGTAACTATGAAAAATCATTTCCGTCCGGATTACAGTTCCTGGCACGTTGTACTTTACAACCCGCATACGGGAGAGGTGGTAAAAAAGCAAACCGCACAGGGATATTCCGACTCTTCGGCATGGGCACGCGGGCAAAGCTGGGGGCTCTATGGATACACGATGATGTTCCGGGAAACCAAAGATTCTGCCTATCTGAAACAGGCAGAGCATATTGCCCATTTTATCCTTAATAACCCCAACTTACCGGAAGATATGATTCCCTATTGGGATTACGATGCCCCTAAAATCCCCAATACCTATCGCGATGTATCCGCAGCCGCGATCATGGCTTCGGGTTTTTTGGAATTGAGTACGCTTACCCCCAATAATCAAAAGAAAGAAAAATATAAAAAGTCGGCGGAAAGAATCCTGGTAAGTCTCAGCAGTCCTGAATACAGATTCAGCGAGGGACAGGGCACGGGCTTCCTGCTCAAACACAGCGTGGGTTCGCTTCCGGGAAACGTAGAAATAGATGTTCCGCTGAACTATGCCGACTATTATTTTGTAGAAGCCTTATTGAGGTACAAAAATTTGTATTTGAATAAATAGTAAAATAAACTTAATATGAAGACACAGTTTGAAGTCAGGTATGCCAACAGCCCTGCAGAGGTAAAAGGAATGGATACCGCCCGCCTCAGGAAATCTTTCTTAATAGAAAACCTTTTTGAAGCCGACCGGATAAAGTTGACCTATACCCATTATGACCGGCTGATCGTCGGGGGAATCAACCCGGTGAAAGAATCGGTTACGCTGGAGACCATCGATCCTCTAAAAGCCGACTATTTTCTGGAACGCCGGGAACTGGGCATTATCAACGTAGGAGGGATCGGTAGTGTCTCCGTTGACGGAGAAAAATATGATCTTCATTTTAAAGAAGCATTATATATAGGAAAGGGGGTAAAAGAAGTCATCTTCAGTAGCGTCCAGGCCGACAGCCCTGCAAAATTTTACATAAACTCCGCTCCTGCACACCACTCTTATCCTACTAAAAAGGTAACCAAAAAAGAAGCCGAAACTGTAGAATTGGGCTCCCTTGAAACAGCGAACCATCGCATTATTAATAAATTATTGGTGAACAGCGTAGTACAAACCTGCCAGTTGCAAATGGGCATGACAGAATTAAAAACAGGCAGTGTATGGAATACCATGCCCGCGCACGTCCATGATCGCCGTATGGAAGCTTATTTCTATTTTGAAGTCAATGAAGGACAATCGGTCAGTCATTTTATGGGCCAGCCGGAAGAAACCCGCCACATATGGATGCAAAATGACGAAGCGGTAATTTCACCTCCATGGTCGATCCACGCCGGGTCAGGAACCTCTAACTATACTTTTATATGGGGCATGGGAGGAGAAAATTTGGACTATGACGACATGGATAAATGGGCTATCAAGGATCTGAAATGAGAAAACATCCTGTAACTTTCGGTATTCTTTAAACCACAGATCGAAGGTATAAAATTGAGTTCTACGTCTTACATGCTTTAAATTGAGTTCAAAAGTCATGATGAACGATTGTCCCTATGATAGAATTGCCCACGAATGGACTGACGAGAGGAATAAATCATTCGTGAGTAAATTAGTCATGGACTTTGCCGATAAGGTAAGTCCCAAAGGAAAGATATTGGATATTGGTTGTGGCTCAGGTTACCTGTCAAAATATTTGGTTGAAAGAAATTTTCAGGTGAGAGGAATTGACGCTTCGGAAAAAATGATTGAAATAGCGAAGTCGCAAAAAATGGCTCATGCTGATTTCATAACTTCTGACTTCTTTGATTTCGTTTCTCCTAAAAAGTTTGATGGTGTTATTGCATGGGATTCTTTTTTCCACTTTCCAAAAAGTAAGCAGGAGGATATTTATTATAAAGTAGAAAGCCTTTTGAACATGAACGGCTATCTGCTATTTACACACGGAGACGCCGATGATGAGCATATAGACAAAATGATGGGTGAATCTTTTTATTATAGTTGTTTACCAAAGGAGAAAGTTTCTAATATCCTTACTAATATTGGGTTTAAGATCGAATATACCTATAAAGATTTCACAGAAAAGGACACCCATCGTGCGCTTGTCGTTCTGGCCAAAAAAAGTCAAAAAAATGAATCATTAATCAGATAATCACGGTCATTATATAGTAATACGGAAAAATGCAAAACTTAATAAAAAAGTATAAGAATGAGTTTGAACTGCAAAGCCCGCGAAGAATCCACAAAGCCCACTGGATGGCAAATGCTTTGCACCTTTCTGCCGGAGCACAGCTCATATAGAGTTTAAAGTTCTATATCTAAAAAATCAATATTTAAATAAACATAAAAAATTATAAAATGGACATAAAAACGGCCTTTAGTTTAAAAGGAAAAACGGCCCTCGTAACCGGTGCCACCCATGGCCTGGGAATGGCCATGGCCAAAGCACTCGGACAAGCCGGTGCCACTATTGTCATTAACGGTCATTCTTCACAGGAAAAAGTGGATAAGGCTATAAAAGAATATGAAGCTCACGGGATCAAAGCCCGCGGCTACCTGTTTGATGTCACCAAAGAAGAAGAGGTAACGACCTATATTCAAAAAATAGAAAAGGAGGTCGGTGTTATTGACATCCTGGTGAATAATGCCGGGATTATCAAACGCATTCCTATTACAGAGATGACCGTTACGGAATGGGAAGAAGTGATCCGTACGGATCTGACTTCCCCCTTTATCGTTTCGAAAGCGGTAGCGCCTGGAATGATCGAAAGGAAATACGGCAAGATTATTCACGTTTGCAGCATGATGAGTGAACTGGGCAGGGAAACGGTAGCCGCTTATGCCGCTGCCAAAGGGGGATTGAAAATGCTGACCCGCAATATGGCCACAGAATGGGCGCAATATAATATACAGGTCAATGGTATAGGACCCGGGTATTTTGCCACGAGCCAGACCGCTCCTTTGCGGGTTGCGGGCAACCCTTTCCATGAATTTATTATCAACCGCACACCTGCAGGCCGCTGGGGAGCTCCGGATGAACTGGGCGGTCCCATTGTATTTTTAGCTTCCGAAGCCGCTAATTTCGTCAATGGACAAGTACTTTATGTAGACGGAGGCATGCTGGCCACCCTAGGAAAACCTTATAACGAATAAGGAATCTTTCTATATTTGCAAAAAAATCCATGCTCAGCATTAAGCAGATATTAACCGTAACCTTTACGTTATTTGCAATTATAGATATTTTAGGATCCATACCCATCCTTATTTCCTTAAAGGAGAAAATGGGGGGTATCAGCGCTATCAAAGCTTCTCTGGCTTCGGGGTTTATAATGATCCTTTTCTTCCTGGTGGGGGAAAAACTGTTGCATATCATGAGTGTGGATATCAGTTCCTTCGCGGTTGCCGGATCCGTCGTTATTTTTCTATTGGGATTGGAGATGCTGCTGGGTATGGAATTTTTCAAAAGCAATAGTGAGGCCGGTACATCGGGAAGTTATGTTCCTATTGCTTTTCCACTCATTGCCGGATCAGGTTCTCTCACCACTATCATTTCGCTAAAAGCCGATTTTGGATATTTCAATATCCTGATCGGCATCCTGATAAATATTCTTATTGTTTATATTGTGATCAGAAGCCTTGACCGTATTGAAAGGCTGCTTGGGAAATCCGGGCTTATGGTTATCCGTCAATTTTTTGGGATCATCCTGCTGGCCATTGCCATCCGTATTTTCAAATCCAATGTAGGTCTTTAAGGTTCCACATCTTAATCATTTGAGGTGAAAAGCCGTCTTTAGCCCAATTAAATAGGGGAATTCTTTCACGGCTTTGTAATCCTTGTAACTTGAAGATATCTGATATTGTAGCACCGGGCCAATGGAAAAATGGAAGTTCCGGCTTAAAGGAATATCCAGGTTGGTTTCCAGGATCAGGCTGCTGTTAAACGGATGGAGATAGTCCTTATCCGAAAAATAACGCCGGGATTTCGGGGCATACATTACCGCATCCGCTCTCAGCAGGTAGGTAATCCCGGCGCCCGCCAGAATAGAAAAAGAGAGTTTATCCGGATTTCCAAAGCTTCTGCCGATTAACAGGGGCAACTCGGTATTCAGGTATTTGTTTTGAAGTGTAACCGGCAGGTTATTTTCGGGTAACCTGCTGACATATAACGCGTACATGGAGTTAGCCATGGGACGTGCGGTAGCCATGGAGTTCCCGCTTTGGTTGACGTAGGCAGGGGATCCTTTGTAAGCCGTGACTTTATAATTGGTCTCTCTTAGAGATAAACCGGATTGCAAAATCCAACCCTTGGAAAGGTTCAGAGTCACTCGCAAACCAGACTCCCATCCCCAGCTTTCTTTTTGTTGCATGGGTTTATCACTTCGATTCATACGGTTTGTTTCCGTCGACAGGGGAGACATCAGGCTGTAACCTCCTCCGGAAGGAGCCGGTGCGGCATTCATAATCGGAGAATGAGATTTACCTGGGGTTTTGAGCGTTCTATAGCTCATGCCGGGAGTAAAAAACAAACCAACGGCTAACTTCCCTTCCCGGTTCTCCCCCGATTTACCAACCGGTCTTTCAGCTTCCGCATCCGGATGAGCAGAAAGTTCAGCGGATGGGAGCAAAAGTTGAATAATTCTTTCCGAGTATTGCAAAGATTGCAAAGAAGGTGTACCGGCTACGCGGGACTCTTCCTTCGCGATATCTTGCCACCTGATTTTTGACAAATGAGGAAGCCCGGAGATCACGGGCCGTTCCTTTGGATGCTCCTGAGACAGGATCCGCGGGGAAGAAATAGACTTTGAGGATTTTGCATTCTTCCCGGAATCCTCCAATATCCCTGAGGGAGAAAGACTCGAAGTATTTGCCGCAATTGATTGCTTCACCGGCCTGGAGGCTTGTGGGTGTGCAGATCGCTGAGCAGATGGTCTGTGCTTAGGTATCTTTGGGGCAGCTTTTTCCTGCAGGCGATCCCTTGAGGTTAATGATCTTACGCTTTGATGGGATTGCTGGCCAGGGAGTAACCAGAAGTAGGCTCCAAGTCCGATCAGGATCAAAAGCGCTGCAGCAGCCGCCCATCGGTAGAAATAAATTTTCCCGTGCGAAGCAGGCAACTGCTCTTTCACTTTATTCCATACCAATCCTGAAGGTTGCACTTCCACCTTACCGGCAGCCTCCCTAAGCCGCTCTTCCCAAGATTGTTTATTCAAATCTTCCTTCATCTTTCCTCCTCTTTGGGATACGGAATATGTACTTTTTCCTGTTGTGCCTGTATTTTCTTCAACATCTCTTTCCCTCTGGAATATTGTGACCGCGAAGTCACTTCTGCGATTCCCAGTTTCTCTCCTATTTCTTTATGGGAATATCCTTCTATTGCATACAGGTTGATAATGGTCCGGTAACCTGTCGGCAGTTGGTGGAGCATGGAAAGGATATCTGCCTGATGTACACCGGCATCCGCTGCCTCAGGGCCTGCAGGCTGCGTATGATCCTCAATTTCAATACGATACTGTAGCCGTTTGTTTTTGTTTAAAAAATTAATTGCCGTATTCACCATGATCCTGCGAATCCATCCTTCTAATGATCCTGTTGACTGGAATTGCTTCAGGGAGGTAAACACCTTTATGAACCCCTCCTGGAGAATATCCTCCGCATCTGCCCGGTTGCGAACATACCGATAACAAAGGCCCATCATTTTGGTGCTGAAACGGTCATAAAGCGCTTTCTGCGCTTTGCCATTTCCACGTAGACATTCTTTGACGAGCCTGGAATCATCGGATAAACCTTTTTTTCCAGTTAACACTTTACCGCTATTAGACAATGAAAGTTACGCAAACGTTGCTTCGGAAATTAAAAAAATTAAAAATCTACACCCAGTGCAAAATACCAGCGGGGCTTCCCATAAAAGAATCCGCTCTGCATGGGCCAGCCTGCATCCACCCTCAGGAAATAACCCGCGATGGTCGTACGTGCTCCGAAACCATATCCCCCTACAAACGGGCCAAGGCTGTTATTCTTTATCTTAACGATAACATGCTGATTGCCATACGATGGCTGGCTGCTGTTGTTGAGATCAGAAAAACCGCCATGCCAGGCAGTTCCCATATCCAGGAAAGAGGTGATCTGGAAATTGCGAATAAAATCGGAATTAATAGGCTGGTTAATAAAAGTGGCAAACACCGGTAGACGAAGTTCTGTATTCAACAACATCACGTTATTTCCATTCTTCACATTCTGTTTATATCCTCTCAGATTTTCTGCCAGCGTCTGGTATGCATAATTGGCTGAAAAATCAATGGGCGTATTGTTGTTATATTTAGGGGCCAGCCAATTATCCACTCCTCCGAGATAATACAATACCTTCCGGTTTCCCCAACTAAAATCAGCTGCAAAGCGGGTAGCCCAGATAAAGTTTTTATAGATGGGTAAATAATAACGTGCGTCCAGACCGGCATTAAAAGTAAAATTCCGCTCCTTCACTCCGGCAGGCTTATTTAGTTGTGGTAACATTTCTATATAAGCCTTCCAACGCAACCCGTTCCAGATATTAATGGCCGGATTAATCGTGTTATCATATACATATTCTGCACGGGTTACACCAAATTTCTGATCATTATCCAACGTATTTTTGGGTAGCGTATTGGCATCGCTGGCCAATGTGGTAAGCTGGTCTCTTCTATAACCAAGGGTCAGTCTTACACTTCGAACGACGTCAATGGGAAGCGTCACCTCTACCTGGTATAAATTGGTTCTTCTCTTGGCCTCGTAAGGAAGATTACTATACCCCACCCGGTTTACCTTACGGTAGTATAATAATTTATAATCTACGAAATGACGCAAGTTGTTATAAGAGAAATAATATTCGCTGCCATTGAAGTTGGAGGGGAAACGGAATCCGCCCGTAAATTTAATATCCTCAAACAGATCACTGACGCCCACCTGGATCAAACCATTAAAGGGCTGTTGAAGGTATATCGGGCCCCCGCCTCCGGTAAAAGGCTGATAACGATCAATCAAAACGGAGTTATCCAGTTGCGTAATTAAATAATCGGTAGAAAACTTCAGGTGATAAGGAAATAAACGGGCGTTTCCCAATACGTTATTTCGTTGTAATTGTTGTTCCAGCTTCAGGTTTTGGCGTATAATATTGGTACTGTCCGGCGGAATATATCCAAATTCGCTCTGGAAATAATTTTCCGGGTTCATCGTAGTATCGGGAGTAGTTTGCTCATAATACATGGGTAAGCCCCGTCGCACGCTATCCTGATGCAATTGATATCTTCTGTACGTAGTAAGAGGCGTACTGATATTCCGTCGATCCAGTGTCCGGGTATCTTCCTGCAGCTCGTAAGTCCTTGTAAAATCACCGCGCTTCACGGTTTCCGAAACAATTTGTTTCTGCCCGGCGCTATAAGACTCGGTTATCCCGTCGGCATAATTGGTCAATGGAAATACATAAGTAGAGTCGGAAGTAATAGCCGCCATTTTTACCGAATCCGGTTGAGAACTTCCATAGCTCTGCAGCATGGAATCCAATTCCGGCTGATCCGGATTTCTTAATACATTGGCCCCAATATAATAAAGGGTGTCTATTCCATTACTTTGAGACTGAAAAAAACCGGCATAGCGATTATTAATTCCATTTTGGTCTCCCACAAAGGTGAAATAACGGTCGGTATACTGCATGGGCATACGAGCATTTCCCATTTTTAGATCGGTAAGCTGCGTGATCTGTCTGCCTTCCGGCTGATCCCAATTACTGAGTAGAAATATATTGTAGCGATGATGCGGCAATACCGTATCCGCACTTACTGCATGGGGAGCAGGACGATTGGAGGAAAAAATGATCCCGCTCTTTTTAGAAAAACCTACATAAGAAGGATCCACATCATCAAAAACATCATTCGTCAGCTGCGTGGTTTTGAAAGTGCCGATGTTATAAGTAAATAAATCGGTATGGCCGTTTTTGGTGGCAGACAAAAGCAACAGGTTTTGCTGAGTGGGCAGGTACTGAAAACTCTGAATCATCTGAAAATCTTCAGGCAGGTCTTCTTTTATTTTTGTCTTAGAGATGAGGTCATAGACCATTAACTTCAATTTTCCTTTTTTGGGATAAATAATGGCCAGGCGGGTGCCCTGCGCATCCCAACCAAGCAGGGGATAGTCCGGATTAACCTGCGATTTTAATTCACGAACACCGCTTTTCAATAATACTTTTGGTTTATAGAAGCCCTGAAAAAGCTGAACCTCATAAATCCCGTGTTTAAATTCCACCATCGCATAATTCCGATTACGCGGGTTGGGATGGATTCGGTAATGTTGGGATTTTATATCGGACTGCGTGGTTGTCACCCTCCCCCTGGTGATCTGGCGGCGGCCCCGGTTATCATCCTGATAGCGACGGAAGCTATAAGTGATAAACTCCCGCATAACCTCTTTGTACTTCTTATGCAATACTTGTTGAAACGCCTTCTTCATATTCCGGTCAATCCGTGAAATATACAACAGGTAAGAAGGCGCATCCATACCATACACGCTGGAAACATAATACCAGAAAGCATGTCCGGCAAGAGTAGGAAATTCATTGGCGAGTTGGTTAAACGTCTGGTAACGTCCTGTCCGGATCAATTGCTTGAGCTGGTTATCCAGTTCCGAATTCCAGTTTTCGGCAACAAATGCAATAAAACCATCCGTATACCAATTTGGCAAATTCAGCAGCACTGCATTACCCGCGAACTCTCCCACGGAACTGCCAAACATAATGTTATTCAGGATAACCTTGGCAATCCCTTCTCTGATCTGGACTTTCAGCTTATTGTGGTTGCCATCAAAATAAATAATCATTTTATTACCCACCAGCTTGGTAACGCCTCCTGTATTTTGCCATTCCAACCCAATTCCAATATTGGACTGCTTCATGTCCCCATAACTGTTGTAAACAATGATATTGATCAGGTCCCGGGTACTAAAGTCCATGATCTTTTCCAGATCGGTCAATTCCTGCTCGGCCGTTTGTGCAACATACTTCCCTAATTCCAATCCTCCCTGGCTAAAATAGGTGTTAAAATGATCTGTCTTAAAATAGCGCCAGTCAAACTTTTTATATTGAAGTCTGTTTTTACCAAACCGAACCGTATTTGTCTGTGAGAATCCATCAAAGCTTGCACCACAAAGGCTTAACAGCAGGAAGAATCTTAAATATTTTCGCATCATAAAAAGATACTAAGGTTATTCACGTATTTTTGAGCAAATAAAGGTACAAAAAAACCGCATTATGCTCGAAGTTAAGTCGTTTACATTTAATCCGTTCCAGGAAAATACATTTTTGTTAATTAACGAAAAAAAGGACTGTTTCATTATTGACCCGGGGGCTTATTTTAAAAAGGAACAAGAATTGCTTTTGGACTATTTGAGATCCCGCCACTTATCCCCTCTAAGACTGCTCAATACCCATTGCCATCTGGACCATATCTTCAGTAATAAGCTCATTTTTGACCATTTCGGCCTCAGACCCGAAATGCATAAATCGGAAAAATCAGTCTTAGACCAGACGAAAGAGGCGGGAATGCGTTATAACCTTCCTTTCGAAACTTCTCCAAAACCCGAACAATATATCGAGGAGAGAGACAACCTGTTTCTGGGAAATAACCGGTTTTCGGTCATCTGGGCCCCCGGACATTCCCCGGGTAGCATTTGTTTTTATTGTGAGGAACAAAATTTCCTGATCGGCGGGGACGTGCTTTTCAATGAAAGTATAGGGCGTACCGATCTGCCGGGCGGCAATGCGGAATTTCTCCTAAATTCCATCCGGGACAAACTCTTCAAGCTCCCGGATCATACGATCGTATATCCGGGACATGGGCCCGAAACTACTATTGGGCATGAAAAACAGCATAATCCTTTTGTCAGCCCCTAATGGATCTCCACTTCATCCCTCCGTTTTCTACAGGCTGAATATCGAATTTATTCGGTTTGGAGAATTTACACCAGATAACCGCTCTAAAATATCATTCTGAACCCAAAGAAATATGGCTATGGGTTTTCCACACTTGCCTCCCTGGCCAGATCCGCTTCATCATCATGCTGTCTCAATTCGGTATCCAGCAGCAATAAAGACTCATCTGTAGCCCGATCTCCACCGGCAATTTTGAGCTTATCCAGCAAATCCATGATCAAAGTCTCTTCCTCTATCTGTTCTTTCACAAACCACTGGCCAAAATTCCAGGTGGCCCAGTCCTTTTCCTTTTGAGCAAGATTAACAATTTCATATATGGATGAGGTATTATCCACTTCATGTTTGAACAGGCTATTCAGGCAATCCTGAAGATTCTTAGGATCTTTAGGAGGGGCCGCCAGCGCAGTGATCTTTGGTTTTCCTCCACGTCCAAGAATATATTCAATCACCTTCTGCATGTGCTCCCTTTCCTCACCGGAATGCCGGAATAAAAGATTGGCAACCCCACTGTATCCGAGGTCGTCTGCCCATACGGCGTAGGATAAAAAAATTTGTGCAGCCTCGGCTTCCTTCTTTACTTGCCGGTTCAGGATGTCTTCTATAGATTTCGATATGCGTTTGGTATTCATACAGGTGCTTTTTTAAATAAAGAAAAACAAACAAAAATAGAAAACTTTGGGCTAATATATGGAAATAATCAATGAGCGGATGTGCCCCGGATCATGTGTATTATGCCATTAGTAAAAAGGGTTGAGAGCCCAAGCCCTCAACCCAAACAAAATCCCGTATTCTTTTTGAGAAAAATTATTGCTCCTTAAACTGTGGGATGATCCCATTAGCCAGGTCTTTCATTTTACGGATTCCTTCTTCTGGAAGTTTTCCTTTTTTGAATTCTTCCAGCACCTCCGGAAGTTGCGCCTCCATCTCATTAAGGAAGGTGTTTTCAAAATCGCGCACTTTGTCCACCGGAACCTCAGAGATCAGGCCATTTGTTCCCAGATAAATGATCGCCACCTGCTTTTCCACCGGGAACGGGGAAAACTGGTCCTGGATCAGGATTTGTACATTCCGTGCGCCCTTGTCAAGTATCGCTTTTGTAGCCGCGTCCATATCGCTGCCAAACTTGGCAAAGGCCTCCATTTCCCGATATTGAGCCTGATCCAGCTTCAGCGTACCGGCTACTTTTTTCATGGACTTGATCTGTGCATTTCCTCCCACACGGCTCACCGAAATACCTACGTTGATAGCGGGACGAATACCGGAGTTAAACAAATCGGATTCCAGGAAGATCTGTCCATCGGTAATAGAGATCACATTTGTAGGAATATAAGCAGAAACGTCACCTGCCTGTGTTTCAATAATAGGTAACGCTGTCAAGGATCCGCCTCCTTTTACTTTTCCCCGGAGGGATTCCGGAAGGTCATTCATCCGGCCCGCGATTTCATCATTGGTGATGATCTTTGCAGCGCGCTCCAGCAGGCGGGAGTGCAAATAAAACACATCCCCGGGATATGCCTCGCGCCCCGGAGGACGACGCAATAATAGCGATACTTCGCGATAAGCCACGGCCTGTTTGGATAAGTCGTCATATACGATCAGCGCAGGACGTCCGGTATCACGAAAATATTCCCCAATAGCCGCCCCGGCAAAGGGAGCGTAGAATTGTAAGGGGGCCGGATCAGAAGCAGAAGCTGCCACAATAGTGGTGTATTCCAAAGCGCCATTAGCTTCCAGGGTTTTTCGTACCTGAGCAACAGTAGAAGCCTTTTGACCGACTGCTACGTAAATACAATATACCGGATTTCCCGCTTCAAAAAATTCTTTCTGGTTCAGAATGGTATCGATAGCAATAGCCGTCTTCCCGGTTTGGCGGTCGCCAATGATCAATTCACGCTGGCCACGGCCTATAGGGATCATGGCGTCAATAGATTTAATGCCGGTTTGCAGAGGTTCCTTTACGGGTTCCCGGAAAATAACCCCGGGCGCCTTTCTTTCTATCGGCATTTCATATAATTCACCGGAAAGGGGTCCCTGTCCGTCAATCGGTTCTCCGAGCGTATTTACAACACGGCCGATCATCCCCTCTCCTACCTTTATAGAAGCGATCTGACCCGTACGACGTACAGTAGCGCCTTCTTTAATTTCATTGTACTCTCCCATCAAAACCACCCCCACGTTATCCTCTTCCAGGTTCAGGGCTATCGCCTTAAGGCCATTTTCAAATTCAACCAGTTCCCCGGAACGGATATTATTCAGGCCATAAATACGAGCAATACCATCGCCCACCTGAAGAACAGTACCTACTTCTTCCAGGTCAGCAGATGCATTAAAATTGCTTAATTGTTGACGTAATATCGCAGATATTTCATCAGGTTTTATCTCAGGCATAACTCAGTTTGTTAATATGATTAAGTGTATATTCTGCTTTCTTTTAAAGGTCGGATATGTAAATATTTTTATTAAACTGCTTTTTAATGTCTTTCAGATCACGGGCAATGCTGGCATCAAAAATCGTATTGTTTGTTTCCAGGATAAAACCACCGATCAGATCTTCTTTTACATCCGTAATCAACTCAATCTGCTGGTTCGTGATCTCGGCCTTTATTTTCTTTATAATATCGGCTTTCAGCTCGTCCGACAAAGGTACGGCGGTGATCATTTTTACCTGACGGATATTTTTAAGGATCCTATACTGATGAATAGCAGCACGCGCAATCTCAGGTAAATAGCCCTCTCGTCCTTTTTTGATCAGCAGTATCGCAAATTTCCTGCTGATCTCCGAAATCCTGTCCCCAAAAATAGCTACAAAGATCTTTTCTTTTTTTTCCGCATTAATAACCGGGCTCTTCAAAAAGCGAACCAGATCGGGATTGGTCCCACAGGAATCATTCATCAGGATCATATCCTGAAAAACGGCTTCCAGCCGGTCGGTTTCAACAGCCAGATCAACAACAGATTTTGCATAACGTTCAGCCAAACGGGGATTAGGCATAGCAGCTATTATTTAACGATAGGTAGTATTCGGAATCTATCTCTATTTATTAATTCAGTTCAATTTCACCGGCCAATTGACGGATATAATCCTGCTGGGCGGCTCCTTCACTTAACTGTTTCCGCAAGATCTTTTCAGCTACTTCCACGGCCAGGTTGCCCACCTGGTTTTTAACATCGGTAAGCGCAGCCATTTTTTGATTGTTTATAGCCACCTGGGCACTCTCAATAATTTTCTTCGCTTCGGCCTTGGCTTGTTCTTTCGCGTCGTTAACGATCTGATCTTTAGCCTCTTTGGCTTCTTTGAGAATACGGCTACGCTCTATTTTAGCTTCCTTCAGCATTTCTTCGTGCTCGTACTTCATCTGTGCCATTTCAGCTTTTATGCGGTCTGCTGTTTCGATGGAATCGGCGATCCCTTTCTCCCGCTCATCAAGCATTTTCAGTATGGGCTTCCATGCGAACTTCCGTAAGATAATAAGGGTCAAAAGAAAGATGACGGCCATCCAGAAAATCAGTCCAAAACCGGGGCTCAGTAAATCCATACTTTGTTAATTTAAAAAATGATCAGGATATTTATTTATATCGGATACGGTCAAAATTATTATTTCAAACTTAAAAAAACTTACTGCATTCTCGGCCCTGCGCTCTGAATGCAGTAAGAAAATCCGGTTTGTTTCTTAAACAAACAGGGCAAGGATCGCCACCACAACTGCGAACAGCGCCACCCCTTCGATAAGGGCAGCCATCACGATCATGTTGGAGCGGATCTCACCGGAAACTTCAGGCTGGCGGGCAATAGCGTTCATGGCATCCTTACCAATCTGGCCAATACCTACACCGGCACCGATGGCAGCCAAACCTGCGCCTACACCGGCGCCAATTTTACCTAAGCCGCTTGCCGCAAGAAACAAAATACTTAAAAGTGTCATATGGGTTTATTTTATATGATGATTAAAAAAATCCGAATTTGAAATATTAACGATTTACAAAATAACTTCTTCGTCCTCAAGTCTTTGATGCGGACCATGCTCAAAGGCCTGGGCAATGAACAGGGCAGACAAATTGGCAAAAATGAAGGCCTGAATAAGTCCTACAAGTAATTCCACGAAATACATAAATATGGTAAAAGCCACCGAAATAACGGAAAAGCCCCATCCAACAGCCATAATCATCCCACCGAAAATAAAGATCAGCGAAATAATACTCAAAATAATCATATGGCCTGCCAGCATGTTTGCAAACAGACGAATCATCAGTGCAAAGGGCTTGGTAAATATGCCCAGGATTTCCACCGGTATCAAAACAAGCTTCACCAAAAAGGGCATACCCGGAGGCCAGAAAATATGCTCCCAGTAATATTTATTGGTACTGATTAAAATATATACAAAAGAAAAGGCGGCAAGAACACCCGTAAATGCCAGATTCCCCGCTACATTTGCCGAACCCGGGATAAGGGCCAGCAGCGAATTGATCCATATAAAGAAAAAAATGGTTAATAAAAGGGGCAAATACCGGTCTGCTTTATCTCCAAGATACGGACGGGCTACATCATCCCTGATAAACAACACAAAAGGTTCCAGTGCATTCTGAAAACCACTGGGTGCTTTATGAGGATTGCGGCTGTATTTTCGTGCCATCCCTACGAAAATAAGGATCAGGAGAAGCGCAGAAAGCATGGCCTGCAAAACATTCCGGGTCAGTGAAATATCATAAACCGGTACAAAAAGATTTGGGGAGCCGTCCGGATTAACGGCAATAATGGTCCCTGGAAAATATTTATTCGTAGAAAGATTATATTCGGAAATGTAATCTGCAGTAAGTAAGCGAAAGCCTTTATATGGAGTTTCGCCATGATGGAACCTGGACGACATAAATACGGAGAAACCGGATTTGGGAACATAAAGGATCACCGGAAGGGATAAAGACGCTTCATAACCATTAATAGAAAAGAAATGCCAATAATGAGAATCTTTCACATGCTCCAAAATCACCTCGTCTGCATTAAAACCACTTTCTTCCTCAGCGGAATCCACCGCCTCCTGCCCCTGTACATCAGGTTCCTCTGCCTGAGCAAAAGAAAGGGCGGGATAGAACGAGCAAAAAAAGATCAGAAAAGCGGCAAAAGAGCCTGTCCAACTGTATTTAAGGGCCTTTATCATGATTCCGTCTTCGAAATTTGCCGCAAAGATAGCTTGAATTTCCTGCAAAACAACCTTAAAACAGAATTATTTTTTATTAATATAAAGGTTATTTGATTAATAGGCCTACTTTCAGGCCCGACCGGATTCCGATCCCGGTATTCCCGCCCGTCAGAAGAGCAAAATGATTAAGTGCATAATCTACCCAAACGTCCCTGTCGTCCTCCTTAATATTATCCAATGCATAGCCTACTCCCACGTATATATCCAACAGGATCTTATCTCCAAATACCCATTGGCGGCCCAGGTCCAGCATAAGGCCTCCAAAAGTTACATTTTGCTTTTGAGTCTGGTATTCCCCATTTTTATCCACAACAACATTATTGGAATAATAACCGACGATCAGATCGGGCCGGAGATAGGAGCCCTGCATGATATTCGTATATCTGGTGGTGCTGTTTCTGAAATTAGGCAGCTTTATAAATTTCATACCGCCTTCGAAAAAAGCCCCTTTTGCATCACGGCGGAACTCTTGATCGTTCCATTCCATGATCTCCGTATTCTTGCCCAATCCGATCACACCTAAAGCCACTTCATAACTTCTTCCGGGCCTCAGAAGCCGTTCATAGGTAAATTGCGTAAATCCAAACAAAGGAGAAAGGAAATTAAATTTAACCGCCCGTTGAAGCTGATCCGCATACAATTCCGGATCTCTCAGTTGGTCCAGGTACCGCTCCGTCTCCCCATTGGCGAAAACGACCTTGCTGACTTTATCTTTTTCAAGTGAGAAAATAATAGAGGTTCCTTTTCGCGGTTCCCGATATTTAATAAGGCCGGGATTGATTTCAATAATTTCAACATCCAATACCCGCCCATTTTTCCGGTAAATCTTATCTTGCGAATAAACAAAGCCCGTCGCCAAAAGCACCAGACATCCTATGAGAAGTATCGTTTTCATCATATTATTTTATTTAACAAATTAAATACGTCGCCTTATTCAGACCATTGAATGGGTCAAAACGTTGCTTCCCCCGCAAATTTTATCCGAAACAGGCAATTATTCACAAAGGAAAGGGCAAAAGGCTGTATCATTAACAAATTTTATTCTGAAAGCGGACTATTCTATTTTTACTATTACCTTTGCACCCCTGAAATTATAAGTTAATAACGCACTATGAGTAAATTTTTGTACGTCATTCCCCTCATGGGGATTATTGCACTGATCTTTATGGCCGTAAAAAGTGCATGGGTCTCCAAAAAAAGTGCCGGCTCTGAGAAAATGTCTGAACTTGCCCGCCACATTGCTAATGGCGCCATGGCCTTTTTAAAATCCGAGTATAAAGCCCTCTCCTACTTTGTAATCATAGCAGCGATTTTATTGGGATACATGGGTTATGTTAATCCCAAATCCAGCTGGGTGATCTCCATTGCTTTCATTCTGGGCGCCATCTTATCCGCATTTGCAGGCTTCAACGGGATGCGTATTGCTACCAAAGCAAATGTGAGAACTGCCGAAGCCGCGAAAAGCAGCCTTCCAAAAGCATTAAACGTCTCTTTCAAAGGAGGTTCGGTAATGGGACTGGGTGTAACCGGACTGGCCGTATTGGGATTGGGTGCATTGTTGATCATATTTTTACACCTCTTTGGGGTTTACAGCGGTACCGGAATTTTACAATCTTCTACAAGCCTGGAGAAGGCGCTGGAGGCGCTGACCGGCTTCTCCCTGGGCGCAGAAAGTATTGCTTTATTTGCCCGCGTGGGTGGGGGTATTTATACGAAGGCTGCAGACGTCGGGGCCGACCTCGTGGGAAAAGTGGAAGCCGGGATCCCGGAAGATGATCCGAGAAATCCCGCCACCATAGCCGATAACGTGGGCGATAATGTGGGAGATGTAGCCGGGATGGGAGCAGATCTCTTTGGATCCTTTGTCTCCACAATTATTGGTACCGTCGTATTAGGACGGGAAATCCATGCACAAGACACCCTGGGCGGATTATCCCCTGTTATTTTACCCATGGTGATTGCCGGTGTAGGAACCTTGTTATCTATCTTGAGTACCTACCTGGTAAGCATTAAAGAGGAAAGCAGCAACGTACAAAAGGCGCTTAACCTGGGAAACTGGGTAGCCATTATTCTTACCGCTATCGCTTCTTACTTTATTATAATAAACATGCTACCTGCTCAAATGGTACTTCGGGGCCACCATTTTACCTCTACCGGTGTTTTCGGGGCAGTGATCGTCGGGTTGGTCGTAGGGGCGCTGATGAGCGTGATTACGGAATATTATACAGCGATGGGAAAACGTCCGGTTTTGTCCATTGTCAGACAGTCTTCTACCGGACATGCCACCAACATCATCGGAGGGCTTGCAGTAGGTATGGAATCCACCTTGCTCCCGATGCTGGTGCTTGCCGCCGGTATTTATGGTGCTTTTGCATTTGCGGGATTATACGGGGTCGCTATTGCAGCTTCCGGAATGATGGCCACGACCGCCATGCAGTTATCTATTGACGCTTTTGGCCCTATCGCCGATAATGCCGGAGGCATAGCGGAAATGAGTGAGCTTCCCAAGGAGGTACGGGAACGTACCGACATTCTGGATGCCGTGGGAAACACTACCGCAGCCACAGGAAAAGGTTTCGCCATTGCCTCTGCGGCACTGACCTCACTGGCATTATTTGCAGCCTTTGTAGGAGTGGCGATGCCAGATCCGGCTACCCAGCATATTGACATTTACCAGGCAAAAGTACTGGCCGGATTATTTGTGGGAGCCGTTATACCCTTCATTTTTTCTTCAATGGCCATTTCTGCTGTAGGGAAAGCAGCTATGAAGATGGTAGAGGAAGTACGCAGACAGTTCCGGGAAATCCCGGGCATCTTAGAAGGAAAAGGGAAACCGGAATATGAAAAATGCGTGGCTATCTCTACCAACGCTTCTATTCGGGCTATGATGGCGCCTGGCGCCATTGCCATTATAGTTCCGGTGGTAGTAGGTTTTTTATTCGGCCCTGAAGTATTGGGAGGCGTTCTTGCCGGAATTACTGTAACAGGCGTATTAATGGGTATGTTTCAATCCAACGCCGGCGGAGCCTGGGATAACGCTAAAAAATCCTTCGAAAAAGGAGTGGAACTGGAAGGGGAAACCCATTACAAAGGTTCTGAACATCACAAAGCATCGGTGACAGGGGATACGGTAGGAGATCCCTTCAAAGATACCTCCGGCCCTTCAATGAATATTTTAATTAAATTGACCTCCATTGTATCACTGGTAATAGCGCCTACCCTGGCCAGTATTTACTATCCGGATGCAGCGGCAGAGAGCACAAAGGCCAATGAGATTAAAATTGAAACGCCAACATCACAGCAGAATACCGGGGACAATACGGGAATGTATCAACTTACCCGGAACGATTTTGTTCAAACCAGCGAATAGGACTTTACTAAAATTAAATTAATTCTGATCCTGGAGGCCTTTTCCATAGCCGTTTGCAGGCGCCGGGACATACAAAAGTATCGGGTAGATCCTTTTTTGAGCTATAAAATATGCTATCCACTCCAAACAATTGATCTTCAATTTATGTTTAATAACCTGATAATTCCTTATTTTAAATTGCAGAACTATGTCCGCTACACTGGAAAAAACTCAGGCAGCAAATAAAGAGGCACAAGGCAGTTTATTAAACAAGTATAAAGCAGTACGCGTCAGATCCGAACAACTTTGTGCACCTTTACAAACCGAAGATCACGTAGTGCAACCGGTAGCGGATGTCAGCCCGCCCAAATGGCATCTCGCCCATACTACCTGGTTTTTTGAAATGTTGGTTTTAAAACCTTATTTTGAGGGATACCGCTTTTTTAATGAAGAATACAGCTTTCTCTTCAACAGTTATTACGAGCATTTTGGAGAAAGGGTGCTGCGAACCGACAGAGGAAATTTATCCCGTCCATCCGTGCATGAGATTATGGACTATCGGCATTATGTGGACCGGAACATGATCCATTTACTTGAAGATCCTGATCTTCCTGAAGAATGCCTCAATACCCTTATTCTCGGCCTCAATCACGAACAACAACATCAGGAGTTGTTACTCAGTGACATTAAGTACATTCTTGGTAATAACCCGCTTTTCCCGGTATACGATAAGAAATTTGACAATGGAACGGAAGATTCTGACGCACCCCTCCAATTCCTTTCATTGCAGGAGGGGTTATATGAAATCGGATTTGAAGGAGCCGGGTTTTGCTACGATAATGAACAGGAACGACACAAAGTTTATCTGCAGGATTTCCAAATTGCCCGTCAGCTGGTCACCAATGGGGAATATCTGGAATTTATAAAAGCAGGCGGCTATGAAGATTTTCGTTATTGGCATTCCGATGGCTGGGCATGGGTCAATGCCCATCAAATAAAAGCCCCTCTTTACTGGCATAACATTAAGGGCAAATGGCATTACTATACCCTAAAAGGTTTGAAAGTTCTGAATCCCGAAGAGCCGGTTTGCCATGTAAGCTATTTCGAGGCCGCCGCCTATGCCAACTGGAAAGGAAAACGGTTGCCCACCGAATTTGAGTGGGAAGCGGCCCAGGGCCTATTTCCCTGGGGGCAGCGATGGGAATGGACGGAAAGCGCTTATCTGCCCTATCCCGGTTTTCAAAAAGCCGCAGGAGCAGCAGGAGAATATAATGGGAAATTTATGGTCAATCAGAAGGTCTTGCGCGGCGCCTCTATTGCCACTCCGAAAGGTCACAGCCGGCCTACTTACCGTAATTTTTTCCAACCTGAAAAAAGGTGGCAATTTACCGGTATACGGCTCGCACAGTAATTTTTTGAGAAGAAGCTTGCTATTTCATGTATACAGAAATTTTAACTTCCTTTGCAAAGGATACCCTGGAAGGTTTAAAAGCCCGACCTAAGCATCTGTCTTCAAAATACTTTTATGATAAGCAAGGGGACCGGTTGTTTCAGGAGATCATGCACTGCCCGGAATACTACCTGACAAATTGTGAAAAAGAAATATTAACCCGGCAAAAAGGAAAGATCACGCGAATGCTGCTGCAGCAAAGCGCCGATTTTGATGTGGTAGAACTGGGAGCTGGGGATTGTTACAAATCCGTTCATCTGCTAGAAAGTATAGCCCTTACTGTGAACGAATATACCTTTTTCCCCATTGACATCTCTTCTTCCATCACTTCTTTTCTTCAAAAAAAGCTGCCGCCGCTCTTGCCTTCCGTAAGGATCAAAGGTCTGACCGGGCCTTATATAGAAATGTTAGGTAAAGCTTATGACCTTTCGCAAAAACCCAAGCTTATTCTTTTTTTAGGATCCAGTATCGGCAACATGACGTCCGAAGAGAGCTTGTCTTTTCTTTCCGCGGTAAAAAAACAGATGAAAAGAGGAGATCTTCTTCTGATCGGTTTTGATCTGAAAAAGCATCCTCAGACCATACTAAATGCATATAATGACAGCCAGGGGTGGACAAAGGCTTTTAATCTGAATTTATTAGAACGAATCAATCGGGAATTAAAAGCCGATTTCAATATAGATCATTTTGATCATTATCCCACTTATGATCCGGATACGGGACTCTGCAAAAGTTATCTGGTCAGCTTAAAAAAGCAGGTGGTACATCTTTCCCACTTGGAAGCGCTCATTCCTTTCGAAAAAGATGAAACCATCCTCATGGAAAAGTCCCAGAAATACACCCTTCCCCAATTACAAAAGATGGCGGCCCAAACCGGCTTTCAGCCCCTTGGACAATTTACAGATCGGAAGGCCTGGTTCACGGATGTACTCTGGAAGGCCATATAACCCGCTTTACACCGCATCACGGGTCAGGGCATCATTCACCGTCCTCCAAATCCCTAACGGATTGCTATTTTGCAATGCTTCAGGAAGAAGATGATCCGGAAAATTTTGATAGCATAAAGGTCGCGCAAAACGACGGATACCATCTGATCCCACCGAGGTAAAACGGCTGTCCGTTGTCGCCGGAAAGGGCCCCCCATGCTGCATGGCGGTACATACGGCAACGCCGGTGGGTACTCCATTCATAATGAGTCTTCCGCAAATTTCCTGAACCAGGTCCATCAATTCCCGGTATTCCTCCATATCTTTATCAGTAGCCATCAGCGTAGCAGTAAGTTGCCCTTCTATTTTCCGGGTAGCCTCCAGCAATTGCTCCTTATCTGCACATTTAACAACCAGGGAATAAGGACCGAAAACTTCCTTATGCAATACCGGGTTATTCAGGAAAGCGGTCCCCGTCGTAGAAGCCAGAGTGGAAGCGCCTTGTTGCTCCTGCGGAGCAGTATCGGCAACCACTTCCAAGGTCACTTCTTTTTGCGCAAGGGCAGCTTCCCGCTTTTGAGCATATCCTTTTGCAATACCCGGATGGAGCATATTTTCCGGCGCTACCTTCCTCAGCTCTGCCGCCAATATCTTTATGAAGTTTTGAAGATCTTCTCCTTCAATTCCCAGGATCAATCCCGGGTTGGTACAAAATTGTCCCGCCCCTTGTGTGATGGAAGCGGCATAGGTCTTTGCCACTTCCTCTGTATCCCGGCGCAACTTATCGGGTAAAAGGTAAACCGGATTGATACTTCCCATTTCTGCAAATACGGGGATAGGAACTTCACGCTGATTGGCCAGATCAAAAAGCGCCTTTCCTCCCGAAAGAGATCCCGTAAAACCCACTGCGCTTGTATACGGATGCAGGACCAGCGCCTGCCCGGTTTCAAAAGAAGTGCCTTTTACATGAGAAAAGATGCCGTCCGGCATATCACATTTTTGGGCGGCCTTAAGAATTGCATCCGCTATTATTTCAGAAGTATGCTCATGAGCGGGATGAGCCTTAACCACCACAGGGCAACCGGCCGCAAAAGCACAAGCCGTATCCCCGCCCGCCGTGGAATAGGCAAAGGGAAAATTACTGGAACCAAATACCACTACCGGCCCTAAGGGAATCAGCATCTTACGCAGATCCGAACCTTCCTGTGGCTTACCTTTATTAATACGTACGTCCATCCAGGCTCCCTCTTCGGCATGAGCGGCATAATCATTAAGCTGAAAAATGGTCCGGCTCAGCTCCGAATTCATTCTCGCTTCAGACAGGTGGGTCTCTTCCATGGTAACGGGAATGACGGTTTCCCGGATATTTTCCAACTCCACGGCAATGGCATGCATAAAGTCAGCCCTTTGCTTCAATGAATATTTTTTATATTTCAAAAAAGCCTTATGAGCACGCTTCATCACGGCATCAATATCTGTCTTTACTTCTTCGTCAATTGTTGTGGTTGCCATTATCTTATTTTTGATTCTTATAATTCATTTAATGTTAACACGCAAATACATAAAGTGTTGAGGAGATTTTCCAACAGAAAATCAAAATTAAGAGGCTAAAAAGCAGTTCGTTTGCTTCCTATTGACGACTTATAACCCTATTTTGACTTTATGATTTCTCCGCGGAGTTTTTTTCTTAGTATTTCCGGCATTATGGCAGGTTTACGGGTTTTATAATCAAAGCAAAGCATCCCTGTTTTTACTTCCGCGATGAGTATGTTATTCCCTTCACGTTCACAATGCATCTTATAAAACAGATCAAATCCCCTGCTGGTCAGATCCCCTGCACCAACCGCCACCTCAAGCCCATCTCCGTAAAAACCTTCGCCTCGGAATATAATAGCGCTATCTGTCATGATCAACCCGGTTCCGAAGGCGTCTAACTCACTACAACCCAGATGCTGCAAATACCTGATCCGGCATTCATGGACAAGAGACAATATGGCATCATTCCCCAAATGACCTCCATAGTTCACGTGCTGGATCAACACCGGCAAGCGTGTGGTAAAAGACAGTTCTTCTTCGGGAAAGTCGATCCTGATTCGGGCCATGTTCAGCAGTTTGTCTTTTCAATTTCAGATAAATATTTTACCAGCTTTTTAAATGCCTTTCCCCGGTGACTGAACCTGCTTTTTTCTTCCGCGGCCATTTCACCGAAAGTTTTATCGGAACCCTCGGGAATAAAAACAGGATCATATCCAAAGCCGCCCGCTCCATGCTGCGTTTTTGTAATTCTTCCTTTACAAATCCCCTCAAATTGTATTTCTTTTCCAAAAAAGACCAAAGAGATCACCGTTCGAAATTGAGCTTCCCGCTCTTCAATCCCTTCCATATCTTTTAAAAGTAACCTCATGTTGTCGGCCGAATCTTTTTGAGGCCCGGCATAGCGGGCAGATAAGACTCCCGGAGCTCCATTCAGCGCCTTCACTTCCAGCCCGGTATCCTCACTGAAGCAGTTTTTCCCGGTCTTTTTATAAATCGTGCAGGATTTTTCGCGGGCATTAGCTTCCAGGGTATCATGGGGTTCGGGAATATCCTCGGTAAGTCCTGCCTCGTTCAGGCTGATCATATTCCACATCCCGCCGGCCAGGGTCCGGATCTCCCTCACTTTATTATCGTTATGTGTTGCAAAAATAATATCGGTCATGTCTGTTTCTTTAATCCAAACAGATCCTGCAAAGCTGCCCAAAAAGCCTTTTTCAATTGTTTATTCTCTTTTAAATCCCCGAGCTCTTCAGTGTAAAGTACTTCCATCTGCTCCGCCTTTTGTACCTTATTTTTTTCGAGTGATAGCTTTAGTCCTCTCTGGAGGGAAGCTCCAAAAAGGATCATTTTTTGCGGAGCCGTTTGTTGAACAAGATCAGGTATACTCACTTCCGGAAAAACGGCATAATTGATGAGCGCCACATCATTCATACTCAATCCACAAGCCTGTAATATCTTAGTTAAAAAAGCGAATAGGGCATCAGGAAGCCAGGTTTCATTCTCATTAAACACAAGCAGCGTAATATGACGCTCATTATTCCCCAAAAAAGTGATTGCTCTATCGACCTTTTCATCAACGGATCTTTTCCCCGAGATCAAAGGCACCAGGGGGGGGCTGTACAGGCCGGCCAAAAGAAAAGGATCCAACGGAATTCGTTTCAGACTCATAAATAAAATCTTTACGGGATTTGGCAACAAATATGGCAAAAATTCTGTTTATTTGCAATAATAAGTACAATCATAAATTAACCATAAAATATATTCAGAAAACCATAAAATTCCATCTGAATGTCCATCATATCACCAGAAATAGCAGCAGATAATATAAAAAAGGGTAAAGAGTCCTGGCCTGTTGAAAAGGTAAAGAAGAGCCGTCTTCAGGAGGTCGATCTGGATCATCTGGCCTTCGGAAGAGATTTTTCCGATCACATGCTAATCGCCAGGTATGCAGATGGCGCATGGCGTGAAGTAAAGATCAAACCCTTTGGGCCCCTTTCGTTAAGTCCGGCCAGCCTGGCGCTTCATTATGGCCAGTCTATTTTTGAAGGCATCAAAGCTTATAAAAACCGGGACGGGCAGATCGCTATTTTTCGACCGGAAAAAAATTTCGAACGTTTTCTCCGATCCTCGGAAAGAATGGCCATGCCCGCCGTACCGTACGAAATCTTCATGGACGGCATCTGGCAACTGGTGCAACTGGATAAGGACTGGATCCCTGAAAAAGAAGGAAGCTCTTTATACATCCGTCCTTTGTTATTTGCATCGGAAGGAGTTCTGGGTGTAAAAGCAGGAGCAGAGTATTTATTTTTGATCCTCACCTCTCCGAGCGGTCCATACTACAGTAAGCCGCTTAAATTATATGTAGAAGATTATTATGTCCGTGCTGCCGAAGGGGGAGTAGGCGCCGCCAAAACAGCAGGCAATTATGCCGCCAGCCTCTACCCTACACAAAAGGCCGTGGAAAAAGGTTGCGATCAGATCCTCTGGACGGATGCAAAAGAACACAAGTATCTTCAGGAATGTGGAACGATGAACTTGTTCGTGGTTATTGACGGAGTTGCTCTAACCGCCTCACTGAAAGAGGATTCTATCCTGGCGGGAGTCACCCGGGACAGCGTGATTGAAATATTGAAAGAAAGACAAATCCCGGTGGAGGAACGTCCGGTATCAATAGACGAGGTGATAGCAGCCCACGAGCGTGGTTCTCTGGATGAAGTTTTCGGAACCGGAACTGCAGCCAATATCATTTTTGTTCAGGAGTTGCTTTATGGCAACCGCAACATCAAGCTCAAACCACACGATCAGTGGAAAATAGCGCCTTCTTTACTCAAAGAACTCAACGAGCTTCATTACGGCCTTATTGAAGACAGCAGAAACTGGATGTGGAGAGGTTAGACCATTAAAGAAGACTACTGATTATGAAGACGTTTGACATTCCGATCATTTATCGGAGTCCGCTGATCAATGCGATAAAGAAGAAAAGAGAAAAAGCAGACCGGAGAAAGAAAGATTTTACCCCTACCCTGCTTGATTTTGGACCTTTAAGGGTTAAACTGGCCCGCCATTTCGGATTTTGCTATGGCGTACAAAATGCGATAGAGATCGCCTTTCGAACGGTAGAAGAAAATCCCGGTAAAAAGGTATATCTTCTCAGCGAGATGATCCATAATCCCCATGTCAACCAGAACCTTAGGGAAAGAGGCGTCCGGTTCATTATGGATACTTCAGGGAAACAACTCATTCCCTGGAGCGAAATTGATAAAGAAGATATTGTTCTTATCCCGGCATTTGGCACGACCCTTGGCATTGAAGACCAATTACAACAAATCGGTATAGCAACCGATCACTACAATACGACCTGTCCGTTTGTAGAACGGGTATGGAAGAAAGCTTCTTCGATAGGGGAAAAGATATACACGGTCATCATTCACGGCAGGCCGCGTCATGAAGAAACGCGCGCTACCTTTTCCCATAGTAATTCGCATACCCCCACGCTGGTCATCCGGAATCTGGAAGAAGCACACTTTTTAGGAGCGGTGATCCTGGAACAGGTATCGGCAGAAGCATTTTACAGCTTTTTTGAAGGCCGCTATTCCAAAGGGTTTGATGTTGAAAAAGACTTGATCAGGGTTGGGGTAGTCAATCAAACTACTATGCTTGCCGATGAAACAAAAGAGATCTCGGAGTATCTCAAGCAAGTGATGGTTGAAAAATATCAACTAAAAGAAAAGGAGGTTCTCCAACATTTTGCGGATACCAGGGATACCCTTTGCTATGCCACAAATGATAACCAAAATGCGGTGAAGCAATTGCTTCAGGAAGAAGCAGATCTCGCAATCGTCGTGGGCGGCTACAACAGTTCCAACACTTCGCATTTGGTGGAATTATGCGAACAAAAAATGCCGACTTATTTCATTTCTTCAAAAGAAAAGATCCATTCAGATCAGAAAATTTCTCATTGGGACATACAACACAAAAAAGAGAAGATTACTAATCCTTTTTTACCACAAAAGGATCCGTTGACCATTGCAGTTACCAGCGGAGCCTCCTGTCCTGATGCCCTGGTAGAGAATGTGATCAGAAAACTGCTTTCTTTTTACAGTTTAGAAGACAAGATCGAAGAAAAGATTACGGAGTATCTGAACTAACACCCTCATCTTCCGGTAGCTCCGGCGCTCTTCGTTTCTTTATATTGTTATTATAAAAGTATAAAGGGCCCTCTAATGTGGTTATCTTACCGGTGAGCTTCCGGGAGATCCCGGGAGATCCCGGTTCCAAGCTTATGGAAAGGAGTACGGGAGGTCAATACAGGAAGATTTTACTTACATTTGCTCTCATTAAACTGCTAATCATTTTAGTAATCTTAACGTATGGCTAAAAAACAGGAACAAGATCTATTTAATGCCTATGATGAAAGGTCTATTATTTCTTTAGATTGGAAAGAGCATATTCGTCTTCGTCCAGGTATGTATATCGGTAAGCTGGGAGACGGCAGCAGCCAGGATGATGGAATTTATGTATTATTAAAAGAAGTAATTGATAACTCCATTGATGAATTTACAATGGGATTTGGCAAGAGTATAGATATTGCTATTACGGAACACGATGTAAAAGTACGGGATTACGGGCGGGGCATTCCCCTGGGTAAGGTAGTCGAGGTGGTCAGCAAAATTAATACGGGCGCGAAATATGACAGTAAGGTTTTTCAAAAATCGGTAGGGTTGAACGGTGTGGGTACAAAAGCAGTAAACGCGTTATCTTCGTACTTTAAGATCCGATCTATTAGAGATGGAAAAGTCAAGGAAGTAGAATTTGAAAGAGGGGTCCTCATAAAGGAACACAAAATAAAAAAATGTGATGAACCCAATGGAACAGAAGTCCTCTTTGTTCCGGACAACCAAATCTTCAAGAATTATCGTTTCCGCCCTGAATATCCGATCCTCCAGGTACAGAATTATTGTTATCTCAATTCGGGATTGACCATCAGGCTAAACGGTAAAAGATATTATTCAAAAAACGGATTGCTTGACCTGTTACGGGATAAAGTAAACGAGGATGAAATAAGATACGCTATCATTCATCTAAAAGAAGAGGATATTGAGGTAGCCATTACCCATACTAATGAGTATGGCGAAGACTATTATACCTTCGTAAATGGGCAACACACGACGCAAAACGGGACTCATCTTTCTGCTTTCCGGGAAATGTATGTCAAAACCATACGGGAGTTTTTTAAACATACCAACGGAGGGGGACGAAAAACTTATGAAGCTGTCGATATCCGTTCTTCCATTTGTGCGGCCCTATCAGTGCGCATACAAGAACCGGTCTTTGAATCCCAGACCAAAACAAAACTGGGCTCCACGCATGTTTATGAAGGGGGCCCTTCCATGAAAAGCTTCATTGGCGATTTCTTAAGCAAAGAATTGGATAACTTTTTGCACAAAAATCCCGATACGGCCGAAGCACTCAAAAAAAGGATTGAACAAAACGAACGGGAAAGGAAAGATATGGCCGGGGTAAAAAAATTGGCCAACGAAAGAGCTAAAAAGGCCAACCTTCGTAACCGTAAACTCCGGGATTGCCATATCCATTTCAATGATGAAAGCAAGAATAAGAAAGATAATGAAGTACTCAATGAAAAGAAGTTGAAAACCATGCTGTTCATTACCGAAGGAGATTCTGCAAGCGGCTCCATAACCAAATCCAGGGATGTAGAAACACAAGCCGTATTCAGCTTGCGCGGTAAGCCATTGAACAGCTACGGGCTAAAAAAGAAAATAGTTTATGAAAATGAAGAATTTAATTTGCTGCATCATGCCCTGAACATTGAAGAGGGGCTGGACGACCTGCGCTATAACCAAATTATTATTGCAACCGATGCAGACGTGGACGGCATGCATATCCGTCTGTTACTGCTTACCTTTTTTCTGCAGTTTTTTCCGGATCTGGTCAAAAACGGCCATGTATATATCCTCGAAACGCCTCTTTTTCGCGTTCGAAATAAAAAAGAAACCATCTATTGTTACGATGAAGATGAAAAACAGGGAGCTATCAAAAAACTAAAAGGGAAACCTGAGATAACCCGTTTCAAAGGATTAGGTGAAATATCTCCTAAAGAATTCGGTAACTTTATCGGGGAAGATATACGCTTACAACCGGTTATTATCAATAAAGACACCACGCTTCCCAAGCTCCTCTCCTACTACATGGGGAAAAATACGCCTGAAAGACAAAAATTTATTATTGAAAGTTTAAGAGTGGAAAAGGATCTGGTTGAAGCCGTTTGATCCTT
>CAYZGR010000005.1:0-7921 GCA_964478125.1 uncultured Chitinophagaceae bacterium | reverse complement strand
TTCTTATTCGCAAAAAAACAGTCACGAATCCCCAAAGCGTTTTGTTCGGGGATTCATGACATAAAAAAATTATTTTGCCGCTTCCAGGGCAGCATCATAATCGGGCTCATCAGTTATCTCCTGTACCTGTTCTGTGTAAACGATCTTCCCCTGGTCGTCCGTTACTATAACCGCACGGCTCAGCAATCCTTTTAATGGGCCATCAGTCATTTGCACACCATAAACTTGTCCGAGATCACTTCTGAAATCAGATAAGGTCACAACATTTTCTATACCCTCAGCGCCGCAAAATTGGGCTTGTGCAAAAGGCAGATCCTTGGAGATACAGAGTACAACCGCATCATTCAGACCCGCCGCCTTCTTGTTAAAATTACGTACTGCATCGGCACATACCCCTGTGTTGATGCTTGGAAAAAGGCTCAGTATCAGTCTCTTCCCCGAAAAATCCGAGATGGATTTTTCCGACAGATCATTTGCAACAAGGGTAACATCTTTTAACTGACTGCCTTTTTCCGGTAAATCTCCTACTGTGTGAACATCATCTCCGTGGAATTTAATGGTTGCCATATAAATTATAAATTTTGAATGAATAAATGTTTTACTACTACAATTCAAAAGCCTTTTTGTTGGATTATTTTAACCTTTGTTCCCTGAAGATCAATCTATTAATTGCAACCCGGACAATTCTTTACGAATATGGTCCATTTCATCTTTCGATAATTTTATATCTGCTGCCCGGGCATTCTGTATAGCCTGTTTGGCATCTCGCGCTCCCGCCAATGCTACTGTAATACCGGGTTGATCAATAGTCCACCGCAGGACCAATTGGGCTAAAGTGGCATTATGTCTATCGGCTACCGGCTTTATATTGTTTAGAAAACGGTTGATCCTTTTGATGTTTTCAGGCTTATAATATTTATTTGTACTCCTGCTGTCTCCTTCTTTAAACTGGTGATCAGGTTTAAATTTGCCGGTCAACACACCTCTCTGCAGGGGGCTATAGGCTAAAATTCCTATTCGGTTTTGCATACAATAAGGAACAACCTCTTTTTCATAATCTCTCAATACCATGCTGTACGGCACCTGATCGCTGGCCAAATGGATGGTCTTCTCTGCTTCGGTTAATTCGGCCAATTTATAATTACAAACGGCCGCCTCCCGGATCTTACCCTGGCTCTTTAAAACATCGAGCGCTTCCATAGTTTCCTCTATAGGGCTCACGGAAACCGGCCAGTGAATCTGATAGAGGTCAATGTAATCCGTCCGGAGCCTTCTAAGGCTTTGTTCGCATTCATCAAAAATGCTCTTCTTATCCGCCCTTCCATAAATTCTCATAGGCTTCCCCTGCTCGTCAACTGTCTCCGCAATAAACTCCCCTTCATCCGTATCCCATCGACGTGCAAACTTGGTAAACAATTGAACTTTATCACGTTGTTTCCCTTTTAAAGCCTCTCCTACAATTTTCTCACTTAACCCGAATCCATAAATAGGAGCCGTGTCAATGGAGGTAATTCCATTGTCGAGCCCCGCCTCAATGGCCTCTATCGCTGCCCGCATATCGGTGCCGCCCCACTGCCATCCGCCTATTGCCCATGCTCCAAAAGTAATAGCTGAAACTTTTAAATCGCTGCTTCCAAGTGTTCTATATTCCATAGTTTAATTATTTTCAATTCTTTAGAGAGGTAAAATTAACAAATTAATGGAAAGCAATAAATAAAAACGAAAGGAAACACACGCCCTTTTACGCATAAAACCCATCTATAAAACCAACAAAAAACAAATTAGGAATATTTAGATTAACTTACATCTATAAAATTACAGAACCCATGTAAATCCGTTTTTATGATCATGGATGCAGATGTCATTGTTGTTGGTACGGGTCTTTCCGGTTTAGTGGCAACAGCAGCGCTCATTGAACAAGGCAAAAAGGTGCTGCTGTTAGATCAGGAATCCAGACAAAACATGGGCGGACAGGCATTTTGGTCTTTCGGCGGCTTGTTCCTGGTCAATTCTCCAGAGCAGAGACGATTGGGTATTCGGGATTCCTATGAATTGGCCATACAAGATTGGATGGGAACTGCAGGATTTGATCGCCGGGAAGATCATTGGCCGCGCAAATGGGCGGAAGCTTATGTAACTTTCGCTGCAAATGAAAAACGATCCTGGCTGCATGAGAAAGGGATTCGCTTCTTTCCCGTAGTAGGATGGGCCGAGCGTGGAGGATATGACGCCATGGGACATGGCAATTCAGTACCACGCTTCCATATTACCTGGGGGACGGGACCGGGATTGATCGCTCCGTTTATCAATCAAATCAATGAAGCCGTCAAAGAAGGAACCGTTATCATTAAATTTCGCCACCAGGTTAAAGCGCTTCTAACAGAAAGCGGAATTATTACAGGCGTACAAGGATACATATTGCAGGAAGATACAGGAAAAAGAGGAATGAAAAGTTCCCGGAAAAAGACAGGTGATTTTATATTTCATGCCCAGGCCGTTATTATCGCTTCAGGAGGAATAGGCGCCAATCCGAAACGGGTCAGAGAAAATTGGCCCGAGTGGATGGGGCCCGCGCCCCGGAATATGTTAAACGGCGTACCGGATTATGTCGATGGACAAATGCTATCTATAGCTGAAGCTGCCGGTGGCCATCTTATTCATTCCGACCGGATGTGGCATTATACCGAAGGTATAAAAAACCGGCATCCGGTATGGACCAGACATGGCATACGGATTCTACCCGGCCCTTCTTCTTTATGGTTCGATGCGCGGGGCAACCGCCTGCCCACACCCTGTTTCCCGGGTTTTGACACATTGGGAACGCTCCAACATATCTTACATACCGGCTATGATTACAGCTGGTTCATCCTCAACCAAAAGATCATCAGTAAAGAATTTGCCCTCTCGGGCTCAGAACAAAATCCGGACCTGACCCATAAAAGCTGGAAACAGCTACTTGATCGTGCGTTCGGAAGGTCGGCAACAGCTCCGGTGGAAAACTTCAAAAAAGAGGGGGAAGATTTCATCGTAAAAGACAATCTGGACGAACTCATTCAAAGTATGAACCGGTTAACAGGAGCGTCGCTTATTGACAAGGGCTTCTTAAAAGATCAGCTCATAGCCCGTGACAGAGAAATGGAAAATAAATTCTCTAAAGATCTACAAATAATTGCGCTCCGGAACTCAAGAAAATATATAGGGGACAGGCTGGTCCGAACAGCAAAGCCGCATAAGATCCTGGATCCACATGCAGGCCCCTTAATAGCGGTAAGGCTGCATATTTTAACCCGCAAAACATTAGGAGGATTGGAAACCAATCTTTCTTCCCAGGTTCTGAACAAAAACGGAAGTCCGGTCCCCGGTTTATTTGCTGCCGGCGAAGCAGCCGGGTTCGGTGGTGGAGGGATGCATGGTTACCGGGCCCTCGAGGGCACTTTTCTGGGAGGATGTATCTTCTCCGGACGTACTGCCGGAAGAACGGCGGCAAAGAGCATAATATAATGGACCCTTGCGTTGGTAAAATCACATATTCCCATAGCAGAAAACCATCTGCGAGACACTTGGGTCTTCCCGAAAAATTACCATACTCTGCCTTTACAATGGTTTTCTTCCAGCTATTCAAAAAGACAACACATCCCATATTTCCGGGCAACAAGTTCAGGGAAAGGGACACTTCCATACTGCTAAAATTTCGTAAATTTGCACCCATTTTCATCCTCATTCTTATAAAACAGAGGGATCTAAGAAAGAGATATGGCGCAGATGACCCAAAAATATCCGGAATTTAGTAATCTTGACCTACCAAAATTAGAAAAGGAAATTTTGGACATATGGCAGCAACAAGATACTTTTAATAAAAGTATAGAGCTGCGCAAAGGGCAGGCCCCTTATGTGTTTTATGAAGGGCCGCCCTCCGCCAACGGCATGCCCGGCATCCACCACGTGATATCCCGAACCATCAAAGATCTGGTATGCCGGTACAAAACCATGCAGGGATTTGAAGTAAAAAGAAAAGGAGGATGGGATACGCACGGGTTACCGGTTGAACTGAATGTGGAAAAAAAGCTTGGCATTACAAAAGAGGATGTGGGTAAAGACCGCCCAGACGGGAAACCCGGTATCTCGATAGCCGAATACAACGACATTTGCCGAAAAGAAGTATTGCGTTTTAAGAATGAGTGGGACGAGTTGACCCGAAAGATCGGTTATTGGGTGGATCTGGAGCGTCCGTATGTTACCTTTGAAAATCCGTATATAGAAACCCTTTGGTTCCTCCTTAAACAACTTTATGAAAAAGATCTTCTGTACAAAGACGTCAGCATCCAGCCTTATTCTCCCGCTGCCGGCACAGGCTTAAGTTCCCATGAATTAAACCAGCCGGGAACCTATAAAAACGTTAAGGATACCTCTACAGTTGCTATGTTCAGGGCGGTGCAGGACGAAAAGAGCGCGTTCCTTTTTGAAACAGAGGGCGCCGATATACCGGTTTATTATATCGCATGGACGACCACTCCATGGACCTTACCGGCTAATCTCGCGCTCACCATTGGCAAAAATATTGACTATGTTTTGGTTGACACCCTGAACCCCTACACGAGAGAACGCATACGAATAGTCATGGCCGAGCCGCTCCTCAATCAATACTTTAAGCCCGAATTTGAAGGGGCAGATTTTGAGGCTTCAAAAGATAATAAGAAAGTACTGCCATGGAAAATATTATTGCGTTTTAAGGGTCGCCAGATAGAGGGTTGCTCATACGAACAACTGCTTTCTTTTGAAGCCAATTCCATAAAGAAGATCAGAGCAATAACTCCGGATGCACAACCGTTCCGCATCCTTGCGGGAGATTTTGTAACTACGGAAGACGGTACCGGAATAGTGCACACGGCTCCTTCTTTCGGTGCAGATGACTACCGCATCGGCAAAAAACACCACATCGGCATGTTGACCACGGTAGACCGAAAGGGAAGACTGATAGAAGGTCTGGGAGAGTTCAGCGGCCGTTACGTAAAAAATTATACCGACGACCCGGATTATCAGGATGTAAACGTGGATATTTGCGTAAAGCTTAAAAAGGAAGGCCGGGCTTTCAAGATAGAAAAATACGAACACAGCTATCCTCATTGCTGGCGCACCACAAAACCAATCATTTATTACCCTCTGGATGCATGGTTCATACGAACCACAGCCTGCCAGGAGCGGCTGATTAGCCTCAATAAGACCATAAACTGGAAACCGGAAGCCACCGGCACCGGGCGTTTTGGAAACTGGCTGGAAAATATGGTAGACTGGAACCTCAGCCGCAGCCGGTTTTGGGGTACACCGCTGCCTATCTGGTTTACCCGGGATCGAAAGACCGGCCAAGCTATTGGATCTATTCCTGAACTAAGGAAAGAAATCCAAAAAGCACTGGACAAAGGCTTTATGAAGCAACTTCCATGGGATTCCTGGGAGAATATTGATCTGCATAAGCCCTATGTGGATGAAATTGTATTGGTGAGCGAAGAAGGAGAACCCATGTATCGTGAACCGGATCTGATAGACGTCTGGTTTGACAGCGGCTCTATGCCTTATGCCCAGTGGGGACTGGACCATGAAAAGCTGGAAGCCGGCAACCCGCAACCTTTCAAAGCTCCTTTTACAGATAATTTCCCTGCCGATTTTATTGCAGAGGGAGTTGATCAAACCCGCGGCTGGTTTTATACGCTCCATGCTATCGCCGGCTTGTTATTTGATTCCGTTGCTTACAAAACAGTAGTATCCAATGGACTGGTGCTGGATAAAGAGGGCAATAAAATGAGTAAAACGGTAGGTAACGTCGTGGATCCGTTTTCCATTATTAGCCAATACGGCGCCGATGCTACCCGTTGGTATCTGGTTACCAATGCTTCCCCCTGGGATAACCTGCGCTTCGATCCCGCCGGTATTGCAGAAGCACAGCGTAAATATTTCAATACTCTTTTTAATACATACAATTTCTTCGCCATGTATGCCAATATTGACGGATTTACATTCGAAGAAGATTATATCCCCGTAAAAGACCGTCCGGAAATTGATCGATGGATCTTGTCTTCCCTCCATACCCTTATCTCCGATGTAACGAAATGGATGAATGATTATGAACCCACCCGTGCCGGAAGGGCTATTCAAAATTTTGCCGGCGAACAGTTGAGCAACTGGTATGTACGCTTGTGCCGTCGTCGCTTCTGGAAAGGAGATTATGGTAAAGACAAAATCTGCGCCTACCAGACTTTATATGAATGTATGGAGACCCTGCTACAGCTGATGGCTCCCATCTCCCCTTTCTTTAGCGACTGGCTTTACAGAAATTTAAATAGCATCAGCGGGCGCCAAGCGGCAAAATCCATTCATTTAACAGATTTCCCCATTGCAAAAGAGGACGTCCGTGATCCGGATCTGGAAGAACGTATGCAGCTGGCACAGGACGTTACTTCTCTCATCCTTTCGCTTAGAAAGCGGGTAAAAATAAATGATCAAACCGGCATCAAAGTACGGCAGCCCTTACAAAAAGCGCTGATCCCTGTTTCCGATCCGCACATGCAACAACAATTGGAGGCCGTATCTGAATTGATCACCAATGAAGTGAATGTCAAAGAAATAGAGTACCTTAAGGATACGGAAGGCTTTATCAGAAAGAGGATCAAACCCAACTTTAAGGTACTGGGTAAAAAACTCGGGCCAAAAATGAAAATTGTTACACGTGCACTGGCTCAATTTGACCAGCAAGACATTGCCCGGATAGAAAAAGAAGGCCATTACATGCTGGATCTGGAAGATGGCTCTTTTTGCCTGAAGCTGGAAGAAACAGAAATTACCTTTGAAGATATTCCCGGATGGTCCGTAGCATCCAAAGACAAGCTCACCGTAGCACTGGATATTCAATTAACACCCGAGTTGATAGAGGAAGGCCAGGCGAGAGAACTGATCAACCGCATTCAGAAATTGCGAAAAGAAAATAATTTTGAACTAACCGACCGGATAACTGTTAAGCTTTCAAACCCCAATGGGCTGAAATCGGCAATTATTCATTTTAATAATTATATTTGCACCGAAATTTTGGCAGATGAACTGGAAATAGTGCCTGATTTAAAAGAGGGTTCCGAGATAGAAGTTGACAATGCCAAGATTTACATTCAGGTTCTTAAAAATAATTGAAGATATGGCAACGAAGAAAAAAAAGACAGATTCCTCTAAAAAAGCAGCTAAAGGCAGTACTTCTCAGGACAAAAAGAAGGCTGTACAGGCGGCTTCAGCGAAATCGTCTGCCACTTCCAAAGCAACTAAAAAGAAGAAAGTGACTAAGAAAAAAACAACAAAGGCTTCGGATGCAGCTTCAGGGAATGAGCATTCGATGAGAACTTCATCGAAAAAGTTTGTTTACAAACCCAATCCCTCGCTTTTAGATACCCCTAAAACTGCTTATACGCCCGGAAGACGTTATAGTGATGCCGATCTCCAGGAATTTAAAGAATTAATCCAAAAAAAGCTGGAAGCAGCCAGAAAAGAAGTCAATTATCTGCAGGGACTGATCACACGAAAAGGAGATTCGGGAACGGATGACACTGAAAGCAAATTTATGAGTGTGGAAGACGGCAGCGGCACCATGGAACGCGAGCAGCTAAGCCAATTGGTCAGCCGCCAGATCCAATATATTGACCACCTGGAAAAAGCGCTGATACGCATTGAAAACAAAACCTACGGTATCTGCCGGGTCACCGGTAAATTAATTGATAAAAAAAGATTACGCGCCGTGCCGCATGCGACACTCAGCATTGAAGCGAAACAGGCCCGAAAAAATTAATTTAATAGCTTTAGAATCTTAAAAGCCGGCTGCAAAGAGTAGCCGGCTTTTGTTTTGGTCTTGTTCGTTTACCCGTTATCCCTGAGCGCTGCCGCTCTT
>CAYZGR010000004.1:0-98900 GCA_964478125.1 uncultured Chitinophagaceae bacterium | reverse complement strand
ATTATAATCACGATTGGGTCCAACAAAGCATAGAAACCCTTTTTGGAGAAAAATGGATGGTCCGTATATTTCCGGCCACATATTGCCTATTAACCTTGATCTGGAATGTGCCTTTATCCCCATATCCGAGAAAAGAGTAAATGACATAGCGCTCAAGTCGAACTACAGGCGAGCAGACCAGCTTTAAATAGAATTGCTCTTAATTGTCGCGTAGTCCTCCTTGAATTAAAGGAAAATTCTACTTTTGTCTTCAATATGAAAAAACTATTTTTTATTTTCTTGTTTCTTCCGCAATTCCTTTTTGCTCAAAATTTTCCCGAACCAGATTATCCGCAGAATTATTTCGCCAAACCGGTCCACATTCCTATCCTGCTGGCAGGCAATTACGGGGAACTCCGCCCGGGGCATTTTCATGAAGGAATGGATATTAAAACACGCGGTGTAATCGGCTACAGGGTATACGCAGCTGCAGACGGATACATATCCCGGGTAGCGGTTTCAAGTACCGGCTTCGGACATGTGATCTACATCACGCACCCCAACGGCTACACCACGGTTTATGGACACTTGCACCAGTTTAACCCCCGGCTTGCAGCTTATGTCAAGCACCAGCAATACAAACAAGAAAGCTGGAAGATCGACCTCTCTCTTGCCCCGGATCTGTTTCCGGTAAAAAAAGGGCAATATATAGCTTTGAGCGGCGCTACAGGCTCGGTAGCCGGGCCCCATGTTCATTTTGAGATCAGAGATACTAAAACGGAACATCCTTTGAACGAACAGCTTTTTGGAATTACAATAAAAGACAATATTCCCCCCAGCGTTTATCGAATAGCCCTGTACGATAGGAATAAAAGTATCTATGAGCAAAGTCCGAAAATACTGACTCTTCATGCCTCGGGTGGGCATTACAGTCCTACCCCCTCTACCGTGACAGTTCATACAGACAAAGTGGGATTTGGCGTACAAACTATTGATCATCAAAATAATACACACAATACATTTGGAATTTACCGGGGGATCCTATACGCCGACGATATAGCAGAATCAGGTTTTCAACTCGATAATATCGGATACGAAGAAACCCGCTATGTAGACGCCCATTATGATTATAAAACATATATAAAAACCCGGCGGCATTTTGAATTGCTTTTTGATCTGCCGGGCAACAAACTGCCCATTTATTACGATTTTTCAGGCCATAATGGAACCATAGATCTCAGCGATGGAAGGCCGCATCCTGTTAAGATCGTCATATCGGACGCCGGAGGTAATGCATCTGTTATCAAGTTAATCGTTAAAAAAAATCCTGCGGCCGCTCCAAAAAAAGAAGACTGTAATAATTGTATGACACCCCATGCCAGGAATATTTTCGAAAAAGACCATGTACAATTTTTTCTGGAGCCCGGAAGCCTTTATGACAATATCTGTTTTCAATACAAAGATATCCCTGCCACCGCAACCGGCTATTATTCTGATATTTACCGGATCCATTACGATTATGTACCCTTATTTAAGAGCTTTATATTGAGAATAAAACCCAATAAACCCATACCCGATGAATTAAAAGATAAATTGGTCCTGGTTTGTAAAAATACCCGGGGTAAAAGGCTGGAGGTTGCCCCCGCTACTCTGAAAAACGGATGGGCAGAGGCCGGCGTCCGTTCTTTTGGAGATTATTCTGTTCAAGCAGACACCCATCCCCCTGTAGTAACGCCTCTCAATATCCATGATGGCGCCGATCTATCTCATGCCCGTACCATCAAATTCAGAATCAGCGACGACAAAAGCGGACTTCGCTCCTACCGGGCAGCGCTTGACGGCAAATGGTTAATGTTTGCAAAGAAAAGAAGTACCATTTTTTATACCTTTGATAATCATTGCCCTGCCGGTAACCACTCTTTGAAACTAATTGTTACCGACGGCGTAGGAAATAAAACCATTAAAACCTACCATTTTAAAAGATAACTCATGAACACTACATTGAAAGAAGGAGATAAAGCACCCGATATTAAAGCTTTAGACCAGAATGGCAATGCCGTATCCCTGGAGGATTACAAAGGAAAAAAAGTCATCCTGTATTTTTATCCCAAGGACAATACTCCCGGATGTACCGCGCAAGCCTGTAATTTGCGAGATCATTATGAGGACCTCAAAAAAGAAGGTTTTGAGATCATTGGCGTCAGTGTGGACAGCGCCAAAAGTCACAAGAAGTTTGAAGATAAATATGATTTACCCTTTACCCTGATCACGGATGAGGATAAAAAGGTAGTGAATGATTATGGCGTTTATGGTGAAAAGAAATTTATGGGACGCACTTATATGGGAACAAAGCGCACCACTTTCATTATTGACGAAAAAGGAATTATTCAGCATATAATCACCAAGCCGAAAACTAAAGAACATGCTGAACAGATAAGAAAGACGACCGCTTCAGTATAAGGTAATGTTGTCGCTGATTAACCGTCCTTCTTCTTCAAAATACAAATTTTTCTTCTGAAGGACATTTTTCTCTACCTGGATCTTGTAGCGAATTTGTTTTCCGGGGAGAAATACTTTATAAGTATGATCTCGCTGCCAACCGGCATATTTGCTTTTTTCAAATCCGTCTTTCACCGCCTGGGGCAATGCATCATAAGGCATTGGGGTATCGGTTAATTGCCAAATACCTCTTGACGAGTATTTTGCAGTATGCAGGCTGTCCGAAAACGGCAAGGGTTCGCCGGGATAAAAATGAACCAATACAAAAATAAGCTTGTCATCGAATTGTACTTGCAGCGCCTGCGGATATTGTTTTTGAAAGGCGCTTTTAACCGCTTCCGGAACTTCGCGAATTTGCGCTTCACTTTTTAAGAAGGATCCACAACAGCCTATCAGTAATATTGTGAACAACCATTGATTCAATCGCATAAAGATATTATTTTGAGTCATTGATCAGACGGTTTGCCTTACCGGTCTGATGGTTTCGAGCCGCCAGACCGGTAGGGAACAATAGCCGGCCGCAAATTTAAAGCAATCCTCCGATTTCGTCCGAAATTATCGTTTGATAGGACTGCTCATAGAAGCTTAATAAAAACCGTAGTGCCTTTCCCTTCCTCGCTCTCAATTTCCAATTGACCGCCCTGTTTCACCAGCAGTTGCCGGCTAACCAGGAGGCCGATCCCCGTACCTGTCTCTTTATGCGTTCCCGGCGTACTTTTCAAAGGGTTCCCTTTCTCAAATTGCTTTCGCTTCTCCGGAGATATCCCAATCCCGTTATCACTTATCGAAATGCAAACGCCTTCCTGATCTTTTTTCCCTAAAATCTCAATGGTTCCCCCTTCCGGTGTGAATTTTATGGCATTGGTCAATATATTCCGAAAAACCAGTTTCAGCAATTCCGGATCAGAAACGGCATACAGGCTTGGGGAAATTTGATCTTTGAAAAAAATGTTCTTTTTTTTGGCATCCGATGCCAACATGTCCAATATTTCTTGAAAAACCGGCTGAACTGCCACAGTCTCGGGATGCAGTTCCCAGCCCTCCATTTGTGAGGCCGCCCAATGCAATACATTATCCATCATAATGCGGGTGTGACGGAGATGCAACTGCAGTTCTTTCGCAATATCCTGGATAACTTCCTTACTCAACTTATCCCGGCTAAGCATTCCCAAATAAAAGATCAATGGCTGAAGGGGGGTTCTCAAATCATGAGAAATAATAGAAAAGAGGCGGTTCTTCACGTTGTTGGCTTCTTGTAAAGCTTCTTTCTGTGTTGATATCTGTCGGTTCTTGTAGGTCAAGAGGCCGTTTACTTTTTTACGTTTACGATTACTCCAATACAGGAGTATCACCAAAGCCATTAAAAGAACCGCACCTATAATAACGATAAGATTAATTGTATTTTTTTGCCGGAGCTCCATCTTTTGCTTTGCGAGAAGGCTTTCTTTTTTATCTACCTCGTACCTGATCCGGAGTGCGGCAAATTGGGCCGCCTCCTTTTGATCACGAATAGAATCGGTCATCATCCGACTTTTTTTATACCATTCCAGAGCGGAAGCATAATCTTTTTTGGCTTCATAATAATGACTGAGATTATTATACAGATCTTCATTTATCAGTTTACTCTGTACGATGGGTTCCAGGAGAAGTGCGGAATCAAGTTTGGCCTTTGCAGCCGTAAGCCTCCCCATCGAAATGAGTAAAGAGCCCAAATTATTATACCATACTTGTATGGAGAAAGTATCAGAGGAAAGCAGGAGAGGTGTTTTTGCCTTGAGCATATAACGGAGCGCCTGATCATAACGCTTTTGTCTTTTCTGGTTCAAGGCCAGATTGGTAAAGGTGTTCGCAGAATCCAAGGCATCACCCACACCATTAGCCAGGTATCTTAAATTTTGCCGGTTAAATAAATACGCGCTGTCCAGATGCCCCGTTTTATCCATGATCATGGCCTTATTACCTATAGCATAGGCGGCAAATAGGGAATCCTCCTCGTTTAAAGCCTTGTTCAGCGCGCTATTATACCAGGACAAGGCTTCAGGATATTCTTTTTTATTATCATATAGATTCCCTATCAAAAGATTAAAACGTATAGTCTCTTTAGCATTGCCCATCTCTTCAGCGGTTTGCAATCCTTGCTGGTAATATTTTAAAGCTTTTGTATAATCCGTCCAGTCTGCCATTTGATTCCCCAGATAAGTATTGGCAGTCAGGAGGCCTCTTTTATATTTTATATCTTCAGATATGTGGAGTGCCGTTAAAGCATTGGCATAAGCAGTTTCGGCATTCGTATATTTGTGACTTCTGGCATAATTCAACAAAGAATCTACAAGCAGTGAATCGGCTGCTTTACTTTTTAAGTCCAGCTCTAAATTGCCATTCAGTTCTTGCGCAAAAGCGCAAACGCATTGCACAACAAAAAATAAAAAAAAGAAGCTTGTTCTAAATAATTTTGAGCATTGCATTTTTTCCCTAGATGCTGCAAATATAGGAAACCGGTTGGGGATATTCATTCTGCACGAATATAAGAAGTTCGCTCTAAAAGCCATGTTTTAATTTTATCTTTGCAGGTTTTAGATAGGAAATTAGCTGTATATCTATGGAATATAACTTCAGAGCGATAGAGAAGAAATGGCAAAAAAGCTGGAAAGAAGAAAAGGTCTACCAGGTTAACAATGAGCGTAAAAAGCCAAAATATTATGTACTCGATATGTTCCCCTATCCTTCCGGAGCCGGTCTGCACGTGGGACACCCGCTCGGTTACATTGCTTCAGATGTATTTGCAAGATATAAAAGATTGAAGGGATTCAATGTATTGCATCCCATGGGATTTGATGCTTTTGGCCTGCCCGCCGAACAATATGCCATTGAAACCGGACAACACCCGGCCGCCACTACGGACAAAAACATTGCTACTTTCAAAGAACAGATGGACAATATCGGGTTTTGCTTCGACTGGAGCCGGGAAGTACGTACTTCCGACCCAAAATATTATCATTGGACACAATGGATCTTCCTGCAGTTCTTTGGCAGCTGGTACAACCGTAAAGAGAAAAAAGCACAGCCCATAGAAACTTTAATACAGATCTTTGAAAAAGAAGGAAACAAAAATCACAACTGTCCCGCTAATGAAGACCTGCTTTTTACGGCTGCCGCCTGGAAAAATTATGAAGAACAACAACAGCAGCACATATTGATGGACTATCGCCTGGCGTATTCGGGAGTAGGAGAGGTGAACTGGTGTGAAGCGCTGGGTACCGTACTGGCCAACGACGAAGTGGTTAACGGCGTCAGTGAAAGAGGCGGATATCCGGTAGTAAAGAAAAAGCTACGTCAATGGTATTTGCGTATTACCGAATACGCAGACCGATTATTGGAAGGGTTGCAACAGGTTGATTTTAGCGAAGCCATGAAAGAAATGCAATCCAACTGGATTGGGAAGAGTGAAGGGGCAGAGATAAAATTTCCCCTCAAGGCTCCATCCCGACCTTCCTCTTTGGGGAAGAAGCAAACCCCAAGACCCGGGTATCAAACTGCACAACCATCGTTATATCACCTGACAAAAAAATTTGCCGCTCAAAGCAAGAATAACCCCACATCCGAAGAAGAATTGCTTTGGCAAGAGCTAAGAGGGAATAAAACGGGATCCCATTTCAGAAGGCAACACATTATTGGGCACTTCATCGTTGATTTTGTTTGCCTAAAGAAAAAATTAACAATTGAAGTGGATGGAGGTTATCACAGCGATCCTGATCAAAAGTTTTATAATGAACAAAGGACTCAATTTTTAAAGGATAACGGGTATGTAGAATTACGCTTTTCTAATGAAGAAGTGAGAAAAGGTATCAATGACGTAATTAATAAAATAAAGCGAAAGTTGAAAACCCTGCCTTCGGATTCAAATGTAGCAAAGGCTGAAAAAACTGTCTCCTCCGGGAAAGGTTTGGATGGAACTTCGGAGGTGAGGGTCTTCACCACCCGGCCCGACACTATTTTCGGTGTTAATTTCATGGTCCTTGCACCCGAACATGAACTGGTAGATGCGATAAAGACTTCGGAACAGGCAAAAGAAGTAGACGCGTATGTGGCATATGTAAAAAGCCGTAGTGAAAGAGAACGTATGGCAGAGAAAAAAATAACCGGCTGCTTTACGGGAGCCTATGCCCTCCATCCATTCACGGGGAAAGAGATCCCCATCTGGATTTCAGAATACGTGTTAGCCGGTTACGGCACCGGAGCCGTTATGGCCGTCCCCTGCGGGGATGAACGCGACCATCGTTTCGCCCGGCACTTCCATATTCCGATAACTAATATTATAGGTGATGACTATAATGGCGCAGAAGCCAACCCTACTAAGGAAGCCATCTTGCAAAACAGCGATTTCCTTAATGGCATGAAAATGAAAGATGCTATTCCCGTGGTTATCAAAGAATTGGAAGCGAAAGGGATCGGGAAAAGAAAGATAAATTATAAAATGCGGGATGCTTCGTTTAGCCGCCAACGTTATTGGGGAGAACCTTTTCCTATTTTGTGGGAAAGCGGTGTTGCAAAACCCCTCAATGAAAAAGAGTTGCCCTTGAAATTGCCGCATGTAGATCATTATGCTGCAGGGCCCGAAGGACAAGGGCCGTTAGCCAATATTCCTGAATGGGTTTACCAATTCTCCTCTTCCCCCGGGAAAGGCAGGAAGGAGACCGGCACAATAGCCCTTGAAACCAACACCATGCCGGGCTATGCCGGATCTTCCTGGTATTTCCTGCGCTATATGGACCCCCGTAACGATCAGGAGTTTGCTTCCCGGCAGGCAACGGATTATTGGAACCAGGTGGATGTATACGTGGGCGGAACCGAACATGCTGTAGGCCATTTGTTGTATTCCCGTTTATGGACAAAAGTGCTGCACGATCTGGGATATATCGGGTTTGAAGAACCTTATAAGAAACTGATCAACCAGGGAAAAATCACCGGTGATTCACGGCTGGTATATCGGATTCATGGAACTAATACCTTCGTTTCAAAAGGGATGAAAGACCAATACGATACAGATGAGCTGCATGTAAATGTTAATATTGTAGATGGATATACGCTGGACACTGAAGCCTTCAAAAACTGGAGACAGGAATATAAAAATGCAGAATTTATTCTCGAAGAGGGCAAATATATTTGTGGATCTGCCGTTGAGAAGATGAGCAAGTCCTTGTTCAATACCGTAAATCCGGATGATGTAGTAGAACAATACGGAGCAGATACTTTCCGCATGTATGAAATGTTTCTTGGCCCTATTGAACAATCCAAGCCCTGGGATACCAAAGGTATTGAAGGAGTATCCCGTTTTCTGAAAAAACTGTGGCGGCTGTTTTTTAAGCATGATGAATGGTCGGTAACGGAAGAAAAACCAACGGAAGATGAGCTTCGTATTTTACATAAAACCATTAAAAAAGTTACGGAAGACAATGAGCGCTTTTCTTTCAACACTGCAGTCAGCCAGTTTATGATTTGTGTAAACGAACTATACACGTTAGGATGTCATAAAAAAGAGGTCCTGGAACCCTTGCTTATTCTTTTAACCCCTTACGCCCCACATTTTAGCGAAGAATTGTGGCATCAATTGGGACATACCAACAGCATTTTAAATGCATCCTACCCGGTATACCAGGAAAAGTACCTGAAGGAATCCACCATTCAATATCCGGTAGCCATTAACGGAAAGACTAGAACTCAAATGACATTTGATTCGGATACAGATCAAAAGGAAATTGAAGCCGCCGTACTGAACGACGAAGCGGTACAAAAATGGGTACAGGGAAAACCGGTACGGAAGTTTATTCTGGTAAAAGGCAGAATGATCAATGTGGTGGTATAAAAACCTCACTTTACTTTCAACTCATCCAATATCGGATGATCAATAGCAGAAATAAGGTGTTTGCCATTTTTGAGTTGCTCAAAAACCACGATGGTATTTTTTCCTTTTTTTAACCAGCAGCCGGGCAAATATAAAGTCTGCTGAGGGCCTATTTCCCAATACCGCCCAAGATTATGGCCGTTTACAAACACGATGCCTTTTCCCCATTCACGCATATCCAAAAAAGTATCGTGCGTATCTTTTAATTTAAAAGTGCCTTTATATACTACAGGTCCTTCCATCTTCCCCGTATTTTTCACAAAATGAAATCCTTTGGTATCTTTAAAAGGCAGACGGTACATGCGCCATCCGGCCAATACTTTTCCTCCGAATTTTACATCTCCGATAATCCCCTTGCGGTTGTTCATCAATTCCCGTCCATAGTTGATCCGCCCCAGGTTCTCCACCAGAATATCCAACTGTGCTCCCGCGGGGGCATCAAGGGTCAGCTCTTTTTCACCATACATGCGGTTCAATGTACCCTGCCGTTCTCCATTCACAAATACCTGGGCAAAATCCCGCAGTCCGTCAATATGCAAAATGCCTTTCCCTCCATCAGTCAATCGGGTACGATAAAGCACGTAACCGTAGCCCTGATCCAGGTCCTCCATAGAAAGCAACCGATCGTTTTCTACAGGGTCTTCCGGCAGGTTATTAAATAATCCCGCTTCCTGGGTAAGCTGAATATCAGGGATAGCCATAAATTGAGGAGCCGCTGGCACATCCGGTACATTTGCTCCTTCAGGCAGGTATTTGAGGATGAGCTTACGCAAAGCCCTGTATTTCTCCGTGGGCACACCGGCTTCACTCAAAGGCGCATCATAATCATAGCTGGTAATATCAGGCTGAATAGGATGTGCTTTATTGTAATTGGCCCCATTCATAAAGGCAAAATTGGTTCCGCCGAGCCACATGTATAAATTAATGGAAACCCCCGCATCCAATAGCCCTTTCACTTCTTTAACCACTTTTTCAGTCCCTACTTTTTGAAAATTCTCACCCCAATGATCCAACCATCCTGGATACAGTTCAGGAACAAAATAAGGTCCTTTCCCATCATGATATTCATTTACTAACTTCTTTAATTTAACGGGGTTGGTTTCGCCATTGGCCCCCGGCAAAATACCGGGTAAAGCCGCATTCTTAAACAGCCAGTCTCCATCGGCAGTAAACAACGGAACATTAAATCCAGCCTCCCTGAGATAATGGGCAAACTTCCGTTCATAAGCAGTATCTTTTCCGAAAGAACCGTATTCATTTTCTACCTGTACCATAATGATAGGCCCGCCATTGGTGATTTGCAAATCAGCAAGCTGCTCACCCATCTGCATAAGGTAATCCTTCGCCGGCGCCATGAATTTGGGATCATCCGTACGTACCTTTATGCCTTTATCTTTCAACAACCACCAGGGGAAACCACCAAATTCCCATTCCCCACATACATAAGGACCGGGTCTTAAAATAACATATAAGCCCTCCTCCTGAGCCAATCGTATAAAATGGCGAACATCCTCTCTACCCTTGAAATCCCACTTTCCGCTTTCAGGCTCATGAATGTTCCACATGCAATAAATGCTTATCGTATTCAGCCCCATGGCCTTTGCCTTATGTAAACGATCCTTCCAATAAGCTCTTGGGATCCGGCTATAATGCAGTTCCCCTGAAATGATCTGAAAAGGTTTGCCATCCAGTAAAAACATACTGTCTCCGAGAGCGAAGGTATGCGCCTGCGCAATAGCTATAGAAGGGCGTAGGCCAGAAAAGATCCATACCAATAAAGAAAAGTAAATCAGTTTCTTGATCATAATAAATCTGTTTTCGGGTCGTCACTGATTTTCAAAGGGGAGTGGATATACTGATACTTAAATCCGAGATGATCCTAATCCATCATCATGATCCACGTTCTATCCTCCTCCCCGGTCACTCGCTTACCGGACTTTCATAAAGCGCTTCTCTCGCCTCCTTTACTCTTTCATCCTTAAGATATTCATCAAAAGACATCAGCTTGTCAATCATGCCATTCGGCGTAATTTCAATGATCCGGTTGGCAACCGACTGCATAAATTGATGATCATGGGTAGTAAATAAAGCCACTCCATCAAAATCGGCCACTCCATTATTAAAAGCCTGAATGGACTCCAGATCCAGATGATTAGTAGGTTCGTCCATGATGATGACATTCGGGTTTTGCAACATCATTCGCGAAATCATACAACGTACTTTTTCTCCACCACTCAGTACGCTTGTCTTCTTTAACGTCTCATCCCCGCTGAATAACATCTTACCCAGAAAGCCTCTTAAAAACGGTTCATCCACATCCGTTACCGTTGGGGGGACATATTGACGGAGCCAGTCCATCAATGTCAGATCCTTTTCAAAATACCGGCTGTTATCGTTCGGCAGATAAGCCTTAGTAACCGTAGTTCCCCATTCGAAACTGCCGCTATTCGCATCCAAATAGCCGTTAATAATTTCGAAAAGTGCCGTTAAAGCCACGTGATTTCTTGAAAGGAAAGCTATTTTATCCCCTTTATTCACTTCGAAACTAATATTGCGGAAAAGCGGAACGCCTTCTTGCATCCGGGAGAGATTTTTCACTTCAAGCACCTTATTACCTACTTCCCTGTTCTGCTGAAAGATAATACCCGGGTATTTGCGATTAGAAGGTTTAATATCTTCGATCACAATCTTCTCCAAGGCCTTTTTCCGGCTGGTAGCCTGTCTGGATTTGGAAGCATTGGCGCTGAAACGGGCAATAAAATCCAGGAGGTCCTTTCGCTTTTCCTCCATCTTTTTATTTCGGTCGGAAAGCTGGCGTGCCGCCAGCTGACTGGACTCATACCAGAAGGTATAATTACCCGTATAGATTTGAATTTTCCCAAAGTCTATATCGGCGACATGCGTACAGATCGTATCTAAGAAATGCCTGTCATGAGAGACGACAATAACAATATTTTCATAATCTGCCAGAAAATCTTCGAGCCAGTTAATGGTTTCAATATCCAGGTTGTTGGTAGGCTCATCCAATAGGAGGATATCAGGATTCCCAAACAGCGCCTGCGCCAGAAGCACGCGTACTTTCTGGTTGCCGCCCAGATCGCGCATTTGTTTCTCATGCATTTTTTCAGGAATATCGAGATTGTTCAGCAAAGTAGCCGCATCACTCTCAGCGGTATAACCTCCCATTTGTCCAAATTCGTCTTCCAGATGGCCCGCTTTTATACCGTCTTCCTCCGTAAAGTCCGCCTTGGCATAAATAGCATCCCGCTCTTGCGAAGTTTTCCAAAGCGGTTCATTACCCATGATAACTGTTTGCAGGACCGAATAATCATCAAATGCAAACTGATCCTGCTTCAATACGCTCATCCGTTCATCGGGAGATTTGGATACCGTGCCTTTGTTGGGCTCGATTTCTCCGGACAGGATCTTCAGGAAAGTGGACTTCCCAGCGCCATTCGCTCCGATCACTCCATAACAGTTCCCTTTTGTAAAATTGAGATTGACCTCATCAAAAAGCGTTCTTTTTCCAAAAGAAAGCGTTACATTCTGAACACTCAGCATAGCAAGTCGATAGTTTTTAATCAACTGCAAAGATAGACAAAGGAAACGGTTTTCAAGAGAGCCTGGGGCACAAGATTTGCAACATCAATAATCTATTTTTACTTAATGAGCAGCCGTTCTCGAAAACAAATTAATGACCACCACACCGGCAATGATGAGCGCCATTCCGATGATGGCCGGAAGGTCGGGGGCCTGCCTAAAAAAGAGCCAGCCTGCCAGCGAGATCAACACTATCCCCACGCCCGACCAGATGGCATAGGAAACTCCTACCGGAATGGTTTTCAGTGTCAAACTTAAAAAATAGAAGGCCCCGAGATATCCTGCCGCCATAATGAGGGTAGGAATCAGACGCGTAAATTGGACAGAAGCCTTCAGAGCGGAAGTAGCAATAACCTCCAGTACGATGGCCGCCGCAAGAAACAGATATCCTTTCATAAAATAATTTTAATTCCTATCCCTGCTCAATTTAACTTTAACAACTTCCTTCCGACTCCTGATAATCCCGTATATAATTGTGGGATCCTCCGGATCAACGGCTATTCCCTGGCCCTCAAAAGGAGCAGGTATAGTGTTTTCCCATTTCAATGTATATCCGGAACGAGGGAAAGTTAAGAGATAGAGGGCTTTGTTGTCATGGCCCGTTAAAAAAAGCGTACCATTAGAAGAAATAAAACCTCCTGAATTACTCATTGGGCTAAATTTATTATTAATTTCTTCAGGTAAGATCCAGGCCTGTTCTCTACGCCAATGATCATCAAATTGTACCAACTGCGTCCACTTGTTATCTTTATCTTCTTCATCTCCATGATTGTCATAATGGGCAAAAGCAATATACCAATGCCCGTCATATCGATCAATCCAGGTTGCAGATCCAATATATATGCCCAGGCTATAGCTTTCGACCGGTCTCAGGGTTTTAGTATCAAATACTTCAATGGAAGAGGCCATAGGAACCCCGGGGAAGTTAGAATTTGCACAATATAATTTATTCTTAATCACTACCCCGCTGTTTAAGTGTTTTATATCTCCACTGATGTCTTTCCATTTTTTAACGGTTTTACCTGTGGTTTTATCTAATTTCTCAATCATTGAATTGCTAATCGCATAAAGATATTTCTTATCTACCGCCACTGCCTGCCTTGCAACAGGGGTTTCAAAAGCTTCTAAACTATCTAATAATTGAGCGCTTAAGGTTAAAGGAAAAACCATTCCAAGAGCTAAAACCAAAAGAAAGAAAGTGGATTTCATATTAACAGCTGAATATTCTAAAATTTGTGAAAATAAAAATATTTTCCATTCTATCATTATTACAAATGAAGCTTAAATCGGCTCAACCTCATCAAAACCAATGATCCGACTACGATAAAAAACAAACAGAGAAAAGATCCGGTTTATCCCGAAAATACCTTAAAGCCATTCCTCAATATAATATTATGTATTTTTGGATAAACTTTTACCATTAAAACAACAGAGGAAGGCATTAAATTATGCGCATACTCCATACCGCAGACTGGCACCTCGGAAAACGCCTTGATTTCTACAGCCGCCTTGAAGAACAAAAGGCTGTGCTCGAAGAAATCATTCAGATCGCGACAGCACAACAAGTAGATATGGTAGTAATCGCGGGCGATCTGTTTGATGCATTCAATCCGCCAAATGAAGCCACGGAACTGCTGTACAAAACGCTCAAAAAACTGGCCAAAGGCGGGAAAGTACCCGTTATTGCCATTGCCGGCAACCATGATGCCCCCGACCGGGTGAATGTAGCAGATGTACTGGCCAGGGAAAACGGGATCATCTTCATCGGACGTCCCACAGATGAAGTACCCCTCCTCGAACTGGAAAACGGATTTAAAATTCAAAAGACCGAAGCCGGATTTATAGAAATCGGGCTGCCGCAATATCCTTATCCCATACGGCTCCTGCATACTGCTTTTGCCAATGAAATGCGGATGAAAGAATATTTCGGAGAAAACAAACAAGAATCCCTGCAAAAAAGTTTGTCGGAAAGATGGAAGATGCTGGCAAAACGATATTGTGATCAAAAAGGAGTGAATCTGCTCACAACACATTTGTACCTGGTCAAACGCGGCGCAGAAAAACCGGAAGAACCCGAGGGAGAGAAGCCTTTAAATATCGGAAATGCGGATATCGTATATTCGGATGCCCTCCCGGAACAAATACAATATGCGGCCCTTGGCCATCTCCACCGCTACCAGGATGTGGGCATCCTCCGGCCCGCTATATACAGCAGCGCCCCGCTGGCTTATTCCTTCGCCGAAGCCGGTCAGCAAAAATTCATAAGCATCATCCATGCAGTGCCGGGAGAAGAGGTTACAATAGAAAAAATTCGGCTGACATCAGGAAGATCTTTGCAAAGAAAAACATTCCATCAGGTCGGTGAGGCCTTCCAATGGCTACTTGAAAACCCGGAGGCACTGGTGGAATTAACCATGGTCACGGACGAATTTCTAAAAGTAGAGGAACAAAAGAAATTATATCAGGCGCATAACGGCATCATCCGCCTGATCCCTATGGTGAAAAATGCAACGGCCCATACCGGGACCGGCCGGGAGATCGACCTTAATCAGAATATAGAACTGCTGTTTAAAGCCTATTTTAAATCAAGAAACAACGGCCAGGAACCCAATGCAACGCTGATGGAATTATTTAAAGAAATAAAAGAATTGTAAAAGAATGATCCCGATACAATTGATCATAGAAGGCCTTTACTCCTATCGGCAGCGCCAGACCATCGACTTCGCCCAACTGACCCATGCCGGGTTATTTGGCATCTTCGGAGCGGTGGGATCCGGAAAATCTTCTATATTGGAAGCCATCTCCTATGCCCTGTATGGTGATACCGAACGACTGAACGCCCGGGACAAGCGCAGCTACAATATGATGAACCTGAAGTCTGACCGGGCTTATATTGCATTCGACTTTTATAATCATGAAAACAAAAAATTTCGCGCCACCCGGGAATTTAAACGCAATTCAAAAAATTTTGAAGATGTCAGGCCGCCCAAAGCCGCATTTTATCAATGGGAACAGGAAAAATGGCTTCCCCTCGACCACACCAGTGCCCAACAGATTATCGGCCTGACCTATACCAACTTCAAACGGACCATCATCATCCCACAGGGACAATTCAAAGAATTTCTGGAACTGGGAGCCACCGAACGAACCAAAATGATGAAAGATATCTTTAATCTGCAGCGGTATGACCTGCAGGATAAGGTATCCGAGCTAAAAAAGGCCAGCCAGTCCACCCTGGATTCCCTCAACGGCCAACTAATGGGCTATGAACACATTACCGAAGAAGAGATCCGCTCCAAAACCACTGCATTAAAAACAAAAGAAAACCAACTGGCCCTTCTCCAAAGATCACATGATGCGCTCGAAGAAAAATACCGGCGGCTTGAAAATCTGATGGAGGATTTTAAAACTCTGGAACAAAAAGAAGCCGACCTCTCCCAGTTAAAAAAGCGGGAAGGCGAAATCCGGGAACAACAGAAAAAATTAGAGGCCTTCGAACACCTGTCCGGCATCTTTGCTCCACTGTTCAAAGACCTGAAAAAAAATAAAGAGCAGCTGCAAATAAAAAGAGCAGAGCAAAAAGAAAGGACAACGGCCCTGCATCGGCTAACAAGCCAGTTGGATGAAGCAGAAAAACAGCTAAAAGCAATCACTCCTTATTTTGAGCATTTAGCAGACAGAAAAACAGAAGAACAGGATCTTGCATTTATTATTTCCATCCTAACGGACCGTCGGGATATTGCCACGCTTGAAGCAAGAACGGCCAAAGGGAAAGAAACCGTAGAAAACGGACTAAAGGAAGAACAGGAAATTCAATCGGCCATTGAAAAGACCGAACAACAATTTACCCGGCTAAAAACACAGAAACCGGACGCTGCACTCCTGCTTGAGGTGGGCGACTGGTATGCAAAATGGGAAAACTTAAGCGCACAAATACAAAAGCAAACGCAAAAGATACAGGAGAAAGAAAACGCAATACGAGCGCTTGTCTCCTTATTTTCGGAAAACCAAAACCAGGCGGATCCGGATAATCACGGGCAGGTTTTTGAAGAAAGAAAAAAGGCATTAGATGACCGGAAAACAATCCTGGAAAAGCAAAAAGCAGATTTAGAACTGCATCAAAAATTATCACAATATGCACATGAACTGCAGGACGGACAACCCTGCCCCTTATGCGGTGCACAGACACATCCAAAAATAACGGAAACCCAGGACCTGTCCGCCGAAATTGTAGCCTGCTTAAAAGAGATTGCCGAAGTAGAAAATAATAAGACGAAACTGCAAAAAGAACAATCGGAGTTTGAAAAAACGCTGGACAGGAAGAAACTGCTGAAACAGGACCTGGAAGAGGAAAAAGCGCTGCTGAATGAACTCACGAATGAGATGGAACTCCATCAAAAAGCCTTTACATGGAAAGGTTTTAAGGCAGGATCCCCGGACGACTTTCGGAAAAAAAAGGCACAAGCTGCACGGCTTGAAAAACTGATAGAAGAAGTTCACCTCAAACTGGAACAACACCGAAAAGCGAAAGAAAACAAGCAAAAACAACTCAATACTTACCGGGAGGCGCTCTCGAAATTCAAACAGAAAGAGGGAGAAAAGCATGCACAAATACAAGTCAATCTGAGTAATATAAAATTATTAGACTTCCAGCATTACCGGCAGAAAGCGGTAGAGGAAGTACAACAAATTTTAACCGCATTAAAAGAAAAAAACAAAACAATAGAAAAACAGTATCAGAACCAGGCAGATAAAAAAAATCATTTAACACCACAGATTGCCGGAAAAGAATCGGTCCTAAAAGAGCTGGACCGGCAAACAACCGCCTTATGTTCGGAAATAGAGGAATTGGAGTTACAAATAAATGACCGCCTGAAAAAAGAGCATACGGATATAACAACCGTTCAAGAAGCGCTTTCCCTGGATTTAGATATCTCCGTGGAAAGAAAGCAGATCGAAGCTTACAAGATTCAATTTAAAACACTACAAAACGGGGTTGACGAATTGGCAAAAAAACTACATTCGGCCAATTTCAGCACAGCGGCATTTAATGAAACAAAAGAGCAATGGCAGCTTTCCGGACAAAAACTTCAGGAAAACAAAGACGCGGTCCTCACCCTTAAAAATGAAGTCAGGGACCTGAACGGGAATTATGAAAAAAAGCAGGAACTGCTGAAAAAGCAGGAAAAAGCGGAAAAACGTTTACAAAACTTAAACCTTCTGTTTAACCTCTTCAAAGGCGCAGGCTTTGTGCAATACGTGTCCTCCATTTACCTCAGTCAGTTGTGCGACCGGGCCAATGCCCGTTTCCAAAAACTGACCCGCAACCAGCTCAGCCTGCAACTAAATGAAAGCAATGATTTTGAGATTGTAGATTACCTGAACGAGGGCAAATGCAGAAGCGTTAAAACCCTCTCCGGCGGACAGTCTTTTCAGGTCTCTTTATCGCTGGCACTTGCACTCGCAGGAAGCGTACAGGCCAACGCAAAGGCAGAAAAAAATTTCTTTTTCATTGATGAAGGATTTGGTACACAGGATCCCGCTTCCATCGACCTTATTTTCGAGACCTTACTTCACCTGAACAGAGAACACAAGATCGTGGGCATCATTTCACACGTGGAAGAATTGAAAGATCGCATTCCCAGATCTTTAATAATACAAAAAGATCCGGAAAAAGGAAGTAGAATCACTTATAATTAAAATATAAAACTATTGAATTAATCATTTAAAAGCCGTAGTGTTTAAAAGCCGGTAAAAAAGTTCCTTAAGCATACACCTCCGTACGGGGCTGAATATTTATGAAATTCCGATTATGAACGGCCGGTAGCATCTTCGGCATGTGGGTAATTTAAAGGTATACGCGTACTAAAATATCCAAGCTTGTTAAGCTTTTACCTGTTACAAAACATTTGAATATATTATGCTTTTTATCTTCGGATTTGGACATCAAAAAAGAACTGCTTACGGTACGACGGAAGAGCGGGAATGCCCGAACTGTCATCACATTAAAAAATGGAAAATAGAAAAGATATCTAAATGGTTTACCCTGTTTTTTCTTCCCATCTTCCCTTATAAAACAGAATATGAATTATACTGTCCGGTTTGTAAGTATGGTCAGAAATCAGGTAAAGAAGCCGGGCGGCGCTAAAGCATATTTGTAACAATCCTTAATTATATACGGAAAAACTATTGTTTTCATGATACCATTCACCTTTAGTTCTTTTTTAACTTCAAATCTCCGGCTTAATGAAGAAGAGATTCAAACGCTGGTAACCCATTGTAACGAAAGAGCGGTCAAAGCCGGAACCTTTCTGCTGATGCAGGGTGATAACTGTAGCCATGTCTTTTTCGTAGAAAGGGGATTGCTCCGAAAATATGGAATTGATGAGAAAGGCAAAGAACACGTATTGCAATTTGCACCTGAAAGCTGGTTTATTACCGATCGGGAAAGCAGTTTTTTTCACCAGCCTGCCCAATATTTTATTCAGGCGCTGGAAGACAGCCACGTTTTATTACTGGATAAAGATTTTATCCTTCGCTTATCCGAACGCTACCCCCCATTTTCTGAATTCAACAATCGTTTATTACATAACCACATCCGGCATCAAACTGCGCGTATTTATGAACTGCTAAGCGCCACCGCCGAAGAACGTTATTTATCCTTTATAAAGACCTATCCGGATATTCCCTTACGCGTACCTCAATGGATGATCGCTTCTTACCTGGGCATCACGCCGGAAGGCCTGAGCCGGGTAAGAAAAGAACTGGCCAGACGAAACTTTCGGGAAAAAAGATGATTATCCTGTTTACTTTATAACACGCCGACGATATACTTGGTTCCTCATTTTTTCACTGACTTCAAACCGCTCCGTGGTGATTCAACAGCCGTTCCAGTTCCAAAGCCTTGGGAAACAAAATGTTATTCTCCAAATGAATGTGTTTGTGAAGGTCTCTTTCAAAATCCTGAAGAAGATTAAGGGTTGCCACATAGGTATTACAAGCATCTTCCGGAGGCGTATAATCATTACTTAACCCGGCTATCTTCCTGAAAGCCGCGCCTTGCTCCTCATGCTCATCGGTCAGCATACTTACGGGGCCTTTTACCGTTGCGGAAGTATTATTCTTAAATGCTTCCCGGTTTTCATGAACCTTGACCAATCTCTTTATAAAGGGGAAAAGCATGATCTCTTCTTTTTTCTGATGAGTTATGATTACACCCGAGATCTTATAAAAGATATCCTTAATCCGGAATAGTTCAGGATGGTTCTTCCCATGTACCTGGCAAATTTTCTCAAGATAAGGCCTGACGACCCCGATTTGTCGCTCTGCATACTGGTGGTGTGTTTTCACAATATAATCTGCCAATGCATCAAGGGGCATAGATCGAAAGTCCGGTTGTTCTTCCGGCCTTCCTTCTATCGCTTTGTTAATTTCCTCCACAAGCGCATGCCAATCCAGATCTTTCTCCTTTGCCGCCTCCTGTATGCCGCGTCCGCCATTACAGCAAAAGTCGATTTTATGGGCTTCAAAGACCCGGGCCGCCCGGTAGTCCCCTGCTACAATCTCGCCTACTGACTTTTCTTCTATCTTATCCATAAAATGTTTATTTTAATTGATATGCTACAAAAGTACTGATAATTTTATTTAAGACAATTCCATCTGATATGCAGGGGCTTTTCTTAACCTACATCAATGGGCAGACATACAAAGGCAGCTACCTTTGTTTCAAAATTAAAAAGGAGTCCTTATGAAAACGAGAAGAATTGAAGCTGTTATTGCGCCGCCCGCTCCACATTGGGTGGGCAACGGGTTTCGGGTACATGGTTTCATTCCCGGAGTGCCGAGACTCAGTATGCAACGCATGGATCCATTTCTGGTTATGGATTATAACTCAAAACATTATTTTTCGCCTACCGATACGCCCAGGGGAGTAGGCGTACATCCCCACAAAGGATTTGAAACCGTTACCATTGCCTACAAAGGCAGCGTTGCCCATCAGGACAGCGGAGGCGGCGGAGGAGTCATTCATCAGGGAGATGTACAGTGGATGACGGCTGCAAGCGGTGTTTTACACAAGGAATTCCATGAAGAAAGCTTCAGTAGGCAAGGGGGGGACTTTCAGATGGTACAGCTTTGGGTGAACCTTCCTGCAAAGGACAAGAAGCATGCCCCCGGGTACCAGACCCTGAAAGCTAAGGATATCGCCAAACACGTTTTGGATCAGGATGCCGGAACTGTGGAAGTAGTGGCCGGTAATTACCAGGGCACACAAGGGCCTGCCAAAACATTTACACCCATCCACTTATTTAATGCCCGTGTAAAAAAAGGGGGTAAAGCGCCTTTTTCTTTCCCTTCTCATTACACCACTGCATTGCTGGTACTGGAAGGTAATATCCGGGTTAATGGAGAGAAAGAAGCGGGCGCCGACCATTTTGTTTTAATGAGCGACGAGGGAACAGACTTCTCTCTTGAAGCACAGGAAGATTCCCTGGTATTGGTACTTAGCGGAGAACCGATAAAAGAGCCTATTGCCGCTCACGGTCCTTTTGTCATGAACAGCAGGGAAGAACTGGTAGAAGCTTTTAATGAATTCAATACCGGAAAATTCGGTTACCTGGAGTAACATGAAAATTTTAACATATGCCTAATCAAATTTTAGGGCTGCACCACGTGACAGCCATCGCCAATAATGCACAACGCAACTATAATTTTTATACTAAAATATTAGGATTGCGTCTAGTAAAAAAAACCGTTAACTTCGATGATCCGGGTACTTATCATTTTTACTTTGGAAATGAAGAAGGTACGCCCGGAACTTTACTGACCTTTTTCCCCTGGGAGGGAATAGGCCGGGGCCATAATGGATCGGGAATGGCTACGGAAATAGCTTATGCGGTCCCCGGGAGCAGTCTTGAATTTTGGAGAGAACGGTTTGATCTTTTTAAAATAAGGTACGAGGCGCCTGTGGAACGGTTTGGAGAAATGTATTTACCTTTTTCCGATCCCGACGGGCTCAGATTAACAATGGTCATTCCCCGGGAGGAGGATAATAGAAAGCCATGGACAACGGCAGGGATTAAAGAAGATACCGCTATCCGGGGGTTTCACAACGTGACTTTAACGCTCGGAGAATTGGAACCCACAGCAAAAATACTGACGGATATACTGGGTTATAAACAGCTCGAACAAGAGAAGGATCGATATCGTTTTGCAACAGATACCACTCCTGCAGCCTCAATAGTGGATATTCAATTAGAAAAAAGCAGGGGCTATCATGCAGCCGGCACCATTCATCATATCGCTTTTTGCGTGGAAAATGAAACGGCCCAGATGTACTTCAGAGAAAAAGTAATGCAGGCCGGCCTCATGCCCACTCAAAAGATAAACCGGGATTACTTTTATTCTATTTATTTTCGGGAACCGGGAGGCGTCTTGTTTGAAATAGCAACAAAAAATCCGGGATTTACAAAAGACGAGCCTTTAGAGGACCTAGGCTCCGGATTAATGTTACCGGATCAATTTGCACTGGAAAGAAGCAAGATAGAAAAAAGGCTTCCCAAACTAAAAACAATATGAATACGAATCCATTGATCACCGGAATACACCATGTAAGCGCCCTTTCATCCGATGCACAGAAAAGCCTGGAATTTTACAGCGGTATTTTAGGGTTGCGCCTGGTGAAAAAAACGGTCAATTTTGAAGCTCCGGAAGGCTATCATTTATATTTCGGCAATGAGGAAGGTATGCCCGGGAGCATCCTTACTTTTTTCCCTTATGCAGGACTGAAACAAGGAAGGCATGGAACAGGCATGTTGAATACCACTTCCTTTTCAGTTGCCTTTCATTCAATCGATTTTTGGCTGGAACGCTTTAAAAAATTCAATATCCCACACAAACATCCGCAGGAAAGATTGGAAGAGGAGGTTTTTGTTTATTTTGAAGATTACGACGGACTGGGCCTGGAATTGGTTTTCAATGATAAAGACAACCGGAAAGGATACGGCAAGGGTATCATCCGGAAAGAAAATGCAATAAAAGGCCTTCATAATGTAGAAATATGGGGGAAAAATGATGCCCGCACCGCAGCATTATTAACCGAATATCTGGACCATCAACTCGTTTCGGAAAAGGGAAACCGGTTTCGCTTCGCAGCCAATGACACGCCCGGTAATTATGTAGATCTTTTATCCACCCCGGATGCGCCAAAAGGGTTAAGGGGAAGCGGCACAGTACATCATATCGCATTTGCTACCCAAGACGCGGATACACAATACCAGGTCAGGGAGACAATAGGGAAAGCCGGTTTGGAAGTAACCCCTATTTTAGACCGGAAATATTTTCAATCCATTTACTTCAGGACTCCCGGCGGCGTACTTTTTGAAGTAGCAACCTCAGGTCCGGGCTTTATCGTTGACGAGCTTTTTGATCATCTGGGAGAAAGACTAATGCTTCCCATTCAATTTGAAGGACAAAGAACAAGCCTTGAAAAACAACTCATTCCGTTAAAACTCGATTTATCAAAATTCAGAGATGCATAAAGAAAACATCATCAGGGCCGGCAAGAAGGATAAAGCTGAAAAAGCTTTGATCATGCTTCATGGCAGAGGCAGTAATGCACCGGATATTCTATCGCTTGCGAGGTATTTGGAAGTACCTGAATATCTGTTGGTTGCTCCTGAAGCCACCAACCATACCTGGTATCCGCATTCCTTTCTGGCCCAACCGGAAGAAAATGAGCCCTGGCTGAGCTCGGGCCTGAGCCTTGTAGATACGGCAGTAACACAAATAGAAAAAGAAGGAATTTCTAAAGCACATATTTATTTCCTGGGATTTTCGCAAGGCGCATGTCTTACGCTGGAATACGTGGCACGCCATGCTTCAAGATATGGCGGCATAGCGGCTTTTACCGGAGGGTTAATCGGCGACAAGGTGTATCCGGGAAATTATAAGGGTGACTTTGAGGGTACTCCTGTTTTTATAGGAACGGGTAACCCGGATTTTCACGTTCCGGTAGAAAGAGTATATGCATCAACTAATATTTTAAGAGCACTCGGTGCACAGGTAACTGAAAAGGTATATGAGAATATAGGACATACCATCATACCCGATGAAATAAACCGGGTGAATCAATTGATCTTTTCCTGAATAGCAGACAGATCTGTATGATCTCTTATGATTTACGTGACAAAGACTTACCTTAGCCTTGTTATGAGGAGTATCAAATTTCAAATCTATATGATCTTAACAATAAACCATTTAACCATTCAGCAATAAAATCCCATGAAAGCAGCCGTATTAAAACAATTGGGAGCAATACCCGTTTACGAAGATATTGAAGATCCTGTCCCTTCCGGGGATGAGGTATTGATGCACGTACATGCCGCGGCACTCAAGAATATAGACAAGTCATTAGCGAGCGGAAAACACTATGCCAGCTATAAAAAAGTCCCTGTTATCGTAGGATTGGATGGCGTGGGGACATTGGAGGATGGAACCAAAGTGTATGCAAAAGGAAGAACCGGTACATTGGCCGAAAAAACGATCATTTCGCAGGTGGAACTAACCCGGCTTCCAGAGGACCTGGATTGGGATACGGCAGCGGCTTTACCCAACGCCGCATTGGGAAGCCACCTGCCCCTGATGGTAAAAGGGAAATTAAAGAAGAGAGATACGGTTTTAATAAACGGCGGCACGGGAGTGACCGGGAAACTGGCCATTCAACTGGCGAAGCATTATGGCGCCGGCAGGGTAATCGTGACCGGACATACTGAAGGAAGGGAAGATCATTTAAAACAATTGGGGGCAGACGAACTGATCTCTACCCAACAAGAAGACAGGCTCATTCTTGGACATTTAAAGCAGATTGACAGGGAATCGCACATCCGGCTGGTGATCGATTATCTCTGGGGACGCCCCATAGAATTAATCATAAAAAGCCTGTTCAGAGAAGGTGGAAACGCACCGGAAGAGGCCACAACGATCGTATCGGTAGGCGCCCTGTCCGGGGATGAGATCAGCCTGAGTTCCAACAACCTGAGAAGCGGCAAAACTGAAATTACAGGCGCCGGATTGGGAAGTTATACCCGGGAAGAATTTCAGAAATTCAACCGGGAAATATTGCCAGAACTCTTTCAACTGGCCGCGGAGGGCCGACTAAAATTTGATCTTCAAAAAGAAAAACTGGAAGATATTGAGGCCGTTTGGACTCTGGATGGAAAAGGCAAGCGGATCGTGGTAAGAATGGAATAATCGGCAAGTTTCTATTGTTCCGGATCCCATCAGCTCTTTATCCAACCCCAAATGCATCATTAAGGAACCGTTTTTTCAGCTCTCCTCACTTTGTAATACCTTTACCTTGTCTTTTTGATCAAAACCTCTTTCATCAGAATGAAGAAACAGCAGGTAAAGGTTTATCCGAGCAAGGCCGGCCTCCCCAAAGAAGAGCAATTGGCCTGGAAACTGGCCAGCATAGCAGTAGATCAGGCGCCCATCGGCAATGAGGTGATCGACATGGTAATCAACCGCATCATCGACAACGCTGCTGTAGCCATTGCTTCCATTAACCGAAAACCGGTAATAGCAGCTCGTGCGCAGGCATTGGCCCATACCAGGGAAAAGCGGGGGGCAAATATTTTTGGCTGGAACAACGAATTGAATCTGCATGCCGAATGGGCCGCCTGGGCCAATAGCGTGGCCGTACGCGAACTGGATTATCATGATACTTTCCTTGCCGCCGATTATAGCCACCCGGGAGACAATATCCCGCCGGTGATCGCCGTAGCTCAGCAGATGGGAAGAAGCGGCAGAGACCTTATAAGAGGGATCGTGGCTGCTTATGAAATACAGGTCGATCTGGTAAAAGGGATCTGCCTGCACGAGCACAAGATCGACCATGCCGCTCATCTGGCGCCGGCGCAGGCCGCAGGCATTTGTGCTTTGTTAGGCCTGGATACCGACACCACTTACCAGGCCATACAGCAAGCCGTACATACCAATATAAGCACCCGCCAAAGCCGCAAGGGAGAAATTTCCAGTTGGAAAGCTTACGTACCCGCCCATAGCGGCAAATTGGCCATTGAAGCGGTAGACCGGGCCATGCGGGGCGAAAAAAGCCCCTCTCCCATTTATGAAGGGGAAGATTCCATCATTGCCTGGATACTGGATGGGCCCGATGCTGAATATGGAGTGCCTCTTCCCGAGCCGGGGGAGGAAAAACGGGCCATCCTGGAAACCTATACCAAAGAACATTCCGCGGAATACCAAAGCCAGGCGCTCATTGATCTCGCCTTCCGGATGCGTGAAAAAGTGACCGCCCTTTCTGAAATAGCCCACATTCTTATTGAAACTTCCCATCACACCCATTACGTTATCGGTACCGGATCCAATGATCCGCAAAAATTTGATCCTCACGCGTCGCGGGAGACCCTTGACCATTCTATTATGTACATCTTTGCAGTAGCGCTGGAAGATGGCCGGTGGCATCATGTGGACAGCTATACTCCGGAACGGGCACAAAGGCCTGAAACGGTCAGGTTGTGGAAAAAGATCAGCACCATAGAAAAAGATAAATGGACCAAAATGTATCACGATCCCGATCCCGGCAAGAAAGGTTTCGGCGGCCGCGTCATTATCACCATGAAGGACGGGAGCGTCATTGAAGACGAATTAGCATGTGCCAATGCACATCCTTCCGGAGCCCGCCCGTTTAAGCGGAAAAATTATATTCAGAAATTTGATACCCTCACCGGGGAACTTGTTGATCCCATTGAACGGGATCGTTTTTTAAATACCGCAGAGAACCTGAGGGAACTGGATACCGAAGGCGCCAAATCGCTGAATATACAGGTTGAAAGAACAAAAATACAATCGCCGGAGGCCGGACAAAAAGGAATTTTCTAATGATCATTGCACCTATAACCCCGCAAGCAAAGCGAGCAAACCTGTGGAACGAACTGCATACGGGAAGACTCCTGCAATTTCCGGGGGCGTACAATCCGCTGATCGCATTGTTGATCAGCCAAATGGGCTTTGATGGCGTTTATGTATCCGGAGCCGTCATGGCCAATTCAAAAGGATTGCCCGATATAGGGCTGACTACGTTAACAGAAGTCGGCCAATTCGCTTCCGAAATTGCCAAGGTTACTCCGCTGCCGGCTATCCTGGATATTGATACCGGCTTTGGAGAAGTCATGAATGTGGTACGCACAATTGAGGAGCTGGAGCACCTCGGCCTGGCAGGCTGCCATCTGGAGGATCAGATCAATCCAAAACGCTGCGGTCATCTGGATAACAAGGAATTGGTACCCATTGAGACAATGGAACAAAAGGTAAAAGCCGCGGCAAAGGCCAAAACGGATAAAAATTTTTTGATAATTGCACGTACAGACGCACGCGCCGTCGAGGGGTTGGATAAAGCGATAGAAAGAGCCAAAGCTTATGTTGCAGCCGGCGCCGATATGATATTCCCTGAAGCCATGGCAAACGAGCCGGAATTTGAGGCCTTCAGAAAGGCCATAGACGTACCCCTGTTGGCCAATATGACAGAATTTGGAAAATCAAAACTGCTTCCTAAACAAAGATTGGAAAATTTGGGTTACAATATGGTGATTTATCCTGTCACTACGCAAAGACTGGCTCTGCATGCCGTTGAAAAGGGCTTGAAAACTTTACTGGAAGAAGGTTCTCAGGAGTCGCTCTTGTCCGAAATGCAAACACGAAGCCGGCTATACGAGCTATTAAATTACGAAGATTATAATAAGTACGACAAGAGCCTGTATAATTTTAAACTTGGGAAAAATCAATAACACCATGCCAAATATCACAGATGAAAAGATCAGAGCCCCCAAAGGCCTCGCCGGAGTAATTACAGACGATACGGCCATTAGTAAAGTCATGCCGGAAATTAACTCGTTGGTTTACCGGGGATATAAGGTTCAGGACCTGGCGGAAAGCTGCCGGTTTGAAGAAGTAGCTTATTTACTTACTCACGAGGATTTGCCCACATCAGCACAGCTTCAGACCTTTATCAAAAAAGAAAGAAGTTACCGCCCTTTGAATGACAAGCTGCTTCAATCCATAAAATTATATCCGGAAAAAGCTCATCCCATGGATATGCTCCGTACAGGCGTGAGCTTCCTGGGTATGGAGGACGAAAGAATTTGGGATAACGGTTTTGACACCAACCAGGACAAATTTTTAAAGTTGCTGGCGGGCATACCTTCCGTTATTGCAGCATCTTATCGCCATATCAAGAAACAAGAATATATTCCTCCCCGTACCGATATCAGCCTGGCGGAAAATTTTTTCCACATGTGTTTTGGGCAGATCCCATCGAAAGAAGTTGTCAAGGCCTTTGATGTATCTCTTATCCTCTATGCGGAACACAGCTTTAATGCAAGCACTTTCACTACAAGAGTTATTACCAGCACCACCAGCGATATGTACAGCGCAGTGGTGGGCGGTATAGGCGCGCTTAAAGGACCGCTACACGGAGGCGCCAACGAACAAGTCATGCACATGCTGAAAGAGATTGACGATCCGGCCAAAGCTCGTGAATGGATGCTGGAAGCCTTAAAGAATAAAAAAAAGGTCATGGGCTTTGGTCACAGAGTATACAGAAACGGAGACAGTCGTGTGCCCACCATGAAAAAATATGCCCAAAAAATGGCTGACTTCACCGGTGAAAAGAAATGGCTGGAAATAGCCGGTGAACTTGAAAAAACCATGCTGGAGAAAAAAAATATTTACCCCAATCTGGACTTTCCCGCCGGTCCTGCTTACTACATGATGGGATTTGATATTGAGATGTTTACCCCTATTTTTGTCATGAGCCGGGTAACCGGCTGGTGTGCGCATATCATGGAGCAAAGCGCCAACAACCGGATTATCAGGCCCTTGAGTGCGTATACTGGGCATGGGGAACGGGAAGTTACAGCTCTGGAAGAACGATAAATAAGGTTACAGAAGACTGGCATTTATAATCTTTTACGATTTTTACTGATTAAAAAAATATCTTTGAGGTAAGAAGATCGGTAATCTGCAATCCTCCGAACTCGTATAATAATCCGTGTCCTCTTCTTTATCAGATTATCGGTTGACCTTAAAAACTTTGTAAGTACTAAAATGTATACTCAATCTAGACAGACCTCATAATTTATCCACTAATGAAAAAAACAAGTCTATTCCTCATTGTACTGTTCCTGTCTTTCCATCTTTCCTTTGCACAGCAAGTTCATCAGGTGCATATCATACCGGAGCCCGTATCCATAAAAATGAATGAGGGACGCTTTCAATTGAATCAAAACACCCGGATTATTTATTTAAATAAAAACCTGGCCGATGTAGCCAACATATTGGTTAAAATGCTTCAAACCCCTACGGGTTATCCCTTACATTCCGGTAAAGGGCAGGAGACCCAAGCAGGAAATACCATTTACCTAAAACTAAATAAACGGCCCAATACGACCCTGGATAGCGGAGGATACACCTTATCCGTGAATAAAGACCGGATCCTGGTAGCAGCTAACAAACCCCGGGGAATTTTTTATGGGATCCAAACGTTGATGCAATTGCTTCCACCGCAAATTGAATCTGCCAAGCCAATTACAAGTGAAGAATGGGATATTCCCGCTGTTCAGATAATGGATTATCCGCGTTTCGGGTGGCGCGGACTCATGCTGGATGTCAGCCGTCACTTCTTCTCAAAGGAATTCGTAGAATCTTTTATCGATGAAATGGCCAAATATAAATACGATGTTTTTCACTGGCATCTGTCAGACGACCAGGGTTGGAGAATAGAAATTAAAGGTCTTCCGAAACTGACCTCCGTGGGTGCCTGGCGGGTCCCCAGAACCGGCAATGGTAACTGGGGCAATTATGAGGCTCCCCAACCCGGAGAAAAGGCGACCTACGGCGGCTATTATACCCAGAAAGACATTCGGGAGGTGATTGAATACGCCAGGAAGCGCTTCATCACAGTAATTCCGGAAATTGATGTACCGGCCCACAGCCTTGCCCTGATCGCTTCTTACCCCAATTTATCCTGTACCAAAGCGCAATATTCGGTGAATCCGGGCACCGCTTTTTATAAAAAAGAGGACAACGTGCTCTGTGTAAACAATGATTCTACCTGGTTGATATTGGACAAGATATTCACACAAATTGCCCAATTGTTTCCCAGCCCGTATATTCATGTAGGCGGGGATGAAGCTTATAAAGGCTTTTGGAAAAACTGCCCCAGGGATCAGGCCCTGATGAAAAAAGAAGGCATCACCAGCCTGGAAGGCCTGCAAAGTTATTTTGAAAAGAAATTGGAAAAGATCATCCTTTCCAAAGGGAAAAAGATGATCGGCTGGGATGAGATCCTGGAAGGAGGCCTGGCGCCCGAAGCGGCAGTTATGAGCTGGAGAGGCATGAAAGGCGGAACAAAGGCCGCCAAGATGGGCCATAAGGTGGTCATGAGTCCCTGGGGAAAAGCCTACCTGGATCTCTATCAGGGCGACCCGCTTGCAGAGCCTAAGACGTATGGCATGCTGCGATTAAAAACCAGCTACGAGTGGGATCCCGTACCGGAGGGAGTGAACCCCAAATATATACTGGGCGGACAGGGAAATCTATGGACCGAAAGAGTTCCCAATGAACGGCACGCAGAATACATGACCTGGCCGCGCGCCATGGCCCTGGCAGAAGTATACTGGTCTCCAAAAGACAAAAAGAATTGGCCGGACTTCGTTCAAAGGATGGAGGCTCGATTTAAATATATGGACGCAGCACAGGTTAAATATGCTCGCAGCCAATACCAAGCTATTATTACAGGGGTGAAAGATGCCAATAATTCCCTCAAGGTAAAACTCGCCACTCAAATTCCCGGACTGGACATTTATTATCGTTTTGATGGAACAGACCCCGATAACTTTTCGCCCAGGTATGAAGGAAAACCCTTAACGATTCCCAAGGGAGCTAACGAGATCCGTGTGATCACGTATCGGGATGGACAGCCCATGAGCCGGCAAATTGTTTGCCCCATCAGCGTATTGGAAAAACGGGTAAAGAAATAGATAAAGCCTATATTTGAGCCCATTCAAAAATAGAAATTCATGAGTGGTGAACCCATTGTTATCCCGTTTAGTAAAGGCAAATTATGGTGGCTCGCATTCGGGTGTGCTCTTTTTATAGTCCTCGGCTTTTTCTTTATATTAAGACCGGAAAGCCTCAGAAGCCCGTTGATACATAACATTCTGATCATCAGGATACTGGGATTCATAAGTTTGATCCTATTCGGTTATTTCCTGGGATCCTATATACCTAAGCTACGTGCGAGAGGCCCCGGACTGGTCATTGATAAAAACGGCATAACGGATCATTCTACCGAAGCCAGCGTCGGATTCATCAAATGGGAAGATATTACAGACATCAGGCAAAAGAAGATCACCTCCAATAAAGTTATGGTGGTCCGGGTAAGAAATCCGGACGAATATATTGCCCGGGCCACCGAAAAATCGAATATATGGTGGCTAAAGGGAAACCTGGAATTATGCGGATCCCCCATTGCCATCCCTTCCCAATCTTTAAAATGCAAATTTAACGATCTGGAGGAGCTGCTGACAAAGGCCTTTAACCGTTATAAAAAAGGAGATTGATCAGGCAACGGCTTTGCCCTGTTTTGCCCCGGCATAATAGCCGATCAATTCATATATACCAAACAAAACCCCGCTGTAAAAGAGATCTCCGATCACGGTATTCCCAAAGAAAGGGATTCCGAGGATATAAGTATTCAGTAACCCGGCGCCATCAGCCGTATATGGAGGTATCCCCGCTCCCGCAACCCAGGCTCCGAAATTTGAAATAATAAAAAATAAAAAAGAAGCGCTCACCGAGGCCAGAATCACATTCCTGAACCGGATTTTTTTAATCACTGTCATACCCAGCAACACAATAAGGGCGAAGGCCGCATAATTGATCACCTGGCTTATTCCATAAAATCCTGCAATACCGGTAAATAAAGAGAAGCAAAGGTCCGACAAAAACAAGGCGCCCAACGGCAGTAAAAATGCCAATTTCTTATTCTCAAAAACAGCTCCCCCCAGTAACGCCATACCGGCAATAGGAGAAAAATTATAAGGATGGGGCAATAAACGGCTGAAGGCTGCCGCCAAAATGAGCGCAGCAGGAATCATCCAATTAATGGGTTTCTTATTATCGTGACGCATGATGATGATTATTTAATACAAAACTAAAGAAAATTTGGATTCCGACCAGATTTGTCGCTCTTTTAAAGATTTGTAAGACCCGATAAAGAAACACACCAATTAATACGTGGCTCTTCCTCCGGAGACATCGTAGATAAATCCGGTCGAAAAACTGTTCTCATCAGAAACAATAAAACACGACATGGCGGCCACTTCTTCCACCGTACCTAAACGCTGCATGGGAATCTTTGCCGTCATGTAGGCCAGTTGTTCGGGAGAAGTGTTTTCATTCATAGGCGTTTTTATGACGGCAGGCGCCAACCCGTTTATAGTAATGTCAGTCGTAGCATACTCTTTTGCTATCCCTTTGACTAAACCGATAACGCCTGATTTAGTGGAAGAATATCCTACCATCCCCGGATTTCCTTCTTTGCCGGCTATAGAGGCAATAAGCAATATCCTTCCTTTACCTGATTTTTCCATCACCTTTAGAGTATATTTGGCCATAAGGAAAGTACCTTTTAGATTGATCGCATAGATCTTATCAAAATCGGCGGTATGATATTCTGTAATCTTCGTACTGGTCGGCCCCACTATACCTGCGGCGTGTACCAGAATATCTAATCGTCCCCATTCTTCCTCAACTGCCGATATCGACTTTACCACTTGAGTCTCATCACTTATATCTGTCATATAGCCCATAACAGTTATGCCTTTTGCTTCAAACTCTTTTACCGTTTTATGCAATAATCCAGCATTAATATCTAAAAGCGCCAGCTTTGAACCCTCCCGGCCAAGCCTGTAAGCCACTGCTTTCCCTATTCCTTCAGCGCCACCGGTTATAATGGCTACTTTATCTTGAAATCTTTCATTCATATGTATATATTTATTAATTAATTCGTTTAGTCGGAGTAATCTTTCTTACTATTCATTCATACCTTAACAATTGACCCATTCGGGACGCCGGCCCTGTAAACCAGTACATCGCTTTCCGCTTCCATAACTATCTTTTCCCCTGCAATTAACAGGACCGCTTCTCCCCTGGATACCCCTATTTCTTTTTCATCTTTAATTAAACTCTTTCCTTCCAACACCATCAAAATTTCTATGGAAGTACTCGTTAATTCCAGTTTCTCTCCTTTCCCAAGCCGTATTTGGGATAGTTTAAAATCGGGAACCGGACAAGGATATTCCGTTACTTTCGAATCAGCCCTCTTTTTGATGACTTGCGGATGGACTCCTCTGAAGCGGACATGTTTGAGTAATTCCTCCACATCTACATGCTTGGGCGTAAGACCTCCCCGGAGTACATTATCCGAATTGGCCATCAACTCCATATTTTGGCCTTCCAGGTAAGCATGTGGAATACCTGCGCCCTGAAAGATCCCTTCTCCGGGTTGCAAACATAATATATTAAAGAAATAAATAGAGAAAATCCCCCGATCCAGGCTTCCCCAGGAAGTCATACCGGATGACAAAGCACGGGCAGCCCAAAAATCAGGGCCTTTCTTACGGAGTCTTTTTTCATTATAGAGGGGTAAGATGCGCTGTAACAGGGGGGTGAGGATCTGATCCACTTCTGCCTGTGGCATACGCATTACTTTGCCGTAAAGGCCTTCATATCCTTCCGCCTTGAAAACAGGAACCAGGGAGCTTAACTCGGGGACACCCTGTAGTTGCGCTATTAATGTATGCTCCTCCAAAAAGCCATGCAACAGGTAAAATTTGCTCAGGGCCACCATCATTTCCGGTTTATGGTTATCGTCCTTATAATTTCGGTCGGGGGCATCCAATGCAATTCCGGCAGCATTTTCCCCGGCAAAACCTTTTTCCGCCTCGTTTTTCGAAGGATGTACCTGTATGGAAAGCATGTCGCGAACATCCAACACTTTAAATAAATAAGGCAGGCGGCCAAATCGTTCTACCACTTCTTTACCCAAACACCCGTCGGGATCTTGTCCGATAAAAACGTCGAGAGGAATCCCCGAGCGCCCTTCCCGCAAAATATCTGAAGCTGCTTTTGGATGTGCACCCAGCCAATACTCGGCAAAGGGCTTATGACTAACATTTTTTATATGCAATAAAGAAGGCAGGAAGCTAAAACCGCCCCAGGCATAATGTTGTATTTTTCCCTTGATCCGATAAGCCATAATTTTTGTTTTTGTGCCTGCAAATCAGCCTTTTTTACCCTGCAGCATCGGGACAAAAGAAAAATTATCAAATATCTCCTGATCAAACGCTTCTCCTTTCTTTTTGGTAATGCGATACATGCGCTGCCCCGCTTTTCCCCCAACAGGCACCACCATAAACCCTCCCGGTTTAAGCTGCTGCAAAAGTTGTTCGGGAATGGAAGGCGCTGCGGCAGTGATCAGTATCTTTTCAAAAGGCGCATAGGTTGGAAGACCTAAATAACCATCGCCGTAAAAGAATTTAATAGCGGGATATTTCTGCCTGATAAAAGACTGCTTAATGATATTATATAATTTTTTCTGTCGTTCAATAGTAAAAACGGATGCCCCCATTTTGGCAAGAACAACAGACTGGTATCCGCTGCCCGTACCGATCTCCAGCACTTTGTCAAATGTTTTTATCTCCAACAATTGAGTCTGATAGGCTACCGTATAGGGTTGGGATATTGTCTGCCCTTCTCCTATAGGAAAGGCGCGGTCTTCATACGCGATCGCGTCAAAAGCAGTGTCCATAAAAAAATGACGGGGAATGTGTTCCATGGCCTCCAGAACTTTTTCATCGGTAATGCCTTTTTCCCGCAACTTCTCTATCAGTTTGGAACGCATGCCTTTGTGTCGCCAGCTGTCCTCATACTTTCGCATGCTACAAAATTAAGGCTATTAAGAATGAAAAGGAATTCCTCCACAAAGATTCTCCTTTTTATCCTCTTCGAAGTAACAGGTATCCCCCGGTTTTTTTTGAGCCAACAGGAGCATACTTTCTCCGGTTAACTGTAATATTCTCGGATATCCACCCGTTATCTGGCAATCGTTCATTAAGATAATCAGTCTTCCTTCGGGTGTCAGCTGTACCGTTCCCGGTAAAACCGGACCAGTGAGAATAGGTTCTAAATCGTTTTTTAATAACCCATCTAAAAGATAAGCCATTCGATTACATTGAGGGGATAAATGAAATTCCATTCCGAAAAGAAGATCATGATGCTCCGAACTCAGACAGGGGAATTCCGGACCGGGAACCGCATTTATTTGATCGGAAAGATAATGGCCGCTGTTAAACCGCATGCTGGCATGTGTCGGGGCCGCCCTCTTCCGGACCTGCCTCACTCGCAATTTGTCGCCCTTTTCAATTTTTTCTTTCCGTGTAATGCCTTTGAGCATACTGCGGCTGCCCAATACTTTCTCAGTTAAAAAACCTCCTCTCACAGCAAGGTATAGACGACATCCGGCAGTCACTCTTCTGATGTCTAACAAATCGTTCTTTTTAACAGGGATAATCTCGTTCACTTTCTTCGTTTCCCCATTCAAAAAAACTTCCGCCCCAAGTCCGCTTATGGCGACCTCTGTATCTCCATGAAACTTCAATTTAGGTCCCGTCAACGTTATTTCCATAACAGCATTCCTTTTTTGATTTTTGATCAGGCTGTTGGCAAATATAGCTGCGTAACGATCCATCACCCCGCCGAAAGGGACTCCATAAGATGCCATTCCTTCTCGTCCCATATCCTGAATACAGGTAAAAAGTCCGGGAGTGACCACTTCAATATTCATAAGCTTCTTTTTTGATTTGATAAACCCCTTTTGAAATATCTGAGGCTATTTTTTCATATTCTTCTTCAGAAATCGCATAAAAGCGAATGACATCTCCCGCTTTAAAAATACAAGGCGGTTGTTGACGAACATTAAATAAAGGTACCGGACAATTTCCTATGATCTGCCAACCTCCCGGGGAACACTGCGGATAAATCCCGGTTTGGACCCCGGCGATACCCACGGCTCCCCGGGGGACCTTTTCTCTGGGGCTCTTTTTCCTGTCCAGTTTCAGCCGCGCATCCAATCCGCCCAAATATAAAAATCCCGGGAGAAATCCTATAAAATAGACCAGGTAAGTCGGAGAGGTATGCAATTCAATGATCTCTTCACGAGTCAATCCTTTTTTATTCTCAAGATATTTTAAATCCCACCCGAATTTTTCTACATAACAAACGGGGAGATAATACTGCGTAGAAGTTACGCGAGATGCGGATGGAGAATAAGAGCGGAAGGCCTGCTGCAGTTCCCGGATTTCGGATGGGGAGCGATCCATTCTTTTTTTAAAATAAAGAAGTATTTCATGATAGGTATTGATAATTTCCACATCCACTCCCTTATTCCAATAATATTGTTCCAAATATTCTTTAAAGGACAGGATATGGAACAGTCCTTCAGGCGCAATCTCCGGCGGCCATTGTATCAGGAACGCTTGTTCCCCGTAAGGAATGATATTTGTTTCAGAATAGTTCATTTTGAGGATATCTCAATACCGTTTAAAGGTAAATGCTGATTTAAATACCGTAGAATATCCAGGCATCCGGGGGTATCGCTATGCAGGCAAATGGTCTGGAAATGCCCCTCCAGAAAAACATCATCAATGAAGATCTTGTGTTTTTTAACCATGTTTATAATTTGCTTCAAAATTTTTTTCCTATCAGTAATAACTGCATTTTTTTGTTTTCGGGAAACCAGTTCATAATCCGGCCTGTATTTCCGGTCCCCGAAACCTTCTACCCGGATTTCCGGTTCGCCTTTTGTCAGCGCCCGAAGAACAGATTGCGGCGGGGCATATATAAATAAACCCCGTTTGATCTCCATAAGGGTCTCTATCAGGATCTTTGCGACTTCGGGATCTCGATTTGCTTCGTGGTAAAGGGCCCCATGAGCCTTAATGTGATGAAAATATGCATTTTGTTTTCTTATTATCCCGGAGAAAATCGTAAGTTGTGTTGTCAATGCAGCCTTCAGTGCAGCAGGGGGAAGGACCATCCTTTTTCTTCCAAAGTTTTTTTTATCTGGGTAAGAAGGATGCGCTCCAATCGCTACATGGTGTTTTTTTGCGAGACGGATGGTGTCCGATATCGTTTGAGGCGTGCCGGAATGTCCGCCGCAAGCTATGCTGCAAGACGAAATCAGGGGCATGATCTGTGCATCTTGTTTGCCGCCCTCCCCCAGGTCGCAATTGATATCTATGGTTATCATTTTTATGTTAATTTTACAAAAAAGACAGGATAATGGCAAAAAACTGGAAAGAAAAAGCAGAAGAATGGCTGAAAGGCCCTTATGATGAAGAAACAAAACAGGAAATCCGCGAGCTGCAAAAAGAAAATCCCGAACAGCTGGCGGATGCTTTTTATAAAGATCTGGAGTTCGGCACAGGGGGCCTGCGTGGAATAATGGGTGCGGGAACCAACCGCATCAATAAATATACAATCGGAATGGCTACCCAGGGTTTTGCCAATTACCTAAATAAAAGCTTTGATGAAAATGCAAGCGTAGTGATCGGACACGACAGCCGAAACAACAGCCGCATGTTTGCCGAAATTACTGCCGGCGTCATGGCTGCCAATGGGATTAAGGTTCATCTGTTTGAAGCCATGCGCCCCACGCCTGAGCTGTCTTTCACCATCCGAAGACTAAAGGCTCAAGGGGGAGTAATATGTACGGCATCTCATAACCCCAAGGAATATAACGGCTACAAAGCTTATTGGGAAGATGGCGGTCAATTGGTGCCTCCTCATGATAAAAATGTAATTGCTGAAGTACAGCAAATAAAAAGTATTGAAGAGGTGCAATGGGAAGGCCATAAGGAAAACATCACGATCATAGGTAAAGACGCAGACGAAGCTTATATCCAGGCCTTGTTTGGCCTTTCTTTAAATCAGGATATTATAAAAAAGCAGCATGACCTAAAAATCGTGTACACGCCCATCCATGGCACCGGAATCCTCTTAGTGCCCGAGGTTCTCAAACGTTTCGGATTTGACAATCTTAATATAGTTGAAAAACAGGCCACTCCCGATGGAAATTTCCCTACCGTCGTTTATCCCAATCCGGAAGAGCCCGAAGCCATGAGCCTGGGACTGCAACAAGCAAAAGAAATGCAAGCCGACCTGTTGTTAGGCACTGATCCCGATGCAGACCGTGTGGCCGTGGGAGTGAAAAATAATCATGGGAATTGGGTATTATTGAACGGCAATCAAACCGGCGTATTGTTATTTAACTATTTAATTAGTTCACGTAATGCGCGCCATTTAAACGGCCCGAACGATTTCATCTGTAAAACCATTGTAACCACCGATCTGATTGACCAATTTGCAGCTTCCCAGGGTATTGTATGCATGAACGTACTCACAGGTTTTAAGTGGATAGCAGAAAAGATAAGGGAAAATGAAGGAAAAATGAAATTCATTTGCGGAGGAGAAGAATCTTACGGTTATATGATCGGGGATCAAACCAGGGATAAGGATGCCATTTCTGCCGTAGCACTGATTTGTGAAATGGCTGCGGTAGCTAAGGAAAACGGCCATACTTTATTTGATGAGCTCATCAGAATCTACCTGAAATACGGTTTATACCAGGAGAGACTCTTGTCTATTACCAGAAAAGGCCGCACCGGCACTGAAGAGATTGCAGCGATAATGGATCGATTCCGCAACAATCCGCCCAAAGCCGTAAATGGGATGGACGTGGTCAGGATCATTGATTACCAGCTACAGGAAGAAAAAAACGTGCTCACAGGAATAACCCAACCGGTGACTTTACCCAAATCCAATGTTTTGCAATTCTTCCTTTCGGATGGCAGTAAGATATCGGCACGCCCTTCCGGCACGGAACCCAAGATCAAGTTTTATTTTAGTGTGAATACTCCTCTGGAAAAAGGGGAGGATTTTGATAAAAAACAGAAGGATCTGGCCAAAAAGATCGATGCAATTATAGCAGATCTGGATCTTAATTCTTAATAGGCTCGTTTTGTTCTATTCCTTCAGTAGAAGTGAATGCCATATTGCTTATTGCTTCTTTGGGTTCGCCTCCACAAACAAAATAACGTTTCCAATACCTGTCGGTCAGGTCGCTTATCGTTACTCCGGAAGATAGAGAAGCATTTACAAATTTATTGTTCTGCAAATAAACTCCCACATGAGAAATACGCCGGCTGTGGATTTTGAAGAAAACCAGATCTCCCGGCTTCAGATTTTTTATATGCCGGATCTTTTTGGAATCATTATACTGCTCCTGCGCCGTCCGGGGGAGCGAGGTAATACTGAAAACCGCGCTGTACAAAGTTTGGACAAAAGCCGAACAATCAATTCCATTCCTTGACTCACCACCATAGCGGTAGGGGGTCCCCCACCAGTTGTCTATAAAGGTCCATAGGGCGGCATTGGGAATAACATCCACGGGATTTACTTCAAGGAAGTCCGAAAATTTTCTTTGAAGAGCGGAAGCGAACTTCCGGGCCTTTTTAGAAGGAAGACTTTCAGATTTATAAGCTTCCACCGTTTGAACAGAAGGCATATTATCATGATCAATAGATATGCCTTTTATAAAAGTCAGGTCGGAATTGGAGGGAGGAGGGGGGTGCTCACGAGCCACTTGAGAATGGCGCGTAAACGAACAAGCAGATAGAATTGTTAAAACAACAAAACAGAGTATCAGGCTCGGCTTTGTGGGCATTTTATGAGGATTTTTGCAATATTATTAAATAATTATATGAAAAGCAAAGATCTACCGATCTTCTGTTAAAATTATTAACGTATAACTTGTGGAAAAATTTTATACGGAGATCAGAAAAGATACCGGCTAAATTGTTTAATTTGTAAATCTTAGAATAAAAGATCAACTCATGCCCGAATTCTCACATTTACATTGCCATACCCAATATTCTTTGTTGGATGGAGCGGCCAACGTTAAGAAGCTCTATGAAAAAGCCATAAACGACCATATGAAGGCGCTGGCGATCACCGACCATGGCAACATGTTCGGGGTTTTTGATTTCGTCGGGGAAGCCTACAAACATAAGTTGAACCCTGATGATAAAAGTGATAAAAGATTAAAGGTCAAACCCATCGTAGGCTGTGAATTTTACGTGGTAGAGAACCGGCATATTCACCAGTTCACCAGAGATAAAAAAGATCGCCGTTACCATCAGGTCCTGCTGGCCAAAAATGCTCAAGGGTATAAAAACCTGACCAAACTTTGCTCGTTGGGTTTTATTGAAGGGCTCTACGGAAAATACCCGCGTATTGACAAGGAGCTCATTTTAAAATACAACGAGGGACTTATCGCCACCACCTGTTGTATAGGTGCAGAAATACCACAATGCATATTAAACAAGGGCGAACAGGAAGCAGAAAAAGCCTTCAAATGGTGGTTGGACATTTTCGGGGAAGATTACTACATTGAGCTGCAAAGGCATCACCTCAAGGAACAAGATAAAGTCAATCAGGTTCTTCTAAAATTTGCAGAAAAATACCGGGTAAAAACGATTGCCACCAATGATTCTCATTACGTGGAACAGGAAGATGCCAATGCACACGATATTCTGCTCTGCATTAACACGGGTGATTTAAAGACCACGCCTATCTCCACAGATGAAGAGGGCGGAAAAGGATATCGCTTTGGGTTCCCGAATAACGAGTTTTATTTTAAGACCCAAAAGGAAATGGCCGGCCTTTTCAATGATGTGCCCGAAGCGCTGGATCATACCAACGAGATCATTGATAAAGTAGAGCTGCTGGATTTAAAACGGGACATTATGTTACCCAACTTCCCTATTCCCGACGGCTTCTTAAATCAGATGCAATACCTTCGCCACCTGAGTTTCGAAGGCGCTAAAGAACGCTATGCGGAGATAACGCCCGAGATCGAGGAACGGTTAAATTTTGAACTGGGTACCATAGAGAATATGGGGTTCGCCGGTTACTTTCTGATCGTAAGAGATTTCATAAAAGCTGCCAGGGAAACAGATGTTTTCGTCGGTCCCGGCCGGGGTTCCGCAGCCGGTTCTGTCGTGGCTTATTGTATCGGAATTACCAACATTGATCCCATAAAATATGACCTGCTTTTCGAGCGTTTTCTGAATCCCGATCGCAAAAGCATGCCCGATATTGATACGGATTTTGATGATGAGGGAAGACAAAAAGTAATTGATTATGTGGTGAAAAAATACGGCCGCAATCAGGTAGCGCAGATTGTGACTTATGGAACCATGGCGGCAAAAATGAGTATCAAGGACGTAGCCCGGGTTATGGATTTGCCCCTCTCTCAATCTAATTTCCTGGCCAAAATGGTTCCCGATAAGCCCGGGATTAAACTGGCCCGTGTTTTCAATGCGCCCCTGGACGGGGTAAAGAGCCTGGCCGAAAAGGAAAAGCTGACTGCCGACCAGATTGAACTCGTCAAAAAGCTTCGTACCATATATAAGGAAGACAGCCAGGAAGGAGCAGTGCTCAGAGAAGCGGTCAAGCTGGAGGGCTCGGTAAGAAATACGGGGATTCATGCCGCCGGCGTGATCATCGCGCCGGATGACCTGACCAATCTATTACCGGTAGCCACCTCAAAAGACTCGGAACTGCTGATCACGCAATATGATGGAGGCGTGATCGAATCGGCGGGTGTGATAAAAATGGACTTCCTGGGATTAAAAAACCTCTCCATTTTAAAATATGCTTTAAAACTGATCAAAGCCAATCATAATAAGGATATTGACCTTGACCAGATTCCTCTGGATGACAAAAAGACCTACGAGCTGTATCAAAATGGAGAAACCAACAGCACTTTCCAATTTGAAAGTAAAGGGATGCAGAAATACCTGCGGGCGCTAAAACCTGATAAATTTGGGGATCTCATCGCCATGAATGCACTATACCGTCCGGGGCCGATCAAATACATACCCAATTATATCAACAGGAAGCACGGGCGGGAAATTATCGCTTACGACCTGCCGGAAATGGAAGAATTCCTAAAGGAGACCTATGGAATAACGGTTTATCAGGAACAGGTGATGTTGTTGTCTCAAAAGCTGGCCAATTTCACAAAAGGCGAAGCCGATACCCTGCGAAAAGCCATGGGTAAAAAACAGCATGCCGTACTAGACAAGATGAAGACAAAATTTATTGAAGGTTGTAGCAAAAACGGGCATGATCCAAAGGTATGCGAAAAAATATGGACCGACTGGGAATCTTTTGCATCTTACGCCTTTAACAAATCTCACTCTACCTGTTACGCATTTGTAGCTTACCAAACGGCCTATTTGAAAGCAAACTACCCCGCAGCGTATATGGCAGCCGTGATGACCAACAACCTGAACAACATTGATAAGCTTACCTTCCACATGGAAGAAAGCAAACGTATGGGTATTCCGGTATTGGGACCGGATATAAATGAATCGGGGCATAACTTTACCGTAAACGCCAAAGGAGAAATCCGTTTTGGCCTGGCCGGCTTAAAAGGTGTGGGAGAAAGCGCAGTAGACCATATCGTGTCCGAGCGGGAAGCAAACGGCCCGTATAGCAGTATTTTTGATATGATGCAGCGGATCAATCTACGTGCAGTGAACAAAAAATCCATGGAATGTCTGGCCATGTCCGGCGCATTTGACTGCTTTCAGGAACTGCATCGTGCACAATACTTTTTCCGGCCGGAGGGTGAAACGCAAACCGGAATAGAACGCCTGGTCCGGTTTGGGAATCAGTATCAGGCAAGCCAGTCTCAAATGGCAGGCAGTCTTTTCGGAGATATGGAAATGCCTGAGGTAAGTTACCCCAAAATACCTGATTGTGATGAATGGACCTTAATGATCCGGCTGGAAAAAGAGCGGGAAGTGGCGGGCATTTACCTGAGCGGGCATCCATTGGACAACTATAAGTTCGAATTGAAACACTATCGGTTTACCCCCTTGCGGGAAGTGAACGATTACATTGAAGAAATGGATGTACTGGCCAAGAATGGAGACCCTGTAAAAGAGCGGGTTTTCAGAGTGGCCGTATTTGTCACAGAGGCCCTGGACCGGATATCCAAAAGTGGAAACAGGTATGGCAAGCTCCTCCTTCAGGACTATTCCGGGAGCAGGGAAGTGATGCTTTTTGGAGAAGATTACCTCCGTTTCTCAAAATATTTAAATCCGGGGCTTATTTTAAACGTAAAAGGGATCGTGCAACCACGTCAATACAGACAGGAAGAAGTAGAATTCAGAGTACAAAAAATAAAGCTTCTGGATGAAACCAAATCTAAAATGACCGGAGAAATAGAAATATCCACGGCGGCTGCCAGCCTCACTTCCGAACAAGTCCATTTCTTAACCGAAAATCTTTCACAGAATCCCGGGGCGACCCATTTTCATTTAACTCTTATGGGAGATACGCCGGATTGGAAGGTGAGCCTGCGAAGCATAAGCAGAAAAGTGGAAATGAATGAAGCATTGGCCCATTTTTTGGAAGAACAAAAGAATTTTAATATACGTATAAGTATTAACAATAATTGAGCTGACAAAATTGCAGTACTTTTGTAACTGGTTTGGTTCTTGATCGAATAAATAACGAGACCAAGACCATAGAAAAAGACAATATTTAATAATTAAAAAAAGGATAAAAAATGGCTTTAGAATTCACAGACGGGAACTTCCAGACAGATGTATTGGATACCGACCAATTAAGTATGGTAGACTTCTGGGCTGAATGGTGCGGACCCTGTCGTGCTATTGGCCCGGTAGTAGAAGAACTGGCCAATGAATATGCCGGCAAAGTCAATATAGGCAAGGTCAATGTAGACCAAAACCCCGAAGTTTCCATGAAATACGGAATTACCAGCATCCCTGCTATTCTCTTTATAAAAGGAGGAGAAGTAGTGGATAAGCAAGTAGGCGCAGTGCCTAAATCTGTGCTGGAGAAAAAAATAAAAGCACATATATAGGCTCCTACTCCTATTTAAGGATTTAAAGCCAGTGATGCCAGACCATCACTGGCTTTTTCTTTGTCCCGCCAGGGAGAAGATAAAGCCGACTAAAAAAATGGTGACTGTCGCAAAGACAATGGTAAGGAAGCTGTGAAAATGAGCGGCCCAGACCTGACGTCCCCCGGCCAAAGCAGATAGGCTAAGCCATAAGATCACCAGCACACCTGCAATTACCCCGATCAAAGCGCCCCTGGATTTGGTGATCCTGGTAAATGCAGCAAGCAAAAATAATCCAAGCATCCCGCCACTGAAAATAGAGGCCAGCTTCCACCAGGCATCTAAGGCACTTTTGACATTGATCATGGCAATAGCGATCAATATGCCGATGACACTGATGATCAGGGAAGACAGATACAAAACCTTCATCGCTTTTTTATCGGTAACGGGCTCCTTGCTAAACCGCTTGTAATAGTCCGTCAGAAAGACGGTAGCAGAACTGTTAAAACTGGTGGAAACCGTACTCATTCCCGCTGCAAAAACGGAGGCAATCAACAGACCGGTAATTCCGGCAGGCAGCTGGGTAACAATAAAATAAGGAAATATACGGTCGCTCATATCCGCTTGTTGTAACTGGACCGGCAGCGTGGCTGCACCCGAATGATAGAAAGAGAAAAGAGCCGTCCCAATAAAAATAAACATCAGAGAAACAGGTACATAGATCATCCCTCCCCAGAAGGCCGATCTTTTGGCCTCTTTTTCTGTTCTGGAAGCCATGTAACGTTGTACATAGTTCTGATCAATGCCATAGTTCTGCAGGTTAATAAAAAAGCCATAAACCAGCACTACCCAAAAGGTGGGTTCGGAAAGGCTGCCGCTAAAACTTCCTAAGCTGAATTTATGGTTTTCGGCTGCAATGGTAAATAACTGTCCCGGCCCCTCAGGCATATTAAATAATATATATATCAGGCTGACCAGCGCTCCTGCTATCAAAATAATTCCCTGTATAGCATCGGTCCATACTACCGCCTGGAAACCTCCTAATAAAGAATAAAGAGCCACGGCTATCCCGGTAACAATAATGATCAGAGGAATGTTCCAGCCCACCACCGCATGCAAAGCAAGAGCCAGAAGATAAAGAATAGTCCCCACCCGCATCAATTGTGTAAGTAAATAACAAACGGAAACATATATGCGCGCCCATGGACCAAAGCGATGTTCCAGAAAAGTATAGGCGGACGGGCTGTTTATTTTTCGATATAAAGGGACAAAATACTTTACCGCAAAAAGTAATGCGATCGGGATAGAAAGACTAAAAACAAAAGCATTCCAATTGGTCAGAAAGGCATTCCCGGGCAATGCCAAAAAACTAATACTGCTCACAAAAGTAGCAAATATGGACATCGCAATGACCCATCCCGGTATACTGCTATTCCCTAATGTAAATGCAGAGGACGACTTATTCTTTTTGAAGAAAGAACCGCCAAAAATAGTAATTCCAATCAGATAGATGAAAAAGACAACAATATCAATTGTGCGCATAGGCCTTATTAATTTCTAACCTGTTTACCGTATCTTTATATAATTTCATTAATGCATGTAGTTTCAATCTCCCGCTTGGCCTCACCTTATCATAATTTATACGACAAACATTCGTTACGGGCAACCCTTTTTGCTGTAGAAAATATTTGGCGGAAAATGGATAGCTCAGATCGACCACCGTATCCATTACCGTTAATCTGGCACTCAGCCACTCCAGTTCTTCTTCCGCTTTATGTGCGTTAAATCCATTTATTAAAGAAGAATAAAGCTCAGGATATAAGTTGGCGCCAATAGGAGAAAGGCCGGCAATGCCTTCCCGGAGAGACCCCAAAGCGGTAGGGGTGTCTGCATTGAAAAAGGAGAATAGCTCATTTTTAATCACGCTAAACTTTTCTTTGATTGCCAGCGGATCACAACTGGTATCCTTATGGTAAATAAAATGTTCGGTCTCGCTTAACCAATGGATCATATCCGGCGAAATTAATCTTTTATACGGATAAGGACATTCATATATCCCCAACGGGATATCGCCAGTGAGCTTCATAAGGGAAGTAATGCGTTTTTTAAAGATATCATCACTTTCATCCATATCCACTATCTGGTTGCTAATGACAATGACTGCGGCAACGCCTTTGTCATAAACTCTCTTTATGAACTCGGCATTCTTCTCTATAGAAGAGTGGAAGGTTCCGGCAGCTACCACAGGCACTTTGCCCGAAGCAGTTTCTACTACGGTTTGCACAACCAGTAACCGCTCCTCATCCGTCAATTGAAACATTTCACTGGACAGGCAGTTGGAGAATAAGCCATTGGCGCCCGACTGCATATAGTAGCGGGTTAGTGTTTTTAAACCAACGACATCCACTTTGTTATTATCAAGAAAGGGGGTCAACATAACCGGATATAATCCTCCCGGTAATTTTTCTATTTTCATTCTTTTATATTTATTTTTGAAAAGGTTCTGCATGGTCTACGATCCAATCTTTAGTAGCCATCCAAAAAGCAATGCGTTTCCGGTTCCAGGTATAAGTTATGGCAACGGTGTCTCCAAATCCAATGATGGCGGGGTAAGAATACTCATCCTCCTCCTTGCCGGCCTCAAGGGTCACCTTTCCAGGCCAGGTTTTCCCATTATCATAAGACAAGGCCACGATCAAAGTACCTCGTGAACCCCAGTTTTTATCGTCCGGGTTGCAGACCAATGCCAACGTATCTCCCGACAAGTCCACCACATCAATGGCGCTATTGGGGTTGGGTAATGTCGTTTTATAAGCCCGGGACCACGTTTTACCATAGTCTTTTGAATCACTCCGGAAAATATTCCCTTCAGAGCTTCTAAATAAAGCATGTACCTCACCGGGAGCCGACTCCCAGAGGGTGGGTTGAATAAGTCCTTGCCCATGGAAATCAAGCTTTCCCCGATCTATTTTTAAGTAAGGGGTTGCTTCCCACGTTTTTCCCGAATCTACACTCCTGTCAAAAAACACATTCCACTGTCCCTTCTCATCAGAGGCTCCTGCAAGCCAATCACCATTAGATAATACAATGAGTTTATTACGAACGGGTCCGCGTCCTCCCCGATCACCGGAGACAAGCTCGTATGCATCCGACCAGGTTTCCCCTTCATCGTCTGAAGTCTTTACCCAGGTTTCCCACGTCTTGGTATCTTTTCCCACTTTAAAAAATAAAAATATTTTTCCTGACGGAGATTGAAATAATACAGGATTCCAGTGAGGCTCATTTCTAATTTTTGCCACTTCTGACGGTTTCTTCCAATGGTCCGGTCGTCCTTTGGTCATCCAAATGCCTACATCATTATCTCCTTCTTTCGTCCCGCCAAACCAAGCGGCAATAAAATCGCCATTCTTTAAATGGATGAGCGTTGATGCATGACATTGTGCAAAGCCGGGATTTTCCTCAAACAAAAATGACTTCACGGGTTGAGTGATGTTGGCGCCGCCATCCCGGCGTTGATCATTTGATTGGGAATGGCATGACATCAGCCACACAGATATCAAAATACCGGATAGGATTAAAAATCCTTTATATCTATTGATAGAAGTTATCATATATTTATATATTGAAAGGAATCATTAAAAGGATCTCAATTTTTTTCGATCTAATTGTAAAAGTAACCTCTATACCGAGATGGATATTCCACTATATTGATCAAAAACTCTCCTTTTTAGATCCCCTATTCATCGGTTAGTTTGGTACCCGAATACTTTTTATGGTTAGGATTCTTTATATAATAGAAATGACCATCCTCTGCACCAATCAACAGGTCTGGAATACCATCGCTATTCCAGTCTACTACGGTAGGACTCGTAGTATGCCCGGCAAGTTTATCTATGGTCAATGGACCTTTATCCGTAACAATTATAGAATCGCCATAACGACCCCTATTTTTAAAGAAAGAGCTGTTTTTGCTGTTAACTAAAATATCTACTTCCCCATCCTGATTCCAATCTACTAAACAAAACTTCCTCCTTCCGCTACTTCCATATTTTCGGGTATTTAACCGTAGGGGACCGGGAACGCTATCCGTCACCTTGTTATTGGTGTCATAACCCGAGCAGGGCCTTCCGTAAAAAATTCTTTTCCCGGGTTCCAGAATCAATGTTCCATGTTTTTCTATTCTTTTATAGAAACACAAATATCCTTTTTGATCCAACATTATTAGATCCATCAAACCGTCTTTATTCCAATCTATTGCATACGGCGTGGTACGCCACTGGGTTACTAGGGTATTTTTCTCCGGATTCCACCAATTCCATGCCGGTTTAGGAGTGGTTTCTGCCCAGTTTACTTTTACGCTTTGAGGAGGACCCAACCTGGGGGCGGTTTTTGTCCCTATGTTTTTAAACCAGATTACTTTTCCCCAAATTGAATTAACAATAAGGTCCTTTAGCCTGTCTCCATCCCAATCGGCAACAGAAAGTGTGGTATATCCCCATTTGGCTTCCGCCGGACCCTGAATAGAGCCATTCTTCCCCGCCATTATCCGGATAGGCTTTCCATGAACCTCTAGCAGTTCAGGAGGAGCCCATTTCGGAAGATATCCTCCGAGATTTTTAATAAAAGCAATATTACCGGCAGAATTTCCACAGATGATATCTTCTAACCCGTCTCCATCCCAGTCTACACTATAGGGAGTAGCCAGGACACCAAATTTAAGATCGTCGGCTTGTTGTTTAAAAAAAACGGGGGACTTAAAAACGGGCATATGGTTTCTTATTTTACCCGTATTCTTCATTAAAGCCACTCTTCCATCTTCCTGGCCCACAATAAGGTCCATATTTCCATCCTTATCCCAGTCAAAGGCGGTCACATTCATCATCTCCAGTGGCATCTTAAGCGTGTCTCTATCAATATCTGATAAATAGCGACCCTCTTTGTAAACCGGATGTTTACGAGAACCTATATTTTCAAACCAGGTAAACTTATCCAGAAAGGAACCGCAAATAAGATCTAAATCTCCATCTTTGTCAAAATCTGAAAAATTCGGGGAAGGTGCTCCAAAGACATCTATAGGCCGGTTATGCCTTGTTTTTATTTTCCCTCGATTCACAAAGTGTCCCTCCTCATTTTCAACAAAATAAACATAGCCATGTAAAGGACCATTTAGCCACTTTCCGGTTGAATCAAAAGCATTGTCCCACCCATAATCGCCCCAATCACTTACTCCGACTATTATATCCCGATCCCCATCACCATCATAGTCAACCAGCTTCCACTGATTGGCTCTTACCCTTTTTATATCTTTTAAAATGGAATCTTCAGGAAACAAACGTCTCTTTTCACTTCCAAAGGTCTTAGAAAAGTTCTCAATAACCGCCCCCGGAACGAGCAATTGTTCTTTACCCTTTCCGTACGAAATCTCAATATTTTTTATTCCCTTTGCCAAGCGAACCGGCTTCGCGAATAGCAATCCGTTTTCATTTGAAATATTCTTAAATAAGTATATGCCATTGTATGGAGTTCCTGCAGTAGATACTAACAAGTCCGTTTTACCATCATGGTCGTAATCCATAGGTAAGGGATGGGGCCATAGTCCAACCCCCAGGTCAACAACGGCATCCGGGTTATTATATTTTATTATATTAGCATGGGGGTCATTTTGAGCTAATGTTTCTCTAGACCCTATAAATATCAATAATATAATAATCGGAAAGGAATATTTCTTTTCAATCCTCATTAGAAAGTATTCCCTTAAACTTTTAAAAATATTTTTTTCTTATATAAGATATACAGGAAGACCCACTTAACCAGGATATAAGTGACTGCCAGTATTACAGCATTAAACGGATTACCAATCAACTGTCCCAACCATTCAAAGAATGCATTATTAGCATAATGCCAATCGATAAAAACACCGGATACATATATTAAGATGGAATTCATTCCAATTACCTTAAAGAAAAAGGCCCACTTCTTGTACCCGCATACATCAATGATAAAATAAAATAAAGAAAGCAGCAGCAGGCTTATTCCCCCGGTTTGCAAAACGAAGGAACTGGTCCATAAATTTTTGTTAATCGGAAAATCAAGATTCCAAAGCTGAGCCAGGATCAATGCTGCCACACCTGCCATTGCCATACTTATTACCTTAAATCTTTGGGAGTATTTCTTATCTCTTAAAAAGGTACCGGTCAAAATTCCCAAAAGTCCTGTTCCAATAGCAGGGATCGTTGACATGAGTCCTTCCGGATCGTGTATCTTTTCATAAAGCCTGCCCGGCAGGAAAAGCCGGTCTACATAGGAAGCAAAATTTCCCTGCATGGTCAAGTCTCCCCTCGGGAAACCCGGGGCTGAAGTAAACTTGAGCAGAAGCCAGTAACCGATCAATAAGGCACAAAACCAAATGATCTGTCCCTTCCTTTTGGTATATAAATAAATAATATTTGCAAACATATATGCCAGGCCAATACGTCCCAATACACTGGCAAACCGTATCTCGGAGACAGGTTGTATCTGAAGTCCATTGTTATAGATGATCCCTAATAACACTAAAATTAATCCTCTTTTAATCACATGAACCAATACCTGTTCCCGGGTTTTCCCCTTTCTTAACCGGCTGGCAATTGAAAAGGGAGTGGCTACCCCGGCTATAAATAAGAATAAAGGGAAGATGAGATCGTAAAGATGGAACCCATTCCAGGAAGGATGTGTAAATTGATTGGCGATAGTATGCCAAAATGGAGATTGGGTGGCATCTGAAAGCTTGTGAAAAAAAGAATCCAAGCCAATAATCATTAACATATCGAGTCCCCGTAAAGCATCCAGAGAGTAAAGTCTTTTTGAGACGGCTACTCCTTTCTCCTTCAGCGTTGCAACAGGATGTTGTTCAATAGTAGCAGTTGTATCTTTTAGTCTATCCATACACGTATTTTAAAATTTTATTCATTAACTATTATTTTTAAGTTACTTTATTTTGAGCTCTGGTTTTCTATTTAATCAATCACCTTTAGATATCGTGCCATCCAATAAGGCAATAAATATTCCGCACCGGTCAATTCCGACCTTCCTCCATCGCCGCCATCCAACTTAAATTCGTTGGTATTAAAGCGATGTACCGGTCTCTCGGCAGGTGATATGACCTCTTTCGTAGTTTGTCGACGGAAATTTTTGGGAATAAAAGAAAGATCTTTTCGGATCGAGTTTTTAATATCCCACCTGATCAGGTCCATCGGGAATTCCCGCAAGTACCAAAGAGTAGCTTCTTTATCAAAAGAACCTTCAGTTCCGAGAGTAATCAGGTTCCAGACAGGGTTTTTCTCCGGCTTTTCTATCTTCCAGTAGGCTTTTATTGCCTGCGCAAATTTTTGCTTTAAATTATTATTGAGCGCATAATGATACAGTACCCAAAAGCTCAAGAATTCCATTTCATCATCCGAATGATTCCAACTTCCTTCTCCCATATTATGCCCTTTATAAATATAACCCGGGGTCGGCTTTATATTGAATGGACTGATCATAATATTGTCCAGGTATCCTTCCTCATGCATAAGGCGTAGTGCCTCTTCTTTATATAATTTCTTACCCGTCAGTGCATACCCCAGCTCCAATCCTGCTATAATATCCGTACTCCCCAATTTTCTGTCGCTGATCGTCTTGGCATACGAATTAATGTAATCCGGGTTCCATCTTCCCCAAAGCGTTGGTTTACCATCTACATCCACAAAGTTATAATTATGTTTGATAATGTGAGTAAGAATTCTGTCAATAAAATGGGCCACACGCGCTTTTTCTGTTTTTGTTTGCGCGACAAACTCATCCATCATGGCTGCAACAAAAATATACCCTACAAATTCATCACTGCTGGTAGTGCCTTTCCAGATCCATCCCGAATCTGGAGAGGGCCGCCATTTTTCTCCCGAAGGGTTACTGGCATTATAACCGGTACGTTCAAACGTCCGGGCAGGGAAATTTTTAACAGAAGAAATAGAAAGGAGCCTTTCGTAAGCAGCAAAAGATTCCCAACAATATCTTCCGGCCCGGGGGTCTTTGGTTACCGCATAACGGAAGGCCTGGCTGCCCAGATAAAAAGAAGTCCACAAGCCGTCATTATCCGTATCCGCCATCTCGGCAGTAGCAAGATCTCCGGGTGTATTCAATATATCTGAAGCCAAAAGTCCGTAACGAATATGACGTTTACGGATCTCATGTTGAAAATATTTTGCTTTTTGCAAATAAGTCATGCGGGTAAATTGTATTTCATTCAATCCGGTCGGCGTCAAAAAATACATATTTCCATCGGGATCCGAGGCCATACTGATAACGTTATCTTCATTTAACCAGCGTTTGGAGGCATAATAACGGAATTTACCCTCTCTCTTTTTCATGAAAGCGCCCTTGCCGGTACCCGCCCACAATTTACCATTCGAAATCATCAATTCATTAATGTTCTGGATGGGAATCTTCATCTGAAGGGGAATAACCGTATCTCCCGTCGATTTATCTATAGCATAATATCCTTTTTTTGTCCCTAAAATAATCTCCTTATCACGGAATGTAAAATCTTTTAATCCATGACCTTTACTAATAAGGTTCAATTTATTCTGCTCCAGATTATAAACGCCATCAGCGTAAAGTATATAAAATATATTTTTATAGGACTGTATTGCAAGTGCGGATCCGGCGGGCGACTTTATTAAATGTAATGCTCCATTTTTAAAAAGACCGATCGTTCCGTTACCCGATAATAATATACCCGAGTCTGCGCTGACGGCTATCTTATCAAATTGGCCATACGGAAGTTTACCAAAAGGTTTACCGGCATCTGTGTTGGATAAGAAATGATCGTTATATAAATAGTAAAGGGCGCCGGTCCCCTCCTGTATGGTAATGTCCAGCGGAATCTTATCTGCAAGCGGACGGTAAAGTAAATCTTTTACAATCTGATCTCCCTGTACTCTCCCTAATCCTTCATTGGTTAGCACATAGATCCTGTCATTATAATCTATAACCACCTTTTTAAGCGTACTTCCTTTCAGTTCTCCGGATAAACTATATTTTACAGATACAGGTTGAATAAAAGATGTATCAGAGACCTGGCCGGAAACGCCCGGTAAAAAAGAAAGGACAAATAATATGGTAAGAATAAATTTCATCTTAAAAGTGGATCTTTTTATTTAGAGATATAAACCATATTGCGCGGATCTAGAACAACATATTTTATAGCTTCTTTATCTTCTTCGGGTACGTAAGAATAAGAAATATGTAATAATCCATCCGGTGATTGGATCATTGAGGGATAAGAGAACCGCCCCTCCTTAGTTTCATCATTTTCAAGAAGAAGCTTCCTTTTCCAGGTTTTGCCTTCGTCCTTCGACAGATATAAACTCAACCGGTATCGCCCATCCTCTTCATCATTACCCAAGAGCGCCCAATCTCCGTTTTGCAATTGTAGCACTTTTACACTCGCAGTGTTGGGAAGGTTCGTTTTTCGAGCTGCAGTCCAGCTTTCTCCCTGATCCGCGGAAGTACTCCATTGTACCCTTGCAGGTGCATCGCCGTTATCTCTCATATAGGCTACAATAGTACCCTCTTTTTTTTGGATTAAAGAAGGTTGTACATTTCCACGTCCTACTATAGGAAGACTCGGGCGCCAGGTCAAACCATCATCATCAGAAATAGCTACTAAAGAAAAATTAAATCCATCAGAATAAAGGGGAAGCAGAATTTTATTTCCGGATAACAACAAAGGATGGATCCGTGTCTGCCATCCCAGGCTGCGCTTCCCTTCATCTCTGCCGGCCGCGATGATCATATCATCATAACGGGGTGCATATGCGGACCATCCGGAAGTATTTTTGGGTAATTTTTTAAACTTAGAGGCTACTTCTTCAGCAAAATGCTTATCCGGTTTCAGAAGAATGTTACCCTGCCAATTCCATTTAGGAGGCCCGTTACCTTTATAGTCTTCAGAAGTACGGTATTTAATAATAGAATATTCCCAACGGTTAGCCTGTACGGCAATCCAAACCAGAAATAACTTCTTTTTGTGATTAAGGAACAGAACGGGATTACAATCCGGAAGGCCGTATGTATCCGCCATCAAAAAAGGGGGACTCCATTTTTTATCTCCCTTTTTAAGCCGGGCTCCCATTATTTTTACATCATCGGCTTTCCGTTCTCCACTACCCTGGAACCAGGCGACAAGAATATCACCATCCGGTAAATAAACCAGGCTGCTCGAATGAACATGCTGGCTTTGTAAGGGAAAAATCAACTCCTTTTCTATAACCGGACTGGATGTCTGGGCATACAGTCCCTGTATTATACTAAGGAATAATATGGTAAAAGCGGTTAATCTTTTCGTCATTATATCGTCAGGTTTTTATCTTACCCTCTTCTCTTCCAAAAAACGGATCAATTTTTCCGGATGATCCGTTTGTAAACCATCGGGATTCAAGGATAAGGTCCTTCTCCAAACAGTTGAATCTTCATCGGCTCCCTCTACATCCAACCATATTGCAATGCCCTTCTCATGCAAGAATCTGATCTTTTCCGGATCGTAAACATTATCTACAATATCTATTTTATAGATCCGGAGTAAGCTATCCAACTGCCTTAAGCTCATCTTCTCCGGAAGACTTGCTATTAACGGCATATGGGGTGCCGTCTCCTTCCATTCCTTATATTGCTGTTCCTTATTCAGGTATACTGCAACATGATCTTGCATATCCATCTTCTTTATCAGTTGATAGGTTTGTATGACATCGGCATCTTTAAAATCCAGATAAATATTTATTTTCCCTTTACAAAGCCGTAGTACCGATTTTAAGTCCGGTATATGATAAATCTTACGATCCCCCTTCTTTACAGCATGGATCTTTAATCCCTTTATAGTTTTATAATCTAAATCTCTAACGGCCCCTTGTCCATCCGTCCTTTCATCTACCTCAGCATTATGCATAATTACTAAATGTCCATCCTTAGTAGTACGGAGATCAATTTCCACATAATCCGCTCCACAATCAATAGCTTCCCGGTAAGCTGCAAGTGTATTCTCAGGGACATTCACATGATTGCCACGATGTGCAATTACTATTACTTTATGATCCTCATGATATAAAAGAGGGTGTACATGCTGTGCCTGTATTTTTCCCGCGGAGGCAAAAATAAAGAATATTACAACAATCATCCTCACTGATCCGGCCCATTTATAGATATTCTGTATGCTCATAACTGGTAATGCTCAATAATATTTAAGGAGATTACTAAACAAAAATAAGCAGCTACGCCTATCGGACAATCCACTATATTGATAAATACATAGCTTTTTCTTTCTATTGTCATTAAAATATGACAAAAACAAACAAGAAAGGATCGTCAGGCTCCCATATCAAAATAATAGAATAAATTGTCAATAAAAAGGAATAAAGGTAATAGGGTTTCCCTACCTTTGTATGAGGAAGATGACAATAACCGATATTCATCAACCCCTAACTTATCATGCCTTCATCAACTAACACGGACCCGGAGGAAAATGCGGTCGGCACAACCCGCCCGCTCTCGGGAATCGCAGTGGGTACCGAATTAAAAAAGACCATTGGTAAAGGACAAAGATTGGCATCCCTGGATTTTTATCGGGGTTTGGTAATGGTACTGCTGATGGTTGAGAGTACAAGACTATACGGGTATGTCCTGAAAATGTCCGGGCCCGACTCTCTACTCCATTCAATTGCGGTTCAATTTACCCATCATCCATGGCATGGGTTACACTTCTGGGATCTCATACAACCCGCTTTCATGTTTATAGCCGGTACAGCCATGGCTTTTTCCCTCACCAAGCAAACCGCCAAAGGGCGAAGCTGGGCGCAACAGACCCAACACGCCTTGAAACGAAGCTGGTGGTTGTTCTTTTGGGGAGTATTGGATTATGCAGTACCTACAAATTACCATGAATTACCCGCTTTAAGTTTTGAACTATGGGATGTACTCACACAGCTGTCTTTTACCATGCTGGTAGCCTTCTTGATTTTCCGATGGAAGACCGGTTATCAGATCCTGTTTAGTGTAGGTCTACTCATTTTAACGGAATGCCTCTACAGGTTTATAAACGTCCCGGGCTTTGATCAGCCCTTTGTAGATCAACATAATTTCGGAAACTATATTGATCTGATTCTGATGAACAAAATAAATTCGGGCGGATGGGTAGCCATTAATTGCATACCTACCGCTGCGCACACCATCTGGGGAGCGGTAGCAGGTAAGTGGTTGTTGAAGAAAGCAGGGTATAAGGGCCGTATCCGTAACATCCTTATTTTCGGGTTATTACTAATGGCCGCAGGTTATTTCCTGGACCTGGCCGGAATAACTCCCATAATAAAGCGTATTGCCACTTCTTCATTTACCCTTGTTACGGGTGGGTGGTGTTTGCTTGCTTTAGCATTTCTTTATTATTGGATTGATGTTTTAGGACATAAACGTTTCTTGAAGTTCTTTGTCATTGTAGGCATGAATTCTATATTTATTTATCTGTTTTTTGAGATAGTAGTTAAAGACTGGTTCCGCGATTACGCGAATACCATCGTTCACGGCGTATTCTCCCCAATGGGATTACCTCATAATTTCATATTGATCCTTTGTGCCTTATCCATATTTGCCTGTGAGTGGTATGCATGTTACTGGCTCTATCGTAAAAAGATCTTTTTTAAAGTATAATAAATGTCAGCAAAGCAATTGGGCTTTCTTGGCCTGGTTTTCATCTTTACGGGAATTCCCGGTTTTTTATGGGGGCAGGAGCGATTTTACTCCATGGCAGATTTCAAGCAGGTCAGAAAGATCGATGCCCACGTACATATCCGTACCACCGATACTTCTTTAGTTCATCAGGCGCGACTGGATAATTTTCGTCTCCTGACAATTGTTGTGGATGAGCCTCCCGGAATTAAGATCCAGCAAAGAGATGCCATTCAACATATGAAAGCTTTTCCACGCTTGGTCGCTTTCGCCACCACCTTTTCCGTTGAAGACTGGAACAGTAGCCATTGGCAGGATGAGGCCATCGCAAGCCTGGCACATTCCTTTAAAATGGGGGCTATAGCCGTAAAAGTATATAAGAACATCGGCATGGAATTAAAAGATAAATCGGGCCATTTTGTAAGGATTGACAATCCACGGTTTAACCCCATATTTAATTTCATTATCAAAAATCATATTACGGTAATCGGACACAACGGTGAGCCTAAAGATTGCTGGCTGCCTATGGATAAAATGACCATGAACGCTGACAAAAGGTACTATAGCAGGCACCCTGAGTTTTACATGTATTTACATCCCGAGTATCCTTCTTACGAAGATCAGATTAATGCCCGGGATCACCTGTTAGCCATGCATCCCGATCTTCGATTTGTAGGCGCCCATCTCGGAAGTATTGAGTGGAGCACGGATGAGCTGGCCAAACGACTGGATCGCTTTCCCAACATGGCGGTGGATGTGGCTGCCCGGATAGGGCATCTGGAATATCAGGCTATGAAAAACTGGAAAAAGGTTCATGATTTTTTTATTAAATATCAGGATAGGATCATTTATGGCACCGACCGGATCTCCGACAGATCCAAAAACCCCAAAGAATTTGAAGAGTTTGTGCATACAGCCTGGTTAAAAAACTGGGAGTTCTTTTGCACCAAGAATACAATGCATTCCTCCTCTTTCGATAAACCCTTCAAAGGTTTGAAATTACCTCAGAAAGTAATAGACAAAATATATTATAAAAATGCAGAAAGATGGTTTCCCCCATTAAAAAAGTTAAAATAGTATCAGCGTTTTATTCAAACACTTAATGACAATACCATGAAAACACTAAAAATTTCCATTGTTTTTTTACTTCTGATTGCATGCTTTAGTTGCAACAATACAGGGAAAAAGGAGAGTAACACAGCGAACGCTCATTATGGAAACCCTCATTTACCCACTCCCGACCATATTGTCATTTTAGTTGAAGAAAATCATGGCTATGACCAAATTATTGGATCTGATTTAACTCCTTACATCAATAAACTGGCCCGGGAAGGCGCAAACTTTACCAATGCCCACGGTCTCGTTCATCCGAGCCAACCCAATTATATCGGGCTCTTTTCCGGGTCTCTGCAGGGCGTAAAGGATGATGGGTGTATTCCTGTTGACAGTCCCTTTACAACACCTAATCTCGGACGGGCCTTGATTGATGCCGGCTACAGTTTTATTGGTTATGCCCAATCCATGCCTGAGGTGGGATTTACAGGTTGTACCTACGGAAAAAGCCCGTTAAACGGCGACCCGCTTTATGGCAGAAAACACTGTCCGTGGGTTAACTGGCAGGATGCTAAAGAAAATGGACTGGACGGCCAGGTAGTAAGTCTTCCCATGACAGCCTTTCCGGATGATTTTAATAAGCTGCCTACGGTCGCCATGGTTATACCCGATCTGGATCACGATATGCACAACCACGGCGGAGACCCTAAAATGATTCGTCTGGCAGATAAATGGTTGAAAGATAATCTATCCCATTATATTAACTGGGCTCAGTCGCATAACAGTCTGTTTATTCTTACCTATGATGAAGATAATGACACGTGGGCCAATCATATCCCAACTATCTTTGTAGGAGAGAAGGTAAAACCCGGAAATTATAATGATTCTATCAGTCTTTATCACATTTTGCGAACAGTAGAACAAATGTATAGCCTGCCGCCCTCCGGTGATGCCAAAGCCTATGCCATTAAAAATATTTGGAAATAGAACAACTCCTTCTCCTTATCGGATAAAGAGGAAGTAAACAATAGGTTAAAGTTTCAGATACCCATCACAAAAACACCCTTCAAGTCCTTTTCACAACCAGAAAGAAGGGCTAATAACAATTAATGATCCAACCTTCAACCGTCCAAAAGAAAGGGAAAAACAACAGGAGAAGAAACATTAAATGCGTGATCGGATATCCTGAATTGTTAGTCCATTCACCTGTCTTTTGGGATAACGGTGATAAGTAACCTGTTATTTTGTTTCAAATTTTAAAGTGTCACTCTCAGATGATATACGGTTCTTCTTTCTAGACCTCATATATAAAAACAAGAACAGAAAAGCAAAAATTAAAATGAGGGGAATAAGATTGGTTACGCGGATTACCTGAGGTCCCGCAGCTATTTGAGCTTGCTGGAAGAGTTCGGCCTTACTACTCCCGGGCGCTGCCGCCCGATATGCTTCTACATTTGCCCCTGCAGGCAATGCTCCGGCCAGCAAATTATCATAATATCCCCCCATAAAAACCATATAAATGGATACTGCGAACATGCCTACGCCACCCAGTAAATCCATCCCAAAAGCCCCCGATTTAGGTATATTATCGGACACAAAACTCAGCATGGTGGGCCAGAAATAAGTGACCCCGATTCCAAAAATAATGGCGGCGATAAATATAGCTCCGCCAGATAAAGTACTCAGCAAATAAAGTCCAATAGTAGATACAACTGCAGAAGCCAGTAATAAACCGGCAGAAGATACGCGACGAACCACCGGACCGGCAAAGCTCCGTCCAATAGCCTGAACCGCAGTAACAAGTGTGAGTATCAATATGGCGCTACGGGTTACATTTTGTAATAACACTCCTACCCATTGATTGGTAAATAACTCTGTGATCGAAGTGCCCAACATGCAGATCATCATAAAAATGAACAAAGGATTTAAAACGGCCTTATACATCTCTTTAGAAGAAACGCCGGAAGATACCCGTTCGGTAACAGGAAAATCAAGTTTTAAAAAGAGGTATCCGTACAAGATCGTAGGAATAAGCATGACAGCCATCTGCCATTGCCACCCGATATCAAGACTTTTAAATCCGAATGAGATCAACGTACCGGCAATAATTCCCGCGGGAAACCAAATATGAAGGTGGTTGAGCTTAGTGGTTTTATCATCCGGATAAAGGGTAGTTGTCAGAGGATTGGTAGTAGCCTCAATGGCGCCATTGGCGATTCCTATAAAGAGCGTAGAAATAAAAAGGCTCACAAAGCCCGTAGAAAAAATAGTAAATACGATGCCGATGAGATCAAGCGCAAAGGCAATCATCATCAATCGTTTCATCCCAATCATATCCAAAATGGCTCCACCGAGTATGACGGCTAACGGAAATCCCCAAAAAGCAGTACCCACGATCCAGCCGATTTGCTCTGCACTCAGACTGAATTGTTTCATAAGATCGTCCATAATGCCGGCACGTATGCCAAAAGACAAAGCCTCTACAACGATAGCAAGACAGCTCGCCACGAAAAGTTTATTTCTTCTAATAGACTGTTCCATAAGGTATTATTTTTATCTCCACTCCATTAATGCTGCATTAAGTACCTCCTCCACTCTCCTGCGCGGCTTATGGAAATAGATCATTCCATGGCCGGGCAACATTATATCCATATCCACTTTAGCAAACTTTATTAAAGACGCTATATATTTTTTCTTGTCAAAATCAATGGATCCGCTCCATCCAAAATCTCCGCTTAACAAGGTTCCTATTACATCGCCGCTCATTACCAATTGTTTGGTATCCCAAAGAAAAGAATACGCAGTACAACCCATGCTATGGCCCGGCAAATGCATGACGCGAAACTCAACGCCCAACACCTCCAGCTCTTCGCCATCCTGTACAATCCGGTCAACCTTTACCGTTTGAAAACTTTTGTGATAAAGATAACCGCAACAACGTTCATCACCCGAAGCCACAGCCTCGGCTGTTTCCCGTATGGCAATAAATTTGACTCCCTTTTCCTTCAATAAATAGGCGCCTCCTGCATGGTCGTAATGTGGGTGTGTTAAAAAACAATAGCGGATATCATCCGGGGATAAGTCCCAATAGCTCATATTCTCAAAAATCTGGTCCATCGTATCTCCACAACCACAATCAAACATCACCAATCCATGAGAAGTATCCAGAATATATGAATTAGCATCATTATACAAAGCACCCGGTTCATCAAAAGTAATCCCATTAATATCACCCCCTACCTGATAAAGCCCTTTTAAAACCTGCATAATGTACTCTCGATTTAACTATTCGCCCAAATGCATATTAATAATATCATATAACATCTCGTGTATGACAACTCCGGCAGGATAAATTTAAAATCAGATACCGGCTCCGCATTACCTTATATTGATAAATCAATCCATCTTTTGGATCTTTATCCTGCCAAAGATTCGTTTCCGGAAAGCTTAATAGAACCGGAGGATGTAGCAGCCGGCCTGAGATTATGATTGAGTGAAACGATGAAGGTCGTTAAGGGCATCCCGGGAAGCATCCTTAAAAAGCTTCGTATCATAACTATAGGTCACAAAGCGCATGCCTTCTTTTATCCATTTTTTCACCAGATCCATATCCGCTAAATGGATACCCGGGGCCACGCCATGTCTATTACAAGCTTTTATAACCTGGCGAAGTGCAGATTCCATTCGGGGATGATCTAATCGACCGGGGATCCCCATATCCTGAGAAAGATCGGAAGGCCCTACCATTACCGCATCTATACCCTTAACCGATAAAAATGTATCCATGTTTTTCAATCCTATTTCACTTTCTATTTGAACAATGGTCATTAACTCTTCATTTGCCCAATGCGTATATTGAACAACATCATAATCCCTGTATTGTGTAGTCGTAGCAGAAATACTTACCCCTCTTTGTCCCATTGGCGCATATTTCACACTCCGGATAATCTGCTCAGCCTCTTCACGAGTACTAACCTGGGGGAGTACAAGACCTTCCACACCGATATCCAGCGTTTGTGCCATTAAATGATATAACTTATCAGGTACTCTTACATATAAACCAATACGTTCATATCTGGCTATTAAAGAAAGATTGCCTAAGGTCTCCGGGTTATAATCGTTATGTTCCGTATCCAATATGATATAATCCCATCCTTCAGATGCACACATAGCTACGGCCTGGGATGATTTTAATATTCGAAGCATCGTACCAAAACAAACCTGTCCTTTCTTCAATTTCCTTTTGACTTCGCTTACTTTTAGATCCATTTTATTTTACTTTTTATTTCCTCTTTTTTTAATTCTTACCTTTTAATTTTTACTTCTTTATCAACCATATTTCAGCTACCTGTGCTCCTCTTCCCTCCTTAGCACAGGTCCATGAAAAGATAACAGATCCATCTGATACGGCCGCCCCGGGAACCGGAAATTCATAGACTGCCTTTCGGCCGCCTGTTTGAATGAAATCGTGGATAATAAATTGATTATCTGCAACCAACTTCATCTTAGAATGAAACCGCCCCGTATAACTGATACGTATATCATAGGCGCCCTTCGGATCCAGATGATCATATTTAATCATCAAAGGGGTTTGATAATGGGTAGTGATCTGGCTCCTCCAAGCCAGGGGCACTGTATCTTTATTTACATCCGTCAGAGAAACCCCAAAATCAATAACAGGAGAATAAACATTTCCAGGATCTTCAGCCCATGTTTTAGGATAGACTATTCGTTTCCAACTGCCGTACGATCCAAAATTATCATAAAACCCTCCCGGACCAGGATCCGTCCTGTGTAACAAAGCCTGAATAGCAGTAAGTTTTCTCAGCTCGCTTTTCTTTTCTTTGATTTTTGAAAAGCGGGATAACAACCAGCCTGAATTATTTAAAGGAGCATCAATATGATCCATAAAATCACCTCTTCCCCGTTTGGCCCCATATCGCTTTACCGAAGTTTGCGACCCGATATTTTCAAACAGGGAATCCGCCAGAGCAAAACATCGTTGACGCCAATCCGGACGAACGGGATATAATTTTGCCCGTAGAAGTATCCTTCGGGCGCTGTCCACAGCCCTGTTCGCGCCTAAAGAATCTGCCATTGCCAATACTTCCCGTGCACGCTGTTCCAGGTTGGTTTCATAAATAAGACGCCGGCGCACATATGCATCGTAATAAGCTCTGAGAAGTCCCATCTGAAATCTGAAATTACCCCGTATGTCAGGAGATGCGTCCTTCTCCATATCCTGCCATTGCTGCAAGGTCAAATCTACACCTTTATTGACCAACAGGGGCCCTTCAAAATTATCTTCCAGCGCCATCAGTCCCCGAGCAACCGGATCTGCATAATCGGGACTGATAAATAACCTTGCGTAATCACGTAGCGTCTCAACCGCCGGGGTATGCGGATCCCATTCCTGGCCGAGCCAGACAAATTTGTTTACATCATCATTGATCCCTTCAGAATAACAAATACTTCCGACTGCATAGCGTGCAAACAAATTCTGAATATGCTTTTCCGCTATTGGACGCGGATTATAACTTTCCCGTCCCAAGGTCATCGCATAAGCCAGATCCCAGCGCGGCACCGGATATTGGGAACTATAGTTATGCGTTATATCCGGATAACGGAGCAGAGGGAGATCCTTCCTTACCGACCGGCGAACCTGTTTTATAGATTGAGCAACCCACGGGCCGTAAACCACACCACCGAGCCAGGAATAGCCCTTATTGACCTGCTCGTAAAAAGCATCATACCACTTTGGAGTGGGCTGTGTAACTTGCGGAGAAACCCAGATCTTTGCATCAGGATGATACTTGTGTAACACATCTGCCACTTTCTTGAGCCACTGGAAAAGCACATCCGGTTGAAGGTGCCCGGGATCACCCGCGGGAACAAAAACAGCATCCAGCTCAGGTAACAGACGAAAAATAGAATCCCGTTCTTTCAACTCCTTCGCAATAGAATCAGGAGAAGTATAGTTGCTCCCCATGTTGGGATACCACATCCACACGTCCAATCCATAAGATTTTGCTATACGGGCCTGTTGAACCATCATCTTTACAGGTGGTAATTTCATAAGCGGACTCGTAAGATCATCATCAGTCCTTGGCGGCATGATCTCGATACTATTTGCGCCAAATAAAGCTAAATTCCTGATATAATGATCAAATTGACTTACCGTCCATGCATCATAGGCATTCGTCTTCGGACGGTAACCCAACTGATGTCCCCGGATAGGGGCAGCCGGGGTCGAAGATATATTGATAGTGCCGGGAATCAGGATTTTTTCAGGGCGGAGCTGCGCCTTACGAAGCAACCATCCGACTCCGTACAAAGCCCCCCGACTGTCATGTCCTACAATTGCAACCTTATTATCTTTTCTAAAAAAGATTATCTTATAACCGTCCTTCCCCGTGGAAAGCAGAAGATCCAATTGTCCCGTATAACTTTCCGGTAACAATTGTACCTGCCGCCTGGTAAGTATCATAATTACCGGACGACCTTTCTTTTCAAAAGAAGTCTTATGAATCAGAGGCAATTGTAATGTCGTATGTTCCTTTACTACCTGCCGGAATACCTGTGCCGCCTTTTGCAACTCATGATCTCCTAACTCCGGAGTATAAATAACAGCATTTGAGAAGTCTCGATATTGCGCTGTTGCAAATGGACCTAAGAACAAGTATAAAATAAGTATAACAAGAAAACGGGCATTATTCATGGTATTTCATCTTTCATCATAAGAAAAAGTTATTCCAGAGCCGCTCTGCCGGACTAATAAGGCTCATGCGTACCCTGCAGCAACCATATTTTGGAATAATTATGATCGGCGCTTTGGCCGGCTGGGACATAGATGGTCTTTTCCAGGTATTTAATGGCTGCATTGTAATTTGCCATGTATTTTGGATCCTGATCAGGTTGAGGATACATAAAACGGATGGGAAGCGCCGCGCCATATTGCGTAACCGGACCGGTCTTAAAGGCAGGATATCCTGTCCTGCGCCAATCAAACCACGGTTCAATCGTGAGCCATCCCGCAATCCATTTCTGCTCCATAATTCGTTTTAGTTTGTTGGAGGCGGCGGAATAGCTCACCTCGGGATTATTATAATAGCCGTTAAAGTCAAATCCATTTTCTCCATCTTCAATACCCCATCTTTTCAAAGAAGCTATGATCCCTTTCTTATAATGTTGCTCCGCATCTGTCACAGAAAAGCCTCCCCTCTGCGCTGCTTCAGCAAGTAAAAATTCTACTTCACTATACGTCATTAGTTCCATCTTGAGATAAGTATCATTGTTCTTTCTGTATCGTGGATTAAGGAAAGATATATAAGGGCTTCTCTCCTGATCATACGTAAAATGATCCGTGCCTTCATTGTTATAATTCACCAGATCTATTGTCGCCATGTTCATCGGAAGTCCCACATACAAAGAAGTGTCAACGTCATGAGTAGAAGCAGGGATAAGGGTAACCTGATACGTTTCACCAAACATATTAGTAATTGTAATATCTTTATCCGAATTAACGTTGTAATCCCATTTCCGTTCAACCGGCATTACCCAACGTTGTAAGCGGGGATCATTTAATGATTTGAGGGTATCTACTATGGTCTTGCCGGGTTTAGTAGCAAAGGGAGGATTCGAAGACCTTAGCGGACCTCCCACAGCCGAATTATCCGCAGTGGTGCCAATATAAGACACTTCGGCTGCATCATCTGTACTTTGAAAGCAATCTGATGCAGCATCATTAAATTCACTTACTATATCTACTCCTATTTGATTCATTTCATTCTTTTTATTAAAAAGGCGCATACAATACCTTAACCTGAGGGCATTAGCAAACTTTCTCCATTCCTCCGGATTGCCATGATACAATATATCGGCTTCCGGGTCAACACTGTATTGTGAAATATCTGATGCTCCTAATAATTCGCTTGCTTGTTTTAGGTCATTGAGTATCCCTTTATAAACATCCGGCTGTTTGTCATATATAGGAAAAAAGTTTCCTTCAGGCGCTTGCAGGCTTTCCGAGTATGGAACTGCACCAAAAAGATCGGTTAATGTTCCAAAAAGAAATGCCTGCATCGTCAGGGATATTCCCTCAAAAAATTTATTACCATTTGCTACAGAAGCCTCATATATCTTCCTGTTGTTCCGAAGGACCTCGTAAAACGTCGACCATGATGATCTGTCCCAATCATAATGGTTCACTTCATCTGCATGGAAATCAGTCCCTCTCTGAACATATTGCAATGCGCCCGGAATATCGGCTTGGGAATTTCCCAAAGACTTATACAACTTAGCGGTATTAGCCAGTACATAGGTCATTATAAAATTTGGAGAAACCGACTCCTTGGCATTCGGATTGACATTAAGCTTATCAAATTCATTACATGATAATGCAACCAAAAGTAAGGTCAAAACTATGACACAACTACTTATTTTTTTTGTTCTCATCATTATTCTGTTTTAAAAGTTTACATTTAGCTTAATGCCTACAGAGCCAATCCATGGCAGCGTGTTATAATATTCATAACCGTGTATCCAGTTCCCTCCATTAGGATCGTAAGCCTGTTCCGGATCAATATGAATACCTGCTGCAGTCCATTCAAAAAGATTAGAAGCAATAATGCCAACAGAAGCATTTTGAATATGGAGCCGTGAAGAAAAAGAAGAGGGTAAATGATAAGTAAGTGCGATCTCTCTGATCTTTACATAAGTAGCATTAAATATATTCCGATCCGCGAAGGGCCGCTTCGCATATTTATTGGCATTAAACGGATCCAGCCACTTGGTATCGGGTCCTCCTATATTTTCCACATAGGTTTTCTGGCCATTATTTACAACCTCCCGCACCCCTACATTAAAACTGGCATCATCCAAACGGCCATTATTAGGATCCGGCCAGGGAAATCCTCCCAGTTCCGCCGTGCGTCCCCCGACCCATTTACCAAAATACTTCTGAGGATCCGCTTTAATCTGTGTTGCGATATCTTCACCTCTATTATAAGGCGCTCCTGAGAAAGTACTCGTAAGGTATCCGTTATTTGAAAAGAACATCCATGTTTCAGAATAAAATTTACCTCCCTGATTCCAATCAATGTTGGCAGAAAGCGAAAAAGCCTTATATCTCAGAGTGGGCTGCACTCCAAGGGTAAAGTCCGGATTAACGTTTCCGTATTTCACCAAATGATCAGGATTCTCATCCGCCTGATATTGACCGCTTCCGGAAAGCAGAGGCCAGCCATTATATGGGGAGCCTTTATCCGTTACCTTAAGCATAGGTTGTACATAGATATTGCCAATATCATCCCCTACATAACTCCGCAATAAAAAGCCATGATTTTCAGCAAACTGGAAATCAGTTATTCCTTCGGCTAACTCTTTTATCTCAGTTCTGTTTCTGGAAAAATTAAAGGTCATATCCCAGGTAAAATCCTTCGTCGAAACAGGAGTGGTATTAAGGCTGATCTCCCAGCCGCGGCTTTCCAGGAGTCCTGCATTGATCAATTTACTGGTAGCCCCCGATTCTATAGGGATGCTTATACCTAATATCTGATTTTTATTATCAGAGATATAATAGGTAGCGCTTAATCCTACTTTATTATTCAAAAATCTGAAATCGAACCCGACTTCTTTAGAAGTATTTTGTTCAGGCAACAAGCTGGCATTCTTTAAGGAGCCGCCCAGATACAACTCTTTCGCACTTCCCCAGTCAGGCCCTACAGAATAATACTGGTCAAGCGCATAAGGATTGGTATCATTCCCAACTTCAGCAATCCCTCCTCTGAGTTTCAAATAGCTTATCCACTGTGGCATAGCAAACATCTCTGATAGGAGCACACTTAAAGAAGCGGAAGGGTAAAAATAAGATCTGTTATTTACGGGTAAAGTACTGGACCAATCATTCCGGCCTGTCAGGTCCAGATAGATCATACTCTTATATCCCATGGAGGCTCTTCCATAAACACTATAAACGGCTTTCTGGTCCCAGGAACTGGTATAGACCACGGCGCCGGGCACGCCATTTGAGATGGTATACAAGTCGGGCACGACCAACTGGGAAGCCGCGTTATGAAGGTTCCGGCCGTATTGGTATCGCCTGTTACCTCCCACCAGCATATTTAAATTCCAATCCTTTCCTATTTGTTTGTTATAAGAAAGGTTGAGCTCCAAATTGGTCTCTTTTCTCTTAATTGTCTCTATATCATACTGCCCTTGCTGAAATTTTCTCGTGCTGTAAGCTTTTTTCCCTTCCCGGCTTTCCTCATAGGCATCTCTCATAAAACGTGCGGTCCATTTCAACGCCTTCGTCATGTCCCAATCCACCTGTACTTTGCTAACAAGCCGGTCCCTTTTGAACCCATTTGTATTTTCATAAGCCAGGAACCATGGGTTATTGTGTTTAGAAGAAGGATCTATTTGCTCCAACCCTTCCATACCCGGTTTCCAGTAGTCTTTCAATGCAGATATATCAATCTGCGGTCCGTTCTCATACAATTCTCTTACAATATCATTTCGGTCATTACCGTTTATATTAGGTTTATTATCGGATCTTGAAAAACTCCAATTAAAGCTTCCGGTAACAGAAAGGTTATCAGACAATCCATAGGTTGTATTCAGGTTAATGGTATTTCTTTTCAAATTAGTATTAGGGATAACCCCTAAGCTTCTTTTATCACCTACCGACAAACGAAAAGTACCCTTATCATTGCTTCCGCTTACAGCAACATTATTTGTATAGGTCTGACCATTTCTGAAAAAATCTTTGAACCTGTTCGGGTAAGAAACTAAGGGTACTTCCTGTCCGTTACTATTCCACATAACCGCTTTATTTCCAACATCCAGTTCAGCTCCCCAGGTTTCGTTATTTCCTTCTCCGTAAATATTTGCACCGTCCTTTCCTGTCGCAAACCTGTTTTGTACCGGGAAATAATGATACGGGATGTCCAGGGTAAAAGAAGAATTAATACTTACCCCGAGTCCTTCTCCTTTTCCGCTTTTCGTAGTTATGAGAACTACTCCATGGCCGGCTCTCGAACCATATAATGCGGCCGCACTAGGGCCTTTCAAAACAGAGATACTGGCTATGTCGTCGGGGTTTAAATCTGAAATAGCATTTCCCATATCTGCGCCGTTAAAATCATTATTAGTCTGGTTCATCACAGGGACCCCGTCTATCACAAACAAGGGCTGATTATCACCATTGAGCGAAGTCGCTCCCCTTATGATAATATTTACGGTAGAACCTAAAGCGCCATTCATTTGTGATATCTTTGCCCCGGCCACTCTTCCCGCCATGGCATTCAAAACGTTTCCCTGATTGGTTTCTGTCAAATCATCGCCTTTCACTTCACTCACAGAATACCCCAATGCTCTCTGACTTCGTTTGATCCCTAAAGCAGTGACAACGACTCCTGACAACTCGCTTGCAATCGGCTCCAATCTGATATTTATCGTTGAACGGCCATCTACCGCTATCTCCTTCGTCTGATATCCCACATAACTTACTTGTATAGTAGCATGAGTGTTGGATATATTTAATTTAAAATGACCCGTACTATTTGTAGTCGTTCCATTGGAAGTGCCTTTTTCAATAACAGTTACTCCCACTAACGGACCGTTCTCATCTGTTATCTGCCCTCGTAATACGACGTCTATGACGCCATTCAAATGTTGTCGGACTAATTGCCCGGATAAATGTGAATCGACGTCCGGCACAACTTTACCACTCACCGATAATACCGGAGCAATCATCATAAAAATAAGAAAGTATGAAAAGGGTCTTATCCCCCATACAAAAGTATCTCTTTTCATGTTCATGAAATTTTTATTTAAATATTGATAACCTAAAAGTTCGGTAGCAAGAAGGGAATAACGAATTAATTACAAAGAAACATCTAATCAATAATTATCATATCCACAATATTAACTGATTAGTATCCTATTTTGGCGCTTATTATAAACGGTTCCTATAGGCTATAACATATCTCAATGAAACTAGGTATAGCCGGGAATTGGTCCTTTCGGTGGGATAACAAATATAGTTTCCAGAGGGAATTGGATCACCCTCTAATCTTATTCAAGTCAATAATACAAATAGGGATGCACCAATTTTATCAGAAAATGACAGGGTAGAAAAGAGATATGCTATTTTTTATAGAAGTGCAATGCATTAGCTTGTGCTGTTGGAGTAATAACCAAGTCATTTATGCATACATGAGAAGGTTGGCTTACACAAAAATAAATGACATTGGCTATGTCTTCGGCATACAGGGGGGTATAGCCTTCATAAGTCTTGTCGGCCTTTGCTACATCTCCTTTAAAACGCACCATAGAAAATTCTGTTTCCGCCGCCCCAGGATGGACGGCTGTAACCTTCACCCCATAAGGCAATAGATCAATACGCATGGCCTGCGACAGCGCGTCTACGGCATGTTTAGTAGCACAATAAATATTTCCATTGGGATAAACGTCTTTTGCCGCCGTAGATCCCAAATTGATAATATGGGGGTTTTTGCTTTTTTTCAAAAGCGGGATGATCAATCTGGATACATACAACAGGCCTTTTATGTTGGTGTCGATCATCACATCCCAGTCATTTATATCTCCTTCATCGATTGAAGACAATCCCATAGCAAGTCCGGCATTATTGATCAGTACAGAAATATCCCGCCACTCCTTTGGCAGCGAGCCGACGGCTTCCCGACAGGCATCCATATCTCTCACATCAAAAGCCAATGGTAAAACCTTCACATCATTTTCCGCTTCTATGTCATGTTGTAAATCTTCAAGACGCTCTGTTCTCCTCCCCGTGATAATCATATGGTAGCCATTAGCTGCAAACTTCTTAGCACATGCCTTTCCAAATCCGGAAGTAGCTCCCGTAATAAAAACAATCATATGATGATCCATGGTCGACGATCTTTTAAAGATAATAAATAAAAATGAAGCTGTAACAAATTTATTTCATTGAAGGAACAAAACCAAATATAAGATCATGCAATTCTTTGAGCTATTGTAAAAAATTCAGATATTCTTCCTTCCTGTAAGCAGGACATCCTCCTCTTTTCCCGGCAATAAAGGCTCCCATAGCAGTTGCCTTGTTCAATATTGCTTCGGGCCTTTCTTGATGGGCGTGCGAAGCAAGAAAGGCTGCCAGAAATGCGTCACCACTTCCTACTGTATCCTGCACTTTAATCTTTTTGCCTTCCGAATGGCACACACCATCTTGTGAGTAATAGCTTGCACCTCCAGCTCCTTTGGTTACTATTATTTCTTTTATCTCAAACCGGTCTTTTATCTGATCTGCCTGTTCTGCTTCCGGCAACAGCTTGTCTCCAAATAATGATATAATGATCTCCAATTCCGCCGCGTTCACCTTTAAAATATCTGCCGCTGACAAAAGCATATCCAAAACTTCTTTTTTATAGAATGGCGGCCGCAGGTTAATATCCAGCACCTTACAATCTGCCTGTTTCAACAGTCCAAATAATGTTTCCCTTGAAATATCATTACGGGCAGCCAGGCTGCCATAAATAAAATATGCGGCGTTCTTCACCGTGCTTAATGCAGAAGCATTCATTTCAATAAAGTCCCAGGCTACCGGGAAGACAATTTCATAACTTACTTCTTTATCCTCGCCCATAGTGGCCAAAACATGGCTGGTATCATGAAGCCGATCAGTTTGTAACCCCTCTTTCTGCAGGTTCCACTTACACATAAGATCTTTCAGTCTCCTCCCGTCTTCATCATTCCCGACACGACTGATCAATTGGGCAGAAATACCCAATTTATTAAGATGATAGGTTACATTCAAAGGGGCTCCCCCGGGCTTTGGACCATCAGGCAATACGTCCCAGAGTATTTCACCAAAGCAGCATACTGATGCAGGGTATGATTCCATGATACTTATTTAATCGGATCAGATATCTTGTTTACTAAGGCCAGTATTGGGTTATCTTTTTCTTTAAAAACGAAACACTTCGTTCCAGTTGATCCATGCCATCCACACCATCTTCAATACTGATCCAACTATCAAAACCTACGCGTCGCAATTCTGTAAATATGGCATCATAATCATTCAACCCTTTACCGATCTCCCCATGGCTCAATCTTTTGGCATATCCTTCTACGCCGCCTTCTTCTTTCCGAAGATCATCCAGTGTGCCCTCTTTCAAGTAACGATCACTGGCATGCATGGTAACCACCCGCTCCGATACGCGTTTGAGCAAATCCAACGGATCTTCTCCCGCCAGGTAGGTATTACTCGGATCATAATTAACGCCAAAAAAAGGATGGTGGATCCGGTCCACCAATTTGCAGAAGACAGCGGTCTTCTGGGCAAATTCCGGATATTCCCAGAAATTATCTTTGTAATGGTTCTCCAGGATGAGCGTGATCCCGCATGCTTCGGCGTAAGGCAGGCAAGTCTCAATGCAATCTGCCGCCAATTTCACACCCTCCTCTACTGTAAGTTCAGGTCGCCTTTGTCCCGACAACACCCGGCAATAGGATCCGCCCAATACATACGTCATATCGATCCACCGTTTTTGTTTCTCCATTTCCCTTCTCCGAAATACCGGGTCAGGATGGGTAAAGTCCGGTGAACAACACATCATTGGGATCTCTTTACCCCGATCTTCCACCTGCCGCCTGAACACAGGCCAGTTTTTTTCATCCTCCATTTCCAGGAAACCGGCATACCACTCCAATCCATCAATATCCAGTTCTGAAGCCAACTCGATCCACTCGGAAATACGCATTGTACCATCCTTACACAGGGCGTCCATAAAAGCTTTGGGAAATGCAGCTAATTTAGGCATAAGAAAATATTTTATCTGGGTGTTTTTATGATTTAAGATTTTATAGTGGTCTGATCTTTAGGCGGGTTGCGTCCGATCACGGGATATTGCTCCAATTCGAACACCTGACCGGATACCGGGCCACTTTCCGATCCAAGCCAGTATATGACCGCGGCAGCTATCTCCTCAGGTTGTAAAATGCGCCCTGCGGGGGCATACGCTTTCGGCAGGTCCTTATACCAATCTTCTGCCAGTCCGTCTTTACGTTTTTTAATAATTTCATTTTCTGTTAATACCCAACCCGGATTGATCTGATTAACATGTACGCCGTATTCTCTCATCAGGACATCTCCCAGGTTCCGGGTAAGCGTCATCAACGCTCCTTTTGACATACTGTAAGCCAGAAGATCCGGTTCACCACTATATGCATTCACAGAGCCAATGTTAAGGATATGTCCCCGTACCTTCCTGAGATGGGGCAGGGCGGCCTTGATCAGTGCAAACGGGGCAATTGTATTGACCTCAAAGACCTCTCGAAGAAAGATCGCATCCGTGGAATGAATATCAGAAGAAACTACCATGGCTGCATTGTTCACTATCCCGTCCAATCTGCCAAATGCATTTAATGCGGTATCAACTAATGCTATAGGTGTATCCGGATCACTTAGGTCTCCAATATACAATACCGCTTTATCCGTTCCAATCTCAGTCAACGCTTGTTCCCCCTTTCGGCGATCCCGGCCATGCAGTACAACTCGTGCACCTTCATTTACACAATGCAGGGCGATAGCCTTGCCAATACCAGTCGTACTGCCCGTTACAATGATTGCTTTATCCTTCAGTCTCATCTTTAATTATTTTTTTATACAGGGGTGACAATACTTTTAACTACTTCTCCCCGATGCATTTTTTCAAAGGCGGTATGCCATTCTGTAATCGGCCATATGCCGCCGATAATGGGCGCCACATTCAGTTGTCCGCTTGCCATCAGTGCGATGACGCGCTCCCACATAGGCCAGTTGTGGCTGAAACTGCCCTGTAGTGTCACGTTTTTTTGAACCAAAGGATCCAGAGAAAAGCCCAGGGGCTGAGGTCCCCATCCTACTTTCGTAATCCTCCCATTAGGGCGAACAAGTTCCAAAGCGATCTGCATCGTAATGCTGGCTCCAGCTGCATCAATAACACAATCCGCTCCCAGCCCGTCGCGTGCATCCGCCCAACCTGCTGCATCACCAATAATTCCTTCACAACCATATCGCTCTGCAATTTCCAGGCGGCGCCTGTCCGCCTCCAATCCCACTACCGCCACCTGTGCCCCACAAAGGCGTGCCATTGCGGCACATAAAATACCTATCGTCCCGGGGCCGAGTACCACTACCCGATCGCCGGGTTTAATGTGTGTGTTTTCAATTGTTGCGCTATAAGCCACACAACAAGGTTCCGTGAGACAGGCATGTTCAAACGGAATCTGATCCGGCACCTTATGAAGACAACGGGCAGGCGCGCTCACAAAGCGTGTCATTGCCCCATTAACACCATAACCAAAACCTTTACGTGAAGGATCCAGGTTATACCTTCCTATCCTTGTCATCGGATTATCCGGATCTATAATGGCAGCAGTTTCGCTGACCACCCTGTCGCCGATCTTCCAATTGGCAACCCGGGCTCCGGTTTCTACAATTACACCTCCGAATTCATGTCCTAAAACCACAGGATAGTTAACCGGCCAGCTGTGTCCCGCCATCCATTGATGCAAATCACTCCCGCATACTCCTACATGAGATACTTGAAGTAATACATCTTCCTCCCCTATAACCGGCTTTTCTATTTCTCTTATTTCTACAGCTCCTTTTTTATTGGCATAATTGACAACTGCTGGTAATTTCATACGATTTAGTTTTATAATTTAGACTTAACAGTTATATTTTAATCTCTTTTAAGAAAAATTCCTAAATACAAATATCCATAATCAAACAACCATCAATTTAAGAAGGGTTATTTAATTCGCCATACGCGTGAATTTTTTTACAGATCAACCGCAAGGAACTTTCCAGGTCTCCCGATGCCGTTTTAAAACGGTCATTGTCAATGGTCAAGGGGGCGCCCAGCACAACAAGCGGTGCGCCATACTCCGGACAACGAACCGCCTGCTCCAGTGAAAGCCCTCCCACGGCCTGTACCGGAACCTCTACCGCCTTCACTACTGCCTCAAGCTGATCAAGCGGGCTGGGCATTTCTTCACCACGGGCGGCAATTCCCCGACGCTGATCATATCCAATATGGTGAATAACATAATCGCATCCCAAATTTTCCAACCATTTTGCCGCCGCCACCATGTCTTCGCTTCCCAGGTTATCCCCCATTACTTTTACCCCAAAATCATGTCCGGCTTTTACGACGCATTTAATCGTCTCTTCATGAGCCCTGGCCATCACTACTACACAGGAAGCACCTGCTTTTGCCATCATCTCCGCCTCAAGGTAGCCCCCATCCATCGTCTTCAGATCTGCTACTATGGGAACATCCGGAAAAGCCTCCCGTAATTTTCGTACGCCATGAAGCCCTTCCGCCAAGATCAGCGGCGTACCGGCCTCGAGCCAGTCTACCCCCGCGCGCATGGCCATTGCTGCCGTTTCCAGTGCCTCATCAATACTTGTTAAGTCTAAAGAAATTTGAACTATGGGTTCCATATTATTTCATTTTTTTATTGTTTCCCTTTTTTAAATAAAACGCTCTTTATCAGCATGCCGGATAATAACGCCCCGCCATCAAGGTCAGACGGGGTCTAAATATCTTATAAATACCGATACAGCTTTAAATCCAACATAGACCCACTTTCATATTGGGAAAATTGATGAAAATGTTAGACACCTCTAAAAGCATTTCTAAACACGATAACTAAAATTACCGGTATCATTATATCATTATACTATTTTAATCACGCAGCCCTCTCTCATAATATTCTACACAAAAATAACGAAGGTTCTTAGAATTCATAAAAGTATACCGAAGGGCGTCTCTGAATTTCCACTATATTGATAAATCAATAATCATTTTTGTAAAACTTATAATTAATCGCAATTATTTACTTTTAAAGGATTGCAGCTTATGGGAAAAGAACATATTTTTGTTTGCGTTCATCAATAGGATATTAAAATAAAATATTTTCTTCATGCTAAACCGATTCCTTCTTTTGGCCCTCTTTTGGATATATCCGTTAGTATCCTATTCCCCACAAATGATCACATTACCAGGAAGAATTTTGGCTAAAGAAGCCCATATACAAAATCACTTTCTTTATTTTCCTAACCATCAAAACCTTTCCAGAAGAGATACTACAACCTGGAAGAACTTAAACCGTATGAAAGAACAGCAGTTAACTTTTGATAAAAAAGGCCATCTTCTTCACAATACACAAGTTTTTTCTCCCGATGACCAATGGATTGTATACGACACCCGGAATGTTGAGACAGAGATAAGCGAGAATTGTTGTATAGAGATGGTCAACGTTAAAACAGGGGAAACACGTTTGTTATACCAAACGAAACACCAGAGTATATACGGGCCCGGCGTAGCAGCTGCCACTTTTAGTCCGGTAGAAAATGAAGTATTGTTCATTCACGGGCTTTCAAATTGCGACTCCTCCCGGCCGTATTCTCAAACAAGGAGAACTGGCGTGGCGGTAAAAATAACCCGGCCGGGCATTCCTATATACAAAGATGCCAGAGACCTGCAACCGCCCTTTACGCCCGGCGCCCTGCGGGGAGGAACACACGCACATACCTGGAGCGGAGATGGACAATGGATCAGCTTCACTTACAACGATGCCATAATGGCCGAGCTGGAAAAGAAACATAAAGAGGTCAGGGATATGAGAATGGTCGGGATCATGGCTCCCTACGGTCCCGTAAAAGTAAATAAAGATACCGCCGGAGAAAATAAGAATGGGGAGATGTTTACCGTTGTCGTTTCACGCGTTACCGAAGACCCTAAACCCGGCAGTAACGAAATTGAAAAAGCACATGGAGATTGCTGGGTCGGTAAAGATGGATATATACGAACAAATGGAGAAAGACAAAAGCGGGCGGTGGCTTTTTTAGGAGACACTCGCGATAAGGCCAATCATCCTTTAACCGAAGTATATATTGCCGACATACCGGACGACGTCACCCATGCTTCTCCGGGAGCGCCGATCGAAGGAACAGCCCAAACAAGGCCCCTACCCCCCAAAGGAGTCAAACAAAGGAGACTGACATACACCGCCAATAGAAAATATCCCGGTATAGAAGGTCCCCGGTTTTGGATACGGTGTGCTCCGGATGGATCTCTAATATTTTTCTTAATGAAAGACGATAGGGGGATCGTACAGTTCTATGCTGTCTCCCCCAACGGCGGCCCTATTAAACAAATTACTCATAATGATTTCTCTGTATCCGGGACTTTTAATGTCAGCCCGGATGGGAAATTTCTGGCCTATGCAGGCGGTAACAACGTTTACGTCACAGAAATAGCTACAGGAATCACAAAAAATATGTCTCCCGATAATGAAAACCATCCGGGCCGGGTACAATGGGTAAACTGGTCTAATAATGGAAAAATGATCGCCTATGACCGGAAAGTCGCTACCGAAGGCAAGGATTATTACCAGATATTTATTCTAAAGACGGAGGAATAAATAGGCGCTGCATAACAACTATTAAAGTGTTTGGATGGTTGGCTACTGTAATAGGAGTTGCCACGAATACGCGAATAGGGGTGAAAACCCGAAAAAGTATTCCATCATCCATATTCTTGCAACCAGAGATACGCTTTGTAACTATTGCTGTGAGATTTCTTAGGTATTTTAAAAAATTGGCGGATATCAGGTTGGCTTTGGTATCTCCTATATTCAAAATAGGATAACACGAGTTTGATACACGTATGCTAAAGGCACACCCGAGCCATTCATAAAGTTAATCTGACAATTATGAAGCAAACCCTAACTAAACACTCTAATGATGCCGGCCCGTCAGATACGCTTCCAAAATATTTACCTGCTTCCGAAATTGAGCCATAAGGTATTTCTATATTTATAAAGATGCCCTTTTGTCGCATACCCATATTCAAATAAATTAGGAAGACCGGCAGGCCCCAGGTAGGCAGAATTATGAAATTTACTGCCAATAGGAGAAATAGCATGTAAAAAGGAAAGGCCGGCCTGTGGGTAATTTGCTTTCGCCTTCCCGGGATGCAGCGGGAAGCGCGGTTGCAATAAGCCCAGGTAAATACCGGGACTGGTCACCATCATAGTAATAGGCCCTTCAGTGGTTTGTAATACCGCCCAGTATAAATCTGCATAGTAACCGTTAAATTTAGGTTTATGCCAATGATATCCGTGGATCGCTACCCTTCCGGGATATTTTTTATGCTTTTTGCTCCAGAGTCCAAGTTCCATCCCGGCAAGCCTATTTTTCCATACCCGATCGGGGCCATGCCCTAACCATCTGATCCCTTCGACCTTCTGTTCCGGATAATTAAAACCCACGCCAAAAAAAGGATAGGAACCCTTAGGCCGGTAGCTATAATCAATTTTTAACCATTCCCCATGAATAGAATAATTCACTTCATAACCGTCCTGAGCAAAATCGGCATGTATGGTTTTACCTTCCTGCGTTATTTCCTTTAATGAACTGCTGTCTCCAACAATAAAAGGTCCTCCTTTGAAGGAATAGGTGTTTCCACTCCTCCGGACTCCCAGGATATATCCGCTTTTTTTACTTATCTGGATAGCAAGCGAGCCGGAGGTTAATATATAACTGCTGTCTGTTTGTTTAATAAGGGCCGTATTATCCGCCTCTGGAACAGACCGGTTAATCCAATAGGTTCGGTCTTTTATAGGAAACGTCCATTGGTATATTTCACGTCCATGAGGGTCTGTCGCCGTAATTTTTAACGCATCTGATTCTCGCCATTCGGGTGGAAGATGAAGTTGAATAAAACCGGAGCTTTGCGGCGCAATATCGGGTGATAGAATGTCTCCTTTATCCGTGATCTTTCTTTCATCAGACTCCTCAAAAGGGCCTGGATAATCAAGTAATGTCCACTCGAACTTCACTTGTTTCAGATTAGTAAAAAAATAGCGATTTTCAACCGATAGTTTTTCATTCCACTTCTTCTTTGAAATAGGGAGCTGTTGAATTTGTACAGGAGACCAGATCGCTTTAATGGCATAAAAGCTTCCCTCTTTTTCCCTGTAGGGCCCCAAAATGCCATCCGCATCGTGATTGTCATCACAATCAAGACTGTCATTTTTATCGGTCCGTACCACACAACCGTCAGCATAATCCCATATAAAGCCGCCGGCTGAACGGGAATGGCCCCGCATCAATTGCCAGATATCCTGCAAGCCGGCTCCGCCACCTCCATCATACAGCCCATGCATGAACTCATCAGGAAAGATTATCAAATGCTCATGTAAGAATTTTTCTTCCAAGCTATGTATACTTGGATAGTGTTGGCTATCAAAATTTTTAAAAATACTGCCGGGATGATTAACCGGACGTTTTTGCGGATCCCACTTTTTAAAATATTGATCGAGCGCAAAGTTATAGCCTCCTTCATTCCCATTATTCCACATCACAACCGAAGGATGATTTACATCATTTATGACCATCTCCTTAACCAACTTTCTACCAACAACCGTATCATACGCGGCTTGCCATCCGGTCAATTCATCTGCCACAAAAAGTCCCAGCGAATCACATACATCATAGAAATAGGAAGCACGGGGATAATGCGACAAACGGACCGCATTCATGTTCATATCTTTGATCAAATTGATATCTTTGATCACTAACGCCTTACTTAAAGTTCGGCCGCTTGAGGGCCAAAATGAATGGTAATCCACCCCCTTAAAACGAATCTTTTTCCCATTTATATAAATACCGTCCCCGCTTCTCACCTCAATGGTGCGAAAGCCAAATCGTTTTTCTACTTTATGGATAGTCCGGCCCTTCTTGTCTTTCAAATAAAGTTCAACTACATACAGATGAGGGAACTCGGGGGACCATTGTTGTACTTGCCTTAAACGGGTAGATAGCGTTTGATAAGACGCCTGTTTATCAATAGTTTTTGTAAACAAGTTCCCGACCTTCGTTCCATCCAATGTTTCTATCTGACCGGATATAGACACCGCACTTCCCTGGCCTTTCAGGTAAACTTGAGCGGTAAACATACCCTTTGCTCTGGCATCAATGGCTATCCGCTCTATATGTTGTTTGGGTTTTACTTCAAGATAAACGGGACGGAAAATACCTCCAAATATCCAAAAGTCTGCCTGTCTTTCGGCTCTGTTCACGGATGCATTTGAAGATACCTTATTTACCGTTACTTCTAACAAATTTTCAGAACCGTAGCGCAACAGATCGGTTATATTATATTTAAACCTGTAAAATGCACCCTGATGTACCGGGCCTGCTTGTTTCTTATTGATCTTGACTTTTGTATCGGTCATTGATCCTTCAAATACAATATTGACTATTTTTCCTTTCCATGAATCGGGAACTGAAAAACGATATTTGTATAATCCTTTTTCATGGCCTACTTTTCTATGAGTCCGCTTCTCATCATGCCCATAATTGTAAGTACCAAAGCCCTGTAGTTCCCAGCAAGACGGCACAGGTATGGTGGTCCATTTTTCACTATGGCGTCCCCCGGTACAGTAAAAATCCCAGGCTACCGTATGATCCTTGTCTTTTCCCGAAAGATATTTGATTATAGTTTGCTGCGCGTTTGCACTCAGCATGTTCATACCCATGAAACAGAGAATAGCTAAAACAGACTTTTGTAGTGTAGTCATTATTCCATTGTTGGTATATCATGGCTCTTATATCACCACTTCGTTCTTATATTCTATATATGCAAAGTTTTCTCAAAGGTGCAATCAGATCGAACCCCTGAAAGAGATCTCGAAAATAAACCTTTTTTCTACAGCACACAATATATATCTTCTGCATTCTCTATATGAGGAGGCATTGCCAATCTACCATGGTTCCCCGGTTCCCTGGATCAGCCACATTTTAGCCCATTGTGTATTCTCCGCAGGTTTCAAATCTTGTAATGCCTTATTTACATTATCTCCGTTAAAATTCATGGGATTGTTACCATACATAAACCGTACAGGTATTTTATTTCCATTAGAACCTTCTATGATGTTTTTACCCAGATCAGGTATACCCGTGCGCCTCCAATTGCACCAGGCCGCCATATCGGCTGTTCCAAAATCAGCTGCCCATTCCTGTGTCAAAATAGGTATAAGTTTATTTGATGCACTGTTGAAAGTATTCGCTGCATCTGCCAGGAACGCATTCAAATCAAAAGCTACAAGCTTATGCGTAGCTTTATCATAAACTTTTTTATCGCCGTCTGCGATAGCATACTGATCCAAAGAAGTCTCAATCCCCTTTTTATAATATTCAAGCGCCGATCCGGATATCCATCCCCTGACCACAGCTTCCGCTAAAGTGAAATTCACTTCGGAAGCCGATATAAGTACTGTTTTTACAAGCGGGTGAGTATCTTCTCCCCACATATCCCCCAAATAAGAGGTAAAGGGATTAGAACCGGCATCGGAATAAACGGAAGGATCCAATGAATTGACCTCACTAATCTGAGCCTGATCCTTTCCATTAAAAGAATTAGGATCAGGCATAGCAATATCCAGGCCTGTGTATAGGTTTGTATCCAAACCAGAATGATAGGTTTTAAAATATCGGGTCACTTTCCCATTGGCGGCTTTCTTTATAATCCTGTCTTGTCCTAAATCAGGATCTATTAAGGTAGGTACATCAACCGGCGCAAACCATACGGTCAGTCGTGGATCGGCATGATCTCTCAGGAAGTTGACAATAGTAGCAGCAGGTTTTTTCCTATAAAACTCTGACCGGTCGGGATAAGCCAGAGGGCCTATCGGCCAGGAATCCGTAACCGTACTTCCCGGAAAACCGATAGCTGCATTATCACTGCTGACAGTAATGAGCGGATATTCGTCCGGATTGGAAACCATATCGTTAAATTCCGCCTTCACATCCACATCCATAGATTTCATCTCGGAAGCTTTTGCAGACAATCTCATTAAAAACCGGAGACGCAAAGAATTGGCAAATGCCCTCCATTTTTCAGGATCGCCATTATAAAGAATATCAGCCGATTGCGTCGTTCCTCCCACTGTAGCTGTTTTCAGTATGTTATTAGCCGTTTTAAGATCCTGCAAAATACCTTTAAAGATATCCGGCTGTTTATCAAAAGCCGGTCTCATGATACCTTCGGGTCCCTGAATAGCTTCGGAATACGGCACGTCTCCCCATGCAGAAGTATAGAAACCAAACCAGTAGGAGGATAATACTAACGAAACTCCTTTTAGAAATAAGGAATCGGGACTGTTTTTCGCTTTCCTCCCCAAGAACACAGCATTCGCTAACGGTAAATGAAAACCACGGTAATTCCAGTCATGCAGTAACCAATTGAATGCATTGGTTACATTAAATTCAAGATAATCCCGTTGCGTATATTGCATCATCGCTGTTGTCACCGATTGGGTAGCATTTCCCGCCATATTCCATATAGCCACCTGGTTGGCCGTCTGACCCAACGCCTCTGTCATAATATAAGCGGGGTTGATCTCATCGGCAGACTTCTCGTTAGGATTTATATTGGTATCCGTCAAACTTTTACCACAACCCGTAAAAATAAGAGCGGACAGTATCAGGCCCCAAATCAAATTATTAGTTTTAATAAGTTTCATTTGAAAGTATTTTTATTTTTTAGATAATTAGAACCGAAGACTTAATCTCAATCCGGTCACCACCGTCCATGGGAAATGTGAATTATCATCTTCTCCTTCCCGGAAGAAATTTTGGGTGCCCGTGTCATCAGAGGTCTCATATGACAGATTATCAGGAGTATAAGCCATTTCAGGGTCTATATGATTTTTCGCCTTTGTCCAAACGATCAGGTTTCTCATGAAAAGAGATAAGGATAAATCCTGCGCTTTAATACTTTCAGCTATACTTTTCGGGAAACTATATGCAATAGAGAGTTCTCTTAATTTGATGAAGGAAGCGTCATAAATCCATGTTTGTACTCCCTGGCTCCACCACCCGGCGCCCGGGTCAACAATAAGTCCCGTCCTGAAATATTTTGTTTGAGGGCCGCCAAAATTTTCTATATATCCCCCCTGTCCGTCACTACGCACTCCAGGGAAAAAAGCACCGTTATCAATGTTACTGGATGCTAAAGGAAAGCCGCCAAGCTCTTGGGTTCTCCCGCCGACCCATACGGCGCCGTTCATGCCATTATATTTCCCAGGATTATTTTTAATCTCCGCTGCTAATTGCTCGTGGGAGCCATCGAATGATTTGGCGCTCAATATACCCGTAAAGGTGCTGGAACCCGGACCTTTATACCAGGACTCCTGCCTGCCCCCGCGTGATAAACGCAACATGGTCTTCGAATAATAATCTCCGCCGTTACGCCAGGTGAAATTTGCCGATATCGTAAATCGCCTGATAGAGACAGAAGACTGGAACCCCAGGATAAACTTGGCATTGACGTTTCCCATCTTTTTCAAATTCGGATCCCGCTGCAAATAACCGTTACTATTAAGAAGCGGCCATCCTTTGTACGGTCCTTCTTTCACACGAACCACATCATTTCCCCATAAGTCGCCAATTGTACCGTTCAGGGTTGTCTGATCAAATACCTGCGTATTTTCCCAAAATTGGAATACATCTACTCCTTCCGGCAACTTAACAAGCGTACTGTGATTTTTAGTAAATTCAAAGTTCACATCCCATCTGATAGTATTTGTCTTTACCGGTATACCATGCAAAACAAGTTCTACTCCCTGATTTCGAACAACACCTGCATTTACACTGGCCTGAAGAAAGCCGGTCAATGCGGGCGTGCTTACCCCCATAATCTGGTTCCGGTCTTCTATCTGATAATAGGTCCCGTTAAAACTAATTCTATCTTTAAACAGATTCACATCTATACCTACTTCTTTTGAAACCACTTTTTCGGGCTCCAGAGTGGTGTTGGCCATCGTATTGGGAAGCGAGTAAGTGACCTGGTTGCCCCAATTCGACTTATCCATATATTGATCTAGCTGATAAGGCTTCGTATCTTTACCTACACTGGCCCAACCGCCCCTCAACTTCAATAGTGAAATAAAGTCGGGAAGGTGTAATATATCGGATAAGATGAAGCTTAATGATGCAGATGGATAAAAATAAGAGCGGTTATTTACGGGAAGCGTACTGGACCAGTCGTTCCGGGCTGTCAAATCCAGATAAATTTCATCCTTATAATTGAACGAAGCCGTCCCGTAAAGACTGTTAATTCTTTTCTTAGTAAAAGCGCTACGGTAAGTAACCGCGGACCTATCAATATTGCTGGCGGTATACAGGCCCGGTAAAACCAATTTATCACCGAACATGACAGACCCGTTGGTATTTTGAAAAAGTAAATTCCCTCCTCCCGAAGCATCAATAGAAAAGTCGCCAACCTGTTTTTTATAGGTTAAAAGAAAGTCTGTATTTAACTCATTCGTATAGGTTGACTGATAAAGATATCTTCCATTGGGATAATGCAGATCTGATTTACCATACTGGCGGGATAAGGTATAATTATCATTAAAAGTAGATGCCCTTGCCATAAGACTAAAATCTTTACTGATGTCCCAATCAAATTTAATATTCCCATAAGCCCTGAACCGCTTAAATTTGCGCAGGTTTACATAGGCGTCAAACCAGGGATTATCAAACCGTGAGCTCCATACATTTTGCTGTATTCCTTCCTCGGACCAATAATCTTTCCAGTCATTAATATCCAGCCAATTAGGAAAATAAGTAAGAGAATAAAAATCCTTATTGGTGGAAGACGGGGCGCGGGAATTATCAGATCCAGAGGTCAGTAAATGAGCATGGGCGCTCACTCTGAATGTTCGGGTAATATCATGTGAGGCAGATAAGGCAACCGCATCTTTTCTCAATTCTGTACCAGGATAGGTGCCTTTGGCCCTCGTATCTGACAATGATAAGTTAAAACTACCCCGGTCATTTGCTCCATAGACGCTTACGTCATTCTGGAAGGTATGGCCTACATTAAAGAAGTCTTTCATGTTATTAGGATGGCCTTTTAATGGGACTTTTTGCCCATCAGAATTCGGCAATACCGCCAGGGTGCCCATAGCAGGGCCCCATCGTTGTTGATCCGCATTCGGATCAAACAATCCGTTTATTCCTCCTGCAAATTCCTGTTGCAGGGGGATGAAGCTATAGGGTACCTTAGAAGTATAAGAGGAATTTACCGATACGCCTATCCCTTTTTGTCCCTTCCCGTCTTTTGTGGTAACCAGCAACACCCCGTTCCCCGCCCGGGATCCGTAAAGCGCTGCTGCACTGGGGCCCTTTAATACAGAAACACTGGCTATATTATCCGGATTTAAATCTGCTAATACCCCCGCATCATTACCCGTTGGAATTCCATCGATAATTATAAGCGGAGCGTCATTACCTGACAATGACTTAGCCCCTCTTATAACGACCTGGGGAACACTACTTAGTGTATTTGAGGTATTGCTGATCCTAAGTCCGGCCACTTTTCCCGCTAAGGCATCCACCGCGCTCTCATGCGGTACCTTGCTTAATTCATCCCCTTTAACCTCTCCAACAGAATATCCCAGAGATCTTTTTTCTCTATTGATCCCTAATGCAGTAACAACCACGCTGTTTAACGTCTTCCCGGCAGGGCTAAGGCTGATGAGGATATATTTGCTACTAATAACAACCTCTTTCGATTGGAAACCAATATAACTGACCGTTAGTTTATCCCCAATAGCGGCACTAAGGGAAAAACTCCCCTCTGCATCTGTAACAGTTCCTTTATTACTTCCTTTAAGGGCTACAGTCGCCCCTACCAGAGGCGCCCCGTCTGAAGAAGAAACTTTACCTTGAATCAAAGTTTGGGCGCCGGCGGAAAGGCATAATGCCTCCATAGCAAGCAGGAAGACAAAAAATGCCATTTTTGAAATAATTATACTTTTCACTGATTTATTATTTTAAAACTACTATTTTAATAATAGGGAGAGAAAGTATTTGAGTTTACCCTATTTTTTTCACAGAGACAAAAATATTATGATTAACCACAAGGCCATTCAACGATTTTGATGAATTGATCACCTATACCGAATTTAATTAATACTTAAATCTGATACGATGTCTTTTTGTAATGAAGGTATGGATCAGGTGTTTGCCTTAAAAGACTATACCCTTACTCTTTATCATCCGTTATTTCTGTAATAACTTCGCCAATGGTTCCGCTGGGCATTTGAATATTTAGCATGGCCGCGATCGTAGGAGCAATATCCGTCATGCCTATATCCCTGTGTGTCTTTCCCTGTTGAATACCATGCCCCATCCAGACCAAAGGAATGTGTGCATCATAAGGATACCAGTCTCCATGTGCCGTCCCTTTAATTGAACCGTACTTCCAGCCTGCCGAGCGCATAATCAGGACATCACCTGCACGCTTGGGATAAACGGTATTAGCAAACATGGATTTAACCCGGTCCGGCAGCGTTGTAGTACTTATGGACATACTTGGGAAGGCGTTGGCAATTGCAGGTTCTTTCTTCAATTGTTCAGCCACAAAAGAGGCAACTTCCTGTTTATTGAGTCCCACTTTTTTCAATGTTTGATAATTGAGGTAAACCTGGCCATTTGTCAGGGAGCGGATAAGATCGGCGTGGCCGTATTTTTCTTTTACTGCTATTTCTACTCTTTTCATTATCTCCTCATCCGGCACGGCTCCGGAAGGGATCTTATGTTTCATTAAGTAGCCGGGAGAATGATTCGCGCCATGATCAGCCGTAAGGAAAAAAAGATACCCGTTTTTCCCAAAACGTTTATCCAGATAATCAAAAAAAGCAGCTAAGTCTTTATCCAATCTGAGATAGTTGTCTTCTATCTCAACCGAATTAGGGCCAAAGCGATGCCCGATTTTATCAGGGCTGGAAAGGCTAACTGCTAATAAATCAGTGAATTCTCCTTCTCCCAATTGAGCTCCTTCAATAGCGGCCTTTGCAAACTCAAGTGTGAGAAAGTTACCAAAAGGAGTAGCGCCAATGGAGGCTTTAGTATGTGGAAAAACGGGTCGATCTTCGCCACTATAATTTGTTTCATAATCCACATTATCCTTTTCGCTTAGCTTGTAAGTTTCCATCGGATACAATGTTTTCCATCCTTCGGGCATCAGGGAGTCCTTCCAGTTGGTTTTATTGAATTGGCGTACCCAGTGCGGTAAAGTATCCATATAATAAGTACTGGTGGTAAACTTACCATCGTCCCACCAAAAGGCCCCATTGGCGGTATGGCCCGCCGGTAAAATGGCTGCCCGGTCCTTTATAGCAACACCGATTACTTTACTTTGATAATGCGTTGCAATCCTCAGCTCGTCTCCGATCGTTGTCGTCAGTAAATTACGGGGAGACCGGCCTTCCCGGGACTCGGTTCCCACCATCTTTACAAGCGTATCCTCCACGTTAGAAATCACCCGTCCCCAACTGCGATCATACCAGGAGTTCCCAACAATCCCATTAATAGCAGGAACAGATCCTGTATAAACTGATGAGTGACCACAAGCCGTCGTTGTATGTGCATGCCTGATAAAAGTATTTTCACAACTAAAGCCTTCTCTCAACAACCTTTTAAATCCTCCCTCGCCATACCTGTTCCTATATTTATACAGATAATCCCAACGCATCTGATCCACCATTAATCCTATAACAATCCTGGGTTTCTCTTCAATTGAAATTCGGGAAGTATTCCGGCAGGCGCCTACTAAAAACAACAAGCCTGCAATAATCAGAGTAGTAAAATTTAACTTAGAAAACATGTTTATCAATTTATGAAGGTGCTTGAATTTAAAATTACATTCCCTCTATCTCCGGAAATGTCGGTTTCTCTATTTACCAGTTGGTTGATCCTTCCTTTATGCTTAATCAAGTCAAATGCATCAAATAACGCTCCGGCAGAAGTATAGGTTCTGAATGCCAACCTGTTATTTTTGATGGTTACGACCTGATATAACTGGGTATAAATAGCGGATTTATCCATCCAGAATTTTTTTTCTACAGCATGTTCTGTCATCTTAGGGCCACTTACAGATACGACATACATGGTTGCCGACCTTGTCTCTTTATCTTTCATAGGAATTTTTCCCATTCCCCTGGCATAAGTATGATCATGCCCCTGCAATACCAAATCCACTTTATATTTATCAAAAATAGGCTTAAATGCTTCCCGCATCCACTTATTATCACGGGTACCTTTGGGAGAAAATATCGGGTGATGAAAAACAACAACCGTCCATTTATTGGGATTGTTTCCCAACACCTTATTTAGCCATACCTGTTGCTTCTTTATATATTTATCGGATTCCCTCTGTATGCTGTCTTTATCTGCTTCTTCAGGCATATCCTGTATCATATCTTCCACTACATAAGAATTCAGGGAGATAAATCGAACGTTTTGGATGTCAGTATAATAGCAGGTTTCTTTTAATCCTTCAGGCCCATTCTCGGGCAAAGTAAACTGGGGGCGCCAAAAAGAGGATAGCTGTAAAGCCGTATTTTCCCGCCCGTAATCATGGTTACCCGGAGAAGGCATATTGGGGATAGTGGCAAGAATAAATGAACCCGCTTCAAAAAATTCCCCCCACTCTTCATCGCGATTTCCCCTGTTAACAATATCACCTGCATATATCATTAACCGGGCATGGGGCGCCTCGGCATAAGCCTTTCTGATCACCTTTGCCCACATGCTCCTCAGACCGGTCTGAGCATCCCCAAAATACAAGAATGAAATCTCATCCCCAATTGTTCCCGCCGTTTTAAATTGAAACCATTCACTCCAATAATCGTCGCTTCCGACCCTATAACTATACAATGTATTGGGCCTTAGGCCTTTAAATACCACTGAATGGTAATTGGCTGCTACACCTTTCCATCTTAAATCTTTGTAATACCCTCTTTTGGAAACCAGTGTTTCAGTAACAGCCGTAACGCGATCTGCATTATTGACCGATAAAGGATTACCATCGGAAGGGACTATTTCGGCACTTGCAATCTTTACGGAAGTATCTGTTCGCCAGGTCACGGCTACAGAAGTAGAAGGGTCTTCAGTAACCGTAAGATTTATACGGTCCGGCCTGGAAGAAGGGACATAGGGATCAACAAAGGTTTGAGAGAAAACCGAAAAAGAAAATAAAAGGAGTAAAAGGGAACATATACCCGCCACACATAATACCTTATGAGACATACGTATCATCCTAATCATAAGTAAGGGTTTAAACAATTTTGGAACCATAATACGGTTCATTGGTGTAAAGATGGCTTAATAAAACCCTAAAGGATTATACTTTTTTGATAACTCTGTAGCCTTTTATGTTTATTAACTTTTTTTAAATTATTACCTTTTTATAATCCAAACTTCCGATACTTGTGTTCCTCTCTCTCCCTGCAAACAGCTCCAGGTTAAATCAATCTCTCCATCAGCGTAAGCCGCTTTAGGAATTAAGAATTCATAGATTGGTTTTTCTCCTACTGTAATATAATCATGAATAAGATATATGCGATCTGCAACAAGTTTTATATGTGAATCAAATCTACCTGCATAAGTTATTCGAATAACATAATTACTGTTAGGGTCAAGATGGTTATAATGCATCTTAAAAGGAGTATTATATGCTGTAGTAATCGTAGTCACCCACGCATGAGGGATAGCCCGATGGTCAAAACCAACAGGTAAAACATCTACCCACTCATCCTCTCCCTGGAGATTAGCTCCAAAATCTATAAAGGGGGTTTCTAAACCTCCCGGATCCTCGGCCCATGTCTTCTGTCGAACCACATGCCCCCAAGGGTGATACAGCGCACCCAAATCACGATAAAACCCACCCGGACCCGGGTCTTCGCGGGATAAGGCCTTATGGATGGCTTTCAGCCTTTCATTCTCATCCCGTATTTTAGTTATGTTACCAATGGTTGCTAAAAGCCATTTGGAGTCGTTTAAGGGCAGGTCAATACGATCTATGAAATTACCTCTTCCCGCTTTAGCAGCTTGTGGCTCTTTCTCGGTCAGTTGAGATCCAATACTAAGGTATACTGAATCACTCAAAGCCAAACAACGTTGGCGAAGATCGGGACAAACCCGATGATCGTACGCTTTCAGCAAAACCGTTCTTGCCTGTTGAAGCGCTTCCAAGGATCCTTTATCACCGGACATCTCCAGTAAATTTTTAGCTTTATGCTCCAATCCTGTTTCGTACAAAAGACGATTTTGTATGTATGCATCATAATAAGCCCGAAGCAAACACATCTGAAAGCGGTAATTACGCAACACTTCCTGAGAAGCCATTCTCTCCATATCCTGCCATTCATGTAAGGTCTTTTGAACGCCGGTATTTGTCAATAATGGACCTTTAAAATTATCTTCCAACGCGACAATACCGTTTGCAACAGATTCAGTATAATCAGGCCCTATGAATAATCTTGCATAATCATAAAGCGTCTCCATCACCGGAGTGGAAGGGTCCCAATTTTGTCCCAACCATACAAATTTGTTTACATCATCATTAATCCCTTCCGAGTAACAAATACTTCCATCGGCATATTTTTCATATACATTTTGAATATGCTTTTCATCAAAGGGACGGGGGTTATAACATTCTCTTCCCAAGGTCATAGCATACGCCAGATCCCATTCAGGCACAGGATATTGACACATCAGGCTGTGTGTAATATCCGGATAACGCCGTAAGGGTAAATCCTTTCTTACGCGTTGCCTTACCACCCGTATAGGCTCCTTAATCCACGGGCCATATACCACTCCTCCCAACCAGGAATAACCTTTATTAACCTCTTGATAAAACTTATCATACCACTGCGCCGTAGGCTTAAAAACTTGCGGGGAGACCCATATTTTGGCATGGGGATGATACCTGTGCAATACCACTACCACTTTTTTTAGCCAGTTAAATAATGCGACAGGTTTCAGGTTACCCGGATCTCCTCCCGGTATAAACAAGTTATCCAGTTTGGGTATTTTGCTGAAAATCCTGGCACGCTCATCTAATTCCTCCTGGATAGAATCCGGATCGACATAATCGCTTCCCATATTCGGATACCACATCCAAACGTCCAACCCATATTTCTCACATATCCGGGACTGTTCCACAATCATCTCTATAGCAGGAAGTTTCATGTGCTCATTGCTAAAGGCATCATCCGTACGGGGCGGCATAATTTCTATACTATTGGCCCCGAAAAGAGCCAGGTCGCGGATATAATGATCAAACTGCTCGATACTCCAAGCGTCATAAGCATTCGTCTTCGGGCGATAACCCAATTGGTCTCCGCGAATAGATTTTTTAGGGGTGGAAGAAATATTTAGATTTTCGGGGACCCTAATTTGACCATCACGCAATTCCATCTTACGCAGTGCATATCCTATGCCATACAAAGCGCCCCGTTCTTCATGTCCCACGATTAATAATGTCTTTTTATCCTTCAAACAGGTTATTTTAAATCCATCTTTCCCGGTAGATAAAAGCCGATTTATCGCGATACGCCATTCGGCGGGAAAGGAAGTAACCTGTTTTTCCGTAGCTATGACAAAAAGTGATTGCCTTTCCGACAGGTTACTCTGACCGGCAGGTAAAGTAATATGACAATGCTTTACAATTTCTTCTTTAAACACTTTTGCAACTTCTTGCAAAAGCTCATTCGATTCTTCAGGCAGGTACACTTTTGACTTAGAAAAATCAACAAATTGAGCAAATAAAATGCATGGCATACCTATACCAAAAAACAAGAGGATACCAAACTTTCTTATATAGATCATTTAACTAAACCCGTTTAGCAACCTTATAACTTCAATATTGTTTAGAAGAGGAGCGCTTCAATAACCATATATCGGAGATCTTTGATCGATCACGCCAATTCAGGTTTGATTCATTTGGCTCGTCAAAGGTAACCGTCAGCTTACCACATTGTACAAACTTACTCGCAACCGGGAATATTTTAAACTCCCCTAATTCTTTATTATAAACCAAAGGATCAACACGTTCTCCGTTTATTCTCAATAAAGCCTCTCCATAGCCGGATATTCTTATAATATAATGTCCTTTAGGATCAACATTTTCATAAATCAGTCGTGGAAAATTCTGAAATAATTGTGTTGATAAACGAGCTCTGCTCTTACCATTATCCCACCAGGCCACATCCGTGGCATCATACGAACGCGTAACTACATGTGGTTCCTGGGATATATTCGAAATATTATCATAATAGCTCCCCGGATTGGGGTGTGCCCAGGTTGCAATTACCTGTATCCTGTCCAGTCTTTCTTGTCGGGATTTCATTTTCCGGATCCGGGCAAACTGATCACTCAACCACCAACGATTATTCAATGGATAATCCAAAAAATCAAGGATCGCTCCCCGTTCCGCTCCACTTGCATGATACTTCTTCACACTGGTTTGCAGGCCGATAGATCGAAATAAGTCTGCACAGAGATTGACAATCTTTTGTCTCATCTCCGGATAAACCGGCTGGGTATCGGCCTTATCTACAATCATTAAGGCCTGCCGCATGGCTTTTTCCGGTCCGATAGCGGCGGCCTTCAAAAGGATCTCATCGGCTTTAGCCTCAAGATCCTCTTCGTACATTTTTCTTCGTGCCGTATAAGTATCGTAATACGAGCGCAAGAGAAGCAGTTGCCAACGCCAGTTATCCTTTAATTCAGGATGATTCGATTCAAGATTTTTCCAAAAAGAAAAAGTAGTTTCTATTCCCCCGTTTGCTTCTATCGGGCCTACCCAGTTCCGTTCAAGCGCCAGGATACCATCAGCCGCAGGTTTGGCCAGGGAGGGGCCAAAGAAAAACCGGGCATATTCTTCCAATATCTTGTGGATGTTTTTTTGCGGATCCCAGGCCAACTGACTCCAAATAACTTTATTTACATCATCATGTACGCCATCTGAGTAAGAGATAAATCCATCCGTAAAAGGGGCATTGCGGTTATGGATTTCTTTATAATAATAAGGTTGCGGATTGGAAACTTCCCTGCCCTCCGTCAAGGCAAATGCCTGATCCCAGTCTTTAACCGGATATTGGCAACGCACCGTATGGGTAATATCCGGATAGCCAATATGTTTATATTTTCCGGGAAGCCTGAAGCGTGTTCTTGCAATTCCCGGACTACTTGGACCTGTAACCACTCCTGTCAGCCAATCAGGGCTGTACTTTTTTAGATAACCATAAAAATAATCCACTTGTTCATCACTAAAATTCTGAAGTGAAATCCATATCCCTGCATGAGGATGATACTTTTTTAATGCCGGGGCCAGCTCCTTCAAAAAAGGCAGGACATATTTTGGGTCATTATCTCCCGGATCTCCTCCCGGGAAGAATACGCCATCCAAATAAGGACATTCTTTATAAAACGCAATATGTCTTTTTACTTCAGCTTTAAATTCTTCAGGATCTGAAAGATCCACTACCGCCGGGGTCCACACCCAATATTCCAATCCATAATTGTGGCAAATTTCGCTCATCTTCACATTCATCGTATCCCGGGATACCTTCATAAGAGGGCTTTTCCGCCCATCCTGAAAAGGTATATTTTCAATACTGTTTGTGCCGAACAAGGCAAGCTCGCGGATATATTTCTCAAACTGATCTACCGTCCAGGCATCCCAGGAATTCGCGGTGTTCCTATATCCTAGCTGATGGCCGCGATAAGGATATACCGGTGCAGTAGCTATTTCATTCTTCTTATTAAATATGATTTTATCTTTTGACAGCTGTGCATTTCTCAGAAAATCTCCAATAGAAAATATAACCCCTCGTTCATCGGCTCCTATTAACCAGAGAACATACCTATTATTAATCTTCTCTAAAGTAATTCGATAACCCTCGGCTTTATTCTCCGGGTAGCCTTTACCGTCCCGCTTCGGAATATCCAGGCCGCTTATCTTACCATCGTCATGTATAGTTGTTAAAACAATTAACGGCTCGTCCCGGTCCCAGGTAGAAACCTGTGATAACCTAATCCCCGTACGTTGCTCCACTTCCTCTTGCAATACCCGAATAGCCGTCTCCTTAACAGGGCTTTCAATTCCGGGTGAAGCCATAACAGCGGCCTCGCTAAAATTGATAACCTGGGCCGGTAGCGAGATGGCGAATAAAAGCAATACCATTAGTATAGAAGTCGCCCGATAAAGCATTTTACGTACACTGCCTGATCTCCCGGCTTTAAATGTATGGATATCAAGTAACGGGCCTGTTCCAGACATCGACGCACCCCATGTTTTTAAAGACTCTCTTCTGTGCATAACTATATATTTCATAACTTATCGGCCAATTCTCCGTCATACCATCTAAGTCCCTCCTTTAAAACTATGGGGCCAAACGGGAAAGTAATCCTCTCTCAGTGATGGGTACGTCCCCCGAGCATATTCGACCGGAACCAGGTAAACTTCTTATTGTCTTTATGATGTACGGCTCTCCTTCTATCTCCCATCCCCAAAAGCGACATCAAGATCACCTCAAGGACGGTCGGCCCCCACTACAATTACATCATAATTTTCAGATGATTCTTTGATTTGTATATTCAACTGTAAAATATTTATAAGATTATTTAAAATATATTGTTTGTTTGAAAGAGAATCATGGCATTTTTTGATGCCTTAAACAATACATAGTTTAGTCCAAAAGTATTACTAAAGCAATCTCTTTCCATCCACTATATTGATTAAGAGATCCATTATTTTGCTTCGGGATATCCGTAAAATATTACAGCGTGAAACAGCGAATTATTTATACCTCTCACTTGTATAATCCATATAAAATACTTTATTTTGAAGTCGTATTTAATCACGAAACAATGAAATATTTGAGTGTATTTTTTATTCTGACGGCAACAACACTTATGCTGGCAAACTGTAGTTCTTCTTCAAACGACCTCTCCGGAGCCAATAAATTTTTAGGAAAATGGAAAGAAGTAAGGGATCACGCGGCTAAAACAGCGATCATTACTAAAGAGAAAGGTAACAGCTTCAACATTGTTATTCCCAAAAGGCCGGAAGTCAGGAACGATGGGATACAACACTATACCTTTAAATATGACGCCGGGAAAGACGTATTATATAAAGGAGCCGATCATAAAATGGAGATAAGATACAACAAAGACTCGGGTACGATACAGGCATTTATTAATCAAAGGCCCGGATCCAGGATCATGAAAAAAATACAAAACATAAATTAAGCTTATCGTATTTAAGACATAAAAGTTAATTTCAGTTGGCTTCGGCCGATTGATAAGCAATAAGTGAAAAATATCTGCATGAATATACCTTTGGTATAGGGTGTATCCCATTCATGCAATCCTATCTTGAATACATTGCCACCGAAGTAAAGCCGATGAGGGATTATTTGGTACTTTTTTGAGATTTCACTCATATTCATGCATTCGTGGCAACTACTATTACATTAGCTGCCCGTCCGAATACTTTAGTAGTTGTTGAGTAAGCTCTGTTTATCAATCAATCCGGGAGCGGTTTTACTTTAATATTCTTGAAATACAGGATGTCTCCTTTTGTATGCACTTGTAGGGCAAAGGTTCCACTGGACAATATCCTCCCGGGATGTCCTTTTGGTATTACATAATATGCAGGTTGCGTCCAATTGATCACCTCGTTACCATTTAACTTCACGATCACATTTTTCCCATACACTCTTATATACATGGTAAACCATTCATTATCCTTCACATACTTGTGGGCCAGTTCCTCAATATCATACAAGCTACCTGTTCTTTTCCAATCGCTATGCGAATTGTTTATCTGTACTTCAAAGCCATTATCCGGAAATCCGTCTTTTTGGAATTTAGTATGAAAATAAACGCCCGAATTAGCCCCGGGCTTCGTCATCACGTCTATCTTAAACTCAAAGTTCTTAAAGTTATGATCCTCCACAGGTCCTACATAATACAAATGAGATCTCGGGCCATCCGTAACAATAGCGCCGTTTTCTACTTTAAAAGTTTCGGGGTGGCTGGCTTTCCATCCGTTGAGTGTCTTTCCGTCAAAAAGGCTGATCCAGCCCTTATCTTTATCAGGCGGGTTCTGCCCGCGGTTATTGACGTTTAAGAAACTTTGTGTCGCGAAGCCTACTGCCAATAAAAGTATAACAACAGGGATAAAATATAGTCTTTTCATATTCGATTTGTTTTGCTATTTTGTTCTTTGGGCCCGATCAGAAGAGTATTTATTACACCACTAATGTACGATAAAGGAGACGAATAAATTCTATTAATTTGATTATAATAAGGTCAAATTATATAAAACGCGTGTGCTTCCGGCTTTATTTCAACTTTTTATAAGGAACTCCTTCTTTCACACATTCAGGCTGTACCCTTCCCGGTATTGTCTTCTTACAAACTGATTGGCCTCGTCATAATTGGTCACCTTCATGGCTTTGGCATCCCAAAGCATGCGGGGAAGCATGTAATCATCCTCCTTCCGTTCATGTTTTGCAACTTCTAAACTATGACTTCTGATGGCCAGGTTGCCGATCAAAACACTTTCCGCAAAAGGGCCGGCATATTCAAAAGGAGAACTGGTCTCTTTATTCCCATACCCGGCTATGCAGGCATTGACCCATTGCAAATAATGGCCTTCCGGTACACGCGGGATGGTTTCTTTAGGCAGGGTTATCTCTTCCATCCGCTTGGCAGGCAACAACTTGGGATTACGGCCATAACAACCGGTTACCAGCTTACCTTTCGAGCCAATAAACAATATGCCTCCGTCTCTGTCGCCAAAGGGTTCGCCCGGTTCTAATTCGTCCGGCAAGGGGGGTAAAGCCCCTCCGTCATACCAGGAGAGTTTGATTTCTCCTTTGCCATCTGTTCTCGGATACTTTAAATGGATAATGGAAGAAGAGGGAAAGCCATCCGTACTTTCAATCTGCTCTCCCTCAATGGTCCAGCTCTTCGGAATGCTGCACTGGAATTCAGAAGGATATTTAATAGGTAATATCCGAAATGCCGGATCCAATATATGGCATGCCATATCTCCCAAAGCTCCCGTTCCAAAGGGATACCATGCCCTCCAGCTCCAGGGAACATACTGCGGTTTATAATCGTAAAATGGAGACGGGCCCAGCCAAAGATTCCAATCTAAGGTCCTGGGAATACTGAATTTTTGTTTGGGTAACGGAAAGCCCTGTGCCCAAACGGGACGATTGGTCCAGGCATGGACTGTATGAACCTCTCCGATCAGCCCGGCATTATACATTTCATGGGCAAGCCGCACCCCATCTCCGGAGCCCCCCTGGTTTCCCATCTGAGTAACCACTTTATAACGCTTTGCCGCTTTAGCAAGTTGACGTGACTCCCAGATATCATGGGTCAGCGGTTTTTGTGTATACACATGTTTGCCCAGCTGCATGGCCGCCAGGGTAGCTACAGCATGCACATTATCCGGAGTGGAGATGGAACAGGCATCTATATTGTTCTTTTCTTTCTCCAACAATTCCCTGTAATCATGATAATACTTGGCGCCGGGATACTCTTTACGGGTCTCTGCAGACCGGACATCATCCACATCACATAAAGCCACCACATTTACATTCCCGTTCTTCGTAAAGTTCTCCAGATCAGAATGGCCTTTCCCCCCGGCGCCTATTGTGGCAATATTCAATTTATCACTCGGAGGGATGTAACCTTTCCCACCCAACACATGCCGGGGAACAATCACAAATCCGGCCGAGGCCATTGCAGCAGTCTTAAGAAAATCTCTCCTGGAATTGTCAGGTTTGACATACTTATTTTTCATTCTTATTGTTTTTAATAATTTAAAAATCTTTTATACCATATTCCTTGTATTGAGCCAGAATTTCTTCAGGGACACCCTTCCATTGATTGGGCCTGTTGCCCACATAGCCGATATCATCAATCCCCATCTTAGTGGTATAGAATCCGGATGCCGTCAGATCGCGCATTCTGTTGAAGAAAGCCACTCCCTGTTCCATTTCCGGTTTGGCTTTATCGGGAAAGGCGATGTCATTTACCACTTCTAATTGTTCCTCCTCGCTGCAGTTTATGAAGGATTTTTCAAAGCGGTAAAGACACACTCTATCTAACCATTTTATTCCACCTCTTAAAGGAAGCTGATGCTCCGGCTTGTCCTTAACGATAAAGGCGATAAAATCAGGAACTCCGGCATCAGATGCACTTCCCGATACTTCGTCTTTTGGAATGATGATATCTGCCAGTACGGTAATGGTTTCCATCTCGTGCGGATCAAAGAAATCCGGTTCGGCCTCCAGTTTATTTAATCTTTCAATTTCTGCATCATAACGCCCTACCGTATCTATGGTACTGAGATTGTCCTTATGAACGACTGGACTTTTTTTGCCCGTATTGCAGGCTTCTAAAAATAAACCGGCGCCGATAGTTGTTAGGCCCAGCGCTTTTAATGATTCTCTCCTGTCCATTCGACTATATATTTAGTTTTTGTTTTTGGTCAAGTATATATTCTGCAGTTCTCATAGATAAAGCAAGAATAGTCCAGGTGATGTTTTTATCTCCCTGCTGAACAAAGGACGCTCCGTCTGTCACAAACAGATTTTTACAATCGTGTGCCTGGCACCATTTATTCAGGACCGATGTTTTCGGATCGTTTCCCATCCGGGTGGTTCCGGCTTCATGAATAATATCCCCCGGTGTGTGTAGTCCATAGTTATCTTCCTTTGTATGTTGAGGTGAGGTGACAATTGCCCCCATCTCATGCATAATCTCAGCGAAGGTTTCCTGCATGTGTTTGGCTTGTTTTATTTCAGCATCTGACCATTTATAGTGAAAGCGCAACACAGGAATACCATATTTATCTACTACATCCGGATCAATTTCACAATAATTGTATTCCCTTGCAATTCCGAGACCTCTTCCTGCCATTCCCACATGGGTACCATAAAATCGACGGTAGTCTTCCTTTAGCAATTTACCAAATCCCCCTGCTGCTTTTTTCTTTCCATCCTTGCCGGGCACCAAACCATTCATGCGAGGAACTCCGCTACCAAATCCATAGGAAGGCATGAACATACCGCCATTGTATTCAATATGATATCCCCGGGGAAAATCGAGCTTTTTATTGTCCAGCCACCAGGGAGAAAGTATAGTAACCGCCCGGGCTCCGTCTTCATTATATCGTTTACGATCCATCAGTTGTGGTAAAAAACCCGACATATCCGAGCCCGTAGAGTCGTGTAAATATTTTCCCACCAGACCGCTGCTGTTGGCTACTCCATCCGGGTGAGAAGCGGTTTTGGAGTTTAAAAGTATTCTTGCCGTATTACAAGTGCTGGCGGCGAGAATCACTACTTTCCCACTCACCTGATATTCAGTCATATTTCCCTTGTCAATATAAGAGACCCCTTTGGCCAGACCTTCTTTATCGGTCGTCACAGCCCTTACTACTGCATTCGAAATAACTTTAAGGTTCCCCGTTTTAATAGCCGGAATAACCAATGCATTAGAAGAAGAAAAATCACCGGCTATTTTACAACTCCGGTTGCATTGATGGCAATAAAAGCAAGGCTTTCTGTCTTTATTTCCCGGAAGTTGTTCGGTAAGTATGGCACCGCGACCGGGGATTACTTTTACACCTGCCTTTTCCGCTCCTTTTTTGATAAACAATTCGTTAAGTCGCGGTTTGGGGGGAGGCATAAAAATTCCATCCGGTTCATCCACCAATCCTTCTTTTGTTCCATATAATCCAATGAGCCGATCTACTTTATCATAATATGGTTTTACATCGTCATAACTGATCGGCCAGTCATCGGTGGCCCCGTCATAACTTCCACCTTTAAAGTCTTTTGGTCCCATTCTTAAAGAAATTCTCCCCCAATGATTTGTTCTCCCCCCTAACATAAAGGAACGGAACCAGGTAAACTCGGTATCGTCTTTATGGGTGTAGGGCTCCCCCTCAATTTCCCAACCGCCAAACGCGGCGTCAAAATCTCCAAAGGCGCGTTCTCTGGTAGAAGCTCCGCGACGCGGGGATTGCCAGGGCCATTTTAGTTGCATAGAATCTTTTGCAGGGTCAAAAAAAGGACCTGCTTCCAGCATCAATACTTTTACACCGGCTTTAGCCA
>CAYZGR010000003.1:48703-103254 GCA_964478125.1 uncultured Chitinophagaceae bacterium | reverse complement strand
GAAGGTAGAGGCGCCCGCAACTATTCCGTTTTGTAAAAATTTTCTCCTTTGCATAGTCAATTTCTAATATTTTTTGCCGGGAATTAATCAGAGAATTCATTTAATGGGTTACAGAAATCCTGTACATTTTAACTCCATGAGAACGAACACCGGAACGGACCAATCCATCCGTATGTTTTACCTGCTTGTGCTCCCACAAATCACGAACAATGTAGGCATCCGAGTTATTAATTCCAATATCATTTATCTTTACAGTCATAAAAGCGGTATTTTCACCACGATTCAATAAGAGTACAGCCCAATCTCCATTGGCCAATGGCTTAACCCATACTTCCTGATCTCCATAGTCCTTTAACTTATATCCTTCTTTGCCTGCCGGATCCTGATCTATGGCGATGACTTCTTTATTAGTAAGAATCTTAAGGGTTTCATTTGCCATATTCCTTATATCATTACCGGCAATCAAAGGAGCGGCTAAAATACACCATAAACTAAAATGAGTTATATATTCTGTATGGGTCATACCCCCATTTCCAACTTCCAGCATATCCGGATCATTCCAATGGCCGGGACCTGCAAATTTAGCTAATCCAACCTGCTGGTCTACAATATGTATCATGCTTTTCCAGGTATCGCGAATATCACCTGTGGTGCGCCAGAGATTTCCCAATCGCGGAGCCCATTCCCAGGGGCGTTCAAGTCCCCATTCGCAAAGACTGAACACGATCGGTCTGCCTGCAGCATCCAACGCTTTTTTCATTGCAGTGTAACGTTCTTTAAGCGGACGTCCCTGATTATTGCAATTGTCATATTTTAAATAATCGATTCCCCATTGGGCAAACATTTTGGCATCTGCTATTTCATGATCCAGGCTGGCAGGCCAACCCGCACAGGTTTTTGTCCCTGCAGAAGAATATAGCCCAATCTTCAGCCCCTGCTTATGAATATAATCTGCCAGGTACTTCATCCCATGCGGAAAACGCTCGGGATCGGCATGCAGGTTTCCATTCTTATCTCTCTGTAATGCCATCCAGCAATCATCCAGATTGATATATTCATAGCCTGCATCTTTCATACCGGATGCCACCATGGCATCAGCAACTTCCATAATAAGCTTCTCAGTAATATCATGATGGAAATGGTTCCAGCTATTCCATCCCATGGGGGGAGTCTGAGCTAAACCATTATTTGACCCGCTCTCAATATTTACCTTATGTATCGGTGCTTTTGGCTGACCGTTAACGGCCATATTAAAAACCGGGATAAGGGTCAAAACAATTGCTACGGACAATAACAAACGAACCATTCTTTTCATAAAAAACTATTATTTAGATTACTTAAATTTTAAGGATATCTTCTTATTCTTTCCTTTTCAATGAACTCAAATAAGCAACCAGGTCGACAAGTTGATCCTGAGACATACTGTTAGTCAATCCGGTTGGCATCAGGGAATGATTATAGCTCTTTTTTGAAACAATATCATCATTCAACATTTTTATTTCTTTACCTCCAATGACTTTAATATCGGTTTCCGAATCCGCTTTATTGACTACGTACCCAAGCCATGTTTTCCCACTTCTTAACTTAAAGATATATCCTTCATATCCAAAACTAATCCCTGCATCAGGTGTAATAATTGCTTTATAAATGGCCTTTTTAGCAAGTTTCCCTCCTATTTCGGACAGATTGGGACCAAAGTCTGTCCCTTTTCCATTGACCTGATGACAGGTGGTACAGAAAGTACCAAATACCCCCCTTCCTTTATCAACATTCCCCTGTAATTTTACAAGTTGGTCAATGGATGACAACTCTGATTCCGAGTCCTGGCTAATATTAAAATAGGCTCGGGCTTTCTGACGCACATCTTTCCTGCGAGCATGTAATAAAATACCTGAAACGATCGAATCAACTTCGTGGGGAAGGAGATTTGCATCAATTAGTTCAATAAGGCGGTCCTCCCCAAGTCGACCTCGTCCCAGGGATATAGTTGCCAGCTTCCTCAATTGTGTATTATACTTAGGATCTAGGACTAAAGATTGCAACACATCTTTACTTACCTTTGATCCATTACGGCCTAAAACCTTAATAATTATCTTTGCAGAATCGTTATTATCTTGATACAACCTTCGTAAAACCAATTTTTTACCATTAGAATGGAGCAAAAGGTCCATCGCATCGGATCGCATTTCATCAGAGGGAGCTTGTAAAACCATTTTCATCAATTCAGGATTACGGCCTTTTATATCATATTTTTTCACCAAAATCAAAAATTCCGGACGATTTACTACTGCTTTTAAACTTTGGCTAACAAGCTTATTAAAAGAACTTATATTGGATACGTTATCGGGATTCATAAGAGAGAGCGCCATAGCATTTATAAAATGCTGTTGAGGATGGTCGCCGTTTAACAAATTTTTTAATACCCGTTCCCTATCTGAATCAGCATAGAAGTGAAGGGCTCTAAAATATCTCATATTTTCTTTGGGGTCAATAGTAGGATCTTCAATAATCTGTGCTAATAACGGGAGTGCCTCTTTAGTTCTCGCACGCCAAACAATATCCCGCCCGGCAGGTGTATCCCATTTGTCATTTATCAACTGCAACCAGGCACTGAAAAAGGAATCCCATTGTTTATCGGCACCAATTCCTAAAGCCTCGAGATACCAACGATCCTTTCCATTGTATTGCTTCGCCAATTCTGCCCATAAAGCAGGGGCTTCTTTAGAATGGACATGGTGTAGCGCAATAATTGCAGTACGTCGAACTTGCGGAGAAGGATCATCTACTATTTTTTGAATAATTGGGATAATATTTATCTTTAATTCCTTGGCAGCACGAATAGCTGTAATCCTAATATCTTCATTTTTGTTTTTTAGGGCTTGGTCAATGTATTGCATTCCTTTTCCAGGTATTTTACTTAACAGCCATAACGCACGTGCCTGGAATCTTGGATTATCGGATGCATACATTTTTTCCAATGCCGGAATCGCCTTATCACCCCATGAATGTAGCTCTTTCCAGGCCAGATATCGGGTAGCTAAGTTTGGGTTTTCCAAAGCTTTTACTGCATCTTCCGGATTATCCAGTTTTGGAGGAGATACCGAATAATTAACACCGGGAGGTGCTATTCTATATATCCTTCCCCGGTTCAAGTCTCCCACCTGATGGCCCCCTACCCCCGGATCATACCAATCTGCAATAAATAAAGAGCCATCAGGCGCCACACAAACATCTGAAGGACGAAACCATTTATCATATACCCCTTTTACAATATTCACAATTTTAGCCGAATAACCGGCGCCATTTTTTTTCACCGGATAAGATCTGATTACATTCTTAAGCGCATCTGCATGAATGACCTGATTGCGAAAGACATCAGGCAATAGCTTTCCTTCATAAACCAAAATACCCGTAGGAGAACCAGCTCCCGTTTGTAATAAATTGGGAACCACCCCAGGGTCATTTAAGTGCCAATGTCTATAAGGAATAGAATCTTCCATGTTCACCCGATAGGAACGCCAGTTGGCTCCGTCCATCTCATCTGTATAGCCATAATTGCCATACTTCATTACAAAATTTATCCGTACGCCACGATTGCCATCATCATCATTATCGGATTGCCATAGATTACCATACGAATCTACTGCTATCTCATAGGGATTCCTAAAGTTAAATCCCAGCACTTCCACATTCTCACCATTCTGATCACAGCGAAATGCCATTCCTTCCCTATATGGCCGCCCATGATCATTAATAGGGATACCATCCTGATCCTTTACAATATTTCCATTTCTATCCAGCAAACTATCGCCAAAATTGCCAAAATTGAAATACAGCTTTCCATCCGGCCCAAAGGTGAAAGCATGGATACCATGATCATGTTGATGTCCGGAAATCCCTTCAAAGAGAATTTCTTTCTTATCGGCTTTATCATCCCCGTCTGTGTCTGTAAAAATAAATACTTTAGGGCTGCAGGAAACTATTACTTTGTTGCCTAATACACAGATGCCTAAAGCCGCATTGACATCATTCCCCTGGTAAAACACTTTGCTGGTATCAGCCACTCCGTCACCGTCCGTATCTTCCAGGATCAGGATCTTGTCTCCTTCCTTGTGCACAGGATCGCCCGGATTCCGCTTAGGCCTATAATTATATCCTTCACATATCCATATACGTCCTTTGGAATCAATATCCATGTCAGTAGGATTTGTGATCATGGGTTCGCTGGCAAACAAGGTAGCGTGCAAACCTTCCCCAATCTGTAGACCTTTCAAAGCATTTTTAGCCAGACGTTGGAGACTATCGGGTAACTTTTCTGGTTTCTGAGCCGAAGGCGTTTGATGACATGCAGAAAAAATAAACCACAAAAAAAGAGGAATACAAGCAGTCCGGATAAAATAAAAATAGGGAATCTTTTTCATATTTATTTTTTAAATCACTTTTAGATATTCTATTAGAAAGGGGTTAGCCCCGTTTTCATGAGTTTCTTAAAACCTGTTACTTCAACTAAATCTGATTATTCTTCCATTAACAGAACCATTACACCGTGGCTTGGAATTTTGTCTGATTCAAAAGTACCCTTAAAACTTCCCAGATTCTTATGTTTCCATAAATCTCTCAGTTTCCTTTCTCCTTTAATGTTAAGCTCCTTCCATGTCATTTTAATAGTGGTAGGTTCATCTGCTTTGTTTAATAAAGCGACTGCCAGGCGGTTATTGGTAAGCTTTTTAACCCAAATTTCTTTATGGTCCGCTTCCTTTTCTATCAGTTTTCTTCCTTGTATCCCCAAAGGATCCTGGTCTATTGCAATAATCTCTTTATTCGTCAATATTCTGACAATATCCGGTTTCATGCTTCTCAGGTCATTTCCTGCAATCAAAGGCGCCGCCACCATACACCACATGCTAAAATGTGTGCGATATTCAGTCAGATTCATCTTCCTATCAGATATTTTACCCCATAATTTTTCATTGCTGGTATTTCCTACTTCAAGCATATCCGGGTCGTTCCAATATCCCGGACCTGCATAAGACCAGAGATCGGCTGTAGTCTCAAGACAGTAAAGCATTCTATTCCAATTGTCTTTGATGTCATTACTGGTACGGTGCATATTGGCCACCCCTTTAATCCATGGTAAATCTCCATTAAGAGAAACAACACCGCCGGAAGAAACAGAACACTTGTCGTGTGTACTATAAATAATCTGTCGCCCGGTCTTTTTAAGGCAGTCGCCCATCAGTTGATAGGCAGCCCGACAACGTTTTTTATATGCCTGAATAGATTCATTATCTGATTTCTTATAACTACATTGATCATATTTCAGGTAATCAACACCCCATGCCGCATAGTCATTTGCATCCATTTGCTCATGGCCTAAACTGCCCATCAGCCTTTGGCAGGTATAACGCCCGGGGGAAGAATATATTCCAAATTTGAGTCCCAGGCTATGTATATAATCAGCAACGGGTTTTATACCTTTTGGAAATTTTGTAGAATCTACAATAATATGCCCCTCTTTGTCTCGCTTATCTGTCATCCATCCATCATCTATTATTACATATTGATACCCTGCATCTCTCATCCCGGTTTTAACCATTGCATCGGCTATAGCTTTGATCTTTTCCGCATTTACATCCGCCCTAAAACAATTCCAGCTGTTCCAGCCCATGGGTGGAGTAGGCGCAAGTAATTTAAGATTATATTTTAAAATTTGATCTTTGGATGCATTGGCTATTTTATCTTCTATTCCCTTTTGAGAAGTATCTTTGGGAAGAATAACAATATTTGATAAGCTTTTCTCTTCAGTTGGGGGTCTATTGGCTTTTACATTCGTAAATCCGACAGACCCCATTTCAATGCAGACCAGTAAAAAAATATAAAATTTCGTCACCCGTATTTTTTTAATCCTTAACATCCTTCTAATATAGTGGATTCTGGACGAGTTTATCATTTTTGTGCATCTCATCTAGCTTAATAGGAAGAAAATAGAAACTGGGATTCCAGGCTCTCTCCCAGATATCTTTTACGGTATACACAGGTGTATGAGTTACCTTATCGGAATTAAGCTTATGATAAACCGTAATACCCTTAACATCCTGATATGCCTTTGAAGCTATCATCCATCGACGTACATCAAAAAATCTGTGGCCTTCAAAAGCCAATTCAATTCTTCTTTCATGCCGAAGGTCCTGCAGGAGTTGATCACCACTAGAACTAATACCGGGCAATCCCGCCCTTTGTCTGATCTCATTTATATATTTTCTGGCTTCGCTTTCCTGCCCCAGTCCTATACATGATTCTGCATAATTCAGTAATATTTCCGCATAACGAAAAAATATCCAAGGGTTGTCCTGATACTCATGTGTGCCATCAACTGCAGGATTCAAAAACTTAAGCATAGTATATCCTGTGTATGAGCCATTCCAATCTTCAAAAGGACTTTGCCGCGTGTCCAATCCGGGAACAACTTCAATTTTATTAGTTTGGGCATTCCATACTTCAAACGGTCCTGCCTGGTATCTTCCCGTAGTATCTGAAGGCATAATGTCGGGGGGTCTTTGTCTGAAATATGCACCATCATATAAAATGGAAGCATAAAAACGCGGTTCCCGGTTCTCGTATGGGTGAGTAGCCTCTTCCTGATTATTCCACGAGAATTTACTCCCATCTTTCATTTCATATGCATCTACCATTTGCTGGGTAGGAGCATCACCACTATAACAATGCCATCCATTGGGAGCAAGATAACGGGCTATATTATTAATTTGATTTTTAGTGATAAAATATTTCACAAATATATGTTCGGGGTTCTCCTTTTGTAGAAAAATATCATCATAATTTTGTGCTATATCCTCTCCAGGCTGGGGATCAGGTTTATAAAGATGATAAACCCCTAAATCCATTACTGCTTTGGCAGCGTCCTTTGCAGCTTGCCACCGAGAAGCCCTGTCCCCTCCGACATACCCTACCAGTTCAGGATGGTCATAACCCGATGCCCACGCTGCATTTGAATTATGTAAATCACTGGCTGCATACAAAAGTACTCTCGATTTCAATGCCAAGGCAGCCCCTTTAGTTGCACGGCCCTTTTGAGTTGCTACTATTGGTAACAGCTTTGCCGCCTCATCACATTCATCGCTGATAAATTTTATACATTCTTCGTACGTATTTCTGGGTACAGAATAATCTTCGCCAAGTCCGTATGCTTTTGTTATTATAGGCACGCCGCCATACATTGAAACCAGCAACTGATAATAGAATGCTCTCAAAAAATGGACCTCTCCCATAAACTCATCTTTTTCTTCCTCTGTAATTCCAGTTGCTTTTTCTATATTATCAAAGAATATATTACAGCCTCTTATATTCTTATAGACATTAGCCCATGTATAATTACCGCATGATTGATTTTTATCATCAAAATCATAGTATGCACTTGGTGAAATGAGACTTTTATTTACGGATTCAGTGTTATAATTAAATGTAAGTAATGCCTCATCACAATAACTGGCTAACCTTCTGTTTCCTTTAAACCCCTCCGGCAATTCCATATATAAGCCATTTACGAAAGTGCGGATAAGCGAAGGATCATCTCCATTCCAAACTGCTTGTGAATCATATTCATTTAACGGACGCAGATTAAGACTCTCTTTGCACGAAAATGTGATGAACAGCACAAAAATAATCAATATAATATTTATCTTACTTTTCATAATTAAATTATTTTAATTAAAAGCTAATTGATAGGCCTGCACTAAGTATTCTTTGAGGCGGATAGTTGCTCCCTCCCTGATTATTATCGGCAGGATCAAAATCTTTAAAATGGGGACTATACGTAAAAATATTGTACCCTTTAACAAAGATTCTGAGATTATCTATACCGGCCTTATTCATAACAGCAGTGGGTAAATTGTATCCGAGCTCAATATTTCTAAGCCTTATATAATCTGTATTATGCAACAAATAGGTACTCCTCTGGGATCTGTAATACTGGTCTGTACGATCAAACATTCGGGGCTTTGTGGCATTATGATGATCAGGTGTCCATCGACCAATAAAATCAGATAGCAAATAATTACCAAAGTTGCCGGCAGGCTCCAGTCTGAGATATCTAATAGCTCCCGCTGCACCATCAAACAATATAGATAGATCAAATTGTTGATATTGCAGATTTAAGCCCAGTCCTCCGGTAAAAGTAGGTACGTCAGTTTTATTGCTCCTGACCCTGTCGTCTGCATCAATCTTACCATCCCCATTTACATCTTCAAAGATGACATCCCCCGGTCGTGCCCCTGGCCAGTGGGGATATTTATCCACTGCCTCCTGGTCTTTAAATATTCCAATAGCCTGATAATATAGATCATTATTAGGGTTATTAGGGTCAGTAGGCATTGGATGGCCTGTAAATCGTTGATATGCAGGTGCTCCCGGAGACTCATCCCAGAATAATATTTTATTCTTTGCTTGTCCCCCATTTACAGAGACGGTAAACTTAAGTTCTCCAATCTGATCCTGGTATGCAATATCAAAATCGAATCCCTGGTTTCTTATTTTCCCTATATTTTCTTTCGGCAGTGTCAATCCGGTGCTTGTAGGTACGGAGGCATTCCTTTGCCATAGTATTTTTGAACGATGATAATCAAAATAGTCAAACGTTATCGATAATTTATCTTTAAGAAAACTCGCATCAATTCCAATATCTGCTTGTTTTGCAACTTCCCACGTCACATCCGGATTAGGTATTCTATTCTCGTTTAATGTCTTTGCTTCGTCGGTAACATCAAATATATAACCGTTGTCCCCAAATCCATAAGTAGTAAGATATTGCCAGGGGTCTATACGATCATTACCCGTTAATCCATATGAGGCTCTGATCTTTATATTATTACTAATATTTGATAGATTATTCACCCAAAAATTTTCATCGGATAATCTCCATCCTACTGAAACACCCGGGAAGAAGCCGAACCGTCCTTTTACAGGAAAAATATAGGATCCGTCTACACGCCATACAAATTCCAACAGGTATTTCTGACTATAATCATAATTGATACGTCCAAAATAATTTAATCTGGCACTATGACTTGCGCTGCCGCTATTATTTATATCCTTGGTTCCCCCTTCATCTAGTTGAGGTAGTGCAGTAGATACGAAGTATCTACGAAACGCATCAAATTTATTTCCTTTCGCTCCCCTGCTCTCAATTCCTGCTAAGAATCCAATATCATGATTACCCCCTATAGTATTCTTGTACTCTATGATGGCATTTGCCAAATAATCATAATTGTCTTCCATAGCTTCAGTTAAGCTGGGATCTGTTTTTTCTGACCTCACCGATTTTGTAAGTATGGGCTGTTTGTTTGCATCATACGAATGACCGTCCCAAGAATATAAGGACCAAGGTTTAGTAAAGTTTCTATTATGATGAATACCCTTATCAAAAGCTGCACTCCCTGAAAGAGAAAGTCCTTCAATCCAGGGAATTTTAATGTCAAGTCTTAAATTACTATTTAATACATAATATTTATTATCAGTAAATCCCGTCATGTTAGTAGCTAAGGCAGCAGGATTCTCTCCTCTCTCAATATCCGGTCCGATTTTCCCATTCGGCCAATATGCAGGCATAGTAGGTTTTTGTCTTAAAAGCGTGGAGAAAATTGAGCTTCCACTCCCCTTCGCTCCAGGATAGTTGCTATTTTCTAAACGACCTGCCACGTCCACGGCGAGTTTGATATTCTTAGAAATATCAAAATTTAAATTGGTTCGTAGATTATATTGTTTGTAATTGGTGGCGCTATGCTTATAATATGCATCTTCGCTTTTAGCACCCAGCGAGACGAAATATTTCATAAAGTCACTTCCACCCGATACATTTATATTACCTTGTAACTGACCAGACCAGTCTTTTAAAACAGCATCAAACCAATTGGTATTGGGATGCCCCCAGGGATCAGACCCATCTCTAAATTTTTGAATGTCTTCTTCACTATATCTTGGATTCTTACCGGCATATTGGTCAAGTTCATTCAATGCAGTAGCATACTGCCATGCATTGGTCATCTTAGGTATCCTCGTCGGCTGGGCAAATCCTTTACTAAAGTTGATCTCTACCTGAGGTTTGCCAATTTTACCCTCTTTGGTAGTAATTAAGATTACCCCATTTCCTGCCTGAGAACCGTAAATCGCTGCTGATGCATCTTTAAGTACACTAATAGAAGCAATACTATTGGGATCAATCCTATCCAAAGACCTTCCGGGAATTCCATCAACAACAATCAACGGATCGTTATTTCCCAGCGTGTTCATTCCACGAATCCGAATTGTAGCTCCGTCATTTCCGGGTTCGCCGCTTCGGGCGACAAAACTAACTCCCGGTATACGCCCGGATAAACTATTGCTTACATTCATAGCGGGCGATTTTATTACAGCAGATCCTTCTATAGATGCTACAGAACCGGTTAATGTTTTCTTTCTTTGCGTACCATAACCAACAACCACCAATTGATTCAGTCCCGTTGAAGAAGTTGCCAATTGGATGGTAAGATTAGTTTGGGACCCTACCTCTATAGTTTTTGTAGCATATCCTACGTAACTCACCTCTAAAGAAGCATGATCAGGAACTACCAGTGAGAACTTACCTTCGGGTCCGGTCACCGTTCCCTGATTGGTTCCCTTCACTTTAATAGTCACCCCCACCAGTGGGTTACCCGCAGTATCCGTCACTATTCCCTGTACTTTATGTTGCCGGTATTTCAACTGCTCTTTTGGTGAAATGACCACCATATCACTATCAATTATTCGATATCCGAGCGTGCTGTCCAACAGTTGGTCCATCACTTCCCGAAGGGTGGCGTTTTTTACATTCAGATCGATGGGATTCAGATGCTTCAGGTATTTTTCATTATAAAAGAAACGATAACGGCTGTCTTTCTGGAGTTTATTGAGTACTTTATTAATGGTCACATGTTTCATATTCAAAGAGAACATCTCCTGTCCTTTGACATGGGCAGAAACCTGAAGGCAACTCACTAAGATGATCAGAAAGGTAAGCTTCATACCTCGTATCAGTTTGTTCACCTTCCTTTGGGGAAGAAAAAAGTAAAACAGTTGATTATTTTTCATATTTTTGCATTGAAGGTTATACAATAAGAGCGTAAGTTTAGAGGATAATTCCCGCTCTAATATTGACTTTCGGTCCAGGAGGGAGAGTGGCCGCTCTCCCTCTCTTTCAGATATAAATAATACTTTCCTGAGTAAAAATTTTTAGATATAACCTGTAGGATACATGAGTTAAATGGTTTTATGGTTAATGGTTATGCTCTACATTCAATGGTTTCCTAATTACGTTGCTGTTCCAAATGTTCTTTGTTCACTCCTCTTCTTTCAAATATACCGTATCTCCTTTCAATTCATAAGAAAAAGGAGTCGTCATTTGCAAGATCCTGAGTGCTTTTTGAATGGTTTCATTCTTAAAAATGCCATTTAGTCTTTCTCTTTTTAAAGAAGGCGTCTCAAATATTATTTTGACACCGAATCTCCTTTCCAGACTCCTGGCTATTTCATCGAATCGCTCATTTTGAAATACCAACCGGTCCTCCATCCAGGCGATTTCCGGCATCGGATTAACTGATTTGGGAGAAGCAAGTTCCTGTATCTTAAACTTTAATTCTCTTTGAACCCCTCTTTTTAGAGGATGAATCCGTTTCCTTTGAACCTTAAACTTTTTTGTCGAAATGGAAAGTTTCTCATTGGGTTTTAAAATAAGGCTTTTATCAGGATACTCTGAAAGCTCCACTTTAATCTTCCCATTGATCAGGGTAGCCTCCACCAGCTCCTCATTTGAATAGGCCTCCACATTAAAGGCCGTTCCCAAAACCTTGATATCAATTCCTGCCGCATGCACAATAAAAGGATGATCGGGATCATGTTTCACGTTAAAATAAGCTTCCCCTTCTAAAAAAACTTCTCGTTTTTTGTCTTTTATATTTTCCGAATATCTGAGATAACTATCAGAATTCAGCCAGACTTCCGAACCATCCGGCAATATATGTTTGCGAGGCGCATGATGCACGGATCTGATGATCCGCTCATGGGTCCTGCAAAAGACCAGTTTCCCCCCCCTGTTGCCAACATTATTAAACCATAGATATCCACCCAACAGAAGCAGGATCATTCCTCCCCATACGGCCGCCCAACGGAGTACCTTTAAGCGCTTAGATCTTTTCGGATTGATCCAGGGATAAAAGACCTCCCCCTCACATTTTTCATCCTTCCGGTTCAGAACTTTTTCAATCTTATACCAATTATCTGATGTAAGCTCTTCCTCCGAAATAGGTTTTCTATAATCCTTATTACTTTCGACAGCATCTATCATTCTTTTTAAAAAAAGCACATCAGGATGGGCTTCTAAAAGTGCCTCTAATGCTGCTAATTCCTCATCAGACGCTGCTTTTCCCATTTTTTTGGCTAATAAATGTAAAAGCTGGTCTTCCTCCATAAATATATTAAATAATGGTTCCTACTCTAAAGGAAACATTTATTTAGAAAATTCCCTAAAAGAATACAAAAATTAAGATGGAGAAGAAGTGATCCCATATTCGGCCCATACCAAGCGCAAGCTGGAAGAAAGCTTTTTTAAAGCTATATAAAGCTGGGCATCTATGGTTTTTGTAGAAACTTCAAGGATGGATGCCGCTTCCTTATAACTAAGCCCGTCTTCTTTAACCAGCTTAAAGATCAATTTACAGCGGGTGGGAAGACGATCTATGGCCTCTTGAACTTTTTGCTGTAATTCCCTGGTGACCAGCTCATTTTCAGGATTGAAAGTCAGATGAACAGGCTCTATCGGGAACTCATCAATAGATGTAAACATCTGTTTATGGCTTCTCAATTTGTTAAGAGAAGCATTCCTGACCGCCACATACAAATAGACATTCATGTTCTTAATGGTATGAAGAGTAGATCGCTTTTGCCAGAGCCCAAGAAAAACATCATCAACTACCTCCTCCGCGCTTTCCTTTTGTTTGAGAAAGGAATAAGCAAACTGAAACAAGCGAAAAAATAAGTGTTGATAGAACTCTTTAAAGGCCTGCTGATCATCATTAAATTGGATGCGATGTAAAAGCTGCTGCATAAGATAAGAGCAAGATTTGTTCCGCTAATATACAATAATTTTTAAAGATTTTAATAAATTCTAACTTGATAGTTTGATCGCCGCCTGATAATCAGGAGCTTTCCTTCTGTAGTTTTTTCTTCCTGTTTTTCCTGTGCATCGCCTTATCCGCAGCATGCACCTCCGCTTTCATTTTAAAGGTAAAGTATTTTTGACTGAAATAACTGAAGCAGGCCACAATTGCCGTAATCAAACATTTCGCTACCGTAGGAAAAATATGGCAACTCCCCACAAAAAAATGCAGTAAAAAATAATTTAATAGGACACAACATCCCACAATAAAAAGATAACGGACAAGCTGGATCCGTCCCTGAATATGGGATTCGGGGAATACTACATACTTGGATAGAAAAAAACCCACTGGGAAACTCACACAAAAAGCGATCAGAAATGCGGCTATGTATCCACTGATCGTTATAAAAGAGAAATGTACCATTTGCTCCTGCACCACATAATGATAGCTTAAATAGAAAACAATCAAATCCAACGTGGTAGAAGTTCCGCCACAGACCAAGTATCTAAAGGTTCTCCTCGGGATCCAGCGCGCAACAAAAGGGAAATAAAAAAAATCTATTATTTTTAAAATAAATGGGCGCATATATTTATATATAGCGTGCAAAAATACCATTTTTGCCAGACTTACAGGTCCAAAAGCACCTTTCACCCAAAACGGCGTGCGGTTACACAAATCTCACTCCATATGGCCTGGGTGATCAAAATGATCTTTTACCTGTCCAGATATGGCTCGTTACGGAAGTCCTTCGGGAATTCCGCCTTGCTTCCTTTGGAAGCGCCGGGTTTGCCCTCCTCAAGAACGCTGAAAAAAACCTTCTATAAATTATCATATAGGATATTTTGTCATAATTATTATAGTTCGTAATTTTGCACTCCATTTTAAAAACCAGCCTGCTGCCGTTGTGGAGGCAGAAGGATGGCTAATTAAAAAGATCCACAAGTCTCACTTAAAAGGAGGAATTAATTTTGGAAGAAAACAAAAATGTAAACGCTCAAAACGCTGAACCGCAGCAGGAAAAAACAGCGACACCAAATGATGCTGCAGAAAACACCTCAAAACCCGTAGCTCCTGAAGAAGGCACACAGGCTGCAGAAGACACAGAAAAGGAGGAAAACCGGGAGGAAGCTCAAAAAGTAGAGGAGCACCCTGAGACCCCGAAATCAGCGGAAACTGAAAAAGAAGCGGAAAAGAAAGAAACTGTGGAGCATGAAGAAAAAGCAGAAGATACGGCTGCACAAGATAATACAGCTCAGGCTGAAGCGCCCGGAGAAACTGCACATGATGACTTTGACTGGTCTATTGACAAACGCAATGTTTCCACCTATTCCCGGGAAGAAATAGAAAAATACGAGAAATTATACGACGACACTTTTAAAGATATTGAGGAAGAGCAGGTGATCAAGGGCACAGTGGTTGGGCTAACCAACACCGATGCCGTAATTAATATAGGTTTCAAATCCGACGGCCTCATTTCCTTAAATGAGTTTCGGGACACGCCAGATCTCAAACTGGGAGATGAAGTTGAAGTATTCGTAGTAGAAAAAGAAGATCGCAACGGCCAGTTACACCTGAGCCGGCGACAGGCCCGCATTATCCGTTCCTGGGAACATATCGTGGATGCCTATAAGTCCGGCGAGGTCATCGTGGGCACTATTGTCAACAAGACCAAAGGCGGTCTGATCGTAGATATCAACGGCCTGGAAACTTTCCTTCCCGGCTCACAAATTGATGTCAAACCTGTAACCGACTACGACCAGTACGTGGGTAAGACCATGGAATTTAAAGTGGTTAAGATCAATGAAGCTATTCGCAATGCTGTTGTTTCCCATAAGGCGCTTATAGAGAGCGATATCGAACAACAACGTGCCGAAATTATTGGAAAGCTGGAAAAAGGACAGGTACTGGAAGGGGTGATCAAAAATATTACCGATTTTGGCGCCTTCATAGATTTGGGAGGCGTGGACGGACTGCTCTATATTACAGACATCAGCTGGGGCCGTATTTCACATCCCATGGAAGTATTACAGCTTGACCAGCAGGTGAACGTGGTAGTGCTTGATTTTGATGATGAGAAAAAACGCATCAGCCTGGGTATGAAACAACTGACCCCGCATCCCTGGGATACCCTCCCCGAAGAGATCCAGGAAGGTTCCGTTGTAAAAGGAAAAATCGTAAATATAGAAGATTATGGAGCCTTTTTGGAAATTCTGCCTGGCGTAGAAGGATTGATTCACGTATCCGAGATCAGTTGGTCCTCCACCCCTGTCAATGCCAAAGAGTTCTTTGAAATGGGTCAGGAATACGAGGCTAAGGTAGTAACGCTCAATAAAGAAGAGCGCAAAATGAGTCTTTCCATCAAGCAACTTACGGAAGACCCATGGGATACTATTGAAGAAAAATATCCTGTAGACAGTCGTCATAACAGCGTGGTGAAAAACATTACTCCTTATGGGGTATTTGTCGAAATGGAAACCGGGATTGGAGGTATGGTCCATATTTCGGACCTGAGCTGGACCAAGCGTTACAATCATCCACATGACTTCACCAAAGTGGGAAACGAACTCGAAGTAGTGGTGTTAAGCATTGATAAAGAAAACCGCAAGCTATCCCTCGGACATAAACAAGTTGAAGAAGATCCCTGGGATACTTTTGAAACCATCTTCCCGATCGGATCCGACCATCAGGGGACCATTATCCGGAAAGATGACAAAGGCGCTACCGTACAGTTACAATACGGTATTGAAGCTTTTGCCCCGGCCCGTCATTTGAAGACGGAGGATGGAAAAGTGTTGAATGTGGATGATGTGATTGACGTGAAGGTTATCGAGTTTGACCGGGATGATAAACGTATCGTTGTTTCGCATACCCGTACCTGGGAACAGAAACTGGCCGATGAACGAAATGCAGCCAACCGGGAAAGACGTACAGAAGCCAAAAGGACAAAAAAAGCCGTTAAAAATATCCAATCCAAGGTAGAAAAGTCCACCTTCGGTGATTTGGGCGTATTAGCCGAGATCAAAGAAAAGATGAAGAATCCCCAGGCTCCAACTACAGGAGAGGCTAAAAAGAAGGAGGAGACCGCAAAAGAGCCTAAAAAGGAAGAAAAAGAGGAAGCTGCAAAAGAAGTAAAATCCGAAGAGGTGAAAAAAGAAGAAGAAGTGAAAGCGGAAGAGAAAAAACAAGAAGCAGCGCCTGAAGAGAAGAAAGACGAAGCGGCTCCCGAGGAGAAAAAAAGCGAAGCCGAAGCGGAAACTGATGGGAAAAAAGATAAAACGGACGACGCTGAAGGAAAGGAAGAAAAAGAATAGTTTTCCTCTTATAGACAGCTTTTCAAAGGTGGTGTCCTAAGACATCACCTTTTTGCTTCTAATGAAAAAAGCATGGATATAGATTTTGTGATTACCTGGGTAGATATGAACGACCCAAAATGGCAAAGGACATTTGCAGCTCACTCCGGCAAGATTGACAATACCAGAAACCATGTCTCTGAAGCCCGATTCAGGGACCATGGTTTGTTGCGCTATTGGTTCAGGGGGATAGAAAATTTTGTGCCCTGGGTCAGGAAGATCCACTTTGTTACTTGTGATCAAAAGCCAAACTGGCTGAATATAGATCATCCTAAACTGAACCTGGTCAGCCATGAGGATTATATACCCCCTCAATTCCTGCCTAGTTTTAATTCTAATGTATTAGAATTTTATTTACATAAGATCCCGGGACTGGCAGAACATTTTGTATACTTCAATGATGATTTTTTCGTCATAAATGATCTAAAAAGTGAACGGTTCTTCAAAGAAGGACTACCGAGGGACATTGCCGCTTTCAGAATGAATTATGGCTTATCATTATGGAATAAAAACTTAAGGAACAACATTAAGCTTATCAACCGGTATTTTGATAAAAAAACAGTACTCAAACGGGACCATGATAAATGGTATCATCAAAGCTATGGCAGCAAAGCAAACCTGACCAGAAAACTGTCCTGGTATAACAAATTTGTGACCCTTCGTACCCCACATAATGCACAACCTTATCTGAAAACAACCTTTGAAGAAGTCTGGGAGAAAATAGGAACTATATTAACAGAAAAATCTGCACACCGTTTCAGATCGCCGGATGGTTTGTCTCCCGAACTTTTTAGGACCTGGCAGATATGCCAGTCCCATTTCATTCCTTATAACACCTACCGGGACACCAAAATGTTTCCCCTGTTATTTAAGGCAAAGAAAGCTATAGAAGCAATCAGGAATCAAAGTTATACACTCATATGCATTAACGATAATGAACACATGCGGCATTACGACAAAGTCATGAAAGATCTGGAGGCTGCCTTTCAAAGTATCCTCCCCGAAAAATCCGGATATGAATTGTAGGAAAGACGGTTTCCATGTTTATTCATTATAAACCCTGACCTCATAAATCCTTGCAGTATCGGCTCCATTAGTAGCCGTTACATTTATTCTAAGCTTTCTTGTTTTTACCTTATTAAATCTATGGACACGCCTTCTTACATAATTCCCTTTCTCTTCGAGGATCTTTTTCCAGCTTCCTTCATCATCATATTCTAAGGTATAATCTTTCACACATTCGGGATATTTAAATAGCGGTAAGATCACTCTTTTATTCTGGTCCGTATCAAAAGTTAATTGTACTGTATTAAAAGCAACCGGCGATTCCCATTCGAGTTGTAAAAATGCCGGTAGGCCCTTTTGGGGATCTGATATCCAGATATTTGGCCATTTGTCCGGGCGATTGGCTCCTTTTATTACATTTTCCGGTTGATAAGGCCGGCTCTCCGGCGTTACTTTTAGGCATAAGCTTCTTCCCATAGTCAATGGTTTCCAATGGCCTTCTTTCCCCGCTCCCGGGATATCTTTCAACCTTATGTCGGGAAAGAGTTCTCTGAAGGTTTCGGATTTATGGGAATAACTTGTTTTCTCCGGCAACACTGCAGCGGTCGTCCCCACCGGTATTTCCGATGGTTTATCATTCGAATCCTTAAATGACTTCCAGAAGATATCCGGTTGCTTGTCTGTATAGACATAATACAACTTGTTCGGTACAACTTTAATATTATAATGAAAATCTACCCATCCCTCATAATTGGCAGGAACTATAGCTTCAGCCACTTTTATATCCTCCTGAGAGCGAAAATCCCAAACATAAGGAGCTTCCCGCAAACCTAACCGTAATTTTGCAGTCCGTTGGCGATTGGATTTCAGAAACAAAGCTATTGTATTTATACGATCGGAGGAGACGGGAAACAACTGGGCATAAGGTCTCTTGAGCTCCCAATTTCCGACAGGTGCCGGAAAAATCATTTTTGCATGTCCCGAGGAGGTAACCTTTGCTTTTCTAGCGAGATCTCGCGGATCCGTATTTTCTACTCCGGGAATATATCCATCCTGCCTTAAGATAATTTGCTGAGCTTCTGAGGCATGCGCGCTTGCTACATCCTTTGGAAGTATCTTGTACTTTTGAGCCAGGGAAGCTACTATTCCCACAGCCTGTCCGCAAATAGAACCGGTGGAAAGTACTCTGCTTGATGCAAATCCAAGATAGGAGCAACTAATCGGCCGACCTGCCATCAACAAATTATTAACGTTCCTGGAATAAAGTGATCGAATGGGAATATCATATACCATGGTACACAAATCCTGCCAGTTGTGATCACTGCCCGGGGGAGCATATGGTTCCTTTTTGTTCGCAAGTATTCCACCGGGCACATGAACGTCAATATGCCAGGCGCCATAAGCCACTGCATCGGACAAACGTTGCGGATCCTGTAGATCTTTTTGGGTGATAATATAGTCTCCCATAATCCTTCTGGATGCACGTTTATAGGGCCAAAACCCAACAAACTCCAGCCCGTATCGTGCTGCCTTTTCTCTGCTCACCTGATCACATTGCTCATTCTTAATGTGGTCCCAGACGCCAAGCAATTGCCGCAAGGCTTCATGCCGGGTTTCATTATTATCTTTTATGGGATGATAAGGCATGCCCACCTCGATCCACCAGTATCCTCCGTCAATAAAGCTGTGCCCCCGATGTACAAGGCTGGTGTCCGTGGGAAACTTTGCTGCCCAATCGGGACGTTTAAAAGGGACCGGTTTACCCGCATCTTTCGCCCTGAAAAAAAGTGTATTTCCCATGACAACTTCATCCGCTTCCTCCGGTGCAAGTGATTCATGATATTCTTCTCTAGCTTCCCTTCCCCACCTGAAATCTGCTTTAGCCAAGCTACCCAAAACACCGTCTCCGGTCGCATCCACAAACAATGGTGCTGAGAGATTAAAAGACTTTTCTGTTCCGAGTTGAATAGCAAAAATTGAGTCGATCCGGGAATCGTTTTTCATAAATACCTGATGCATATGGGTATTTAAATAAGTAGTAATATTTTTTTCACGGATGACCCATTCATACATCACCAGATCCCAATGAGCGTTCATAGTTCCTTCAAGATAATAATCCTGATTACGTACACGCTCCTCCGTATGCAATTCTTCATTAATGCCGCCTTCCTTGATCCAGGGCTGCTGTCCACTGTTATTTTCAGGAAATAGCTTGACCTCGCTGGAAGAATTGCCGCCAAACATCGCCCGGTTATGAACTAAAGCTACTTTCATTCCGCACCGCGCTGCACTAATAGCTGCACTCACGCCTGATATTCCACCACCTACCACAATAAGATCATAGCTTTTTTCAAGTGTGTTTTCAGCCAATACAATACCTTTTTTAGCCGGCATTTGTTTCTCTTCCAGATTATCCGCTTTTGCTGAAATACCCAAAAGACTACCAACGAAAGACAGACCAAAATTTCCAAAAAAACTTCTACGTGAGACCATATATTAGTAAATTTTATTATTTACAAGTAGGGTTTGATATCATTATTTTATGCTATAATCGTGTCCCGGGACCAATTGGAATGTCCAGGCGTGCCTTCGAAATGTAACCGGAACAGATTTACCTGTACTTTGATCTGTTACCAGCGGTTCTCCCTTTCCATAGCCGTTAATAATGATGGTAGATTTCGTTTTCCCATCTTTATTATAAAAGACCGTTTTCCCCTTATATCCTACCGGATATATTTGTCCATATAATTTTCCTTTTATTTTTTCCACTATAAAACCGCTACCTCCTACAAACAAGGGAGTTTTATCTACAGGTATAGGAAAATCTTTCAGCATAACCGGCCCCTGATATGATTTCCCATTATCATAGTCAATCCATTTTCCTTCAGGCAAATAAACATTTCTACTATTGCTTGCTTCATAGTCATTTCCATATAAGGGTATAGCCATTAAAGCATCTCCTATCATCCATTGATACCCCCGCACTTCTTCATTTTCCCGATAGTAGGTAGTCGTATCATGAGGATAAGCGAGCGGAAGGGGCGTCATTGTATAGGGGAAACCTGTTACATAGGTTCTGATGGCAGCGCTATAGATATACGGATGCAGCCTGTCATGTAGTTGGGCCGCACTTCGGCATACATCCACTACCTGAGGGTTATCTATATTCCAAGGGCCGAATCCAAATGATAAAGAAGGATTAACAGCAGCATATTGGGCTTCCCGCATGAGGTATCTTCCAATTTTTTGTTTTTCAATACTGCCAAACTGTTTGTTAGCCAATCCAGTACCCCCGATAATATCGGGATATACATAAGGGAATCCGCTATATGCCAAAGCCAGGCCATTCACCGGCCCCCTGTCCTGGTTCTGGTTGTAGTTAAAATCATTGTATCTGGAAATATCCATAGGAGAACCCACATAACCGTTTCTTCCCATTACATAAACGCCCTGATCCATCAACGCTTCATTTACCGGGTCAAGTTTATCATCCGGCAATCCGTCAATTTCATATCCATAAAGATCTTCTTTATAACCATCCACGCCATAAGCTTTCCATTTATTGCATAAACTGATGTACCATTTTACCGCTTCCGGATTTGAAGCATCTAAAAAATAGCAATCCGGTTTGGGAAACCCTACTTTAAATAAACGGGGAAGTCCGTCTTTTTTTATAAAATATCCTTTCTCAATACCTTCGTCAGTAAACGGTCCATTGGGTATAAATGCAATCCTTAATCCCAATATAAATTTTAATCCCTCGCCATGAAAGTGATCAATAAATTGTTTTGGATCAGGATATTTATTTTTATCCCACATTCCAAAGCTTGTTGTTGCAAAATCCTTAGGATCATCCGGCCAGAAACCGGAGCCCACAACCATCCAGCTTAAAGGAAATCCTAATCCCAGGTAATGATCCACATCCTCCGATACCGTTTTATGATTGGTATGCCATCCTAAAGCGCCAAATGCTTCCCAGCCTACGCCAAACCAGGCATATTTGGGCTTATACACTTTGTATCCCTCTTCATTCCTGACTTTTAAATAATCCGCATAGATTTGTTTAACCGATCCGATAAAATAATACAATGATGGCATTTCCTCCGCATAATAAGTCCCTTGTGCAAGTACTTTTTTTGTGACTTTAATAATCTTCTTATGGGGTTCTAAATTAATACAAGCCAAACCTTGTTTGGGGAAAATAACAAAATTACTTACAAGCCTGGATGAACGATGATCGGAAAGTGCACCGAAATAATTACTTTTAAATCCGGTGATCTCTGTTGAATACGGTTCCCTAAAGGCCGCATGGTCTGCAAGTCCGTAAGCGGGGGAAAGTCCGCCCGTACGAGCAACAATACTTCCTTTGATGACAGGGTTATCTTTATAGTGAACAGACATTTTAAAATAATGGTCAAAGAGATAAAAAGTCACCCGGGCTTTTATTCCTATATCATTTACTACTTCAAAATCAGCCTCACTGTCATTTTTACTAATTAACTTAGAATGAACAACCGGAGAATTTAGTAATACCAGGCCTGACTGCGGATCATTTTGTAAAAGAACACTTCCGTCAGGCTTCAAAATAGCATATTTAAAACCTTCTCTGATGATTCGGATAGTATAATGTTGCGACTGGACCAAATAAATAGAGTCATTATCGTGTCGGCTGATTGCCAGTGATTTATCAACCATCCATATGTTGATGAACATAATGATTAGGACACCTTTATAAAAGAGACTATGTTTCATATATTTCCAGATGAATTTTTAATTAGAAAGATGAATTTTAATACCCTGATGCAGGATACAGAATCCTGTAGGCGTATAGATAGCCAGCTTCAGCTTATTATCAAATCCGTTTTTGCGTACACTAATGGTGACTGTATCACCCGGCATCATGTCCGGTATAGAGTAGGTCGTATTCCCTGCCATTAATATGTAATTACGGACAGGATATGATGGAAAATCACTTCTATTAGATAAGCGAACAAGGATATCATATTGCCCATTATGAACAAGCCCTTGTTTCTCAACTTCCATAACCAGCGGAGACATCTCGGATTGATAAGTATAGTAAGAAGGTCTCGGATTTCTGTAAGCGTCTACCAATCCCCACTCACGATACCCATTTTTATTGGTACCGACAAAACGGCTTGCGTAATCATTATAGGTCCAGATAGAAGCCCCTATCACGTAAGGATATTTTCGGATGATATCTGTTACCTTCTTTATATGTCGGACCATTCCGGAATCCCCCACATGATCTACACGAAGTCCCCATTCACTAAGTAGTATAGGCTTCCGCGGGTACAATTTATGAATATGTTCCAGCACATTTTTATGGTTACCGTAAGTATTTGTGCATATAAAGTCACAATATATTGACGCTTCGTCATCAGCCTCTTTAGGCAATTTATTTAATTCCTTACTCACAAATGTAAAAAGACGTGTACTGTCCTGCCTCCGGCCGAATGCAATCATGTCTCTCGTCCATCTTTTTCCCGAAGGACTATCTGATAAATATTCATTACCCACGCTATAAGCTATGATACAAGGATGATTCCAGTCTCTATGTATCATTTCGAGCAATTGACTGCGATACTTTTCTCGTATGGTATCGTTATCCATTTGATCAGGGGTAAGCTGCCAATTACCGGCCTCCGCCACTATAAGCATACCATACTTATCCGCAAGTCTATAGTAGTATTCATTAGGTGTGTAATGGGTCATCCGTTGAAAAACCATTCCTCCTTCCTTCATCAATCGAAAATCTTTTTCAATAAGACTATCCGGCTCCAGTGATCCCAATCCGGGATAATCAATAACCCGGTTGGCCCCGGCGGCCCGAACAGGATGGCCATTGAGAAGCAAACGTGCATCTTTTACTTCTATTTTTCTTATACCAAACGTGGTCATGCACGTATCGGTCTTGTATACAGCCTGTAGTTTATAAAGATTAGGGGCATCTATATCCCAGAGCTTCACGTCCTTGGTATCCATCATAGCCTGAGCTTCCCAGACAGAGACATGATCAGAATCAGACAATCGTAAAGGCCTTCCCCAATTAAGCTTAACAGGTTGATCTTGAAAATAAACAGATAACGAAGGAGGAGCAGCTATTGGATCATCCGACGTATGCCTGATATAGGATATGACCTTTATGCTTGCATTTCCTTTATCAAGATCCGGGATAGCTTCTACTTTGAGATTATCAATATAGGATTCCGGTTCTATCGTCAAATACACCGGTCGCGTAATGCCCCCGTAATTCATCCATCCCATAAATGGATTTCCGGGCATACCATAATCCTTTGCTCCGGGTACCGTACCGGTTTGCCATGTGTTGTTGTTTACAGATAAGGCAATCGTATTATTCCCATTTTTTAAATAATCTGTTATATCTAATTCAAAGGGCGTATATCCCCCTTCATGAGTGCCCGCATTCTGATCATTGATCCAAACAGAAGCAGCATAATACACTGCATCAAAATGCAATATAACCCGTTTACTGGATCGAGGACTCCAGGGGAAAGTCCTCCTATACCAAACAGTACCCGTATAATACTGATAGCGCGGGTCGACAGAGAAGCAATGAGGGACCTCTACTTTGTCCCAACGATTTTTTGGAAAGTCCTGCTTATACCATCCCTTCGACTGCCCGACATCTAAAGGATCCATTGCAAACAGCCATTCTCCATCTAACGATATAGCATTAGGATCTTTAATAAAATATTGCCCTTCGGCATAGCGAAGAAAGAACACTGTTAAAAATCCAAATAGAAAAATTATTTTTTTTATCCTCATTTAAGTACAAATTTTGCAGCATCAGCCACCGTATATCCTGGTCCTATTGCTAACAATTTAATCAGATTATTCCATCCTTTTCTAAAAAAATAACGCCCTACTTTTACCCATTCCCCACCATGTTTCTGTTGATTTATAAATTTTGTATCATCCTTTTTTTCGCCTCCATCATACCAAATTTCAAGTGGAACCCTGGCGGCATGGTCCTTTCCTGCCGGCCACGTTAGAAAAACATCATAATATCCTTCTTCAATTATAAGGGGCCTAAATAACGCCCAGTCCCTAAAAGCATTGTAGGTTTTTCCTGGTTTCCATTTATAATAATTCTTCCCATGATAGGTATCCCCCTCAGTGGATATTTCCCAATAAGTGCCCATGTTAAATCCCCATGGATCATAATTGTCTATATAAATAGGCGATTTTGTTTCTAAAGAAGGAATTACTTTGGAGGGAAGCGGGGCATTTGGATTTTTTGAGTAGCAGCGGATATAATCGTAATAATCATAAGCCGGCAACTCTGATTTTGTATCAGCATGGGTCGCAATTACCGTTAACCAAAGATTCATTGAATAATGCTTGTATGCATCCTCAGATGCGGCTATTGTATGCACCAGCTTTCCATCCACAAAAAAACGAATTCCCTCGTGCGTGTATTCATACCCATAGATGTGAAAACCATCTGATGCATCAAAGCCCAAAGGCTGAAGATGTGCCGACTTCCATTCTCCATTCTTTGCAGACCAACCATTCCGATGCATCCACAAGTTAAAATTAGATGCGGTAGTAGCCTCCATCTCCATTGCATCAATTTCCATAAACCGGTCGAAGCTGAATGTTAGAAATCCGGTCCCTGCCTGTGCCCAAAAAGCATGATGCCAGGAAGGGACATGAGTCAACTTGGCTTTCACTTCATAATAGCCATGTTGCCACCTTCTTTTGGACACAATACCGCCTCCGCTCATGCTCATTCCCAGAAAGTCTTCCTTTCTCATTTCCAGAACAAGTTTACCATTATTTACCCTGACATTCTCCGGTCTCTGAACACTGGCCACTTTTAGATCCATTCTGTAAAACCATTCGGATTCATCTAGTGTATCACCATCAAAATTATCTTCCCATACCAGATGATACCCTTCCGGGCGATAAATGTTATTTTCTATTTCCGTTTCTTTATTAATAGTTGTATGCAGGCCGGCCGGTAAACGAATATTAAACGGCATAACAGAATAAGCTGCAATACCTTTACCTATTTGGTGAATAAATTCTTTCCTTCTCATGATAATTCATCTTAAAAGCATTAATAGCCGGGATTTTGCTCTAAATTCTTATTCACATCCATTTCCTTTTGTGGTATGGGCCATAAATAATTTTTCGAGGGGTCAAAAGTGTTTACGCTAATGACCTTAAATAACTCATCTGCATTCGGATAAACCACATGTTGCCACTGATCAATTTGAGGAATAACTGGATCATACCAATGAGCTCCTTTTCTTCTCCCATGGACATTTCCAGGCATCACATGTTCTGCATATTTCCATCTTCTTATGTCAAATAATCTGAACCCCTCATCTGCAAATTCTACCGTACGTTCATACCGCACTATCTTTCTAAGCGACTCCTGGCTCATACCTATAGAAACTGCAGGCATATCCACGCTTGGGCGTTCTCTTACCTGATTAATGGCATCTATTACACTTTGATCAATTTCATTTAATTCTATTTTGGCCTCCGCATAAGTGAGTAATGCCTCTGCATATCGCATTAAAATTACATTTTGCTCGGAGGAGGTAACATTTTGAGGAAGATCTTCAACATCCAACCATTTGAGCCATAAATACCCGGTAAATGTTGCATAAGGATTGGTGACCTCTATATTTTCAACCCTTGCGGTATCCGTCCCCGAAACATGTAAAGTCATTGTACTATCAGGGTGCGTCAAAAATAAATAATTATTAAACCAGGAACCGGGGTGAAGGATACTTTGGTCCAGTCTGGGGTCTCTGTTTTTGAAGGGATGTAAAGGATCATATAAGGGAGATTCATCAATAGGTTCTCCATCTGTACATTGATATAAGTCCACCATGTTCTGTGTGGGAACCAGGATACTATATCCCGGGGCACTCCTTGGCCCTTCAATTTGGGGGATCCTGTTAACTCTAACCCCGGTAAGATAGGGAAGATTCAAGATAATTTCACCGCTCTCCTCTCCCGTATAGTGAAATAACGCTCCATAATTGGGGTCTATATTATAGATACCCAGATCCATTACGGCTTTGGCAGATGTTGCTGCAACTTGATAATCGGCTTCATCTAAAGCAATTCGTGCTTTTAGGAGTAGTGCTGCCCCTTTTGTTGCTCTTCCTGCATCTTTTCCGCTCCAATTAATTGGGAGAGATTCAGCGGCAGAATCCAGATCATCAAATAAATGGGAAACAATATCCTTTTTAGGAGTTCTGGGTAAATCGGCACTATCTAACGACAAAACCGTAGTAACCCATGGAACGTCTCCATATAATTCAATCAAATAATAATAGTAATAACTCCTTAAAAATTTTGCCTGCGCTTTTATGGATGAATAATAATCCGGTGATACTACATCTTTAGCTCTATGCATATTTTCCAAAATATTATTACACTTGGATATGCTATTATACATATGAGACCATGCGTTACTAAAAATATCAGCATCCGGAGTATATTGTCCTGACTGTACAGTCTGTACCCCACCATAATCCCCACGAGACCAGGCTATATCCGTTGTAGCATCAAGATATAACTGATAGGGCATAGATCCGCTCTCCCACCATAAACCTGTATAGGCGCCATTTATGGCTAAATCAAGCTCTTCTTTATTTGAAAAGAAATTGGCATTAGAGGGGGCGTCTAAAGGAAGTTTATTAAGGAAATCTTTATTGCAAGATAAAGCCACTGTAGTTAAAATGACTAGTATCAAAGAAATACGTTGACTCTTCATAATTTAAATATTTTCAAAGTTTAAAATGTCAGATTTAGACCAAAAACGTACGTACTGGAAACTGCATAAATTCCTGCATCTCCACTCGCCCTCTCCGGGTCCCATCCTTTTGGCATGTGATCCATCGTAAATAGATTACGGCCGGATGCATAAACGCGTATCGCATCTATAAAAGTACCAGAAATAAGTTTTTTGGGTAACGAATAACCTAATTGTACATTTTTAAGACGGGCATACGAAGCATTAAAAACCCAAAAACTTGAATTCTCAAAATTGTTGTGTGTTGATTCGGCAATAAGCCTTGGATATGTTGCATCTGGATTATCCGGAGTCCAATAATCCAACTGCCATTTTTGTATTTTTCCTGCATTGTAAAAAGCCCATACGGCATCATGGTATAAGAATATACTCCTTTTTCCCACGCCTTGTATCAACAGGCTCAAATCAAACCCTTTATATCGACCAGAAAAACTCAAACCAAAAATATAACGGGGAATTTGGCTGCCCATTTTCACCCGATCATCCGCATTGATCACATCATCACCATTCACATCTTTGTATATGATATCCCCAGGTCCATAATTCCCAAATTGCTTAGGAGATTTATCTACTTGTTGCTGATTTTGAAATAGTCCTATAGCCTTATAACCATATAGCTCATTAATGGGTGCGCCTTCTTCAACAACTGAATAACTACTGATATAGGGTCCGGTACCCTTTAAGTCAGTGACTTCATTTTTTACATCTGACAAGTTCAACCCTATACTATAGTTAAAATCGCCTTTTCGGTTGTTATAATTTACAGATAGATCCCATCCCGTATTTTTCACCGCTCCTGCATTTTGATAAGGCCTGCTCAATCCTACAATCCCAGGAATAGGCAATTGCAACAAAATACCGGTTGTATTTCTGATATAATAATCATAAGTTATATTTAATTTATCTTTAATAACTCCGATATCAATCCCGACATCCTTGGTTGTAGTTGCTTCCCATGAAATATTCTGGTTAGCCATACTCAATTGTGCGGCTCCATTTGCAGGAACACCTCCCAATATATAGTTTACGCCAAAATTTATAGTGGATACATACGGATAGGTTCCGATTTGTTGATTTCCTAGTTCTCCCCATGAGGCCCTCAATTTCAAATTAGACAGCCAATGGACATTTTTCAAAAATGTTTCTTCCGATATTCTCCATCCTGCAGAGAAAGAAGGGAATATCCCATATTTATTACCACTTGAGAATCGGGAGGATCCATCTCTTCGTAAATTGGCTTCAAACAGATATTTACCCGCATAATTATAGTTTAAGCGACCAAAGAATGAGCGCAATCCCCATTCTGAGGCGGTACCTCCATTCTGCCAGTTTTCAATAGAGCCTGCATTCAGTTCCTGAAAATCCTGCAAAGGAAAATTATCTCTGAATGCATTAAAGTTATCATTACGGTATCCTATTTGTTCATATCCTGCAAGAAAATGGAAATTGTGCTCCTTAAACGATTTTTTATATCTTAAAATCAAGTGCATCGTATTTTGCCAGGATCTGGAATCAGATTCGTGCAAGCTACTTTTTTTAGGAACTGTATATGCGGGAACATCCGAGCCCGGATTATAGGTATTGATTGTCTTAGCAAAATTTTTGGTCCATGCGTCATTATATTGAGGAGAAAAATTGAACTCCAATTCGGCCCCGGAAAAAGGTTGATAATTTATCTGAATAGTGCCAAGTAAGTATTTATAATTTGTTTGGTCTATTCCACCGGACCGAACTGCAGCAACAGGATTTTGTCCGTTCCAGGCGACTCCATATCGTCCATCAGACAAAACAGCAGGATATACGGGTGGAATTCGGTTGACCTGAGTATGTATATTATCAAATCCGGTTTGGTCAGGGGCGAATGTGGGAGAATATCTTCCAGCTAAATTTATTTTTACCTGGAGATTTTTAACAATATCCATCTCAGTATTCACACGGAATGAATAACGTTTAGACTCATAGTGGGGTATCACGCCTTTCTGATCCTGGAAAGAAAGAGAAGCCATCATTTTGAGCCTTTGACTTCCCCCGGTAATATTTATATTATGGTGTTGAAGAAACCCCGAACCGGTATAAGCTTCTTTTTCCCAATTGACATTTGGATAGTGGTCGGGGTCTGTACGCCAATTCTTTTGATAAGCCTCAATATAGTCATTTGAAAAAATAGGGTCTTTCCCTTCATTCATATAAGCCTGATTAAAGGTTTTCATATAGGTATATCCATCGGCAAACTCTGGTAAATTAGTAAATTTTTGCCATCCCATATAACCATTATATCTCAATTTTAATGGCCCTCTGTTCCCCTCTTTAGTAGTCACTAATATTACCCCATTAGCCGCACGTGAACCATAGATAGCAGCCGATGCCGCATCTTTCAGAACCGAAATATTTTCTATATTATTGGGATCAACGCCATCTAAGCTGCCTTCGATGCCATCTATCAACACCAACGGATTTGAGTTGCCGAGCGTTCCAATACCTCTGATTCTTATTGTACCGCCATCATCTCCGGGTTTTCCAGAATTTTGGGTCACTGTTACACCCGGAGCCAGTCCCTCTAAAGCGGCAGATGCTCTCATTACCGGTTTATCTGACAAATCCTTCCCGCTTACCGACGCTACTGACCCCGTTAAATTGACCTTTTTCTCCGTACCATAGCCTACTACCACTACTTCATTCAATCCTGATGCAGATGGTGTAAGCACAACTTGAACAGATTTATCCCCCTTAATGGATACATTTTGGGAATTATATCCAATAAATGAAACCTTAATAGTATCATTTGTGGACGTAACAGAAAGTGTAAATTGTCCTTTGGCATCCGTTGTGGTACCGTTACTCGTGCCCGCTTCTAAAACACTTGCCCCGGGCAATGGATTATGATTTTCATCCAATACAACACCGGTTATTTGTTTTTGCTGGGCGCTTAATGAGCCCCAAACCAATAAAAGGGCTATTGCCGATAGGAGCATAAATGTGGTCCTTTTCATAATTAGAATTTTTAGTGTTTAATTTTATCATATATTTATTTTACTTATCACTCGCACTCAATCTCATACAAAGAAGCAGGTATATTATTCTCAGGGCTTCTACACTGAATAGAAATGAGAGCAGTTTCCACCGGATGATCAAAAGTTATTCTGTTGATGGTTTGATGGTTGTTATTTGTTTCATAAACTACTGTATCCGTATCGTCTAATATGGAATATTCTCTTACACAGAACGGAATAACATCCTCCGGATGCCCCATCAAAGAGGATTCCAAAGGATGATCAAAATCGGTGTCGAAATAAAGAGTTACGGTCGAAATCTTACGCGGTCGTCCCCAATTCAAAGTGATCGTTGGACTTTCATCATGCCTGTCTGCAACCCACGCATTTGTTCCCAGATAGGGCCGCGTGAAGCCATTGGTCAAGCAGGAAGGGCTATACGGCTCTAAAGCCGGAGTCACATTCATAGCAATATTGTGTCCTCCCGGCCTGCGACGCGGGCACCAAAATTCAAATGATTCCACATCTGAATCCTCAGGCGGCGATTGATACCCCTTGTTGGATACGGCCTTATTTTTGCCATTGAAGACGGAAAGAATCCCGCTAAAACGGGCATTACTCCCTCTTATTGATATAGCATCATTTTGTTGAAATAGCAAGAACCCATACTGCCTTTCGGGAATCGCCTCAGAGAAAGGAATTTCTATAAAATGCGTTCCGGCACTTAAAGGAATTTCCAGAGTCTCCAGCTTCGTATCAGGAGTATAGTTAAATTTTCTGGAGCTGATCCTAAGTTCAACTGTTAAGGTGGTATCTTTAACTGCTTTTACCTGTATTTTAAACTGATAACTTATATCCTTCTTAAAAGGCAATAACTGGCCGGCGCCCGTTTCCAGTTGGATCCAAGGGCCGTCAAAGGGGATAATCTCCAATGAACAAGTGGATGATGCTGAAAGAACAACATCCTTCATCAGCCTATTATCTCCATGATTAATAGGAATACCAGGTATACTTTGGCCGTTTTTATTGAGCTTATTTTGCAGGTACGGCAGCCAATCTTTCTTTAATAGATCATCAGGTTGTATGTCGTTTTTTATACAAATGGCTGCCGCCATACCTACTGCTTGTGCTCCCAAAGCACAAGTGGCCATCACTCGTGAAGAGCCAAAAGCCACATGCGTGGTACTGATAATCCGTCCCGCATAAAATAAGTTATCTATATCTTTACTGATATAGCATCTGTAAGGAATCTGGTAAATACCTTTACTATGCCACTGATTACAACTGGGTAATTCGCTGTAAACCCCATCGGCAGGGTGCAAGTCCAACGCCCAACCTCCAAAAGCAACAGCATCATCAAATAACGTTTGATGGATCACATCTTGCTGTGTAAGCATATACCGACCCTCAAATCTCCGGCTTTCCCGTTTACCGGGAATAGTACCCACCCACTCAAGCGTGAGGTGGTCCACATCTTCATATGCTCCCGAGTTTTTGACATAATTCCAAATGCCATACACGACTTTCCATAATTCCCATTTTATGAACTCCGTATCATGCACAGTATCATTACGTCCGCCATATTCAATCCACCAGAGCCGGCAGCCGTCATCCTTCAAGTTAAAAGTCTTATATCGTGGAATTTGTTTGATATCCTGTAAGGCATAAGCGGGAGGAATAAACTTCACCGGTTTATCTGCCTTTTTACTATAGAAATAAATAGAATCCCCAAGCAATCCCCCATAACTATCCTTTGGAGCCAGCTTTTCACCAAATTCCTCTTTATTTTCTGCTCCCATTCTAAAGGCTGCTCCGGAAAGAAAACTTACAATACCATCTCCCGAGGCATCGCAAAACAAAGGAGCAGACAATTGATATTCTGTAGAATTCTGGCTACAGAAGGCTCTTATATACTTAATATTTCTGTTATCCAGCTTATATACTTCGTATACCGCTGTATTTAACAACAAAGAAATATTGGGCTCATTCGTTACTTTCTCTAATAAAATAGTATCCAAGATTAGTGGATTACCTTCTTTATTGCGATACAGGTTTTCAACCAGTATCTCATCTATCACACCACCTTCCCTGGCCCATCGGTTGTTATTGCCCATATGAGAAGTAGCTCCCAATATCCACAATCTTACCTCACTGGATGCATTGCCACCCAGCACAGGCCGGTCCTGAACAAGAATGACTTTTATACCCGCTCTTGCAGCTGTAATAGCGGCACAGCTTCCCGCCATCCCACCACCGGCAATTACCAGATCGGCATTCAGCTGAACTAATTTATTTGTCCTGTTTTTTTCATTATTCTTTATCAACATAAATTGCAGTACGTTCTTTTGGTTGTATTTTGTTTGTTTTATTATTCCTTTTCAGATAAATCAATATCCCGACTATTAAAATAAGCAATCCCATTATGAACACGAGGGAAGTACTCTCAAACGAGTGGACCCCTAAAACAGCGATCAGAAAGCCTGTAACCAGGACACCCATTGCCAATACTTTTTTCCCTTTCAAATTACCTTCTTCAGCCTCTTCATCCCGGGATATTTTCTGACGATCTCTATATTGTAGGAATGTGACATACCTTTTATAATCCGATGAAAAATCATGAGAATGATATATGAGAAACTCGTACACGCTTAACAGTAAAATAGGGACAGCCATCCCTACGATCATTTCGGCACTCCTGGATAAAGACAAATTGAATAAAACAGGGGTAATAAACTTTAGAAAGAGATTAACAGCCAGGCTTAAAAGTGTAATTGAAAGGACTGAAGCGCCCGTTTGCCGTTTTGAAAATAAGGCCCACAGGGGCGGCAGATATAATGCGCCGCCGGTTAAGGCAGCGATGCTCAGCACCACATTGACAATTCCTCCCATGTAAGGTACCAGCAAGGCCATCCCAATAGTCAATAAACCAAAAAAGATCGTGGCACATCTGGCCACCACCATTAATTTCTTTTGTTGACTCTTCGGGAAAAAATGTGCATAAAGGTCATTCGTAAACACGCCTGCGGAAATGTTCAGAGTCGTATTGACGGAGCTGGAAGTAGCGAATACCATCCCAATCAACATCAGCCCCATTATCCCTGCCGGCAATACCTCTTTACACATCAGCAGATAGGCGCCTTCATTTTCCAGCCCTGATAACCCCGGATTAATAACTTTATAGATCATAGGAGGAAGCATCCAAATCACCGGACTAATGAGGTATAACGCACCAAACAGCCATCCTACTCTCTTCGCGGAACGAGCATCTTTTACAGTAGTATAACGTTGTACATACGCCCAGTTCCCACTGATAAAGAACAAGTTATAAAATCCAAAGGCAATCAGAAATCCAATGGTATATTCCTGGTTAGAAAAATCAAAAAAGTGAGCTGGCGATTTTTGTATAAACGAAGAAATACCGCCAACCTTATCAAAGGCCAGGGGAACTACGATCAACACCGCCGCGGTCAATACAACAAACTGTAAGACATCTGTGATAACAACTGCCCACATGCCACCAACAGCGGTATATATGAGTATCAGGAGTCCAATAACTATAGTTGTAATATTAACAGGAATACCCGTATAAACTTCCAATATTTTGGCTACCGGATATAAAAATGCACCCGTAGTAAAGACAGAAATAAGCAAAAACAGATAAGAGTATATTTTCTGCGTATGAAATCCTAATCTCTGCGTAATAAATTCTGCAGCCGTCAAAACTTTCGTCTTTTGCCATTTCGGGGCAAAAACAAAGCCTATGATAAATCCTGCAATGCACATGGTCCATTGTATGGCTATAGCCACCCATCCATATTTATAAGCGATTGCTCCCCATACTACAAAGGTCCCAGCGGAAAAAAAACTCATAAACAGAGATAACCCGCTAATCCACCAGGGAACCGCGCCTCCTCCCGCAAAAAAGGACTTCATGTCTTTTCCCGAACCCGAAAAAGACATACCGCAAATAACCACTACAAGAGAAAAAACAGCAATAGTAATAAAGTCCAAATGGGGCATAAACAAGAATTAAAGTAATCCAAACTTATAAGATGTGCTTTCTGATGCCAAGCTTTTTTATAAATAAATTCACGTAATCGTTTACGAAAACGTTTACAATTTCCGTAATCGTTTACGAAATATTTATTATTTATAGTTTTTATGCGTGTCTCACGTAAAATCGTAACTTACGTCCATATCAAATACCTTGATGATGCGGTACATTACCATAAAAGATATTGCACGCGCGTTAAATGTCTCTGTAGCCACAGTCTCTCGTGCTTTTAACGACAAATATGATATAAGGAAAGAAACCAGAGAACTGGTCTTAAAAAAAGCTAAAGAAATGGGATATAGGCCTAACCCCATTGCCCGGAAGCTTTTGCAGAAGCACTCTTTTAATATTGGGGTTATCGTGCCGGAATTTATCAATGCCTTTTTCCCCGAAGTGATTATCGGCATACAGGAGATCCTATGCGAAAAGAATTATCAGGTGATCATTATGCAGTCGGGAGAGAGCGCCGATGTAGAGTTAAAAAACCTCATCACAATGGAAGATCACATGGTGGATGGCTTATTGATCTCTTTGTCCAAAGAGACCCGAAACATAGACGCCCTGGAACGCCTGATCAGGGATAAATTCCCTGTGGTACTTTTTAATCGGGTTAATGATACTTTACCCGTTCCAAAGGTAATTTTTCATGATTACAAATGGGCCTTATTTGCAACCGAACATCTCATTGAGCAGGGATACAAAAAGATATTTCACTTCGCAGGTCCTACACATCTTACGCTTATTAAGAACCGGATCAGGGGATTTGAGAGAGCCATGGAAAAGCATCGGCTTCCTTATAGAAAAGAGCAGGTTATTGAAACAGGAATTCTCGTAGAGGATGGAGAGCAGGCTATGGAAAGGCTTATTCAACAGAATAACATTCCGGAAGCTATTTTTGCAACAAATGATCCTACCGCATTAGGTGCCATGAAAGTATTGAAAAAATATGGCTTCAAGATTCCCGATGACATAGGGGTAGTGGGATTCTCCAACTCTAAAATGGCTGAAATTGTGGAACCCTCCCTGACCAGTGTAGAGCAACCCACCTATGAGATGGGAAAAACAGCCGCATGTTTACTCCTGGAGCAATTAACATCCACAGAGGACATTCAACCCAAGACCATTGAACTGGAAGGGAAATTGATCCCCAGGAACTCTTCAATAAGAAAAAAGAATTAATAGTCCGTTCCTTACACTACTCCCTGTGAAATCATGGCGTCGGCTACCTTCACAAAACCGGCAATGTTTGCTCCTTTTTCATAGCTGATATATCCGTCTTCATTCTTTCCATACTTTACGCACTTCTTATGGATCTGATGCATGATCTTCTTTAACCGGGTATCGACTTCATCCCGACTCCAGGCATAACGAATAGAATTTTGGGACATTTCCAGACCCGAAACGGCAACACCGCCTGCATTAGCCGCCTTTCCCGGTCCATACAGTATGCCGTGCTTTTCAAACTCATGAATGGCCTGCGAAGTGCAGGGCATGTTGGCTCCTTCGGCTACACAAATACAACCATTGCCCAGCAGGCTTTTGGCATCCTCCAGCTGGATTTCATTTTGGGTGGCATCCGGAAGCGCAATATCACATTTTACTTTCCAGGGGCGCTGTCCTTCAAAATATTCCAGATTGAATTCTTCCGCATATTCACTGATACGTCCCCGGCGGTTATTTTTCAGGTCAAAAATATAGGCCAGCTTTTTAGAATCAATACCTTCCGGATCGTAAACAAATCCATTGGAATCGGAGATAGTAACCACCTTTGCACCCAGCTCAATACACTTTTCAATAGTATATTGAGAGACGTTTCCAGCGCCCGATACGGCAATCGTTTTCCCTTCCAGCTTTTCTCCACGGGTTTTAAGCATTTCTCTTGCAAAGTACACGACTCCATATCCTGTAGCTTCCGGACGTATCAGGCTTCCGCCGTAAGAACTGCCTTTGCCGGTAAGTACACCCGAAAAAGTAGCCGTGAGCCTTTTATATTGACCAAAAAGGTAGCCTATTTCCCTGGCTCCTACGCCTATATCCCCGGCCGGCACATCCCGTTCAGGACCGATATGGCGGAAAAGTTCCGTCATAAAGCTCTGGCAAAAACGCATCACTTCCTGGTCCGAACGACCCCTGCTGTCAAAGTCGGATCCTCCTTTACCGCCCCCCATAGGAAGCCCTGTCAGGCTGTTTTTAAAAACCTGCTCAAAAGCGAGGAATTTTAAGATGCTCAGGTTCACGCTCGGGTGAAAACGCAAGCCCCCTTTATACGGGCCAATAGCGCTGTTCATTTGAACACGGAACCCCCGGTTAATTTCAATTTCTCCATGGTCATTGAGCCATGGGACCCGAAAGATCACCACCCTTTCCGGTTCTACAATACGTTCTAAAACTTTATATTTTTTATAAATGGGATGTTCATCCACAAAAGGAATAATATTTTCGGCTACATCCGAAACCGCCTGCAGGAACTCCACTTCATGTGCGCTCCGCCTTTGAACGTTGTTGATGAATGCAACGATCTTATTTTCTTTATCCAACACGTTTGTTTTAGTTTCAGTACTCATAACATTAAATTAACAACCTTTAGAGATAAAGGCAAAATTATTGAAAAATTGTGAATAATTTCTAATAAATAGAATATTATTTTCTCTTTTATACTAAAATAACTTTTCTTTATTTGAAATTTTAACTTTTGGACCAGATTTATAAAAATGGGTTAATTCTGGAGTATTCCTTATTTTTGAACATAAAAATTGCAGACATTATGAAAAAGCTTAGTTTGACCTCTTTATTCCTGTTCCTTTGTGCTACGGTGGTTTTTGCTCAAGGTCCCAAAAAACCGGCTCCAAGCCCGCACCAGGTCATCACGCAGGACTTTGCCCTCTCGCATATTACGGTTGATTATTCGCGGCCGGGTGTAAAAGGCAGGACCGTTTTTGGAGGACTGGTTCCCTACAATAAAGTATGGCGTACAGGCGCCAATGCGGTAACCACCTTAGATTTCGGGAAGGATGTAAAGCTGGAAGGCCATGAAGTAAAAGCCGGAAAGTATGCATTGTATACTATTCCTACGGAAAATGAATGGACCATCATCTTAAATAAAGATGTCAAAAACTGGGGAACCGAATATAAAGAAGCCGACGATGTCCTCAGGTTTAAAGTCAGCCCTATTCATGTTAATATTCCGATTGAAACCTTTACTATTAATTTCGATCAGTTACGGGATACCAGCGCGGTTATGTACCTGATCTGGGATCATACTTATGTTCCGATAAAAATAACAACTTCACTATAATCTTTACAGAGCCGCCCGATCACTTCACTCTATATACGGTGTTTTGCCGATCCGTAGAGGGGGGGACGGGTAGTCCTGATCAATTAGATTTGTCGGGCAAAAGCATAATTTTGAAAAGACGATCAAACAAGCAAGGAGAATCATGATAAATGGATCAGGCCGTTGAATCTTTCTTTTCAGGGATGAACTTCTGAACCAGAAAAGAAAATAACACAACTCCCGCACAGCCAACTACATTCAGCCACAGAAAGGAAATAATATCGGAGAAATAAACAATTATAACCACTGCTTCTGCGAATAAACTTCCAATAAATACCGGTGTCCCTTTTAATTTTTTAATATAAAAAGCCACGACAAAAATGCCCAGAATGGTTCCGTAAAAGAGCGATCCTAAAATATTGACCGTCTCAATAAGACTTCCCATCTTATTTGCAAACTGTGCCACCAGAATACTCAGTATTCCCCATCCAAGCGTGCACCAACGGGACACGTTGAGATAATGACGATCATCGGCATCTGCTTTAAATAGTCGCTTATAGATGTCAACAATGCTGGTTGAAGAGAGTGCGTTTAAAGCAGCTGCAATTGAACCCCAGGCGGCCAGAAAGATAATGGCGATCAACAAGCCAATTAAACCCACAGGCAGTTTATTCAAAACGTAATACAAGAAAATATAATTGGTATCATTGGTATCTGCCAATGGATCCGCCTTTTTAATAACCTGTTTGGCCGCTCCCCTGATCCGTTGTCCCTTTTGCTGCGAGGCTTCCAATCTATCAGACCAATAATTGATTTGTTTTTGATCGTCACGGTGTAGTGCGGCCACCATTTGTTGCACTTCATTTTTCTTAGATATCGAAAGCCGGTCATAGCGTTTTTGTATCTCTTGAAATTCTTTCCCGTAAGGAGAATGTGCAACTTGCTCTATCTGGGCTTTATTGAATAATACGGGCGATTCATAAAATTGATAAAATACGAACAATAAAGCACCGATCAACAAAATAAGAAACTGCATGGGTACTTTTACAAAACCGTTCATCAACAACCCTATGCGACTTTCTTTTATGCTGCGTCCGGCCAGATAACGCCCCACCTGTGATTGATCTGTCCCAAAATAAGAAAGCGCTAAAAAAAAACCGCCTATTACACCACTCCAGATATTATACTTATCTTTCCAGTCAAAGTCGGTTACAATGACATTCAGCTTACCCAGTTTTCCCGATACATGCAAGGCATCTGAAAAGCTTACATCTCCCGGTAACAATTTTACCACGAGATAGCCGGCCAGAAACATTCCGATAAAAATGATAAAAAACTGTAGCTTCTGGGTATAAGCTACTGCTTTAGTTCCCCCTGATACGGTATAAATAATTAACAATCCGCCGAGAAATATATTGGTCCAGTAAATGTTCCAGCCGAGCAAAGAAGACAGGATGATAGCCGGCGCATAAATACTGATACCCGTTGACAAGGCCCGCTGTAATAAAAAAAGGAATGATGTAAATGCACGGGTTTTAACATCAAATCGATGTTCCAGAAATTCATATGCCGTCACGACCTTTAACTTATGAAACATGGGAACAAAGGTGATACACAATACCACCATGGCCAGTGGCAGACCAAAATAATACTGAACGAATCGCATTCCGTCGGTATAAGCCTGGCCCGGACCGGAGAGAAAAGTAATGGCGCTGGCCTGTGTGCCCATGATGGAGAGCAAAATAACATACCAGGGCATGGAGCGGTTTCCCAGATAGTAGGAATCCATCCCCTTTTGGCCCCTGCTGCGAAAAAGGCCATAGAGAATGATACCTCCCAGTGTAATGATCAGTACAATCCAGTCAATCGTGCTCATGAAAAATATTTAGTGAAAAAATAAAAGAACACGATCAAAAGCACCAGCCAGGCTACTACTGAAATATAGGCGGGCAGCCAGCTCTTATTCTTCTCTATATCGTTTTTATGGTATTCCATGTGTAGGGAAGTTCAAAATAATCCGATAAATTCCATTAATGGCATGGAGAAAAACCTGCTTCCTTCGTTTCTTTCCTGTATAATCCATCCGGCAGCCTAATCTTTTTTATTAGGACACTAATGTAAGGTCTTTATCCCTCTTTGCCTCTTACCGGTCAGGATTTATTTGGATTTTGAATTTACTTTTGAACTTTATTTCTTCCGGCTATCAGATTTACAAATAGCCTAAAAGCGCCCGGAACCCCCGCCGGCAGATCTCTGAAAAAGTCCAGGCTGGTATAAACGTATTTTCCTTTTCCATAATTACAAACGATCAGGGAACCATCCAATGGCGCTTCTCCCGGGTCATGCATGGCCAGTGGTTTACGATAATGCGGATCCGCCTGATCCACGAAATACAACCCCCGCTCCTGTATCCATCCGTCAAAATCAGTTTCGGTGATCTTATTGGGTATATTCAATACAGGATCCTGCGGCAAAAGGAACGCTACTTTGGCGGTTTCATCCGTTACCCTGTCCCGGGTCACTTTGAAGGGATAAGGACCGATAGAATCGGTCACCAGATCAAAGTTCTTATTATATTGCACGACCATGGTGCCCCCCGATTTAACGTATTGCATCAGGCGGCGTTGCACATATCTCAGATCTTTTCGTGTATTATACGCCCGGATCCCCACCACTATAGCGTCAAACTGTTGAAGATCCATCGAATGTAATTGCCGGTCACTCAACAGCTTCACATGATAGCCAATCTGTTCCAGTGCATCCGGAACTTTATCTCCGGGACCCATGATATACCCGATCTGATCCCCGGATCCTCCTTTTTTAAGCGGTACCGCTGCTATTTTTGCTTCCGCAAATGGGAAAACTGTAATAGTGGGGATATAATTTAGCGCTATTACTTTTATTCCGCGATCATAGGTTTTTCCGTTGATCTTTAAATGAACGGCAAGCGTATCGCTTAGCGACTGTTTAACAGGATGGGACGGAGAAAGGGTAAAGTGCACGATCTTTTCATCTCCCGACCGCTTTAAGGAAAAAGCCTGATCATTGTTTTGAACCGTAAAAGGGCCGGGGGCCTCAAGATGTGCCGTTCCTTCAACATTTTCTTCATAGCTCTTTAGCCGAACCTCTACCTCCTGCGGTGTTTGATCTGTAAAGACATACACTTCATTTTGGATATTAGCTGTTGCAGGAGGCGTTACAACCAATGGATCTGTCACCGCTCCCCTTACCGGATCGGTGTATTTATAAAGAATCTGCCGGGTCACCTTTAAGGGCTGATGGCCTATATTTAAATCATATTGTACGGTTAATGAAGGGGGGGGCTCAGGTTTGCCAACCAACAATGGATTGGAAATTTTATAATATCCTGCCGCAGGTTTTTTGATCAGCCAATAGGGTTGTGAAATAGGAATATCTCGAGGTACTTGTATCTCGTAATTGTTTTTATTGGGTACCTCTTCCGTTAGTTTTTCGGATACCGGTTTTTCTTGTCCGGCCACGGTAACAGATTTGAGGACGACCGGCTGATCCCCCCGGTTAATGGCAACAGTTTGCACCTTCAACTTTTGTCCGGCTACTATATAGGGTTGGGAACTGTATGCATTTAATAAAATACCGTTACAGGCCAGAATGAGTTTGTTGACTTCTTTCTCTTTTTGATCCCGCAGAACGGTATCCGAAATACGATGAATGGCTGCCTTAATTTTAAGAAGAAGCGGAGTGATCTCTGCCGGATGGGATGCATCGTATTCTTTTAAAGCCTGCTGAATTAATGTAGAGACCGCTTCTCCCCCATCCACTCTTGCCCAGGTTGTATTAACTCCATCCATTAAGCGCTGCTTAGGTGTAGAACCTTCTATGGTTTTAAAATATTCCCAATGAGTACCATAAGATGGAGCGGAACCAAATCCCTGACTTTTATGCATAGAACGACTCCTGGCGGCTATTTCTCCATACCCTTTTCCCAAAAGCGGATTGTAACCGCCGATATTTATTTTAAACTGGTCAGATGCGGTGGTATGGGTATTCCCAAAATTATAAGTATTCCATAAAATACGTCTGGCCTGCCAGGTTTTAACATAACGCAGCTGTTCCGGAAAGCGGGTAGAGTCGGCGGCTGCTTTAAAGGCCTCATGGGCCAAAATCGCGGAGGCCCAATGATTGCCATGTCCCGCCCTTTTGTCCTCCGGGAAGCGACAGATAATAATATCCGGACGAAACTTTCGGACGATCCATACCACATCTCTCAAAATTCGTTCATGTCCCCAAAACTGGAAGGTCTCTTTGGCTGTTTTGGAAAAACCAAAATCAAGAGCATGGCTGAAAAACTGTTCCGCACCATCGTTATGCCTGGCGGCAAGTAATTCCTCTGTACGTATCAATCCCAAAAACGGGCCCTGTTCATCTCCTACCAGATTTTGTCCGCCATCTCCCCGTGTAAGCGCCAGATAAGCAGTTCGATACTTTTGATCATTTGCCAGCCAGGCCAGCAATTGCGTATTTTCATCGTCAGGATGTGCCGCCACATACAAGACCCGGCCAACCGTATTGAGCTTTTCGAGGCTTTCTTTTATCTGTGCGGCATTCCATTCAGGATTGGATTGTGCGTATAATGGGAACCACAATAATAAAAGGGTTAATACAAACAGGCCGGTCTTTTTCATGATAAAACTATTTACAATATATATTCAAATGCGGTCAGCCTTTCTTTCCACTTTTCATTTAATTCTATATCTCCCTCAAAGACTTTTTCCGCGGGGCCACACAACCAGATATTGGTAAATTCCTGCTGGCTGATCTTATCAAAACGAACTTCCAGATCCCCTCCTTTTACCTGAACCGGTATGCGATAGGGTTTATTCTGATTTCCCGCCACCACCAGTGCACAAGCGGTAATTCCCGTACCACAGGCCAATGTCTCATCCTCTACTCCTCTTTCATAGGTTCGTATTTGCAGGGCTGCTGTTCCATATTCCAGGAAATTCACATTAATCCCATCGGGTTTGAAACGCTCCATATCCCTGATCTTTTTGCCTTCCTTTACCACATCTATATCCCCAAGGAATTCTGTAAATTTCACATAATGTGGAGAACCGGTATCCAAAATAGCGAAGTCGTATCCCAGTTCTACTTTATCCACATCTTTCATTTTCAGCTCGATCCAGTTCTCTTTAACTACCTTTGCTTCATGCGGGCCATCTACCGCCATAAAAGTAACTTCGTCTCCAATGATCCCTTTACTTTTAGCAAAAGCCGCTATGCAACGCCCTCCATTACCGCACATACTGCCTTCTCTCCCGTCCGCGTTAAAATATTTCATCTCAAAAGGCCATTCGGAATGATTGTTCAGCATCATCAATCCATCCGCGCCCACTCCAAAATGCCGGTCGCATAACAGGAATATATCCTTCTGATCCAATCCGGAATATTCGCCCTGGCGGTTGTCCAGAATTACAAAATCGTTTCCGGCGCCCTGATATTTATAAAAGTGAAAAAACATTTGTGAATCTTTTAGGCAAAGATACTACTGATTAAAGACTTGTCAATACGGTCAGCGAGCGCTCAATCATATTTTCAACGGCCTTTCCGGTATCGCTGGTAAACTCCCGGGTACTCCGGTTGGCAATAATCGTATTTACGGCCATACACTCATGTCCCATAAGTCTGCCCAATCCAAAAATGGCCGAAGTTTCCATCTCAAAATTGGTGATCCGTAAATTTTTAAATTGGAATGAGGCCAGTTTATCCGGAAGGTCGGCGAGTGCAATAGGCAGCCTCAGCGTTCTCCCCTGTGGAGCATAGAAACCCGGACAGGTAACGGTAATCCCGTAAGCATACCCTGCATCTGTAAAAGCGTTCAATAACTTTTGGCTCCCTGAAACAAAATAGGGTTTTATACCGATCTTATCCAGGCCGGTATGCTGTTTGAATGCCGACAAAAGTTGTTGTTCTTCAGATCCTTGTTCGTGCATATAATAAAGCAAAACATTATCCAGTCCAATACCATGGGAAGAAGCGACCAGCCCGTCGGTAGGCAGATCCGGCTGTAGTCCGCCGCATGTGCCCATTCGAACCACCTGTAGGGAAGTAAGTTCAGCTTTAACTTCACGGGTTTCCAGATCAATATTAACCAAAGCATCCAGCTCATTCATAGCGATATCAATATTATCCGGTCCAATACCGGTAGACAAAACCGTTAGCTCTTGAGATCCAATGACACCGGTGTGAGTAACAAATTCGCGATGCGCCGACTGATGTGTGATACGATCGAAATATTTTGAGACCACAGGCACACGGGAAGGATCCCCCACGGTAATGACCGTTGTTGCCAGTTCCTCCGGCCGCAGGTCCAGATGATAAACGGCTCCTCGATCATTCAGGATCAATTCCGATTCTTTAATACGTTCCGCCATAGGTCTTTGTTTTACTTCCGTAAAGATAGGAAACTTCCGGCGAGGAACTCCACCCTGAAATTTTAAAGAAAGGAATTAGTTTAAAAGATCGGAATTCCCTATTTTTGCACCTCCTTACAAAAAAGCCCCTTTGAATGGGTGTTTTTTTCAATAAAAAAAGGTCCCATGGCCGAGTGGCTAGGCAGAGGTCTGCAAAACCTTATACAGCGGTTCGAATCCGCTTGGGACCTCAATGTACTACTGATAATCAATAAATGATGTGAATTGAGGGCAGTGTGGATTCTTTTGGCAAAAGCCTGTCTGCCAATAACTAAAAAATGGAGAATCCTTCTTTACCGTCTACCTCAATGATATACTCCTCCAACGATCAAATATCTCATCCATAAACCGATGATCGTTGCCATTCCAAAGCTTAACAGGGTTCCGATAAGCATATATTCTGTCAGCTTCCGGTCTTTTGCCTCTTTCAGATCGCCAAACCTGAAAATAGATTTGGCCGCCAGCAAAAAGCCAATGGCTTCCCATTGTCCGTAAATGACAAATATAAAGATGAACAATCGTTCCAGTATGCCAATATATTTACCTGCTTTTCTTAAGGATTGATCTGCACCATCGCCCAATTCCTTTGCCCATTGCTGCATCAGCATTTGAATAATCATTCCTGCAACAGCGGTAATGAAGACCAGGCATGTCACCCCTATCCAAAAAACCTGACTTTGTAAAAGCGGAATGAGGTGCCAATCCGGTTTGAACATGATCCAATAGACTCCTAATATGGAAATGAAATGAAGGGCCTGATCTCCCCAGAACCAAAGGATCTTATTGCTATTTTTTTGCAAGTAGAGTTTTAAGGTATCGATTATAAAATGACACATCATGACAGCCCATACGAGCCCCCAGAGTTTTAAATTCCATAACAACACCCCCATCAGCGCCCCATGAAGCAAGACGTGTAAATAAAGCTTGAGAGATCCCAGCCTGGCAGCTTCTTTTTCTTTTACCCATGAATCCGGCTGGAGCAAAAAATCCCCGATCAAGTGTGCCAATATAAGCTTCACGAGTATGATCATTTTACCAATAGGTTTTTTAATTTTCTACGATAGGCTTCTTCCACATCCAGGATTTCATCCACCTTTGCCCTCCCCCATCTGTCACTGACTGAATTTTGTTTGATTCCAAGCTTCCGGCCTATCTCTTTTTGGGTAGCATCCGGATGATTCAATACAAGCTCCATCAATTCGGCCGAAGGTATCGACCAGTTATCCATAACGATTCCTGCCAGCCTGAGATATCTATTCATTTCGTCGTCAAAATCAGGCCATGGACTTGAGAGCGCCAAATTTATTTTCTCCTTTTTCAGGGTTTCGAATCTTTCACCTGCATGGACAAAAGCAGGGCCATTGCTTTCCGAAACCCGTTTTCCTGAAAAAGTCTTTTTGCCGATACCCACTGCCATCCTTACATCTATAACGCCTATCTTTTTTATCAGCGCCTTTATAGCTATAGCCTGGTACAAAGCTTTTTCCGGATGCTCGATCTCCAGCTGAAAAGAATCTCCCCATATCAGCTCCCATTGCCGGGGACTTTTTCCCCACTTTGCCAATAATTGCTTTAAAGGCGTGAGCCATTTTTCCGCTTCATGAAGCTTCCGCGAATCAACAATATCTCCATTTATTACTGCAATCATGCCTCAAATATCGCCCAAATAAACGATATTACAAAATATCGCCCAAAATAGCGATAATTTGGCCTATCGTTCAAATTGACGATGCTATAAATAGGGTATGTTTTTTAATGAGGAACCAAACTAAAAGCTCTTTTTCTGCCGGTAGAAAAAAACAGCACCTTTATAAGATATAGAGCTTCGGGAGCTGCTGCGATGTTAAGATTAAATTTCGTATCAGGATTACTCCGGTTCCGTACCTCAACTACGCAATGATGCATCCAAAGAAAGCCGACGAAAGGATCTTGCCAGGCAGCGTACATTTAATTTAACCCCTAGGTTCCCCGAACAAGGATCGTATCTGTCCGTACCGTGTCGCTGATGTGACCGGCGCGGTCTTTCAGATAAAGATCAAAGAACACAGAATCGGCCCCTCCTCCGAGTCCCGATCCGATATGAACATCCGTCGGGGTCAGAATTAGTATGATATCCCCTTCCATATTTTGCTGAGCGGGAAAATTCGGCACCGGATAAGGAGCGAAATATTCCGTTGAATTATCAGGAGTGGTCAGATTAAATACTTTAAAATAGATGGAATCCTGAATATCGCCTTGCCTGTCCCTGAAGCTACAATTGATCACCACAGAATTGGAATCCGTCTGATAAACACTTCGGAACTTCAAATCGGGGCTGGAGGGAAAATGCCCATTTTTTCCGCAGGAAACGGCCAAAAGGAAAATTCCGCATGCAACGATCACGGGAGCAATATATTTTTTCATATTCAAGTTTATTCAATAGCAATAAAGCGGCGACCCATACCTTTTTCCCTTTCAAAATTCGTAATTTTGCGATGACCCGCAACTCTAAAGTACAAATTTAAGATTAAAAATGTTCTCTCCTTCCGAATTTACGGAATCTCTTTTTACCCATAACGCTAAATTTGAAGATTTAGCGTTCTCCCTGTTTCATTTTCAATATGAACATAATGCCTTATACAGGGAATATCTGAAAACTTTAGGAAAAAGACCGGATGCGGTTCACGGCCTTCGGGAGATCCCTTTTCTCCCCATTCTTTTTTTCAAGACACACGAGGTTAAAACAGGAAATTATAAACCGGCGTTAATCTTTGAAAGCAGCGGGACCACACAAACCACACCCGGCAGGAGCTTAGTAAAAACTCCCAAACTTTACAAGAAAAGCTTTAGAAGCGCTTTCTCGCTTTTTTATGGGGACATCCGGGATTATACCATCCTCGGTCTGCTTCCCTCCTATCTGGAACGGCAAAATTCCTCCCTTGTATATATGGTAAACGATTGGATAAGGAAAAGTGATAAGCCGGAAAGCGGATTCTACCTGGATGAGCATGAAAAATTAGCTCATACGCTCCAAAAACTTGAGGTCAAGGCACAAAAAACCCTGCTCATCGGAGTTACTTTCGGATTGTTGGATTTTGTAGAAAAATACCCGATGCATTTAAGCCATACCCTCATCATGGAAACAGGCGGCATGAAGGGCAGGCGGGAAGAATGGACCCGGGAAGAAGTGCACGATTTCTTACGGAAAAGACTGAACGTAGAAGAAATCCATTCTGAATATGGAATGACCGAACTCATGAGCCAGGCTTATTCAAAAGAGAAAGGCCTGTTTCATTGCCCTCCATGGATGCGGATCATGCTGCGGGATATAAATGATCCGTTACAAATATTACCGCCACCCGAAACCGGACAAACTTCAGAAGGAGTCATTAACATCATCGATCTGGCCAATATAGACACCTGTGCCTTTATAGCCACGGATGATCTGGGCAGACTACATCCCGACGGGAGTTTTGAAGTTCTGGGAAGAAGGGATAACAGTGATTTGCGGGGATGTAGTTTGATGATACAGCAATAAGGGCCGCTAACAGAAACTTCTATACCACCTACAGTCTCTATTAGCAAGCTTTAATGTGATATCTGCCGGATATGAATCTTACGATAGTCCGGCAGCAGCAAAGCCTCATTTAAATTTCAGGGATTACCTAATATTCCCTTATTTTTGACAGGATCTAACAAACAGCGTATTAAAAAACAGGGAGACGCAATAACAGATGAAAACATTAAAAATGAAATCAAAACAAAACAAACTCCTTCCAACCAAAATGAAGCTTATTCTTTTTTCCTTTTTCGTGTTCGCCTTAGGATGCAATGCTCAATCTCAAAAGCAAGCCTCCCATGAGGATATGACTACTTCTATTGAAGTGGGAGCCGCCCGTTTAGATCAATATCTTCCCCTTTTAAAAAACAAAAGGGTAGCCATCCTGACCAACCAGACCGCGGTAATTGGTAAAAACAATACCCACCTGGTCGACACGCTAAAAAGCCTGGGAATCAATATTGTGAAGATCTTTGGCCCGGAACATGGTTTTAGAGGCACTGCCAATGCAGGAGCAAAAGTCCAGAACTCTATAGATCCTAAAACCGGCATCCCGGTCATTTCCTTATATGGATCCCATAACAAGCCTACTGCTAAGGAACTGGCCGATGTAGACGTTATGGTTTATGATATTCAGGATGTAGGCACACGCTTTTATACTTATATCAGTTCTATGCAGCGGTTTATGGAAGCCGCAGCAGAAAACCATAAATCTTTCCTTATTTTAGACCGTCCTAATCCCAATGGATTTTATGTTGATGGCCCGGTATTGGAAAAAGATCAGAAATCCGGGGTGGGAATGCAACCCATACCTATCGTTTATGGAATGACAATAGGGGAATACGCTAAAATGCTCATTGGAGAACATTGGTTGAACAACCCGAATGCAAAACCCGACCTCACGGTGATCAAGTGCCTGAATTACACCCACGACAGCTTATACCGGCTCCCGGAGAAGCCCTCTCCCAATCTTCCCAACATGGCTTCGGTATATCTCTACCCTTCACTGTGTTTTTTTGAAGGGACCAAATGCAGCGTGGGACGGGGAACCGCTCATCCCTTCCAATTATTCGGACATCCCGATTTTCCCGACAGTCTGTATTCCTTCACTCCCATGCCTATGCCCGGAGCAACCCATCCCAAACTGGAAGGAGAAAAGTGTTACGGGTACCTGGTAGCTACGGATGCAAAAACAGCATTAAAAAAAGAAAACCGTCAGGTCCAACTGAAGTGGATTATAAAAGCCTATCAATTATATCCGGACAAGGCTCATTTTTTCCGGTCCTACTTCAACCTGCTTGCCGGTAACGCCGATCTGATGCGGCAAATAAAAGCCGGATGGAGCGCCGGCAAAATACGAGACAGCTGGCAGCACAAGCTGGATCAGTTTAAACAAATAAGAAAAAAATACCTGCTTTACCCCGATTTCTCCTCAAACTAAATCCTGTTTGTTATGCGTATTGTTTTCATGGGCACACCGGAATTTGCAGTCCCTTCATTAGCCGCTCTCTTAGCCGACTCTTTTGAAGTGGTTGCGGTGGTCACCGCTCCTGACAAACCTGCGGGAAGAGGCCTGAAGATACATGAAAGCGCTGTGAAAAAGTTTGCAATCACACGAAAAATACCAGTGTTACAACCCGAAAGGCTAAAGAATCCGGCATTCATAAAAGAATTAAATAGCTTTCAGGCAGATCTGCAGGTCGTTGTGGCCTTCAGGATGTTGCCCCAAATCGTATGGGATATGCCCCGGCTGGGAACCATAAACCTACACGCCTCCCTCCTTCCCCAATATCGGGGATCAGCGCCTATTAACCATGCCATTATGAATGGAGAGACCAAAACCGGGGTCACCACGTTCAAATTGCGACATGAAATAGACACCGGTCAGATCATTGATCAGCAACAAGTCTCTATCGGGCCGGATGAGACTGCGGGTGAACTGCACGATAAACTAATGGAAACCGGGGCTGAATTATTGGTACAAACAGTGAAGAAAATAGAAAAAGGTACTGCAGAATTTATCTCACAACCTTCAGAAGCAGACACCGGATTAAAACCTGCGCCCAAGATCTTTAAAGAAGACCGGGAAATTCATTGGGGAAATGGCGTAAATCAGATTTATAATCTTATTCGCGGCCTTAGCCCGTACCCCGCCGCCTGGACCATTCTCAATGGGAAAATAATAAAAATTTTCAAAGGGGAAAAGGAATGGACCGATACAAGAGAAACCCCCGGAACTGTACATACCGACCATAAAACTTTTTTATCGGTGGCCTGCAAGGGCGGGTACCTCTCCTTAAAAGAGATTCAGCCCTCAGGGAAAAAGCGGATGAAAATCGAAGATTTTCTGCGGGGATTCCGGGATTATGAGATAATTATTGGAAAATAGTTAAACATAATCTGTAATTTTGTTATGTATAAATGTATTCATTATGAAAATAAAAGACGATAGACAAAGTTTTTCTTTATCCCGCCGACAATTCTTCAAAAGTTCATTGTTGTTCGGAGGAGGACTTTTAGGAACTTCTATAGGATATGGTATACCCTCTTCCTTTCCCGGGGATAAGTACCCAAATTCTAAATTTAACGGAGTCCAAATAGGCGTTACAACCTATTCCTACCGAAGCATGCCGGACAAAAGTATTGAAGGCCAGTTAAAAGATATTCTTAAGGATGGAATAAACGCGGTGGAATTAGTAGGTAACCCGGTGGAAAAATTTGCCGGAAGGCCGGAGCCGGAAGATAAAAATTATAATAAACAGGAATACCGGAAAAAGGTTGCAGAATGGAGAGCGAACGTTTCAATGGATAAATTTATCCAGATCAGGAAAATGTTTAACGAAGCGGGGGTAAGCATTTACACCTGGAAACCCCGGAACTTGTTTGGTAAAGATAATACGGATGCAGAAATAAATTATGCTTTTCGGGTGGCAAAAGCTTTAGGCGCTACCGCCTGCACGACCGAACATCCTCAGGATGATGCCTTAACAAAAAGATTTGGAGACATTGCAGCAAAGCACAGAATATATATCGCCTATCATGCCCACACAGACGCAAGTCCTACCCTTTGGGATACTGCGCTGAAACAATCTGCGTGGAATGCCATTAATCTGGATGTGGGCCATTGGGTTGCAGCCGGGAATCCCAGCCCTCTTCCCTTTATAAAAAAGCATCATAAAAGAATTGAAAGCCTGCACTTAAAAGACCGGACGACCCCTGCCGACGGCGCGGGAAACCTGTTTTGGGGAAAGGGAGATACCCCTATCATCCAGGTGCTGCAACTTATGCGGGATCAGCACTATACCTTTCCAGCTTCCATAGAACTTGAATATAAGATCCCCGAGGGATCAGATGCAGTAAAAGAAGTAGCAAACTGCGTGGCATATTGCAGGAAAGCACTAAAGTAAACATTCCGGTACGCAGGAACGATGCTTATTGATTTGAAAAGCGGACCAATAATATAACTACAACAATTTCTGGGCTACTTCCTGCCAGTTATTCACACGTTCGTATCCCTCTTCCAAAAGATTATGATGGGCGGAAAAGAGTATTTTTCTGCCCTTAAAAAATTTAAAGTTCCTGGTACGATCGTCTATCATGATATCCGTCTGAATAACATATTTAACACCACACAGGCATATTTGCTTCCAGGATATAAAAGGCAACTTTTCCATGATCCAGTCATATTTGTCCTTTAGCGAATTGGGAAATTCCATTGCCGCCGATACCAGGTAGACTTCATATTTCCTATTCAACTCCTCCAACACCTTATCAGCATCTTCCATTAATTCCAGGTCGCGAAAGAAACCCGGTTGATTTAAATATTGGATATAACGGGATAAGTGTTCTTTGGGAATAAGCGTCCTCAGGTCCATACCCCTCAATTCTTCTTCAGTCCATACCTTCTGATGATCGTGTTTATACCAGGTCTGCATTTTTTTAGCCACGTCCGCCAACACTTCGTCCATATCTACCGCCAGTGTTTTTTTCATGAATGATTTAAATTGACAATTAAGAATTAGATGATAAATAAAAACCCCAACCGTTTTACAACAAATTGGGGCTTTACACCAAAACCTACTCTTCAAAAGATTTAAAAGCCTTATACTAAATATTCAAAAAGGTCGCCCTCTTTATTTAACTCGGTATATCTGAAATTATATTTTTTCATATTATCAACCAATTTGCTGTAATCATTAGGGTCGTTCAGTTCTATGCCGACCAGGGCGGGTCCTGCTTCTTTATTATGTTTCTGCATATACTCAAAACGGGTAATATCATCATCCGGCCCAAGCACGCTGTTCACAAATTCTTTTAAGGCGCCGGGACGCTGGGCAAAACTGATAATGAAATAATGCTTTAAACCTTCAAACAACAGAGAACGTTCCTTAATCTCCTGCATGCGGTCAATATCATTATTGCCGCCACTGATAATGCAAGCCACATTTTTTCCTTCAATGTCACTGGCAAAGCTGTCGAGGCAGGCAACAGATAAGGCGCCTGCAGGTTCTACCACGATGGCGTTTTGATTATACAGCCTCAATATTGAGGTACAAACTTTTCCTTCGGGAACCAAATCCACCTTGTCCAGAACATCTTTACAAATAGAATAAGTGAGCTCACCTACACGCTTTACCGCCGCCCCGTCAACAAAGCGTTCAATATTATTAAGCGTAACGGGATGTCCGGCTTTCATCGCTATGGTGAGCGAAGGGGCCCCAAGCGGCTCTACTCCTATCAACTTGGTTCGCGGGCTGAAGGTCTTAAAATATAACCCTACTCCCGAAGCCAGTCCTCCTCCCCCTACCGGAATAAAAAGATAATCAATCTCCGGAAGGTCTTCCAATATCTCAACACCTACCGTTCCCTGTCCTTCGATGATACTTTTATCATCAAAAGGAGGCACAAAAGTTTTGTGATGCTGTTTGGTAAATTTTATAGCTTCTGCCAAACAATCGTCAAAAGTATCTCCTACCAGTCGGACGTCAACTTCACCGTTACCAAACATCTTTACCTGGTCAATTTTCTGGCGGGAAGTAATGATAGGCATAAAAACTACGCCCGGAATTCCCAGTTTGTTACAGGAGAAAGCGAATCCCTGTGCGTGGTTACCCGCACTGGCACATACGACCCCATTTTGTCTTTTGTCTTCAGAGAGCTTGCTTATCAGGTTATAGGCTCCACGCAATTTATAAGAGCGCACAATCTGCAAATCCTCTCTTTTGAGATACAGGTTACAATGGTATTTATCGGAAAGGCGGTTGTTTCTTTCCAGCGGTGTTTTTTTAACCACTTTAAGCAATTCCTCTTCCGTTCCCCTAAAATCATATTGATCAATAGTCGTCACCGCTTGCATTTTGCATATGGGTTTTAAAATTTTTGGGCTTTTTGTTTTTCCTTTTCCAAAAAGCCCTTTATTATGTACAATAAGTTAGTTTTTAGGTCTCAGATCTCTCACGGCAGATCCGGCCCTCCATAATTCACTTTCACGAAGCTCTTTCAGCTCTTCATTCAATTTTTCTCTGTAATCCTCTTTGCTGTTGGATTCAATGGAACGCTTGGCTTCCTTACCTTCAGCCACGCTTTTATAGAGGTCCTCAAACACCGGACGCGTCGCATCCCGGAATTTTTTCCACCAGTCTAACGCGCCCCGTTGGGCAGTCGTAGAACAATTGGCATACATCCAATCCATCCCGTTTTCAGCAACCAATGGCATCAAAGACTCCGTTAATTCTTCCACCGTCTCATTGAAAGCCTCGGAAGGACTGTGGCCATGTTCCCGCAGGGTTTCATATTGTGCGGCAAAAATGCCCTGTATGGCGCCCATTAAGGTTCCCCTTTCCCCGGTAAGGTCGGAATATACTTCTCTCTTGAAATCTGTTTCAAAAAGATAGCCCGAGCCAATGCCTATACCCAGCGCAATGGTCCGTTCTCTCGCACGTCCGGTAGCATCCTGATAAATGGCAAAACTGGAGTTGATCCCTTCTCCCGCAAGGAAATTTCTCCGTAAAGAGGTGCCGGATCCTTTGGGAGCCGCCAGGATTACATCTATATTCTGGGGTGGATTGATACCGGTTTGATCGTTGTAGGTGATACCAAAACCATGAGAAAAGTAGAGCGCTTTTCCTTCTGTCAGATATCCTTTGATCTGAGGCCAGACAGCAATCTGCCCGGCATCTGAAAGTAGAAATTCAAGGATCGTCCCTTTCTCGGCGGCTTCTTTTATGTCAAATAAAGTCTCTCCGGGAACCCAACCGTCTTCTACCGCTTTATCCCATGTTTTGGAATTTTTCCGCTGTCCTACAATCACGTTAAATCCATTATCTCTAAGGTTCAATGCCTGGCCGGGGCCCTGTACCCCATATCCCAAAACTGCTATCGTTTCATCTTTCAATACTTCTTTAGCTTTGTCCATAGGAAATTCTTCACGCGTAACAACTTCCTCGGTCACGCCTCCGAAATTGATCTTTGCCATTTGTTTCTGATTTAATTGATTTAAAAATTAAGAATATAAAATTATTTGATTACGGCCACCCCGTTCTGTTCCTGGTAAAACGCATCTTCGCCTTCATGCAAATAAGTCTCTTCTACTTCAATAAGTTTGTCTATTTGAAGTTTCACTTTAAGCATCATCTCTTCCGTGTCATATAAAATAAAGCAGGCCTCTCCCCGATGCGGGTCGTCCAACTCATAAGCCAGCAATTTTTTGATACGAACACGACGACGATTGCAAATATTGATCATCCTGTTCAACACAGAAAAATTATTCTGTGCGAAAACGATTAGTGTGAAATCTTTTTTCATTGTTTGTATGTTTTAATGTTCCAGGTTCCACAACGGTCCCGGAACCCGGAAACTCGAATAACCAATGCCCATTAACCATTAAC
>CAYZGR010000003.1:0-48603 GCA_964478125.1 uncultured Chitinophagaceae bacterium | reverse complement strand
GGCGGCTCAAGGATCATTTCCGAAACCGCGGCTCCGGAAGGGATCATCGGGAATACATTATCCTCTTTTTCTACGGTTATAGCCAATAAATACGGTCCCTGGTGGCGGAGCATTTTATCAATAGCCCCATCCAGATCTTTTCGGTCCACTACTTTTTGTGCCGGGATATCATAAGCTTCAGCCAGTTTTACGAAGTCAGGACCCTTGATATCGGTAAAAGAATACCGCTTCTCAAAGAACAATTGCTGCCACTGACGTACCATCCCCAGGAAATTGTTATCAAGGATAACAATTTTTACAGGAATGTTATTTTCTGAGATCGTACCCAGTTCCTGCAGCGTCATCTGAAAACCGCCATCTCCTACGATCGCCAGTACTTCCCGATCGGGCGTACCCAGACAGGCTCCCATAGCCGCAGGAAGTCCAAAGCCCATGGTACCCATGCCTCCGGAAGTAACATTACTTTGTGGTTTTTTAAATTCATAATACCGTGAAGCGATCATCTGATGTTGGCCCACATCGGTTACGACTACGGCCTCTCCTCTCGTAAATTCAGACAGCTTATGGATCACCTCAGCCATTTTTATTTCTCCCCCGGCCGGGAACCATTCTTTTTCAATGATCTTCTGGTATTCTTCTTTATCCAATCCTTTAAAGGCATCTACCCATTCAGAATGATCAGCCTGACGTACCAACGGGATCAAAGCTTCCAGTGCCTCTTTGGCATCTGCGTGCAGACCGATATCCGCCTTTATGTTTTTATTTATCTCTGCCGCATCCAATTCTATGTGGATGATCCGGGCCTGTTTGGCATATTTAGAGGTATCCCCGGTTACCCGATCGTCAAAACGCATGCCGATGGCAATCAAGAGGTCACACTCGTCCATCATGCGATTACAGGAATAATTTCCATGCATCCCCAGAAAGCCTCTATAAAGAGGGTGGTCTGTTGGAAAAACAGAAAGCCCCAGCAAGGTAGAAGCGACAGGAATACCTGCTTTTTCAGCAAAAGTCCTTGCTTCTTCCACGGCCCCTGATAACAGGATCCCCTGCCCCGCCAGAATATATGGCCGCTTCGCCTTATTGATAAGCGCCGCTGCCGCCTTTATTTGTTCCTGATCTATTTCCGGCTTCGGGATATAAGTGTCAATAGATTGACAGGAGGCGTAATGGAAGTCCACCTTTCCGAACTGGGCATCCTTGGTGATATCTACCACCACCGGTCCCGGACGACCGCTTTTTGCAATATAAAAAGCACGGGCTATGGCATCCGCAACATCTTCTGCACGGGTTACCTGGACGTTCCATTTGGTCACAGGGAGGGTGGTGTTGATGACATCCGCCTCCTGGAAGGCATCGGTTCCTAATAGTCCGGAGACCACTTGCCCGGTGATGCAGACAATAGGGGTAGAATCTACCATAGCATCTGCCAGTCCCGTAATCATGTTAGTGGCTCCCGGTCCGGAAGTAGAAAAAGCTACGCCTACCTTCCCGGAAGCGCGCGCATATCCCTGAGCGGCATGTACAGAGCCTTGCTCATGACGGGTAAGTATGTGGTTTACCTGATCTAAATAATGATACAATTCATCATACACCGGCATAATAGCACCTCCCGGATAACCAAAAATGGTGTCTACGCCTTCAGCCAGCAGCGAACAAATGACGGCTCTTGCACCGTTCATATTTTCGGTTTTGACTGCCTGAACGGCAGGAGAACTACTCGTCTTTTTCGTGTTCTCATTCTTCGTCAGTAACGCATCCTTCTGTTGCATTTTTTACACATTTTGCATATTTAAATAAGATTCCCTTTTTCACTTTCAAAGCAGGTTGTTTCCATGCTGCTTTTCTTTTTTGCAATTCCGCATCGCTTATCTTAAGCGTAATACTGTTCTTTGTAGCATCTATCTCAATAATATCATCATCTTGCACGAGACCGATGGCTCCTCCTTCATAGGCTTCCGGAACGATATGTCCGACCACAAATCCATGCGTTCCTCCGGAGAAACGGCCATCCGTGATCAGGGCGACACTGCTTCCCAATCCCGCGCCAAAAATAGCAGAGGTAGGTTTCAACATTTCCGGCATTCCCGGGGCGCCTTTAGGACCTACTCCGCGAATGACCACCACATCTCCGGCTTTCACTCTTTTGTTCTCGATGCCCTCGATCAGATGGGCTTCGCCTTCAAAGACTCTTGCCGGACCGGCAAATCGCTCTCCTTCCTTACCCGTAATTTTGGATACGCTTCCCCCGGGGGCCAGATTTCCCTTTAATATTTGCAGGTGACTGGTCGATTTTATCGGATGGGTAAGCGGGGAAATAATTTTCTGGCTTTCGAAATCCAGATCTTTGGCACTCTCTACATTCTCACCAATGGTCTTTCCCGTGACGGATATACAGTTTCCGTCCAGGAAGTCTTCCTTTATTAAAAACTTCATGACGGAGGGAATTCCACCAATATGGTGCAGATCCTCCATTAAATAACGGCCGCTGGGCTTCATGTCTGCCAAGAGCGGCGTTTTATCACCAATCCGTTGAAAATCATCGGGAGTCAAATCTACGCCTGCCGTACGCGCCATAGCCACCAAATGCAACACTGCATTGGTCGAACCTCCCAGGGTAATGACTAAAGTAACCGCATTTTCAAAAGCCTTTTTAGTCATGATATCCAACGGTTTCAAATCCAATTCAAGAAGTTTTTTGATGGCTTTCCCGGCCTCAAGACATTCTTTCTTTTTTTCTTCACTCACCGCAGGACTGGAGGAGCTATAAGGCAAAGACATGCCCAAGGCTTCAATAGCCGAAGCCATAGAGTTAGCCGTGTACATACCCCCACACGCTCCGGGTCCCGGACAAGCGTGATGAACCACTCCCCTAAAATCTTCTTCACTGATGTTTCCGGCAATTCTCTGACCTAACGCCTCAAAGGCGGAAATGATATTCAAGTCCTTTCCTTTGTACTTTCCGGGGGCAATAGAGCCTCCATATATCATTAAAGAAGGTCTGTTTAATCTCGCCATCGCCATTAAAGAACCCGGCATATTTTTGTCGCAACCCGGAACCGTAATTAACCCATCATAGTATTGGGCGCCGCAAATGGTCTCAATAGAGTCGGCAATCACATCTCTGGACACCAGAGAATACCGCATTCCGGGTAAACCGTTACTCATTCCATCACTCACGCCTATGGTATTAAATATCAAACCCACTAAATTATTATCCCAGACGCCTTTTTTGACCACTTTGGCCAAATCATTCAAATGCATGTTGCAAGGGTTTCCATCAAATCCCATACTTGCAATTCCGACTTGCGCCTTTTTCAAGTCGGCATCGGTCAAGCCTAGTGCATGCAACTGCGCCTGAGACGCCGGCTGTGTCAAATCCTGAGTGAGGTGTTTACTATATTTGTTTAGTTCCATTTTTTGAGTTGTCTGACGCCGCTAAATTTATATCAGCATCCTATTTCATTAAAATAAAAAATCGCCGTTCCCTCCGATAATGGGGAGGAAGGCGATTCGAATTTTTTGTCCCGTGTTTCCTTTTAATTCTAATAGCATTCCTCCATGCGTCATATAATAACAATGACAGCAATCAGAATCACTACCTGTAACACCAATCTGCTTTGGGCCAAATAATGAAATCTGTTCCTATGCCGTATTATTATACTTTTTCTACGCATGGATAAATGTTTGTTTTGAGGCAATGCAAAGATAAGACTTCTTTTAAATAAAAAACAAGAAAACTTTTATTTTTTGGAAAGTTAGAATGAAAATGATAAGATCTTTAAATCTATTGAAATAAAAGACACGCTCCTCCATTATATTAGGCGTTCAAATAGGGATTGTGTAATTTTACTAAAAATAAATCCGGTTATCATGAAACAAAAAGCAACAGCCGTATGGAACGGCTCCCTCAAGGAGGGAAAGGGTAAAATTACCAGCGATAGTAAAGTCCTGAATGGAAGTCCGTATTCTTATAAGACCCGTTTTGAAGATGGGGCGGGAACGAATCCCGATGAGTTGTTGGCAGCAGCTCATGCCGGATGTTTTGTAATGGCGCTCAGTCTTATCTTAGGTAAGGAAGGCTATACTCCTGATTCTCTGGAGGCTACTTCAGAAGTCTCCATGGATGCCGGAAAACTGGAACTGACCGGCTCTCATCTGACCCTCCGTGCCAAAGTACCTGAAATTACAAAAGACAAATTCATGGAATGTGCGCACACTGCAAAAGAAAACTGTCCGGTCAGCAAAGCGCTGAGTTTTGAGATCACGCTGGATGCCCGTTTACTGTCTTGAGCCAGGATACTTCTCCTCGTTTTAAAAAAGGGTATTCGTAATACGCTATTACAAATACCCTTTTTTTAGTTCATCTCTCCTGTGGATCTTAGATCTTGTTCTTTCGCATGCGCTTGTAAGCATTGATCAACCCGTTGGTAGAAGTGTCATGAGAGGAAACGGTATCCTCATTTTCCAGTTCCGGCAAAATATTTTTGGCCAGTTGTTTTCCGAGCTCCACTCCCCACTGGTCGAAGCTGAAAATATTCCAGATAATTCCTTGCACAAATATTTTATGTTCATATAAAGCGATCAGGCTTCCCAACGCGTAAGGTGTTATTTCTTTCAGGAGGAACGAGTTGGTGGGCTTATTGCCTGTAAATGTTTTATAAGGAACCAACTTCTCCAAAGCATCTTCCTCCAATCCGCTGTCCTTTAATTCTTTTCTTACTTCCTCTTCTGTTTTTCCATTCATGAGCGCTTCTGTTTGAGCAAAAAAGTTAGAGATCAGTTTCAAATGATGATCTCCAACCGGATTATGGCTTATGGCAGGGACTATAAAATCACAGGGGATCAGGAGCGTTCCCTGGTGGATGAGTTGGTAAAAAGCATGCTGCCCATTGGTACCGGGCTCCCCCCAAACCACGGGGCCCGTTTGATAATCCACAGTCTGCCCTTCCCGGTCTACATGTTTACCGTTGCTTTCCATATTTCCTTGCTGGAAGTATGCTGCAAAACGGTGAAGATATTGGTCATAAGGTAATATAGCCTCCGTCTGTGCACCAAAAAAGTTACGATACCAGATACCGATCAACGCCATGATCACGGGAATATTTTTTTCAAATTCCGTGTTTTTGAAATGTTGGTCTACTGCATGTGCGCCGGATAAGAGTTCATGAAAGTGTTCATAACCTACCGATAACACAATACTCAGCCCGATGGCGGACCATAAAGAATAGCGACCGCCAACCCAATCCCAGAATTCAAACATGTTTTCGGGATCAATTCCAAATGCTTCTACCGCTTCTCTGTTAGTGCTCAGCGCTACAAAATGTTTCTTTACATAGGTCTCGTCTCCCGCAGCTTTTAAAAACCAGTCTCTTGCGGTATGTGCATTTGTCATGGTTTCCTGTGTGGTAAAGGTTTTCGAAGCAATCAGGAAGAGGGTTTCTTCGGGATTTACTTTTTTGAGGGTTTCCACGATCTGGGTTCCATCTACATTGGAAACAAAATAAGGCTGAATACCCTCCTTCCAATAGGGCTTTAAAGCTTCCGTAACCATAACGGGCCCCAGATCAGATCCTCCTATTCCGATATTTACCACATATTTTATTTTCTTTCCTGAAAACCCTTTCCATTCTCCGCTATGGATCTTTTCTGAAAAATGTTTCATTTTATCCAATACGGCATTCACCTCCGGCATGACATCCTTACCCTCGTCGCGGATCGGTTCGTTATCTACATTTCGGAGCGCCACGTGCAATACCGCCCGATCTTCCGTTTCATTAATATGCTCGCCGGAAAACATGGCTTCTATGGCATCCTTCACCCGGCAATCTTTTGCCAGTTCCCGGAGAAGTTCCATGGTCTCATCGGTAATGATGTTCTTAGAATAATCAAACAATATATCTTCAAATTGGAGAGAATACTTATTAAATCGCCCTGCATCCTGATCAAACAGTTTTCGGATATGGGCGCCGCTCATCCAGTCGGCGTGTTCGATTAATTGTTTCCAGGCCGGGGTTTCTTCCGGATTTTGTTTTGGTATCATAATATATGTTTTGGAAAGGCTAAATTAAGAAGGTAACGGTTAAAACTAAAATTATATTTCCAAATGATCTTTTGACCTTTCAGGTTGCGCGATAAAATTTTTTTTGTACTTTGAACCACAATCCGTCATATCGGGAATCCTGAAAATTGTTTCACCGAAGTATGCTGACCTGAATCAATATTATGGCTCTGAACATTGTTTTCTTTCTCTTTTTCATCATCTCTTTTTTAGTGGCTTTATATAAGCTTATTTTTCTGGGAGATGTTCATATATTCCAGGACATTGTCAACAGCACTTTTGATTATGCCAAGACGGCGGCGGAAATTTCCCTCGGACTTATTGGTATCATGGCCTTATGGCTGGGTATCATGAAGGTGGGAGAGCGCGGAGGGGTGATCCATGCATTTTCAAAAATCGTAGGCCCTTTTTTTAACAAGCTTTTCCCCGAAATACCCAAAAACCACCCGGTCTATGGATCTATCCTCATGAATTATTCTGCCAATATGCTGGGACTGGATAATGCCGCAACCCCGCTGGGACTGAAGGCCATGAAAGAATTACAGGAGCTGAACAGCTCCAAAGATACGGCGAGTAATGCACAGATCATGTTTACGGTGCTTAATGCTTCCAGCCTGACCCTCATCCCGGTAAGTATCATGGCTTATCGATCGCAGGAAGGAGCCGCCAACCCTTCCGATGTGTTTTTACCCATCATTCTGGCCACTTTTTTTTCCACAATAACCGCTCTGATCTCTGTAGCCATTTATCAAAGGATCAATCTATTGAACAAGATAGTACTTATCTATGTAGGCAGTATTACCATTGCTATTGGCGCCTTGCTGTTTTATTTTAGTACCCTGACTCAACAACAGATCGGGGTTATTTCCTCAGTGGCTGGTAATGTGATCATCTTCGGGATCATCATTGCTTTCTTTTTGTTGGCTTTTAAAAATAAGGTCAATATCTACGATGCCTTTATTGACGGAGCCAAGGAGGGTTTTAAGATCGCTATTACGATCATTCCTTACCTGGTGGCCATTTTAGTTGCCGTGGGTGTTTTCCGGGCCTCCGGTTGTATGGAATATATGGTGGACGGCCTGGCTGCCGGCTTTCATACATTGGGGATCAATACGGACTTTGTAAAAGCTTTGCCTGTTGCATTGATGAAGCCGCTGAGCGGTAGCGGGGCCCGGGGATTGATGGTGGAGATCATGCATACTTTTGGCGCCGATTCTTTTCCCGGCAGGGTAGCCTGTGTTATGCAAGGCTCTACCGAGACGACCTTTTACGTACTTGCCGTTTATTTCGGCGCTATCAATATTAAAAGGACACGCCACGCCCTGCCCTGTGCCCTGTTGTCCGAATTTGCCGGAATAGTAGCGGCTATCTTTATTTCTTATATTTTCTTTCATTAGGCAAAAGATGGAGGAAGAAAAATTGAGGAATGAGGGATTTCCAGCTTTCCAACGTATCTTGCACACATGAAGAAAATGAGGTCGATAGGGATCATCTTTTTTACAGGAATGCTTGCTTTAGGATGGGGATGCCAAAAAAAAGGAGATTTTATTGATGAAGACAAGTTGGGTTCCGGAATTTATTACTATCCTCTTATTTTAAACGAGGAATACTATGACACGCTTACCCATAAACGATTTTCTGATACCACATTTTCTCCCGGGCAGAAAGTAATTTTCGAATTAAAATATTTTTCTAAGGACAGCATAGACCGGATTGAACTATGGGCTTCGGAATTAGGAAAAGAGAGGCAAAAGATATGGAGCACCCCATATAAATCCACCTACTATTCAACAACACAAAAATGCGATACTACCTTTATAAACTGTAACCTCCCCATTCTTTCAGATACAACACGATCTGATATAATATTATCTCCCGTGGTCATTACCCGGGAAGGGCTTACAGGAACCAGTCAATTTAAGATTGAAATAGAATAGATGCAAACCCCGGAAACCGCTATTTCTTTCCAAGTTCGATTACTTCCAGATCTTTTATCTTGCCTTTATCCAGACAAAAACGGACCACAGTTTTTACCTTATGCCAACCCTGCCTGCCACAAGCCCCGGGATTGATATGCAATAAGTTTAATTGAGTATCCGGCATAACTTTCAAAATGTGGGAATGACCGGAAATAAAAAGTTGAGGAGGGTGTGCTTTAATAAGCGGTTTTACCCGCTGACTGTATTTCCCCGGATAACCGCCGATATGTGTCATCCATACATCTACTTCCTCGCATTTAAAATGCTGATCTTCGGGATAGGCCGTATAAATTTCCCGTCCATCCACATTACCATATACAGCGCGGACAGGCTTAAATTTCTCTAAGGTCCTGATCAACTCCAGACTGCCGATATCCCCGGCATGCCATATTTCGTCTACCCGAGCAAAATGTCTCATCACCTCAGGATGTAAATAGCCATGCGTATCCGAAAGCAAACCTATACGACGCATAACCGTTATCTTACCTTGAACCACAAGGGCTCTTCGTCGTCCAGCTCGCCATTATAATTTATGCATAGCTCCTCTCCCGCCTTAATATCACGAAGCGTCTCCACCTTCATGGTCTCCGCCTCAAAATCCATCTCATTCTCACAATTGGGTTTATAAGAATGATTGTAAATAGAACAATATCCTAAAGCTATACATCCTTTTACCTGTCTTTCTCCCCATAAGAAGGTATAGTCACGAAGTATGGTATCATCCACTATATCAGATTCTTTCTTAGATAAAACAATAACAGGCGATACTTCAATAATCGTTCCTTTCGGAATAGGCTCTTTAGTAAAAACACCATTTCCCTTTCCCTTTACCGCTTTCACATAAAGGCATGATCTGATCTCCATTGGTTGCATAACAATATTTTGGAATTAATAGACAGGGCGCAAAAGTAAATCAAAATTATTTAAGAGCCCTTCTTTCTGAAAAACAGGTAATACAATAGGAGTCCTATAAGTATAATAATAATCCCGGAAGTAAAATAAACATATCCTGATGTGATAAAGACAAAAGTCCAGATGAGGATAGAAAAGACCGGTATTACCGGGTACCACGGCATTTTAAATTTAAGTTCATTCGTGCGTTTTTTTATTCTCAATCCGATTACGCCAATAGCCTGAGGAATGAACTGTATAAAAATGCGGGTCACTACAATAAAGCCAAAAACCACCGACGGCCTTCTAAAGATCAGGCAAAAGACAATGGCAAGTCCTCCGAAAATCAACAATGCATAATCAGGGAACTTTCGGGTAGGATGTAAATGGGCAAATATTTTAAAATGCATTTTATCTTTTGCAGCTGCATAAATAATGCGGGTATAGCCTAACATAAGAGCAAATAAAGAAGAACAGGCCACGACTAATAAGACTACAGTGGCCGCTTCTGCCATCCCTTTTCCGTATACCTGCTCAAATAAAATACTGATCACCGGTGCATTTTCATTTACGATCAGGGAAGGACTGATAGAACCTGCCACGGCGCCTTGCATCAGAAGATAAAGAATGGCAATACCCACTATGGAAATAATAATACTTTTCGGAATATTACGAGTCGGGTCTTTAATTTCAGAACCCAGATTACAAACATTATAATACCCTAAGTAAGCATAAATAGTCTTCGATGTATAATGACCAATAGCAAACCAGAATGCCATCCCCTGAATATTACTCAAAGCAGTGGACGTTCTTAAATTTTCATTAAACAGTTCGCTGTTAAAACCGACAACGCCCGTAATAATGGTCCATAAAAGCAGCCCCACAACAATAACAGAAAACACAATCCCTATTTTGCTGGCATCCACTACTTTTCGATAGAGCAGAAAGACGACGATCATAACGATCCCGACCATTATCAGTTTTCCCTGCCAAAAGCCAAGATGCACTATGAACCCGGCATAATCCACTATACCTATGGCCGCACTGGTAATGACCAACGGAAGATGGATCGTAGTTTGAAGGATATATAAAAAAGCTAAAACATGGCCGAAACGGCCCTTATATAATTTTTGCAGGAAAATATAGCTTCCCCCTGCATGGGGCCAGGCAGCTCCCAGCTCTCCCCAAACGAATCCATCGGAAAGTGCCACTATTGCACCTACCAGCCAGGGAAGCAGACTAAACTTTCCGGGAAAGGCCACCATAATTATCGGAAGTGTAATAAACGGCCCGATTCCCACCATATCTATCATATTGAGGACAGTAGCCTGAGGAAGATTCAGACTTCTTGCTAAACCAGCCTTTTGTTCCATGTAAATAATTTAGTCTTAAAGATAATAATTTTTGCATTCGGGCCCCGGACTAGAGTGTTTTAAATTGCTCAGTTGCCCAATATTCTGTAAATTTGCAGCCCGCTTGAATAACTATTTTTTAATTTTTTAGATATGGACAATGGAAAACCAAGCCCTGAAAGAACAGTACCAGGGCGAAGTTGCCACCCTGGGCGATACAGCACTGCAAGAATTGCTGGATGACCAGCTGATAATGGACGTAGCGGAGCTCATTGAAGCGTATCCCGAAGAAGACGTCCGTATTATTACCCATCTTTCCATTCAACGAGCGGTTAGTGTTTTTAAAATACTGGATCTACAAGATCAGCAACGGTTAATTGAAAGACTTCCTCGAAAAAAGGTAGGCGATATCATTAACGATATGCCTCCGGATGACCGCACAGCGCTTTTTGAGGAACTCCCCGGTAATCTGGTTAAAGAATTGCTGAAGCTCCTTCGCTTCGATGAACTTAAAGTAACCCTGAAACTATTGGGTTATCCCGAAGATAGTGTCGGCCGGCTGATGACACCCGATTATCTGGACGTCAAAGAAGAATGGACCGTACAGGAAGGATTGGATCACATCCGTCATTTTGGCAAAGATAGTGAAACGATTGACGTCGTGTATGTGATCAATAAAGAGGGAAAATTGGTTGACGACCTCCGGATAAGAGAATTCCTGCTGGTAGATCCGGAAATAAAAATTAAGGATCTCACAGATGGCCGCTATACCTCTCTGAGTGTAACCGATACACAGGAAGAAGCCCTGGCTATATTCCGGAAAGAGAATCGTGTAGCGCTCCCCGTTATTGACGAACATCACACCTTGCTGGGAATCGTCACCATTGACGACATGCTTTCGGTGGCTAATGAAGAGTACACGGAAGATATCCAGAAAATGGGGGGTACCGAAGCTCTGGAAGAACCTTATCTGGACATCAACCTGTTCAAGTTGTTCCGCAAGCGGGGAGGCGTTCTGGTCGTCCTTTTTATAGGAGAGATGCTTACTGCAACAGCCATGCAACATTATCAGGATTCGGGGATCTTCACAAAATTTGCAGATCTGATCCTGTTCATACCTCTTATCCTTTCTTGTGGCGGAAACAGCGGCTCTCAGGCCACTACCCTCATCGTACAGTCTATTGCCCTGGGAGAGATTACCATAAAAGACTGGTGGCGGATCATGAGGAGAGAATTTGTTTCAGGTACCATGCTCGGCGCATTTTTGGGAGCCATCGGTTTTATCAGAATCACCATTTGGCAACTGGCAGGCATATACGATTATGGCCCTCATTGGCAATTAATGGCTTTCACCATCTTTTTTGCTCTGATAGGCGTTATTCTCTGGGGAAGCCTGATGGGCTCCATGTCCCCTATTGTTCTGAAAAAAGTAGGCATTGACCCAGCCACGTCTTCTGCTCCCTTCGTGGCAACAGTAGTAGATGTAACCGGAATTATTATTTACTGCACGGTGGCCATCATCATACTACGAAACGTGTTGGCATAAAGGAAAGAACTTTCTCCATTTCTCTACCCGCAGATAAAACGATCATAAAGGGATTTATCTCTTACTTCCCGTATCAACAGGCCGGGGCGGTCGACCAAACGTCTGCTCCTTTACGGAAGCTTTTCCCTTATTATTAACAACGATATAAACCCGGTTGAAGCCATATTGTGAAATGGTATCCTTTTCAAACTGCACTCCAAGTTTTCTAATAAGAGCCGGAATGACAAAAGGCCGCACCACAATTAAAACCTTTCTCCCAAAATCCGACCGTTGTTTTAACAGTTTCATTATAGAAGCGCCGGAAGAATCTATAATATATTCTACCGTATCTATAGGATGTAACGCTCGTAAAGAATCCACCGTTTCCACCGAACGGGCAAAAGGCGTAACATACATCCGCTGTATCCCCGAATCTTTTAACAACCTCATCAAATCACCTGCTCTCAAACGTCCATACCAGCTTAAATGGCCATCGAATCCCGGATAGTGCTCTGCCGGCTGAATAACGTAAAAAGTGCTTTTTGCCTTATTAATATCCGTATGATTGGCACAGGATGCAAAAAATAACGACGCCAAAAGACAGACAAAGATCGGGGTTCCATTAAATAATTTATGCTCTATAGCTTTATTTTTTGCAAATGATAACATAAGGTCTTTATTCACTATTTTTTTAACTTTACTGTTCTTAATCAACTCATAATACTTTACCAGGTATGAAAAAATGGTTCTCTCTTTTATTTCTTTTTTCTCCATTCTTTCTTTCAGCACAACAACTAGCGCCTCTCACGGTCAATAAGATCATGCGGGATCCCTCGTGGATCGGATCTTCTCCTTCAGATCCCTTCTGGAGCCCGGATGGACAAAGATTATATTTTTTTTGGAATCCTGACCACTCCGAGTCTGACTCTTTATATTTTATTACCCTAAAAAATCCCCGTCCCGCCAAGGTGAAACCCGCTGACAGGAGACGAATCGCGGCGGAACGGTCCGGTTCATTCAACCGCTCTCATACGCAAATGGTTTTCAAAGAAGGCAACCGCCTGCAATTGCTGGATGTTTCAAAAAACAGGATCAGAACGTTGCTGGACCAAACCGGGCAAATCATCCGGCCACGTTTTGGTTTTCAGGATACCCGGATTATATATCAACAAAAGAACAACCTTTATTCCTTTAATTTGTCTTCAGGAGGGATCGAACAATTAACCCATTTTAAGAAAGGAAATAAGCCGAAGGAACACCAGGAACTATCTGCTCAGGCCGCGTTCCTGAAGGCCGATGCACTGGAAAACTCAGCGGTACTTCGGCGCCGCAAAGCCAAAAAGGAAGCACATCAAAGAGCTGAGGAACAAGCTCCAAAACCTGCATTTCCGGGCGTCATATATACAGGAGACAAGAACCTTCGTGATGCAGACATCAGCCCGGACGGCCGCTTTGTAACCTATCATCTTATAAAAAAGGCACGGCAGGTGAAAACCACGAAAATTCCGGAATTTGTTACTCCTTCCGGGTATACGAAGATCCGGACCGGGAGGCCTAATGTAGGTGCCCCGCAATCCGGATCCACTTTCTTTATTTATGACAGAGAAAAAGACAGCTCTTATCCGGTTTCAATACAACGGATCCCCGGTATCAGAGATATTCCCACGTTCGAAAAAGATTATCCTACCCGTTATGATTCCTTGAGGAGGAAACCGCCCCTCAGGAAAGTAGTGATTAACGGTCCCCTGTGGAATGATCCGGGTACCCAAGCTGTAGTAGTTGTACGTTCTTTGGATCATAAAGACCGTTGGATCATGCTTTTGGATGCAGCCCAAGGTAAACTTAAACTGCTGGATCGCCAGCATGACAGCGCCTGGATCGGCGGACCGGGAATCGGGTATACCTACGGAACAGGCAATCTAGGCTGGATTGATGAAAATACGATTTGGTTTCAATCTGAAAAAACAGGCTATTCCCATTTATATCTTCAAAACGTAAAAACGGGAAAAACAAGAGCATTGACAGAAGGTAAGTATGAGGTCCAACAAGCGGAGCTTTCCCCGGATAAAAGATATTTTTATATCACAACCAACAAAATAGAACCCGGACAGCACCAATTTTATCAATTGCGCATTAAGACCGGAAAACAGACCCGGATAACGGAAAAAACGGGCGGAAATGAAGTTACCGTATCTCCCGATGGTGCGTATCTTGCTCTTTTATTCTCCACTGCTGTCCATCCATGGGAATTGTATTTGCAGAAAAACGAGGCAGGGACAAGAGCCCTAAAGATCACTGACAAAGCAGAAAGCCGGGAATACCGGTCTTATCCCTGGCAAGAGCCGGAAATTATTACTTTTAAAGACCGGGACGGCTATTCTGTATATGCAAGTTTGTATCGGCCGGAAACGCCGGCAGAAACTCATCCCGGGGTCATTTTTGTCCATGGAGCGGGATATTTGCAGGATGTTAAGCGCTCCTGGAGCTATTACTTCAGGGAGCACCTGTTTATCAACCTGTTGACGGATCAGGGTTATACCGTTATGGATATAGATTACAGGGGAAGCGCCGGCTACGGGCGCGATTGGCGCACGGCCATATACCGCCACATGGGAGGGAACGATCTGGAAGATATTGTGGATGGCACAAAATACCTGACTACCAAGCTGGACGTTAACCCTAAGAGAATAGGAATATGGGGCGGTTCTTATGGCGGATTTATGACCTTAATGGCCCTGTTTAAAACGGATATCTTTGTCTGCGGCGGCGCCTTACGATCGGTAACAGACTGGGCACATTATAATCATGGATATACTTCAAACATTTTGAACCTGCCTCAAAATGACAGCCTCGCTTATGTACGCAGCTCACCCATTTATTTTGCAGACGGTCTCAAAGGACATTTGCTCATGTGCCACGGAATGGTAGATTCGAATGTGCATTTTCAGGATATTGTCCGGTTAACGGAAAAACTGATTGAATTGAAAAAGGACCGCTGGCAACTGGCGGTGTATCCCGTGGAAAGCCATGATTTTAAGGAACCCGAAAGCTGGCGTGATGAATACACGAGGATCTACCGGCTGTTTGAACAATACTTAAAATAGGATGTTAGAAATAAATTCTGACTCCGTAGCATAAACTCCACGACCATGAAACTAAAGATAAAACGTGTATATAATGCTCCTGAAAAGGCAGATGGATTCCGGATCCTGGTAGACCGGATATGGCCGCGCGGAATGACCAAAGAAAAAGCTTCCGTGGACCTGTGGTTAAAAGAAATAGCTCCAACTACCGAATTAAGAAAATGGTTCGGTCATGATCCAGAAAAATATAAAGAATTTAAAAAACGATATGAGAAGGAACTGAAGGGCAATAAGGAAGCGGTCAGTTCCATAAAAGCACATTTGAAGAAGGGGACCGTCACTTTAGTATACAGCGCAAAAGACGAAGAACACAACCAGGCGGTTGTATTACAGGACTTTTTGCGGTAAGCCGGAAGTCTTATTCCTAAACACCTCTTTGAAATGGATCGCACACGCTTCCCAATAAATATGGCATGGCGGAAAAAGTACAAAATCGGGAAAATGGAGATGATGGAGCCGTCGTATTATTTGACGGCATTTGCAATCTATGTAATGGAATCGTCCGGTTTATTATAAAACACGATCCGGAAGCTTATTTTAAATTTGCTTCCCTGCAGTCAGATTTCTCAAAAAAATATGCACCCGCTGTAAATAAAAAAGGAAATAAATGGCGCAGCCTGATCCTCGTTGAAAAGGGGAACCTGTATTACAGATCTACCGCAGCCTTAAAAATAACACGTCATTTATCCGGAGGCTGGAAATTCCTTACACTCTTTATCATCATTCCGCGTTTTGTAAGGGATGGAGTGTATAACCTCATTGCCCAAAAAAGATACAAGTGGTTTGGTAAAAGAAAAGAGTGTATGGCGCCGGATCCCGGATTAAAAAAACGGTTCTTGTAATCATACCTGCCGGCGGCTTCAAAACTTTGGGTGCAGCAGACTAAAAGCCGCCTGGCAGGTATAAAATGTTTTATTTCAGCAGCCACATTTTTTTATTGATCTCATCTACTCCACCGTACTGGCGATCCAACGCCTGAATTAGATTTTCTCTGTTGTACTTGTGTTCAGAGTCAGGATATAGCCACCGCAACGGAATGGCGTTTTTGTCATTAACATTAAGCGACGTGGCCGGATTAACCGGAAATGCGGGATAGCCTGTTCTCCTGTAAGTAAAATACGCGGTAAGGGGATCCTGCATAAAATTCAACAGATAACGTTGCCACCAGATCTGTTTGAGCCGGCCTTCCGGGTCTGATTTGAAGGCTGCAGCTCCTGTAAAATATTGATTGATATAAGGATCTGTGATGGGCATACCATGAACAAAAGAGGGGTCCACCGATTGGTATAATGCTAAAGCCGCTTTCACCCCTGATTCATAATATTGCCGGGCATCGCCGGTAGTGATCCATCCCAGTATTCTTCCTTCTGCCAATATCAACTGCTGTTCTGCAAAAGAAACCATTACGCGGGGATCGCCGGCCTGGACCTTTAAATACCGGGAATTAATGAGTGAATATTCATTGTTCTTCAATCCGACAGTAAGGTCATCATAATTATCTGTAACACGTGCACCGACGTATGCCGAGGGATCCGATTCAGCCAAACCCTCCTTATGGATAAGGGCTTGTGAGGGATCGGCAAAATAGAAGAGCCTGCGATCATTTAGCTTTTTGAGCTGTGAAACGACCAAATGGCTGACCATGGTTCTGCTGGTGAACAGATCATTGGTCCCGGACAGGGGATGGGGATTATTAGACGAATACTCCAATCCTAAAAATCCGGTACCCGCTTCCAGCAGGGGCTTATTTTTAACAATCTCTGCAAAACGGTTCTTTACATCCAAGGTGGCATCCTCGGCCTTATTACTCAATGAGATCAGTACCCGGAGCGCAAAGGCATTGACCGCTCTTCTCCATTTTTCCGGGTCGCCGGCATAGGGCGTGGGATCGCCCTGAAAAGGCGCTCCTTTGGCAAATAAAGCATCTGCTTCTTCAAGATCCTGCAGTATGGTTTTGAACACCTCTTCCTGTTTGTCGTATGCCGGTTTAATATTGCCTTTCTCACCTTCTCCCGCCGCACTCAAAGGAATATCTCCAACCTCCATTGTCAAGCGGTAAAACATGAAAGCTTCCGAAAATTTGGCCAACGCTTTATAGGAATCTTCCATTTGTGTTTGCGCGGCATATTTCAACATACTTTGGATATCCGGTAACATGGTCATGGGAGCGAAACTTGTTGCTCCCAAATAATTGTATTGGGTACTTAGCATGGTTTCGTTCCCGTAGGCAATATATTTGGATATTCCATTATCAGAAAGATAGGCTTTAGCATCCCTTCCCTGAAACTTTAAATTCTCTAAAATAATGCGAGTGGCCAGCAGGGATGCATTCACTGTCTCCGTGGCATTTGGATTGGTGTTGATCTCGTCGAACTTGTTACAGGAGCCGGCTACAAATAATACAGCTAAAAGCATACACGGCAAAGTAACCCGTTTAATAATATAAAACATAATAATCTATTTAATAATATAAAAAGTTTAAAAATTCAGTTTCACGTCAAAACCAATGTACCGCATAGAAGGGTCGACAAAGTTCTCGGTTCCCCCGTCAATATCTGAATATTTAAAGTCTTTAGCCCAGTAGATCAGGTTTTGCCCGATAAGGGAAATAGAAATGCCGCCGGACCGGATCTTTTCCGCTATTGTTTTGGGCAATTGATAAGTCAAAGCCACTTCTCTTAATTTTAAAAAGGTGGTACTAAAGAGGTCGGCCGGAGCCGGCGACCCTCCCCAGGCAGTCCCGTGGTGCAGGGCCTCTATATAGGATTTATAGGTAGTAGCCACATCATTCGGTGCAAACTTCCGGGTGTCGCTCACAACATGGTCATTTGCATCATAGGTAATAGAGCCGGAAGTAACCATTACTCCTTTTCCCACAAAATTTTTGGACCCCGGATCAGTGGCATCCTTATAGCGGGCCTCGGTTAAGGAATGGGGATGATTCCCCGACAACCACATATACATTTCTGTTGTAGATTGAGCCAATCCGCCTACCCTTCCATCCATAGACAGGGAAAGTGAAAAGTTTTTATAATGCAGATCGGTACTGAACCCCCAAATCCAATCCGGATCAGAATAACCCGCCAGGGAGGCAAAAGGCTGGTAAGTAGGCAACCCGTTGTTGAATACTATATTTCCATCGTGATCGGTTTCATACTTTTTGATGGTATAATAGTCCACCCGTTTGTTCTTTTGCACCCAATCTTTTCCTTGAACGGAATATTGTGAATCCAACCGGGTGAAGTAGGTGGCATATTTGGACCAATTGATCGCCAGATTCCATCTGAAGTCCCGGTTCTTTACCGGGGTAGCATTTAAAGTGATTTCCACTCCGCGACGGGTATGCTCCTCCCCGCTATTGGTATATACCGCGCTAAACCCGGAAGACGGGCTGATAGAGGCCGGCACTATAAAATCAAACATCCTTTTTTTATAGACGGTGGCGTCAACCGCAAACCGGTCATCGAAAAAACTCGCATGGGTTCCTATCTCAAGAGAGGAAGAGCCCTCTGCATGAATATTGGAAGGCCGGATGGCGGTTGGAAAAGTAGCTGTGCTCAGGTTCCCCCACTGGTTGGTTGCAATGGTGTACACGTTATTGATGTCATAAATCCCTGCGGGCGTGCGGTAAGTGGTCCAGGAGCCCCGGAGTTTCCAAAAAGAAAGCCAGTCCGAATGAGCAAACAACTCACTGGGAATAAAACTACCCGATACGCTCGGATAAAAATAGGACCTTGTCGCTTTGGGTAAGGTAGATGCCCAGTCATTGCGGAAAGTTCCCTCAACAAAGGCCAGGTTACGCCAACTTAGCCCCAATTTTCCATAAAGACTGTTGGTCTGTTGCTTGGAGATCAACGAATTGACATAAACCGGATTGATGGAGGCTTTAAGCGAATAAAAAGCCGGTATAGACAACCCTCCTTTGGTAAACGATTCTATGCCTTCATCCTGGATGTAAAAGACCGATCCGCCCACAAATCCATTTATAGAAAAATCTTTAAAGGTTTTGTCTGCAAGCAACATCACGTCGGTATTGGTGCTAAAGCCCCGGCCAATGCCTACATTGTACGAACCTCGTTGGGATTCTCCCCAGATTTCCGTACCTTTTTTCAGTACGGTACTGGAGCCGGCCCCCTGAAAAGATCCCTGGGAGACCTTCACCTCCTGTTTATTGCTGTAATTGTCATAGCCCGTACGAAAAAGGCCTTTCAGCCAATCGGTAAATTGATAATTCAGGGTGAGCTGTCCGTGAAAAATATCTTTTTTATAAGAATGCGTCCGTTGATAACGGTCAAAGTAAGGATTATTAATACCCGAGGTGTAACTGCTGTTCTGAACTTCGTTCGGGACCAGCCAATAATCCTTATAATCCAAAACATTCCAGTCGGGAGCGCTCCATACCAGCATACTATACATCGGATCATAGCCTGTATATCCGCTAAATCCTATATTGGGAGAGGACTGGTTGTTATAAGCAACCGTCGTGGATAAAGAGAACCGGTTTATCTTAATATCCCCGCCAATACTGTAAGTGACCTTATCAAAACGCGAATTGGGATAGGTCCCTTTATTTTGTTCCCAGGTGGCGGATGCTCTTATCCCTCCCATTTCACCGGTCTGTCTGATGTTTATATTATTGTTCAGAATATATCCCTGTTGTAGAAAATTTTTAAAGTTGTTTTTTCCCCTGGCAATAAAAGGCATTTCTTTCATGGTTTTGCTAATGGGATCCCATTGTATTACTTCTCTGCCATCCAGTGGAGGGCCCCATGCCCCGCCTCCGGAACGGTTATAGGTATTGGTTGCCGTATTTATAGTACGTCCGTATTCACTCTGCATTTTGGGAATAGCCAAATAACCGGCTTCAAACATGGTACTGCTGTTCACAGATACATGCAATCCTTTTTCTCCCATACCGCTTCTCGTAGTCACCATTATAGCCCCGCTCCCTCCGCGGGAACCATAGAGGGCGGATGCCGTAGCTCCTTTCAAAACATCAATAGACTCAATATCATCTGCCGGAATATCTCTTAAGGTCATATTGCCAAAAGGAACGCCGTCTACGACCAGCAAAGGACTTTCTCCCCGGATCGTTATGGCAGGCTCAGCCATAAATTCTGAACTGTTTTTAACCATCATCCCGGAGATCTTCCCCGTGAGAGAAGTCCCTACATCAATACCTTTAACGGTTTGTAATGTAGATCCGTCAATTTTTTGAGTAGCATATCCCAGTTCCCGGTCCTGCCTTTTCAGCCCAAGCGCCGTAACTACTACTTCATTCAGACCGGTAGCTTTTGGATACAATATGATGTTCAAATGAGACCGGCCGTTAACTGCTATTTCTTCCTTACGGAATCCCAGATAGGAAACCACCAAAACAGCAGCGCTGTCGGGGACCTGAAGGGTAAAATGCCCATTGGCATCCGTAACCGTTCCTTCGGTAGTCCCTTTTACCTGAATAGATACTCCTGTCAGGGGTTGATCCGTACTATCGGTTACCCTGCCGGTAATCTCCTGAAAGACATCTTGCGTATACCCGATCGCGACCAGCTTATTGTCCAATATCTTCCAGGTAAGACCTGCCTGGGGCAACATGTTGCTGAGAAGTTCGGGAACTGTTTTCTTAGTGGCATTCACACTGATCCTGAAATGCTGTGGCAACAGATCATTGTTATAAAGAAAATGGTAATCGCTTTTTTGGCTGATGGCCTTTAAGGCTTTCGCGATACTTACATTTTCGAGTGATAGATCAATTTTTGTATCCTGAGAATAGACTTTTGCAGATACCTGCAGGCAACAGATAAAGGTGCACAAGAAAATTAGTTTCATACAGAATAAAACCTTTAAGCTCCTTCTGGAAAGGCAAAAGGAAGCTAAATTGTACTTCTTTTTCATATCTTTACAATGATTTTGGGTTCAAAATAGAAATCGGCATGGTTGTCAGGCCTTTAGGCTCGATTTCTTTACCTTAAGTCGTTTTGAGAAACGTATAACGATGGGTTATACGTTTCTTTTTTTCATCTTCTATGTTTTCATATCATGGATTTTTTTTAAGGTTGGTTATAAAGTATGATCTCATCTCCTTTTATCTTATAGTTAAAAGGAGTGGTAATTTGTAATGCTTTTAAAACCTGTTCCAGGCGCTCCGCTCCGAAAGATCCCGTAAGGTGGTAAGCCTCTAATTGCTTATCTTTAAAAATGATCTTCTTTCCATAGACCCGTTCCAATTCATAGGACAATTCTTTAAAGGGCATGTCATAAAAAGACAGCCGATCCTCCATCCAGGCTGTTTCCGGAATTTTTTGATCGATGGGATTAATCCGGATCTGATCCGTTTGCACTGCCTCTGCCCGTTGAAGCGTGTGAGAAACGGCACGGAGCTTATCGAGATCAATGGTAACCTTTTCATTGGGTTTCATAATGATCCGGTCCCTACCCGATTTATTGAGATCCAGCGCAATTTTTCCGCTGATCAGCGCCGCTTCGATAATAGGCGTATTGGAATAGGCCTTTACATTAAATTGTGTTCCCAATACTTTCACACTTATCCCCGTTTTCAGATGAACAATGAACGGGTGTTTATCATTTTGTGCCACATCAAAAAAAGCCTCTCCTTTCAGGGTCACCTCCCGGTTTCTCTGATCAAATGTCTTATTACATTTTAGGGTGCTTCCCCGGTTTAACCATACTTTCGTACCATCAGCCAGTTCAATGGAAGTGGCCTGTGATGCTATATAAGTTTTTGCCTGATGATCATCGTTTACAGACAAAACCGGTTCCTCGGATCGCGTTTCTGTTTGGCGGGAATGGAATAGAAAAAATGCCATACCTATTAAACACGCAATGGAAGCCGCGATCCCTATTTTCTTATAGGGCCTGTACCATGGAATGGTTTTATGGTTATTGACGTCCTTCGGTGAATCAAAAGAAAACATTTTCTCCATTTTCCTCAGCCCCTCCGCTTCCATTCGTTTTTCTTCTTCCGCCAGCTGTTCTTCTCCCTTAATATTTACTTTTAAATTTTGTAAGTAAAAATAGGCTTGTCCCCATTCGGGCTTGTCTTTTAATAATTGTTCTAATTCCTTTAATTCATTAGTTGCAGCATCGTTGGCCAACGCCTTTGCCATTAATTTCCAAATGTGGGTTTCATCCATGAGAAAAGAGGCCTTTATCATTAAGGACGAATAAAAAGGAGGATACCCCTAAAGATCTTTTAATTTTTTTTATGACTCAGATTTCTCCTACTTTTACCTGCAGGCCGGAAACCAGACTAAAGCTATTCTATGGATCAGGAAGCGATACTTGAATGCATTTATAAAGTAGCCCGCGAGGAAGATACACGATCTTTCAAGGCGCTTTATAAACATTATTTTGCGCCCTTGTTTCGTTTCTCTTTTATTATCGTACATGCAAAAGAGCCTGCCGAAGAAATTGTAAATGACGTATTTATCAATTTATGGAGGCGGCGTGATCAGCTTTACAAGATCGAAAATCCCGATGTATACTTCTATGTGGCCGTTAAAAATAAATCATTGGATTATCTGAGCAAAAACCATTTAAAAGAAAGAATAGATATCCGCGAGGTAAGCGAATCTTATCTGAAATTTTCAATGGATCCGGAAAAGATATTGATCACGGAGGAATTAAAGGAAAGAATAGAAAATGCCGTGGAACGTCTGCCATCACGTTGCAAATTAATTTTCAAAATGATCAGAGAAGACGGTCTAAAATATAGAGAAGTAGCTTCCATTCTAAATTTATCGATAAAAACGGTTGAAGCACAAATGACTATTGCCGTAAAAAAGCTTTCCCAAACCATCACCTCGCCTGTTTCACGACGGGTAAAAAAAAGATACAAAAATTAAGCTCCTGATCCGGTTTCCTTTTTCGATTTTTACACCCTTTTCCGGTCCCCCGTTTCCCTGGTTCAGAAACAGATCATTGTGATAGGCGTCTAATTTCCGTAATTTGCATCATAAAAATACAATATCCTACTTGATATGGAAAAAGTTGCCGCTATCGAAGGAGCTTCAAAAAAATATAAAACCGGGGATACAGTCATTACGGCCCTGGAAAGCAGCACACTTGATTTTCACACCCATGAGCTAACCCTTATTATCGGTCCCTCCGGATCGGGAAAGACCACTTTATTGTCTTTGCTGGGTTGCGTCATTTATCCAAGTACGGGAGCCGTCTTTATCAGGGGAGAGAATGTCAGTCGCTTATCTGAGAAAAAGCTGGCAAATATACGACTCCAAAATATCGGATTTGTATTTCAGGGCTTTAATCTCCTTCAGCCGTTATCTGCGTTGGAAAACGTGATGGCCCCCCTTTTATTGAAAAGGGAGAACCGAAGATCTGCCACTCAAAAAGCAAAAGAAGCGCTCAGAAAGGTAGACATGCTACCAAGGATGAACAGCCTTCCAAAAATGCTGAGCGGCGGTCAAAAGCAGCGGGTGGCCATTGCCCGTGCCCTGGTGACCGACCCCATCCTGCTTTTATGCGACGAACCAACCGCCTCTATCGACACCCGGAGCGCCGGAAAGGTCATGGAAGAACTAAAAACATTATCACGCAGAGACAAAGCGGTAGTAATGGTCACCCATGATACCCGCCTACGCAAATATGCCGATCGCATCATTTATTTATCTGAAGGCCGAACTGCAAATAAGCCTTTCAGGGAAAACAATCATTCCAGCGATCCTACCCATCAATAAAATTAAACAATGAAATACGTACTCTTTATACCAATAATATTACTGATCGTTTCCTGTGATTCCGGACGCCAATCTACACAGAAAGTCCGGTCTAAAGATTCGCTTACCATACCCGAGGACATACATACCATCGTGGGTATCGGAAGGGTTGAGCCTGAAAAAGGCATAGTGAACCTCGCCTCTGAAGCCGGAGGCATCGTGCAATCGGTAAACAAACATGCAGGAGACACCGTAAGAAAGGGAGCTGTAATCCTCATGCTAAAACAAAATGATGCCAGGCTGAAAATGCAACAGCTAAAGGATCAGATCCTTACACAACAGCGGCAGATGCAGTCAGATCAGATAGTCGTTAATCAATATAAAGCACAGTTACAGAACAAGACACAAACGCTCGCTACCAGTGAAAAATTAGCCCAAACAGGCGCCGAAACAAGAGAAAATGTGGCCTCGCTTAAGACAGAAAAAAAAGTACTGGAAGTACAACTGGCACAGCGTGAAAAAGCTGTTTCCATAGATCGTTCTAAGATAAGCACCCTGCAAACACAATTAAAATCGGCCGAGAATACCCTGCGGGAAAAGACGGTAAGAGCGCCCTCGGATGGCATCTTATTAAGTATGGATGCCAAGGCAGGCGGTGCGATCGAGCCCCTTACCTCTTTTGCCACTTTTGCCCCGAAAGGGCCCTGGGTCGTGCACGGGGAGGCCGATGAAATGTTTGCCAACAGACTGGCAATAGGCCAACAGGTCAGTATCCGTTATATTGGTAATGTAAATACCATTACCACGGGAGAAATTATTTACTTATCCCCCGATCTGAGCAACAAATCGCTCTTCACCGATGCGCCGGGAGAGAAACAAGATCGTCGTGTAAGGAGGTTTAAAGTCCTGTTGGACAGTACCGGTCGCTTGTTACTCAATAGCAAAGTGGAATGTAATATTCATCTGAAAAATGAAAGCCCATGATCCGCATGGCCATAAAGTTTATGAGATATGACCGGCCTAAAAGTATTGGTATTATTGTAGGTATTGTCATCAGTATTTTTTTAATAGGACAGCAGTTGGGTACGCTGCAATTCATAACCACCGTTATGGGCGGGTTAATGAACAATGCAAATCCGGGCGGAGGAGAGATCTGGGTAATAGACAATGCCACAAAAAACGTCAATGTGTTATCGCAAATTGACAGCAGGCTGGTGCGGGAGATCAGAAGTATCAAAGGAGTGAAAAATACCTACCCCATCGTAGTAGCCAACGCCACTATCACGTTGCCCAATGGAAAGTCGTCTCCGGTCGTATTGATCGGCAGCAACGGACCGGTCTTCGCCGGTGGACCCGATACCGCAAAAATTATTAATGGACAAATTACCTCTTTGATGCAGTCTAATACCGTATCGGCAGACTTCTTTGATGCCCGTACCCTTAATACCTCTCTTAAAGTGGGGACCTCCTTTGAAATAAACGGAAAAAATGCCACCATAATGGTGGAGACTAAAAATGTGCAGGCATTTGGAGGACATTATATGTTTGCAGATTTGGATAATGCCCGTTTTTACGGCAACTTCCCCAGCGATAAAGTGAGTATCGTTTCCGTAAAAGTAAGTCCGCACACGGATATCCGGAAAGTGGCTTCGAGGATCAATCATGCCTTTTTCGGTGTCAGAGCCTGGGTAATTGACGATCTCAGAAAATCTACCGTAAAGCAATTACTGAGCACAACCAATATGGGAGTAAGTTTTGGAACACTGGTGGTCTTTGCCATTATAACCGGATTCTTTATTATCGGATTGACGTTATATTCTTCCGTTCTGGACCGTTTAAAAGATTACGGAACTTTTAAGGCTATCGGTGCTACCAATGGATATGTACGCAGATTAATTCTTACTCAGGCTTTCTTGTTCGCGATCATAGGATACATCATTGCGCTGCTTCTCTTATTCCTCTTTAAAAAAGGAGTAGCCAACGCCGGACTGATCCTGAAACTGTCACCCTGGCTCATCTTCTTCTTGTTGATTGTGACGCTTTTTATATCTATCGGAGGGTCTCTTTTCGCCATAAGAAAAATTAATAAGCTGGAACCGGCTTCAGTTTTTAAATAAAAAATTGTGACAATGAAATTCAAAAGCGTTTTTTTAAGTATATTCTTATTCCACCTCTTTTATTGTGTATCCGCACAGCAAATCGCCCTACCCCCGAACCTCTCCCTTGAGGAGGCGCAAGAAATAGCATTAAAAAACAATCCGAATATCAGAATAGACGCTTTAAATGTAGCCATATCACAAAAGCAGGTGGAACAGGCCCGCTGGGAAAAAATCCCGGATATTTATGCCAATTATGATCTGAGACGTAATCTGATCATTCCCACAACTCCCGTGCCCGCCAAAGCCTTTAATCCCGATGCTCCCGAAGGAAAGCTCCTGCCGCTAAAATTTTCTACCAACTGGACAAGCAATACCGGACTGAATGCCCGGGTAGATCTCTTTAATCCACAAACCCATGGCAAGATAAAAGAGACCGTACAACAGGCAGCTTTAAGTAAAACAGATAAAGAGATAACCGCCAATGAATTGAAATTTAAGGTTGGAAAAGATTACGGCGCATGTATCATTGCAAAAGAACAGCTAGAGCTGGCCATTGCCGATACGATAAGTAAAAGTGAGATTTTGAAAATGACCCGGGAACAATACGAGGCGGGAAGAATTAAAATAACCGACCTCAACCGGGCAGTGTCCGAAAAAAGCAATGCCCTCAGCAATTATCTGCATGCAGTAAAGATTTTAGCTTCTGCACGAGTGCAGTTACTGGCGGATATGGGTTATGATCCTTCTCAAAACTACACCTTCCGTATTTCAGACCGTATTCCGAATCTTCTTTCATCGTTTAAAAAGGTACATGAAAAGGGGGGAAACAGCCTCTCATTGAAAAAATGGAAACAACAAAAGAAGCTTACAGAGATCCAACTACAGAATATACAAAGCGGGTTTTTCCCAACCGTATCCCTGAATGGCTTTTATGGCTCTAATTATTTTGATAATGATTTCGATTTATTTAATAACAAAAATTGGTATGGCAACAGTTATATCGGTATCTCAGTAAAGATCCCGATAACGGAAGGTCTGGATCGGTTAAAACAAATGGAAGCTCTGCGCTTACAGCGTGAATCGGATCAGGCCGGGTACCGTGCCCAACGGAACCAGGTTCAATTAGATAAGATCCAGGCCCGGCAAGATGCAGCTTATAAGGAAAAAGATCTTTTGCAGAAAGAAAAGAACATGAGATTAACTCGTAAGAACCTGCAAACGGCTCAATCTCAATTTTCAAGCGGTCGCTTATTATCCGGTGATCTGGCCCAGGCCGATTTTGCATATCAACAGGCTAAAACGGCTTACCTGCAAGCGGCTTATGATTTTATAGTGGCTAAAATGTACCTTGAAAAGATAAGCAGGGAATAGCAAAGCGCAAATAATAAATCTCAAACTATAAATAAACTTCAAACTTACTTCTTTTATTATTGAAAGGGGAAAGGTGGGAGAAGCTCAAAACAACCCTTATTCCGGAGAACGGCCAATTCTTTGATAATCTTTCTCTCATACCTGTAATACTCCGGGATTGAAAGATCCTTTAATCCCGCCGTTTGATACAGCTTCTAAGCATTCGGTAAGTACTTTTCGGGTATCACCCGGATCAATAATGCCGTCCACCCATAAACGGGCGGCCGCGTAATAAGGAGTTGTTTGTTTTTCATATCGGCTGGTAATTTTATCCAATAGCTCCTTTTCTTCCTCTGCCGTCACTTTTTCCCCTTGCTTCTTTAAAGAAGCTATTTTGATCTGCAACAGTGTTTTGGCTGCCTGTTGCCCCCCCATAACCGCTATCCGGGCGCTTGGCCACGCGAAAATAAAACGGGGATCATAAGCCTTGCCACACATGGCATAATTACCTGCCCCATAGGAGTTACCTATAATTATCGTCATCTTTGGAACCACACTATTAGAAACTGCACTAACCAGCTTGGCGCCGTCTTTAATAATACCGGCCTGTTCCGAACGACTACCCACCATAAAACCGGAAACATCCTGCAAAAACAGCAAAGGAATTCTCTTTTGATTACACACCATCACAAAGCGGGCTGCTTTATCGGCGCTGTCGTTATAGATGACGCCTCCCATTTGCATCTCACCTTTCTTATTTTTTATAACCTGCCGCCGGTTGGCCACAATGCCTACCGCCCATCCGTTAATACGGGCATATCCACAAATAATGGTCTTTCCATACGCTTTCTTAAAAGGCTCGAACTCAGAATCATCTGTAATGCACCTGATAATTTTCATCATATCATAAGGCTTGGTCCTGTCTTCCGGTAACAGGCCATAAATTGTATCTTTTTTTTCTTTTGGAGGAATAGATTCGATCCTGTTGAAAATAGAAGCCGGCCGCTCTCCCAGTTTACCGATGAGCTTTTTGATCTGATCCAGACACTCCTCTTCTGTTTTAAATTTGTAATCTGCAATACCCGAAATTGCGTTGTGTGTCTCTGCTCCCCCCAAAGTTTCCGCATCCACATCTTCTCCTATGGCAGCCTTCACCAGATAGGGGCCGGCCAGAAATATGGAACCGTTGCCCTCCACCATCAGCGTTTCATCGCTCATTATAGGTAAATAAGCGCCCCCGGCCACACAGCTTCCCATCACAGCAGCAATTTGGGTAATTCCCATGGCGCTCATACGGGCATTGTTATAGAATATGCGTCCGAAGTGCTCCTTGTCCGGGAATATCTCATCTTGCATGGGCAGATATACCCCGGCGCTGTCTACCAGATATATCACCGGTAAGTGATTTTCCATGGCTATTTCCTGCAGACGCAAATTCTTCTTCCCGGTAACAGGGAACCAGGCCCCCGCCTTTACAGTCATATCATTGGCAATGATTACGCATTGGCGACCCCTCACATAACCCAATCCGCCTACGGTGCCGCCGGAAGGGCATCCGCCTTCTTCTTTATACATTTCCCAGCCCGCGAAGGCGCCTATTTCCAGGAAAGTGGTCTTTGGATCAAGAAGGTATTGAATACGTTCACGGGGGGTGAGCTTATTCTTTTTCCGGATCCGCTCTATCTTTTTTTTCCCTCCTCCCTTTGCTATTTTAGAAAAGCGTAGTTGAAGTTCACGCACCGCCAAATGCATGGCGTCTTCGTTTTTATTAAAAGCCAATTCCGCCTCATCCATTATCTTATTTTTGTTTCCAAAGTACTACTTTTTTGACAGAATGAATTCGGGACAATGTTTTAATCCATATTTTTGTAAAAACAACGGTCATGGATAAGTCTTTTTTACGCTCTGTTCCTGAAAGTCATTCGACCTATATAGATTTAGCTGAAAATGTTTCGCTGGAAAAGGCTTTTGAAAACAGCCTGAAACAGCTCAGGGAAATAAACGTGGAGGCGCTGGAAGCAGTGGGAAAAACCGCCTATGCCCCGGGGAAATGGACGGTCCATGACATCCTTCAACATCTTACGGATACCGAAAGGATCTTTGACTACCGCGCATTACGTTTTGCAAGAAACGATCAAACAATTTTGAAGGGTTATGATCAGGACGCCTACGCCAAATATGCCCATGCCAATGATCGCTCCATTGCAGATCTGCTTGACGAATATCAGGAGGTACATCAAGGCAGCGCCCGGCTTTTCTCCACTTTTACGGAGGAGACGCTTTTGCATACAGGGAGCTACTCCGGCAACAAATTATCCGTACTCGCCATAGGTTATATTATTCTCGGGCATAAAACCCATCATTTTAAAATAATGAGGGAAAAATATGGAGTAGATTGGTAGTATATTATATCATTTGTTCTTTTTATATTCCAATTGTGCCACAACCGGATAATGGTCAGAAAGCGCTTTATGAATAACATAAAATCCTTCTGTTTTAAAAGAGGGATCGGTCAAGATATAGTCTATACGCAGGGTGGGTGATATCTGTGAATAGGTACGCCCTATGCCGAATCCTTTTTCAAGAAAAGCGTCTTTTAAATTTCCTCTTATTTTAAAATAAGCGTACGAATTGGGCGTGTCATTAAAATCACCGCAAACCAATACCGGATAAGGGCTTTCTTTTATTTTTTCTGCCAAAACCTTTGCCTGAATGGCTCTTTTTGTAAAAGCCGTATGCAATTTTCGTAAGATTCTTTTAGTGGCGGACAATTGAGGATTTTCCTGCTGTTTTACCTCACTCATATATTTCCGGTCTTCCGCATCCAGGTAAATAGACTGAAGGTGCGTGGTAAATATCCGAAAAGTATCTTCATCCTTTTTAATATCCACATAAACCGCCTTGCCGTTTTTATCCTTTTCCAGGAGATCTAATTTACCGGAGCGGATAATAGGATATCGTGAGAAAACGATCACGCCGGAATGATTGTTTGCATAATTTTGATCGCTGCTGAAGTACCGGTAAGGCAATCCCATATTCTTGGAAATGTAGGTCTTATTGTTGAAATCGTGCGGATTTTCCGATGTATAGAATTCCTGCAAACAGAGAATATCCGGATCTTGTTCACGGATAAGCGCCATGATCTCATTTCTTAGCCGCGAATTAGCCCTTTCACTCCTGTCTAAATCCTTGAAATAATGCACATTATAACTCATGACCGTGATCCGGTTGGCATTCTTACTCTTTGCCTTGCCCCCAAAAAGATGTATAGCAAAAAATACGGATACAAACTTCCAGCAGATAAGAAGTACCATTATACCCGCCAGGCTATATTTAAAATGGAAGATAAACCAGAAAAGAATAAAGACAAGGGCCAGTGCGAGCACCATTGGAAATGCAAGTCCCAGCAATCCCAGGGACCAATGCTTATCGGAAGCTATTCCCGGCACGGCATAGCTGATAAAGATGAAGATTAAAAGGAGTATGATATTTATGATCCATAGCGGCACGATCAAAAAGCGTCTTAATACCTTCACTGTAACAGCTAATTTATGCCTTCTTCATTTTCCTTGCTTGCCTTGATAAGTATATCTTTTTCTTCCGCGGTCAATGATTTAAAGCCCGAGCGGTTGATCTTATCCAGCAATTCATCGATCTTGCTTTCAGATATCGGCCCAATGCGTTTATAAGGAGTTTTAGATTTATCATTCCGCTTGCTGTGATGAGAAGAAATTAACGGTTCCATATTTGAATATGGCTCATCCTTTGGTTCAAAGAGATGAGAAAACTTGTAAATAAACCGGTTTAAACCGGCTCCCGGATCAAATCCATTTTTTATACGATATCCAAAATAGAGGCCTAACAATAGTCCTCCGGCCTCCGCCACCAGGTAGCTATGGAAAGGATCACCCTTCGCTCCTACTATATTGAGGACAAGATAGATCAGTGTGATCACATACAGAGGAATACCTCCGGCCAACATGGGAAATATTTTATACCGGGGAACCAAAACGGTCGTACAGATTACAATCGCCATGACACTGGCAGAAGCGCCTATATGAATGCTATCGGCTGTTGCCATAGCAGCATGCAGACCGGGAATCAATTGAAAAGACAGTACAAAAAATAAGGCGCCGGCCAGCCCCCCCAGAAGATACAGGGGGATTATGAAACGTGGCCCGTATAACCCCTGAAGCAATTCCCCGTAGCCCCATAACCATATGACAGAGCTCAGCAGCAACCAAAAATTAATATGGACGAACATATAGGTAATGAGCGTCCACGGATGTGTGAGTACTTTCATCGGATCCGCAGGCAACACCGCCCAGGGGATCACCTGCGATACAAATGCATCGGAGGGCGCATTTGTTATCATGTAAACCACTTTGGTGAAGATAAGGGCAGCGAAAATCACAATATTGATCAATACGAGCCGTACTACAATATTTTCTTTGTCGCCAAGAGAAAACTTCCTTAAAGGACGGTATTGTTCTGCGAGCGTGCTCATGATTTTTATTTCCTTAATCCACTTGTAAATTTAACAAAAAAAATAGATTTCTGTTGATTCAATTTTTTTAAGACAAAGATTATATCCCTCTTTTTTTCCACAATCGCATCAAAATATAACCAAACAGCGCTCCTCCCAGATGCGCGAAATGTGCTACATTATCCCCCGGACTGCTTTCAATACCCATATATAGTTCTATGGCAATATAGCCTATAACAAACCATTTGGCTTTTATAGGAATAAAGAAATAAAAATAAATAAGGCTGTTGGGGAACATCACTCCAAAGGCAACCAACACGCCGAAAATAGCTCCGGATGCTCCTAATACCGGTTCATACAAAAATCGCGCAATTCTCAAATGGTCATATTGCAAAGCAAAAGGATCAAGGCCCGTCGCATAGCCAAATATATCGCTTCCGGGGAGGTTGTGAAATTGGATAGTCTGTACTGCCAAAAAACATATTGCGGCTCCTATGCCACAGATCATGTAAAAGATCAAGAATCGTTTCCCACCCCATATATTTTCCAGAATATATCCAAACATCCATAATGCAAACATATTGAATAGTATGTGCATAAAGGAGGCATGCATAAACATGCTGGTAACGATCTGGTAGGGTTCGAACAGGTCGGATTGCCAATAATGTAATGCAAACAAAGTGGACAAGGGATAATGGAAAATATTTTCACTTGCCATTTGAATGAGAAAGATCAAAACATTGATGATCAGCAGGTTTTTTACTACCGGAGGCAAAAGGCTGTATCCACGGGGTTTAAATTCTGGCATAAAATGGTATGTGTTATAGGATTATAGAATTTATATGGTTTTATGGTTATAGAGTGTGTCCGTTCTGAACCGTATCGATTACGCCACTAATGCGCGAATAAAGGAAACGAATATCTATAATGGATTGATAAGACATAGGTGCAATGAGTTACAATTCGTGTATTTGTGGCATGCTCTAAATGGTTGGCTTCTCATAGGGAACGCAAGCGTTTTATGGTTATATGGCTTTATGGTTATATACTACAAATGATTTCGACTTTTTTTGAAAGCTGACGGCACAATCGCTCTTAAAAGCATGTACTTGCCCTGCCCCACTGCCTACTGCCCACCGCCGCTGCTACTGCCCCTCCCTCCTTTCCAGCAAAACCACATTTTCAATATGCGGTGTATGTGGAAAAAGGTCTATCGGTTGCACGGCTTTAATTTCATATTTTTCGGATAAAGATATCAAATCTCTTGCCTGTGTAGCCGGATTGCAACTAACGTATACCACACGTGGAGCTTCCATTGCAAGCAACTTTTCCACCAACTTTTTATGCATGCCTGCACGCGGGGGATCCGTAATAACGACATCCGGTTTACCCTGTTCTCTAAAAAACGAATCATTACACACTTCCATTACATCCCCTTCAAAAAATCGTGCATTTTTTACCTTATTTAATCGTGCATTTTCATTTGCATGGCCCACAGCTTCTCCGATCAGTTCCACCCCCACAATCTTTCCGGCCCGTTCTGAGAGATAGATACCGATGCTCCCCGTTCCGCAATACAGATCATAAACGATCTCTTTTCCTGTAAGGCCTGCAAAGGTAAGGACTACATTATACAAAGCTTCCGCCTGCCGGGTATTGGTCTGAAAAAAAGATTTGGGCCCTATTTTAAAAACATACTTCCCCAATTTTTCCCTGATAAATCCCGGACCAGAATACACCACAGGTTCCAGATCCTGTATGCTGTCGTTTTTTTTCGGATTAATAGTATACAACAAAGTGGTGATCTCTGGGAATGCGGCTGTTAAATGTTCCAGCAGATCATTAAGGGCGGGTTCCTCCCGATGATGCAGGCATATATTCACCATCACTTCCCCCAACGTAGAAATGCGAATGATCAAATTGCGCAACCATCCGGTATGAGCCCGCAGATCGTAAAATTCATAATGATGTTCCAATGCAAACCGACGAACCTCATTTCGAATTTTATTAGAAGGTTCCTGCTGTAAATAGCAGTCTTCAATATCAAGAATTTTATCAAACATTTTGGGAATATGGAAGCCCAGGGCGTCTCTTTGCTCCCATCCCGTTGCGGCGATCTCTTCATTGGTAAGGTAGGCCTTGTTACTAAAGGTAAACTCCAGCTTGTTCCTGTAATAACGGGTTTCTCCGGCCCCTATGATAGGAGAAAATCGTGGAAGATCCAGTTTCCCGATATGCGTTAGTACATCCACAACCTGCTGCTGTTTATATTGGATCTGTTTTTCATAGGGAAGCATTTGCCATTTACAGCCTCCACACCAGTCAAAATGCTGGCAAAAGGGCTGTACCCGATCTTCCGAATACTGGTGGAAAGCAATCACCCTCCCCTCTGCCCAGTCTTTTTTATTTTTAAAAAGGCGTACATCCACTACGTCGCCCGGAACGGCGCCGCCTTCCATAAAGATCACCTTCCCATCCAACCGGGACAAAGCCTTTCCTCCGGATGCGCAATCTGAAACCGGCAACCGCTCCAAAATGATATTTTTCCGTCTCCGACTCACGAGACAAAGGTAGTATTTCAGATGCATTCTGATAAATAACCGTCACAGAATCTCCTTTAGTCAAAACTATTCCCATAAAAATTTCAGAATGTCCGTGGTATTTAGGATTTTTGGGGCCAAATTGGAATGCAATAGTGCCGGTTATCACCCTGACATCAGATATAGGATTACAAGATTACATGGTTGGCGCCATCAAGGGCATGTTGATTCAAACTTGCCCAAAACATCAGGTGATAGATATTTCGCATGACATTATTCCTTTTAATTTTCCACAGGCTGCCTATATCTGCAGGAGCGCATTACGGTGGTTTCCGCTGGAAACCTGTCATTTTATTTTGGTTAATTTATTTGTCAAGAATCCTGAACCCTTTATGCTTTGTTCGCATAAAGGACATTATTTTTTTTGTGCCAACAACGGCCTCCTGAGCATGATTTTAGGAGAAAAACCGGAAGCCGCCTACAGGATCCCGTATGGCCAACCAGGTATGAATACGCTGGAAATCATAGAACGATTTGCCGAAACTGCAGCCGCCATGCGGGGAGGAGCGACACCGGAAGAAGTGGGCCCCCCTGTTGAAAACCTGGAAGTGCAAAATCCCCTGCAACCTTTTGTACAGGAAGATTACATTGAAGGACAAATTATTTATATCGATCGTTTTGAGAACGTCATCGTAAACATTACCCGGGATCTGTTTGAACGTTCCCGTAAAGGAAGAGGGTTTAAAATATATGTAATGCGCGATGATTATATCACCAGGATCCATGACAATTATGCGGATGTGCCGGAAGGCGGCAAGGTGGCCTTGTTTAACACGGCAGGGTACCTGGAGATAGCTATCAATAAAGGAAATGCGGCAGGGCTCTTCGGCCTGCAGAACTTTTCACCGGAGACACAAACAGCAGGGATGAATTTCCACAAACATTTATTTTATCAAACCATACGTATCTATTTTGAATAATAAACTCCTTATATATCATATTTTTTAATAAAGGGATTCTGATATTCTTTTTCTATTTTTGTCCGAACATTAAACAAGCCGTATGAATTCAAGTTATAAGAGGACGAACAACATTACCGGATGGATTGTAGGAATCATCGCCTGTATTGTTTTTATTTCTACTCGGGAAGCCACAGCCAGCTTTTGGGATTGCGGGGAATTTATTTCCTGTGCTTATAAGTTGCAGGTGCCACATCCGCCGGGAGCGCCCTTCTTTTTATTGTTGACGCGGTTAGTTATTATTCTTACGGGTGGCGGGCCACATGCGGCTGCGGGGAGCGTTAACCTGTTGTCTGCCGTAGCGAGCGGTATGACTATCCTGTTCCTGTTTTGGACAATTACCCACTTTGCCTTTAAACTGACTGTAAAAAAAGGACAGGAAATCGGGGTGGAAAATACGATTGCCATCATGGCTGCCGGTGTGGTAGGAGCGCTCGCCTTCACTTTTTCCGATTCTTTCTGGTTCTCGGCAGTAGAAGGAGAAGTATATGCATTGTCTTCTTTCTTTACCGCTATTATCTTTTGGGCTGCTCTTAAATGGGAAAACCAGGCAGATGAACCGCATGCCGATCGCTGGATCATTTTTATTGCTTTTATGATCGGACTTTCCATTGGCGTCCACCTGATGTGTATATTGACCATTCCGGCTATTGTCATGCTGTATTATCTGAGGAGATATAAGGTCACCCGGAACAAAACCTTCTGGGTATTCATTTTATCCTGTATAATTACAGGCGTTGTGCAGGTGATCATCATCCAATATACGGTGAAAGCAGCCGGTATTTTTGATGTGCTTTTTGTAAATGGTTTTGGATTGCCATTTAATTCAGGGACTTACTTTTTCCTGATACTGCTGGTGGTATTGATCATTTGGGGACTCCGTATTTCCCGTAAGCGCTCCCGGTATTATTTACATTTGGGATTGCTTTGCTTTGCCTTCATCTTGATTGGCTACTCCACCTATTTCACCACCGTTATTCGCGCCAGCGCACGTCCCTCCATCAATATGAACGACGTGGACGATCCGCAGGCTTTGGTCAGTTATCTGGATCGCAGCCAGTACGGCACTTTTCCATTAATTTATGGACAAGATTTTACTGCGAGGCCAACGGGTTATAAAGAAGGAGCCAAAATTTATCAAAAAGACGACAGCCTGGGCAGGTATATCGTTACGGGCCATAAAATGACCGCTGAATATAGCGCTGCCGATGAGCACATATTTCCCCGCATCTGGGATACGGGAAATGATCGCGGACAAGACGACTTTTACAGGGGATGGCTGGGGCTCTCCAAGAATGAGACGCCTACTTTTGGTGATAATTTAAGATGGTTTTTTACCTACCAGGTAGGTTGGATGTACTGGCGTTATTTTATGTGGAATTTCTCCGGTCGCCAGAATGATGTGCAGGGTTTTGGGGATGTTCGCGATGGCAACTGGATCACCGGCATCAATTTTATAGACAATCTTCGCCTGGGAGACCAGAGCAAAATGCCGGAAAGCCTGAAAAACAATAAAGCACATAATAAATTATATGCACTTCCTTTTATTCTTGGATTATTTGGTTTATTCTTTCAGCTCAACCGCAACAAGAGAGACTGGCTGGTCATTTTTCTTTTGTTTTTCTTTACCGGTCTGGCTATTGTATTTTATTTAAACCAAAACGGGCCCCAACCCAGGGAAAGGGATTATGCCTATGTAGGATCCTTTTATGCATTCGCCATCTGGATAGGACTTGGAGTCTTATCCGTTTACAATTTCTTTAAAAAGAAGATCCCCACTAAGATTTCAGCCATGGCGGCCGGGGTCATCTGCCTCCTTGCCGTCCCCGTCATAATGGGTTTTCAGGAATGGGATGATCACGACCGTTCTACCAAGACATTGCCAAGAGATACAGCGGCGGACTATTTACAATCTTGTGAGCCCAATGCCATCTTATTTACAGAAGGGGATAACGATACGTATCCTTTATGGTACGCACAGGAGGTAGAAGGTATCCGTACGGATGTGCGCATAATCAACATGAGCCTTTTGGGCGTAGACTGGTATATCAATAACCAACGTTATAAAAAGAACAACGCCGCACCGGCGCCCATAAGCTGGACTCCTTCTAAATATTTAGGAGAAAGGAGAAACTATATTCCTTACGTGGCGCCCGGCAAGAAACTACCTGAAGATCAATACTTTAACCTGAACGAATTGATGACCTTTATGGGCAGCGACAATCCGGATTATAAGGTTCCGAATGGTCAGGAAAAACTTAATTATTTTCCGACACACAACATGTATATACCGGTAAACAAACCATATATTATAGCACATCATATCGTACCGGCTACGGATACATCAAAGATCCTTTCGGAGGTTACATTTAAAATGCCCAAAGATATTTTATATAAAAATGATCTCTTATTGTTAAACATCATAGCAGCTAACGACTGGAAACGGCCCATATGCTTTACAAGCCCTGTTACCTTATCCAGGCTCGGGCTGGGGGATTATCTGGAAACCGACGGACTCGCTTACCGGCTGGTTCCTTATCGCAGCGAATCAGAGAATTCCATTATCAGTTCCGGAAATGTCAATCTGGATCTCATGTATAATAATCTGATGACCAAATTTAAGTTTGGAGGGGCGCAAACACCCGGTACCTATTTCGATGAACCCAACAGAAGGATGCTGATGGGCATAAGAAATGCTTACGCTAAATTAGGGATCGCCCTCGCGGAACATGGCCGGAAAGACAGTGCTTTAAAAGCGCTTCATAAGGCCGATAAAAATATCCTTAAACAAAATTTCCCCTTCGCGTTAACCTCCCCCAGGAACATGTTTAATATCAATTCTTTGCAAACCGCTTATGCTTTTTACCTCGCGGGAGACAGTACGCGCGGAGACGAGATAGCTAATGCCATTATTAAGGATTGCAGGCAACAATTACGGTATTATCAAAGTTTACCAGACTCCAAAATGGGATCTACATTGAGAAGTGATGCGCAGTCTGCACAAATGATCATCTCACAGCTCAACCAGTGGAAGCAAATATTTGGAGATCATGATTCTTCTAATCTGGAAATGCCGCAAATCTTTGATTCTACCACACAACCAAACCATACGATACCAGCCGACAGTACAAAAAAGTAAAGAATGTGTTTTAACATGAAAAGCCGCGTTTATGAAATGGCGAATCTTCTTTGTGGGATTTTTACTTCTGGCTCCATCGTTCTTATGGGGCCAGACCGTAATGACGCTGAGCATAGACGATGCCATTACACCCGCCATCGCATCCTATATCCAAAGAGGGATTAAAGAAGCCGAACAGCAAAAAGCAACTGCCGTTATCATTGAACTCAACACCCCCGGCGGTTTATTGACAGCTACGCGGAAAATTGTCGGCTCCATTCAGAATGCGAAGATACCGGTAATCGTGTATGTTTATCCGGGCGGCTCGCGGGCCGCATCGGCAGGCGTATTTATTACCCTGTCCGCACCTATCGCAGCCATGGCCCCCGCAACCAATATAGGCGCCGCCCATCCCGTAGTGCTCAATGGAAAGATGGACAGTATAGAAAACAGAAAAGCCACCAACGATGCCCGCGCCTTTATCCGATCTATCGCTCAAAAAAGACATCGCAACGTCGAACTGGCCCAGGAGGCCGTACAAAACAGTATTTCGCTCTCAGAAACCGAAGCCCTGCAGCAAAACCTGATTGATCTGATAGCCGATAATCCGGCAGAGCTGCTCCGGGAGATCAATGGAGACACCGTCAGAATAGCTACCGGAACCATCACCTTACATACGGCCGACGCCAAAGAGATTCCCGTGAATATGACTTTTTCAGAGAAATTAACGGTGCTTCTGAGTAATCCCAACCTGATGTATATTTTGCTGCTGCTCGGGATGTTTGGGATTTTATTTGAATTTTTTAATCCGGGGAGTATCCTGCCGGGGGTAGTCGGGGTGATTGCCCTCATCCTGGCCTTTTATTCCATGAGTGTTTTGCCCATTAATTATGCCGGTCTCGCATTGATCATCCTGGCCATGGTCTTATTTATACTGGATGTAAAAATAACCAGCCACGGCATACTCACTATAGGAGGAATTGTCGCCTTATTCCTGGGTTCTGTGATGCTTCTTCAAACACAATATGGAACCCATTTTCTGAAAATATCGCTAAGTGTCATCATTTCCGCCGTGGTCGTCACCACCGTTTTCTTCCTTTTCATCGTCGGCCTTGGGCTTAAAGCACAAAGGAATAAGGTAACCTCCGGAAAGGAAGCTTTTATCGGCCGTACCGGAACCGCATTGGAGGTGCTGGCTCCTCTCGGCAGGGTAAGGGTTTATGGGGAAATATGGAGGGCCGAATCCATCTCCGGTCCCATAGAAAAAGGTCAAAAGGTAAAAGTAACGGGGATAGACAACCTCAAAATATATGTAGAGGCGCTACAGGAATAAAAAACATGGGAGACTACAAAGGAAAATATCGTAAAAATTCCATCCGGTTACAAAATTGGAATTATGGTTGGAATGCGGCCTATTTTATAACCATCTGCACCAAAAACAGGGATTATTTTTTCGGTACAGTCGAAAATAAAAAAATGAATTTATCGCCTGTAGGGGCTATTGCCGATGTACTGTGGTACGAAATAAAAAACCACGCGGAAAATATAGAATTAGATGCATTTGTTGTCATGCCCAATCATATCCACGGTATATTAATATTGAACGGGAATAAATGGGATAATAAAAAACAGGAATACAATGGAAATGGTGGAAATGTAGGGGCAAGGCGTGCCTTGCCCCTACTACCCCAACCGCCCCTCAATCCCTCCAAAACCATTGGCCAACAACGATTCCAAAATCAGGGAAAAAACACCCTGTCATCCATTATAGGATCCTACAAATCTGCGGTAACCCGACATGCACACAGATTGAATTACAGGTTTGACTGGCAACGGGGATTTCACGACCATGTTATTCGAGAACCCGGTTCCCACGCCCGAATTGCCCGATACATCGAAAATAATCCTGCCAACTGGAACGATGACTCGTTTAACCCTGGCAATCCTGAAAAATAAATGAATAAAATTGGAATCAAGACCTGAAATGACAGATGACATGAGATGCCCCTCCTGCGGATATGGCGACATAAAAAAGATTATGGAAGTGAAAGATTATCTCGTAAGCGGAGAAACATTCACCTTATATGATTGCAACTCGTGCACCTTACGGTTTACCTGGCCAGTACCAGCAGCGGATAAGATTGCGCCTTATTACCAGTCGGAAAACTATATCTCTCACACGGATACCCGTTCGGGGCTCATCAATAAACTTTACCACCTCATTAGAAAATATGCTTTGGTACAAAAAAGGAAATGGGTAGAAGACGCTACAGAAAGACAAGATGGCGAGCTATTGGACATCGGTTGTGGAACCGGCGCTTTCCTTAATGAGATGAAAAATTCAGGATGGACGGTGACTGGGTTGGAACCGGATCAGCTCGCACGGGACTTTTCCAAAAAAGAATATCAGATCACCCCGCTTTCATCAGAAGTTCTCTTCCGGTTACCTCACAACAGCTTTCATGCTATTACAATGTGGCATGTCCTGGAACATGTTTATCCATTGCATGAATATCTCTTGCAGTTGACTAAATTACTGTCTGATAAGGGCGTTTTGTTTGTTGCAGTACCCAATTATACCGCTTACGATGCGGAAAAATACAAAGCCTATTGGGCGGCTTACGACGTGCCGAGGCATTTATATCATTTTTCTCCTAAAGCCTTTCTGGAACTCATTACACGCTACCATTTTAAATGTGTAAAGCAAATAGCAATGCCTTTTGATGCTTTTTATATCAGCCTGTTGAGCGAAAAATATCAGCATGGGAAAACCCGGTATCTTTCAGGCTTTATAAACGGCTTAAGATCATGGCTGCAGGCTGGGAAAGCGCCTTCAAAGAGCAGCGCTGTTCTTTATATTCTCCAAAAACAATTATAAGAAGTATATTTAACCCATAAATCTAAAATTATGAGCTCTTTTCCTGTTTTCGCCATTATCGTGATTCTTTTTGTGATCATCATTCTGGCCAATTCCATTAAAATATTGAAAGAATACGAAAGAGCGGTCATCTTCCGGCTCGGCCGCCTGATAGGCGATGGCAACCGGGGGCCCGGCCTGATCCTTCTGGTTCCCATTATTGATAAAATGGTAAGGGTCAGTCTGCGAACCGTGGTACTGGATGTACCGCCGCAAGATATTATCACCAGTGATAACGTTTCCGTAAAAGTGAATGCTGTAGTCTATTTCAGGGTGGTATCCCCCAATCAGGCAGTTATTGATGTAGAAAACTACATGTTTGCCACTTCACAAATCTCACAAACCACGTTAAGGAGCGTTTTGGGACAATCGGAACTGGACGACCTGCTGTCACAAAGAGATAAAATCAATCTCAAACTACAGGAGATCATTGATGAGCACACCAATCCCTGGGGCATCAAAGTATCCAATGTAGAAGTCAAACAAATAGACCTGCCGCAAGAGATGCAGCGCGCCATGGCCCGGCAGGCAGAGGCCGAAAGAGAAAGACGATCAAAAGTTATTACGGCAGAAGGCGAATATCAGGCCTCCCAGCGGCTCGCAGATGCGGCCAAGATCCTTAACGAGCAATCCAGCTCACTGACCCTGCGTTATTTACAGACGCTACAGGTTATTGCCGCCGAAAACAATTCGACCACCATATTCCCGGTACCCCTGGACCTGTTATCTCCTTTTTTTGAAAAAAATGCCGCCCTTAAGCTAAAGGATATACCAAAAGAACAGAAAGGAGACCAATAAAATGCCGCTAAATCATGTCAAGATTCAACTGTTTTTAAAAAAACAGTATGCCGGGAGGCGGCGGAGGTCCTTTCTTCTTTTTAGAACCTACCTTGCGTAAATGGTAAATAAGTTTCAACATAAAGTAACGGTGGAGGATAGTGGTCTGCCGGTCTTCTATATAGGTGTCTGTGATATTTCTTTGTACACTGATGTTCTGGTCCAGCAAATCATGAACGGATAATTGAAGGGTTGCCCGGCGGTCTTTAAACAAATCCAATCCTACCGATGCGTTCCATAACCAGTAGGCCTTGCTAAAGCCGGGGGCCACATTGCTGTTATAGGTATAATTGACATCCGTCGCCCAGGTAATCCTGCCGGGCCAATAAAGTGTTCCCGAAAGCATGGCCTGCTGTACGATATTTTCCCGGTTGTTCAATGCCTCAACATGGTAGTTAGCGTATTGATAATTCAGCCGATAAGAGGGCTCTATATCAAACAAATCATTTTTCCCGTAAGTAACAGAGGGTCTCAGGCTAAAGGAATAATGGTTACTGGCATAGGCGGTTTTATTCACAAAGGCATGGTTAAGATTATATCTGCCCATGGTATTTACTCTTATTCGCCAGTAGTTATTTTTATTCTTTTTGGATTTACTGAGGCTCAAATAAAGCGAAACATTTTTATTGCCGTTGACATTGGTATAGGTAGTAAGTTGTCTAAGTTGATCATCGTAAGAGGTCACACTGACAATATCGTTTTTCGAAGCGGAATAATCAAGGCTTCCCCAGATATTGTTTCCGGTTTTAAAATCAAACTTATTATAAGAGAACCCAATATTATTCCTGACAGAAGGCTTTAGGTTTGGATTCCCCTTCATGATATATAAAGGGTTGGTATTATCGGCTACCGGCAACAATTGGGCGATGTTCGGTTGCAGGATATAAGAGGAATAGTTGAACCGGATACTGGCCTTGTTTTTAGTCCTCCGAGTTATATATACCTGTGGAGAAACAAAGAACTGATGCTTTTTATAGGCCATATCATAAGTATAGGAATAGTGATTGAGGCCGATAAAATTCAGATCTGCATTCAGGCTGGCCCGCCAACGGCCGCTGTCCGCCTTAAATACCATGCCCAGGGAAGGCGTCTGAGTGAGCGTGCTGCTCCTGAATTTATTAGAATAAACACTATCCATGAGGTTGTACTTTTTTGTATTCGTGTCGTAATCAAAAGTATTTTTATTATTCAGTCCTTTTTGCCAGGTCATTTGATATGCTACATTCAGCGTTATACTTTTAGAAACAGGCTGATCAAATTCCATTTTTGCCCGGTAGCGATCAGTCGTTTTTCGCTGGAGGATATTTTGGTCTGCGGAATCATCCCGCGCACTTCCGGTATAATACAAATTCCTGAATCTGTTGTAGTCCTTATTTTGTGTTCTGCCGCTATATCCGTGGATGTTCAGATTGATCCCTTGTCCTTCTTTTTTAAATTTTCGAAAAACAGAGAGATCGTTGTTAAAATAGATGCTGTTGCTATGACTTTGATAGCTACTGGTACTCTCGTTGATGTTCACGCCTTTTTCGTTAGTGGATGCGGCATGGTTACTGCTAATGCTGTTTGTAATACCGATATCAATGGATGGCTCATAGTAAATATTCCATAAACTGTCATCATCAAAATGCAGGTTTAAATTGACCCGGTGGCTTTGATCATCGGTATGTGAAAGGTTATCGGAGTGGTACAGGAAGATAGAGTCCGGCAGAATATTTTGCCGTGCCACTTTTGTTTCATTATCATTCCTGATATTGCCATAAAAATAGCTTCCATTTAGAAACAAATGCTTTCCAAAATTATCATTGTAATTAACGCCTGCCGTATGGGTGCGTTTAAGGCCTGTCCCACCTCCTCCTAACCGGATGCCGTTGACGGCAAAAGAACCATCACTACCATACATCATTCGTCGGTTTCCACGGCTAAACAGCCCCATGATCTCACCCATTGAAAACCCCACCCGGTTAATGTTATTGGCGGCACCCAGCAGACTGATCTGTCGATCGCCGTTAAAATAATTCATGAGGGCGCTGGCATCATAATGTTTACCGGTTCCATACCCCGCATATGCGCGACCAAAGAATCCATGGTCTTTTCCCTTTTTAAGGGTCACGTTAATGGTTTTTGTGGTTCCTGTAGCGGGAAGCCCCAGAACCTCCTCCTTACGTGTTTTGGTGTCTGTGATCTGTACTTTATCTACAATAGCAGCAGGGAGGTTTTGTAAGGCGACTTGAGGATCCTTTCCAAAGAACGCCTTCCCGTTTACCATAATCTTATCCACCTTTTCCCCATTGGCGGTAATGTTTCCGTTGTTATCCACCTCCACTCCGGGTAATTTTTTCAACAGGCCGGCCAAAGCGGAATTGGGCCGTGTATGAAAGGAAGACGCATTAAATTCAACCGTATCGCCTTTGATCACTATCGGGGGTTTAGCTCCTGTAACGGTCACCGTATTCAATGCGTTGGCATTCATGGCAAGCGGGATCACGCCCATCTTAAGCGTATCCACCTGAATATTCTTAAGTTCTTTATAAAAATTGCCGTATCCGGTATAAAAGATCATAAAAGATAACGGTCCCTCAGCGGGAACATTTTGTAGCGTAAAATGTCCCTGCTCATCCGTGAGGGCAAAGGTAATCAGCGCGCTGTCCGTTGGATCTCTAACGTATACCGTTGCAAGCGGAAGCGGGTGGTGATCGGCCGAATCCTGAACCGTTCCGGTAATGTTGTATTTTTTGACCTGGCCCAAAACGGAATGTACGAAAAACAACAGGAAAATAAAAGATGTAAAAAGAAACCGGTATCTCATTTTTTTACGTTTAATATAACAAATATACGAACTTTATTTAAAAATATAGTCAATTTACTAAAATATCGTAGTATAATGATTTATATGAAGATAGGGAATTGAATCTCTAAGGATGAGATTCCCGGGGCCATTTAAATGACATTTCTTATTTTTACGCCATGAAAATAAAGATCTGCCTGATAGCGGTCCTCACCCTTCTGTGTACCCGTTGTTTTGCTCAAACCTCTGCGCAAAAGACCAAAAATGTGGTTCTGATTTTAATAGACGGTTTGCGCTGGCAGGAATTGTTTCATGGGGCGGACTATAGTTTACTTACTAATCCAAAGTTTAATTCCATGGATTCTATCAAACGAATGAGAATGTTTTGGTCCGATAACGTAAAGGAACGAAGAGAAAAGCTAATGCCTTTCACATGGAACTATATTGTAAAACACGGACAAATATATGGAAACAGGGATCTCGGGAACAAGGTAAACGTGAAAAATCCCTATTGGATCTCTTACCCGGGAAGAGCAGAGGTGCTAAGCGGCTTTGTAGACAAGAAAATTAGCTCCAATGGGTATGGCACGAATACCAATCCAAATATTTTGGAGTTCATTAATAAACAAGAAGGTTATGAAGATCTGGTAGTAGCCTTTACCTGTTGGGACGCCTCGGGGCGGTGCCTTAACAAGAAAAACAGCGACATGCTGATCAGTGTTCCCTGGGAAGATATTCCCGGAGAACATTTAACGGAGGCAGAAGTATTGGCCAATGAAATACAGCATTATGCCCCAAAGACATTTGGAATTATTGAACGGCTGGATTTCGAAGTTTATGCTTTGGCAAAATCCTATATTCGGGCTCATAATCCGAAGGTCGTCTATATTGACTTTGGTGATACGGACGAATATGCCCATGCGGGAGAGTATGCCCGTTATCTTTTGGATGCCCATAACCTGGATGATATGATCAGGAACTTGTGGGAAATGATGCAGCAAGATCCTTTCTATAAAGGGAATACGACCTTTTTTATTGTACCCGACCATGGCAGAGGGGTGGGAGATCAATGGACCAGCCACGGAGCAAACATCCCTCATTCTGACGAAACCTGGTTTATGGTCATGGGGCCGGATACCAAACCGTCGGGAGAAATGAGGATAAAGGAACAGCTATATCAAGATCAGTATGCCAAAACCCTTACTGCGTTATTGGGGCTCCAATATAATGTAAGCGATCAGCGGGTCGGAAAACCGATTTCCAGCGTACTGCAATGATCCTTATTTTTCAGAACCCTACCTCCGAAGAATAAATTCTTTCCCTCGGAAACATTTATTAACTTGACCTTTTATTGATGTAAAACTTTTACCTTGTTATCCTTACCGCCTGAAAAGGAAAAATTGATACTCAAGCAAGTTTCGCAGGGCAGTGAAGAAGCTTATGCGCAACTTTTTCATGCTTATAAGGACAAGTTATTTGCTTTTATCAGGCGGATCACCACATCAGATGAAAAGGCAGAAGATCTAATGCAGGATATTTTTCTGAAAATATGGTTGCAACGAGAAAATCTGTTGGACGTAGAAAATTTCAATGCATTTCTCTTTCGCTCCGCGCAAAACCACGCAATCAACCTGATCAGGCGCATGGCAAAAGAGACACTCATCCTAAAGGAAAAACAAAAACAACAGGATCATTCCTCTGCTTTATCCCCTAACGAGCTGCTTTATTACAAAAATTTTCGGGAATTTTTAAATAAAGCGATAGACACACTGCCCCCTCAACAAAAAACCATTTATCGACTAAGCAGGGAAGAAAATTTAAAACAGAAAGAAATTGCCGAACAACTGGGCTTGTCGTTGTCAACCGTACAAAATCACCTCTCCCGTGCGCTGCATACCCTCCGGGAAAAGTTAAAAGAGCGGATGGGCGAGTGAACCAAGGGTGAATATAACTTGAAGTATCAATAATAAATATGAAGAAAATTACGAGCCGCAGAGCATTGATTGAATGTATTGAGGTTGTCTTTCGAAGCAGGAATGGAAGTGTCTGAGAGGACAAAAAAATTTCCCAAAGAGGGAAAATATTCATTAACAGACTAAATAAGGAGATCCTCCCGCTCTGTATCGGGTAATAATAACAGAGGGATAGCGGAAAAGAAGATATCCCAAATCACCTATTTCAAAAATAACCGATGCAGAGGACAACTGAAGCTCAGGCAGGGCCAGACTATGCATTAGCCTGGACTTATATAAATCGGGAAAGTCGCAATAGATTAGATGACAAATATGATCCTATTATTGCCCTGTTGGTAACTATGGCAATACATCCGGGAAAGGGTGCCTATGAATCGCCCCCTCGCCTCTCCGCCTCCTCGCCCCTGCCAGGCCTCTCTCAAAAAAACTTTCCTTTCCACTGGGTGTTTTCACTTTCCCGATTGTCTTAATAATATGTCAACAGACAGATTGCAATATCTATTGGACCGGCTTTTTTCTCATGAGCTTACCCGTGCAGAAAAAGAAGAACTGGCACTATGGGCAGATACGCTCCAAAATGATGAAGAATGGAAAAATCGTCTCAGCACAATCTGGAACAGTTTTGAACCGGAAAAAGAAATGGATTCCGCTCATGCCGATCAGATGCTGAAAACCATTCTTTCCGAAAAGGAGAAACAACCCGAAAGAAGCAAGCCGCCTTATTATACGCCCATACGCAACGGCATGATGCGCTGGGCCGTTACTGCAGCAGCAGTTGTAGGCATATTGATTATCTTGTCGCTTATCTTCCTGAACCCCAGGCGGGAAAGGGTTCCCAAACAGGTAGCTCATCAGGAAACCGCTCAAAAACAAGAGATTATGCCGGGTGGGAACAAGGCTGTTCTGACCCTGGCCAATGGGAAAAAGATCATTCTGGACAGCTCCGGAACAGGTACGCTTGCCCAACAAGGGAATACAAAAATAATTAAAGTAAACAGCGGGTTGCTCTCTTATAACCAAAAGCAGGCAGCCAATCCGTCTGCAACCCCTCACCGGCAACCGATAATCGAATACAACACGATCGCGACTCCCCGCGGCGGACAATACCAGATCATCCTGCCGGACGGGAGTAAAGTATGGTTGAACGCCGCCTCTTCGCTGAAGTTTCCCACCGCCTTTGCCGGAAAAGAAAGGGCCGTTGTAGTAAAAGGAGAAGTATACCTGGAAGTGGCAAAGGATACACGCATGCCCTTCGTGGTGCAAGTTCTTTCTCCGGATGGAGAAAATAAGGGTACTATAAAGGTGTTGGGAACCGGATTTAATATCAATGCCTACACGGAAAATACGGTAACCACATTAGTAAATGGCGCGGTAAAGATCATTTCAGGAAATGAAGACAAAATGCTCAAGCCCGGAGAACAAGCTACAGTGGGTAAAAGTGGGATCCGGATCAACAACGAGGCAGATATTAACAGGATCATTGCCTGGAAAAACGGATTGTTTGATTTTGAGGGAAACAGTATAAGAGAAGTAATGCAACAGATCGCCTTATGGTATGATATAGAGGTACAATATGAAAAGGTGCCTTCGGCTCATTTTATGGGGACCATTTCAAGAAAAGCGCCTGTATCGGAAGTATTAAAAATGCTGGAAATGACCGGAGCGGTACATTTCAAGATTGAAGGGCAAACGGTAATAGTGGCAGGAGGCAGTAGCAGTGGTAGTGGCAGGAGGTAGTAGCAGTGGCAAGAGGCAGGGACCATTCTTAATCTAATTTAGAACCGCAGGATCCGAAACATTGAAAAACCATATAACATAATATAACCATTTAA
>CAYZGR010000002.1:130671-155794 GCA_964478125.1 uncultured Chitinophagaceae bacterium | reverse complement strand
ATGCTGTATTGCGCCGGTATTTACTCAAAATAGTATCCACGATTGCTTTTCGTTGGACAATCATATCCGCATCAATGGTGTTCCATTAAAAAGCCGTGAATTAATCTTTTTCTTTGCTTTTCTCTCCGACATGGCTGTATGCTTTATCCATTAAACTTTGAATATTTTTCCCTTTTTGAAAATACAAATAATGCCAGGCCTTCCGTATCCAGTCGTTTTCCAATTGTTCTATATTGACCATTTTCCGGTTATCATTCCAATGAATGCGAAATCGGTATGGGCAACACAATGCTGAACAGACAGAATTTGCACAGAATCAGCAGTTAAACGCCCTTAAGTTGCGCATTGGCAAAACTAAGTCTAATCACATAAATAATTGATAATTAAATAGTTATTGTGCATTGGCTGTTTACAGAAAGCATCTATATTCCCCCATTTTCTGCCAATTTGAAAAGATGATCCATCTCACTTTATTCGGCTCCTTGATAGCTTTTGGCCTCATTTCGGAATAAATGGGATATCCATAAAAAGTCATTTTATGGAGCAAAAGCGGGTCAAGCAGGGTATAAAAACAATGATGGATGCGGTATGGAAATGAGGGAATTGTCTTGCAGGGGATTAACTGCGGTAAAAGGGAAGCTTTTTGTCTAAAGGTTGTAAGGAGTATTGAAAAGTGGCTTCAAAAAGGCGTGATAAAAGAATAATGTCCCAATCAAACGCCGAGTGTAATTTAAGCGCCTTCTTACAAAAGAAGGCAAAGCTCCATTGGAGCCTTGCCTTTTAAAAATGATTTCGGATTATTAGTGTATTAGGCTAATCTTACGTTAACCGCGTTAAGGCCTTTTTTGCCTTGTTCCACTTCATAAACCACTTTGTCATTTTCTCTGATTTCGTCTTGTAAACCGCTGGCATGTACAAAAACATCCTCTGTACCATTGTCCGGCGTAATAAATCCGAATCCTTTCGATTCATTGAAGAATTTAACTTTTCCTTCTTGCATTGTGTTGTGTTTAAATTGTAAAAAACTATTTTATTTTTCTGACATTAAATGCCGCGTAACCTTTCGGCGTTTTTTCCTTTTCATAAGTTACCCGGTCTTTTTCGGTGATGGGTTCTAGCAATTTATTCCCGTGTACAAAAACGCTAGCTCCGCTTTTATCTTCCGTTATGAACCCATAAGCCTTTTCAGCAAAGAATAAGGTAACGGTGCCGGTATGCTCTTTTTCTTCAATAATAGGTGCTGCCCCCAGTTGAATATCTTCCACTTTTATCTTACTTCGTTTTTGTTTATCCGGAGGCACATTGGTAAAATTGCCGTATTCATCCAGGTAAACGGTCACCTCCTCCAGGCTTTTACCTTTGTCGTTATTCGTCTTGCGCTCTTCTCTCCGTTCGAGTTTATTTTTCTTCTTCTTCGCTTTTTTTTGTTGTAATGCTTTTTTATGAAACGAATCTGCCATAAATAAATAATTACGCTGTCGTTTTAAAGGTTTATCAATTGTTATTTGCGTTTCATGCCACCCTTATTGAATATCTTTAAATTGTGGGCGCCGTTCCATATCTACGAAGGGAAACCGCCCTCCTTCTTTTCCGGATGCTCCCGTATGGCTTATACTGTAAATAGGGTTTCCGGAAACGGAGGCTGCTTATAAACCCGCGCCTGCTCTTGCATGGCGCTTGTCTGCATATATTAAATCTAAGGGTATACAGTTCATACTTATGGGGCGCCGGTGATCCCGATCTGTAGCTGGTCATCCATTCGTTTCAAGTTAAAGAATCAAAGTACTAACTGCAAAAGTTAAAACTGAGAGAGAAAGAAAAATGTATCTCAAACTATGTCGGAAGATGTAAAGGCAATCCCTGGTTAATATTTTATTCTGCAAAGTTAAGATATTAAATCGAAAATATCCTAATTTTTTTGATTATTAATGAATATAAGCGGTGTGGTAGCCTGTATTATGGATTCAGTCCCAATCGCTTTATTAATTTAAAATGTGAAGATAATGCTTTGAAAAAGCTTGGAGTGGATAGATAAGGAAGGTTAAATTCTTCACATTTTTTTCTTACAATTTCACTGATAAACGGGTAATGAATATGGCAGATACGGGGGAATAAATGATGCTCCACCTGGTAATTGAGTCCGCCCAAGAGGTATGTGGCCACTTTGTTACCGGGAGAGAAATTAGCTGTTGTTTTGACCTGGTGTACAGCCCATTCGTTTTCAATAACCACTGCATCATCAATACCAACATAAACAAATTCTGTTTCTTCTACCACGTGTGCTAATTGAAATACGATAGAAGTAGCCAGGCCCAGTACTATATTTAATATAAGAAAAGCGATCAACCAATCCAGCCATCCGTGAATCATAATTGGCAGGGCTATATAAAAAAACACGTAACAGGCTTTACTGATCCAAAAAATACGATGCTCCTTTCGGGACATTTCAGGCAGTTTACTGGTATAGGTTTTTTGGGTGAAATATTTAAAGAAATCCTGCCATAATATCCAGTATAAACTGCTGACAGCATATAAAAAGGGAAGATAAAGATGCTGTATCCTATGAAAAGACACCCATTTCTGAGTGCTGCACATCCTTATAAAAGGACTTTTTGCTATGTCGTCATCTTTCCCGTCCACATTGGTATAAGTATGATGGATAATGTTATGCTTATGTTTCCACAAAAAATTGTTGGCGCCAATAAGGTTCAAGGTATAACCCAGGATCTCATTGACCTTTTTATTTCCGGAATAACTGCCATGACAGGCATCGTGCATTACATTAAAGCCGACAAGAGCCAACGAAAAGCCGAGCAGCCCACTTAATAATATTCCTAAAATTCCGGGCATTGGAACAAAAAGCAACAGACCATATAAGAGTAAAGAAAGGGTAAGTAATATTATCGTCTTTACGTAAAGGGGGCGGCTTCCCGTTTTCTTGATATTTTTCTCGAGAAAATAGGCGTTAATTTCCTTTTTTAAAGCAGGATAGAAGATAGCTTGTTTGTTATTGTAAGTTACTCTTGGCATTTCGAATCCATTTGTTTGGTATGAAAGACACGATTCTGTATCACGGTAAGAGCACCAAATAATAACAAAGTCACTTTTGCCACTCAAAAACAGTGGGAAACAGGATGCGAAAGTACGAAAATTATGGAAGATCTTTTCCTTGCGGCAGGAATAAGATGGCTATTACAAACAATCTTGTTTAGTTAGCCTGTTTTATAGGGCTTTCACCACCACGCTCAGTGTCTGTGTTCCTGTTGGCTGAGCGGCGTCGAAAGGGTTGTCGTGGATGCCATATATTCTACGCTAAACGGCGTTTATATAACAAGGATCATTACACTATAGCATGTTCGGGATTTCCTGGTATAGGGTTCAAATTTCGATAGCGGCTCGGGAAATATTTTTGGTTACCGGCTTGGAGTCGCCTTGATTGCCCTCCTTTACCTGCTTAATGACCTTAAGCTTATAGTACATATATTTTATAATAATATATTTAAATCATTAGGCCGATATCGGAATCTTTTTTACTTTTGAGCAGATTTTTAAACGGCAATCAATGCAAATGGTCCGGTAGCTCAGCTGGATAGAGCAACAGCCTTCTAAGCTGTGGGTCATGCGTTCGAATCGCATCCGGATCACATTATAGATGAGCTACATGTTTATAGGAAGTTTTACTCTCTCTTTTGTAGCATTTCAAAATAGGCTTCATATAATGCGGGCGTTTCTTCTTTTAGCTTTTTACGATGATAAATAGAGGCTTTGGTATCCCGTTTTTCCACGCTTATATGTGCTTTACGTAAATGAAAGTATCCATTTAGGGCTTTTTGATGAACATTGTTTAGAGCTGTTATTTCCTCGGGAGAGGAATACAAGGGTAAAATGCCCTGTATCCAGCCATAGGCGGGGGCTAGCACAAATCCCGATTTCTCGACAATATTTCTTAACCCACTATGTTCAATTCGATCCGGCCGTACTCCTCCGGGTGCATTTAGCAAGGCCATAAGGTAATTTCTTCTGGACTTTCCTTTTTCACCTTTTAACCATTGAACTTGCCCCAAAAAATATCTTAAATCATGTTTTTGAGGATGGCGCTCTATGAAAAACGATATAAGGCTTTCTGCTTTTTCGAAATATTTCAGTTTGAGTAATAAATCAAAAATAGGGAGGGCTTCCGTGAAAGGGGCATCCGGTTTTTTCATTTCACAATCGGCGATGAACCCCAACAAATTTTGCCGAAAACCATACAGCCGGGGGATAAAAGAAAAACTTCCGAAATCGGACAGAAGATCTTCAATATCAGGAGAATCTTTACGCTTCAATGCCCGGGCTATTTTGGGTTGCCAGTATTTGGCTGCATCTATGGCTTTTTGGGTATCTTCCCGGTTAATGGAGGAACGGAGGGCAACGTTTAATTGCTGAATCGCTTCTTTGATTTGCAATTTATTGAGGTATTCTATACCTCTTTCCAATTCCAGGTTATCCCACAAAGAAGGTTGCAATTCATCCATCGGTTTTGGTCTAAGATAGTTTAAAATTCAAGTTTAGAGAAAAAGAAGTATTTATTAGCTGAAAAGGTACCTGAATAGTCGTACCAACAGAATAATAATGCATATTAAGAAAAGGAGGATTGAGATCCGGTTCATCCCATGCATCATCTTTACGTAGGTTGTTTTAGGCGCATTGGGATCTTTCTTTTTCAGAAAGAGATAGCGCAGTATTTGATCCCAGATCTTTTTCATCCTTGCAAAGTTACATATTATATGAGGGATAAAGCATCTAAAGAGGAAAGCGGGGCTCCCGTTTGTCTGCAAAATGATTACATTTGTTTAAAGGAATTTTTTATGCGCAGACCAATCAAAAAAGTGGCGGTTCTCGGTTCGGGGGTAATGGGCTCCCGTATTGCCTGTCACTTTGCCAATGCAGGTATACCCGTGATTCTTCTGGATATAGTGCCGAAGGATCTAACCCCGGAAGAACAAAAAAAAGGATATACCGGGGAGCATCCCGTGGTTCGGAATCGCATCGTCAATCAGGCCTTACAAGCGGTTGTGAAGTCCGCTCCATCTCCTGTTTTTACAAAAGAGGTCCTTCAACTCATCCAGACCGGAAATTTGGAGGACGATCTGAACCGGATCTCGGAATGCGATTGGGTGATTGAAGCAGTAACCGAACAACTGGATATTAAAAAGCAACTTTATGAGAAGGTGGAAGAATACCGTACGAACGGAACGCTGATCACCACCAATACGTCAGGGATTCCGGTTAATATGCTTGTGGAGGGGAGAAGTGATGATTTTAAGAAGCATTTTTGCGGCGCCCACTTTTTTAATCCGCCCCGTTACCTCAGGTTGTTGGAGATCATCCCGGCGAAAGATACGGATTCGGAAGTGGTGGATTTTCTCATGCACTTTGGAGATCTGTATCTGGGAAAAACCACCGTCCTTTGTAAAGACACGCCCGCTTTTATTGCAAACAGGATCGGTGTTTATTCCATCATGGTAGTACTTCATCTGATGGAAAAGCTGGACCTGAATATTGACGAGGCCGATGCGCTCACCGGTACCCTGATCGGCCATCCTAAGTCTGCCACTTTCAGGACTTGTGACGTGGTGGGTATAGACACTTTTGTAAAGGTAGCAGATGATCTTTTAAAAAATTGCCCGGAGGACGAAGCGCAGGAATGGTTCAAGGTGCCGGCTTACGTTAGGAAGCTGGTAGCGGATAACCGGCTGGGAGCAAAGACAGGAAGCGGATTTTATAAAAAAGTAAAAACGGAAAAGGGATCTGAGATTCTTACCCTCGACATTTCTTCCGACACTTATAAACCCCGGAGTAAGCCCCGGTTTCCGGAACTGACGTCTGTAAAAGCGGAGGAGGATGTAAAAGTCCGGCTACAATCGTTGTTTGAGGTTAAAGGTAAAGCAGGTGATTTTTTCAGACAGTTCCATTATCATCTTTTTGCCTATGTGTCGCATCGGATACCTGAAATCACCGAAGAGCTGTATCAGATTGATGAGGCCATGAAGGCCGGATTTGGCTGGCAATTGGGACCTTTTGAAATATGGGATTTATCGGGTGTAAGAACTACGGTAAAAAGGATGCAGGAGGAAGAAATAGAACCTTCTGAATGGGTGGCAATTTTGTGTAATAGAGCGGCTCCTTCTTTTTATAAAGTGGAAAAGGGGACTCGTTTGTTTTATGATCAAAAAGAGCAAACCTATAAAAAAATACCGGGCTCCGATGCCTTTATGATACTGGATGATCTTTCCGAACGTATAGTTTGGAAAAATAGCGTGTGCAAACTGAAAGATCTGGACGATGGCATCATTTGTCTGGAATGGGAGACCAAAATGAACACCATCGGAAGCGATGTAATTTCCGGGATCAATAAGGCCATTGAGATAGGCGAAAAGGACTTTTTGGGGTTGCTCCTGGGAAATCAGGGGGCTAATTTCTCGGCAGGCGCCAATGTAGGGCTCATTTTCATGATGGCAGTAGAGCAGGATTGGGATGAATTGAACCAGGCTATAAAGTCTTTTCAACAGACAAGTATGCACATTCGTTATTGCCCTATTCCGGTGGTAGCAGTTCCTCATGGACTTACCCTGGGGGGCGGTTGTGAGTTTTGTCTGCATGCCGACGCGGTTCTGGCCGCAGCAGAAACATACATGGGGTTGGTGGAAACCGGCTTGGGGATCATTCCGGCAGGCGGCGGTACCAAGGAATTTGTTTTGCGGGCTTCCGATAGTTACCAAAAGGGAGAGATTGAATTACCCGTCCTTCAGCAACGCTTTATGACCATTGGCCTGGCTAAAGCTTCCACCTCTGCAGCGGAAGCCTATCAGCTCGGTTTGATGCGGAAGGGGAAAGATCGTTACGCCATGAATGCCAGAAGGGTTCTCGCCGATGCCAAACGGGACCTGCTAGGTATTATTGCCTCTGGTTACGTCCCTCCTGCGAAAAGGAAAGATATTAAAGTTTTAGGCAGGAACGCATTGGGTGCGTTGCTCGTGGGCATTGATAGTATGAGAACGGGTAATTTTATTTCGGAACATGATGCGAAGGTTGCGCAGAAATTGGCATATGTCATGTGTGGAGGCGATCTATCGGCGATGACCCCTGTTGACGAACAGTACTTGCTGGACCTGGAGCGGGAGGCTTTTATCAGCCTTTGTGGAGAACGCAAGACGCTTGAGCGGTTGCAGGCCCTTGTGAAAACCGGTAAAATAATCAGGAACTAGCCTTTATGAAATATTACCTTATTGCAGGAGAAGCTTCGGGAGATTTACACGGGGGTAACCTGATTCGCGAACTACACCATAAAGATACTGAAGCTGAAGTACGCTGCTGGGGGGGGGACCTCATGCAGGAGGCCGGGGCTACGCTTGTGAAACATTACAAGGACCTGGCTTTTATGGGGTTCGTGGAAGTCCTCGGACATCTGAATACAATTCTGAAAAATATTACTTTTTGTAAAGAAGATATTGACCGTTTTCATCCTGATGTGATTGTACTGATCGATTACCCCGGTTTTAACTTGCGTATTGCCGAATGGGCCTATGAAAAAGGCTTTAAAGTCATTTATTATATCTCTCCGCAAGTATGGGCCTGGAAGGAGAGCCGGGTCAAAAAGATCCGTCGCTGCGTGCATGAGATGATCGTTATATTACCTTTTGAAAAAGATTTTTATGACAAATGGAAGTATAGGGTTCACTATGTAGGTCACCCGTTGGCTGATGTTATAAAAAATGCCAAAGAAGCAGGCCCCGGGGAACAGATCTCTGAGAAGAAAATAATTGCCCTGCTTCCGGGGAGCAGGAAACAGGAAATTCAAAAGAAGTTGCCTGTCATGCTGAAGATGACCCGCTATTTTCCGGAATATGCTTTTGTCATTGCACGTGCTCCCCGGCAGGAGGATGCATTATATGATGCCATTACGACAGCGTTCCGGGGTGAAAACATCGGTTTTGTAAGAAACAGGACCTATCAACTGTTGCAACAGGCAGAGGCGGCCTTGGTAACTTCTGGAACCGCTACATTGGAAACCGCCTTGTTTGGAGTGCCTCAGGTAGTGTGCTATACTGCCAACCCGATCTCCTACGTGTTGGCTAAAAACCTGGTGAAGATCCAATATATTTCTTTAGTCAATCTGATACTGGATAAGGAAGCGGTTCCTGAACTTATTCAGGGCGAGCTTACTATTGAACGGCTACGGAAAGAGCTGGAGGCTATTTTGAAAGGTCCTAAAAGAGAACAACAGTTGAGGGATTATAAAATTCTGCAGGATAAACTTGACGAGGGAAATGCATCCGAAAAGGCGGCAGAGATTATTGTGAATAGCATTAAAAAGAGTTGGTGATCCTCAATTTTCCCTATTCATTTTCTCATGCAGTCCTTCCTCCAGCGCTGCCAGAAATTCTTCCGTATATAGATAATCCCTGCCATGCGCTACTTTGGAGCCTTTTTGACAGATGGCCAGGTCTTTGGTCATCTTGCCACTTTCCACGGTTTCGATACAGACGGTTTCGAGTTTGTGACAGAAATCTATCAACTCCTGATTGTCGTCCAGTTGTCCACGAAATTCCAGCCCCCGGGTCCATGCAAAAATGGAGGCAATGGGATTGGTACTGGTGGGTTCTCCCTGCTGATGCATGCGATAATGGCGGGTGACCGTCCCATGAGCGGCTTCTGCTTCCATGGTTTTCCCATCCGGCGTAATCAGGGTAGACGTCATCAGTCCCAGGGAACCGAAGCCTTGTGCCAGCGTGTCGCTTTGTACGTCGCCATCATAATTCTTACAGGCCCATACAAAGTTGCCGTGCCATTTGAGCGCGCTGGCGACCATGTCGTCTATCAGGCGATGCTCATAGGTTAAACCGAGGCGGTCAAATTCATCTTTGAACTCGTTCTCATAGGTTTCCTGAAAAATATCTTTAAAGCGGCCATCATACTTCTTGAGGATGGTGTTCTTGGTGGATAAATAGAGCGGCCATTTTTTGAGAATGGCCTGGTTGAAACAGGCATGTGCAAAACCACGGATAGATTCATCGGTATTGTACATGGCCATGGCAACACCGTCTCCCTCAAAATCATGGACTTCATAATTCTGTGGTGTGCTGCCGTCTTCCGGCGTAAAGGTGAGGGTTAACTTGCCTTTCCCCTTGGTAAGAAAGTCCGTGGCCCGGTATTGGTCGCCAAAGGCATGGCGCCCTATACAAATAGGAGCGGTCCAGTTGGGTACCAGCCGCGGAATGTTGTTCATGACAATAGGCTCGCGGAATACGGTACCTCCCAGTATGTTCCGGATGGTTCCGTTTGGGGAAGGCCACATCTGTTTCAGATCAAACTCCTTGACCCTTGCCTCATCGGGCGTGATCGTCGCACACTTGATACCGACGCCGCAATCCTGTATGGCGTGCGCAGCATCTACCGTGACCTGGTCATCCGTTGCCTCCCGATGCTGGATACTCAGATCGAAATAACGGATCTCCAGATCCAGATGTGGGGCAATAAGCTGATCCTTTATCATCTTCCAGATGACGCGTGTCATTTCATCGCCGTCAATTTCCACTATAGAATTCGATACTCTGATTTTATGCATGGTTAATATTTTAGGTTATAGATATGTGATACGCAATTCTGGGAACCTGATATTTTAATTGATTGAAAGGGTTATACTGTATTTTACTGCTTAGATGAATGCGTTTAATTCCCTATCCTTCCCCGGATTGTCCATCTCTTGCGAAGATCGGAGTACAGTATTTTATCCCTTAGCAATTGTGTTTCAAATAATATTTCAAGATAGTCTATATCGTTTACTCAGTAACCAATATTCCCAGCTTCTTATAACGCACAATAGTTCAATTTATTCCAATATCCGGTTTACATATTCTTAATCACTTCGTCTGCAAATTCACTTGTTTTCACCAGGGTGGCATCGGTCATCAATTTATAGAAATCTATCGTTACTCTTTTTCTCATAATGGCATGGCTTATCCCTTTGATAATCAGGGTGGCAGCCTCCTTCCAACCGATGTACTCGAGCATCATAACTCCGCTCAAAATGAGAGAAGAGGGATTCATGCTGTTGGTATTTGCAAATTGGGGGGCCGTGCCATGTGTGGCCTCGAAGATGGCATGTCCTGTGGAATAATTAATATTTGCCCCGGGTGCGATGCCAATACCTCCTACAGCTGCTGCAAGTGCATCCGAAATATAATCTCCGTTCAGGTTTAGCGTTGCAATTACAGAATAGTCTTTTGGGGCTAAGAGTATTTGCTGTAAGAAATTGTCTGCAATCACATCTTTTATCAGTATTTTATCATGTGCCCGTGCTATTTTGAGTTCCTTATTGGCGGCCGCTTCAGCTTTCTGCTCCTTTATGCGCTCCCATTGGGACCAAGTAAAGGTTTGTTCTGCAAATTCTTTCTCGGCGAGCGCGTATCCCCAGTTTTTAAAGCTGCCTTCGGTGAACTTCATGATATTGCCTTTATGAACGAAGGTCACGGAAGGCAGGCGGTGATCTATGGCATATTTTATGGCTGCGCGTACTAAGCGCTCCGTACCTTCTTTAGAGACCGGTTTGATACCGATAGATGATGTTTCGGGGAAACGAATATTTTTTACGCCCATTTCTTCTTTCAGGAATCGAATGATCTTCTGGCAGTCTTCCGTTCCTTCCATCCATTCAATACCCGCATAGATGTCTTCGGTATTCTCACGGAAAATGACCATATTAACATCCTGGGGATTTTTTACCGGAGAGGGGACCTTTTGAAACCACCGCACAGGCCTTACACAGGCATAGAGATCCAGCGTCTGCCGCAGTGCGACATTGAGAGAACGAATACCGCCTCCTACGGGTGTCGTTAAAGGCCCTTTTATGGCAACCGTATATTGCCGGAAAGCATCAATGGTCTCTTCCGGAAGCCATTGTCCGGACTTTTTAAAAGCCGTTTCTCCCGCCGGTACCTCCATCCATTGAATCTTTCTTTTGCTGTCATAGGCTTTTTCTATTGCGGCATCAAATACCCTCACACTGGCATTCCACAAATCCGGCCCGATGCCATCCCCTTTAATAAAAGGAATAACGGGAAGGTCGGGAACTTCCATTTTACCATGCTGCATAATGATCCTATCGTTACTCACCTGGGTATTTATTGGTTTAAAGTGACGCAAAAATACAGATTATGTGTAACTTGCCCGAATCTATGATATTTCATAAATCAATGACCCACCAAAACCAACGATATGATGCTTAAGAACGCGGGAATCGCAGTTCTTGCCTTGCTGGCCATGGCCTCTTGTAACAAGGGCGGAAATAAAGATTCCACACATCATGAAAATCCACTTATGACGTCCAGTACATTACCCTTTGAAGCCCCTGCCTTTGATAAGATCAAAACTTCTGATTTTGTTCCTGCCTTTGATTCTGCCATGAAGATCCATCTGAAAGAGATTGAAAGAATTGCTAATGATACGGCAGTCCCTACTTTTGAGAATACGCTGGTGGCGATGGAAAAAAGCGGGCAGATGCTGGAACGGGTTCAACAGGTTTTTGGCATATTAACCAGCGCCAATACCAATCCGGAATTACAAAAGGCGGAGGAAGATGTTTCTCCAAGACTGGCTGCTCATTTTGATGCCATTTATTTAAATGCCAGGCTATTTCAACGGGTAAAAACCATCTATGAGAAGCGTGAGCGCCTGGGATTGGATTCCGAATCATTGAAACTGTCAGAATACTATTATAATCATTTCATCCGTGCAGGAGCGAATTTATCTGATGAGGATAAGGCCCGGCTAAAGGAACTGAATAAAAAGGCTGCAAAATTAAGTACCCAGTTTACTAATAAACTGTTAGCCGCCACAAAAGCGGGCGCACTGATAGTGGATGATACGGCGGTCCTGGAAGGGCTTTCCGTAGGACAGCTGAAAACAGCAAAACAGAATGCAACGGATCGGGGACTTCCAGACCGGTGGGTGTTGCCCCTGCAAAATACCACGCAGCAGCCCTTGTTACAAAGCCTTGATAATCGCGAAACGCGTATTAGGCTTTTTCAACATTCCTGGACCAGGGCAGAGAAGGGAGATTCCGATGATACCCGCAAAACGATCATGGAACTGGCACATGTACGGGCTGAAAAGGCCCGGTTGCTGGGATTCCCAAATTATGCGGCATGGAAATTGACCAATCAGATGGCCAAGACCCCCAAAGCCGTAAATGATTTTCTGGATAGACTGATTGGTCCGGCAACAGTCAAGGCCAAAGAAGAAGCTGCAGAATTGCAAAAGATCATTGATGACGAAAATGGTAGTTTTAAACTGCTGCCTTCAGACTGGAATTATTATGCCGAGATCATCCGGAAGAAAAAATATGATCTGAATACCGATTCCATAAAACCTTATTTTGAATTAAATAATGTGCTGGAGAAAGGCGTTTTTTATGCTGCCAACCGGCTTTACGGTATTTATTTTAAAGAACGTCACGATCTGCCGGTATGGCAGGATGATGTCCGGGTTTTTGAGGTATTTGATAAAGACAGCAGCTCACTCGGTCTTTTCTATTGTGATTATTTTAAAAGAGATAATAAGGGGGGAGGCGCCTGGATGAGTAATCTGGTAACGCAATCCAGACTGTTAAACAAAAAGCCGGTTATTTATAACGTGGCTAATTTTGCGAAGCCGGCTGAAGGAGAGCCTGCATTGCTCACTTTTGATGATGTGACGACCATGTTTCATGAATTTGGGCATGCCTTGCACGGCTTTTTTGCAGATGAGGAATATCCGAGTCTTTCCGGTACTAATGTAGCCAGGGATTTCGTCGAGTTCCCCTCGCAGTTTAACGAGCACTGGGCCCTTGATCCCGATGTATTTAGGCACTATGCCATTCATTATAAAACAGGAGAACCCATGCCCGAAGAATGGGTGGAAAAGATCAAAGAATCTGCACACTTTAATCAGGGATATCTTTTAACCGAGCTGCTCGCTGCTGCTGCTTTAGATATGCAGTGGCATACCCTGCCTGCTTCGGAGAATGTACAAGATGTGGATACTTTTGAATTAAAATCCCTGAAAGCAAGAAGGGTCTACCTACAACAGATCCCTCCACGTTATCGCTCCAGCTATTTTATGCATATCTGGGGAAATGGTTATGCTGCCGGATATTATGCATATCTCTGGACAGAGATGTTGGATGATGATGCTTTTGCCTGGTTTGAAGCGCATGGCGGCCTGACGAGAGAGAATGGACAGCGTTTCCGGGATATGATCTTATCGCGCGGAAACACGGAAGATCTCGGGAAGATGTTCCGCGATTTTACAGGTCATGAACCCCGGATTGAGCCTATGTTGAAAGCCCGGGGATTGGATTAGATAGTATACAAAATATGAAGAATAGAAATAAAAGAGTTTCAGGAAAAAAGAGGCAAGTAAGAAAGAAACAAAAAACAGGGAAGGGAGCGAATGTTTATAAAGGTATTCTGGATGTGACCCGCTCCGGTAATGGTTTTGTAATAGTAGAAGGGCTGGACCGGGACGTTAAAGTCGCCGCCCGTGATCTAAATACGGCCCTGGATGGAGACGAGGTGAGAGTGGAGATATTGAATAGCGACAGCAGCCGTTCCCGAAAAGCGGGAAGGGTGGTAAGCGTTTTGAAAAGAAAGAATTCTACTTTTTCGGGGACTATTGAAAGGAACAAGAATTTCGCTTTCCTTTTAACGGCCGATGAGAGCATCCCCGATATTTATATTGATGCGGGACACCTGGGAAACGCTAAAGACGGGGATAAGGCTGTGGTTAAAATTATTGACTGGGGAAAGAAAAAGCCCTCGGGAGAGGTAGTGGCCCTGTTGGATAAGGAAGATCCGAACGATACGGCCATGAAGGAAATTCTGGTAGAAAACGGATTCCCGTTGACTTTTCCTCCCGAAGTGATGAAGACGGCCGATCGTTTAAAGAGCGATTTTTCTGAAGAACAGTTGTCCGGACGAAGGGATCTCCGGGATACCTTCACAATTACCATCGATCCTGCGGATGCCAAAGATTTCGACGATGCCCTTTCCTTCAGATCAATCGGTCCCGATGTTTTTGAGATAGGGGTACACATCGCGGATGTCAGCCATTACGTGCAACCGGATACCGCGCTTGATGAAGAAGCATACGAACGCGCTACTTCGGTTTATTTGGCAGATCGGGTGCTACCGATGTTACCGGAGAAAATATCTAATGAGCTGTGCTCTTTGAGGCCTCATGAAGATAAACTGACCTTTTCCGTATTATTTGAGATTACTTTGTCAGGGAAAATAAAAAGATCATGGATTGGAAGGACGGCTATTTGTTCTAACCATCGCTTTACTTATGAAGAAGTACAGGAGGTTATCGAAACCCAAAAGGGCCTTTTCCCGAAAGAGATCCTGATTCTGCATCAAATTGCTGCCGGTCTTCGGAAGGAGCGTTTTAAAAAAGGGGCTATTAATTTTTCGTCCGTGGAGGTGCGTTTCCGGTTGGATGAAAATGCAAGACCGGTAGGCATTGAGTTGAAAGAGAGTAAAGCGGCTCATCAGCTGATTGAAGAGTTCATGCTGCTGGCCAATAAAACGGTGGCTATGTATGCGGATTCCATTAAGGTACAAAAAAAGAAACTCCCTTTCCCATATCGGGTACATGATGTTCCGGATGAAGAAAAGCTAAGGATGTATGTGGCTTTTGCCGCCAGGCTGGGCTATAAATTTGATGTATCTACTCCTCAGGCCATTGCTGCTTCTTTTAATGAGATGTTGAAAAAAGTGGCCGGCAAACCGGAACAGGCGGTATTGGAACAATTAGGAATTCGAACCATGTCCAAGGCCACCTATACCACCGAGAATATTGGCCATTATGGTTTGGGATTTGAAAATTATTGCCATTTTACATCGCCTATACGGCGGTATCCCGATATTATGGTACACCGGATCCTTGCCGGTTGTCTCGCCCAACATCCTGTTGTAGATAAAAACCTTGAAAAGAAATGCCTGCATTGTTCCGAGCGTGAACGAAAGGCCATGGAGGCTGAAAGGGCGGCACAGAAATATAAGCAGGTGGAATATATGCGGCAGTTTATTGGTGAAGATTTTGATGCCGTGATCAGCGGGGTAGCTCATTTTGGCTTCTGGGCGGAAACTGTGGACACGAAATGTGAAGGAATGGTTTCAATAACCGAGCTGGAAGCGCTGGACAATTTTATGTTTGTAGATACGGACTATGCCCTTAGAGGAGTCCATACGGGCAGGGTTTTCAGGATGGGTGATACCGTGAAAATAAAAGTGGCGGCCGCCCATCTTGAAAAGAGACAGCTGGATTATACATTAGTAACGGATGCTAAAGATCATAAGCCCGGCGATCATGGATCAAAGAGACGTAAGTCATAAGCCACAGATGAGAAATTTTTTGTGATTTTTTGTCTGCTTATTTTTTTAAGCCTGGTATGAGACAAAGTTGTTTTTATATCCTCAAAATTATTTGTCGCGTGTATGCAATCTTTTAAAACCTTATTGGAGCTTTTGGAAACCCGACTTGCTGACCGGATTTTTCCGGAGAATCCCAGGAATTTGTATGATCCTGCTCAATACCTGCTGAATCTTGGAGGTAAACGTATTCGTCCCGTTTTATGCATGATGGGGAATGAGCTGTTTGGAGAGATCTCGGACGATACTTTCAAAGCGGCCATTGCTATTGAGCTGTTCCATAATTTTACCCTTATTCACGACGATATTATGGATGAAGCCCCCGTTAGAAGAGGAAATCCTACGGTGCACCATCAATACGGTTCTTCCAGCGCATTGCTGGCCGGCGATGTGATGTTGGTGGAAGCATATAATGAGTTAAACAAGATCCGGAATAAGTGCATAACAAATATTTTGGAAGTCTTTACCCGTACGGCAAAGGAAGTTTGTGAAGGACAGCAACTGGATATGGACCTGGCCGAATTACCGTTGGAGCAGGTTAGAATGGCGGATTACCTGGACATGATCACCCTGAAGACTTCTGTATTACTGGCTGCCAGTCTTCAAATAGGAGGCATGCTTGGCGATGGTACGAGAGCGGATCTGGAAAATCTGTATGCTTTTGGAAAAAATGTGGGTATTGCCTTTCAGATCCAGGATGATTATCTGGATGCTTTTGGGAATTATGAAAAGTTTGGAAAACAGATAGGAGGAGATATTATAGCGAATAAAAAAACTTTTCTTCTGATCAAGGCTTACGAATTGGTTGCTGTAGATCAGAAGAAACAAATACCTCATTTATTGAAGAACATGGACAATGAGAAAAAGGTAAAAGAAATGTTGGATATTTACCGGGGTTGTGAAGTAGATGTATGGGCCCAAAAACAAAAAGACCATTTCATTTCCCTGGCGAGAGCGGCTTTGGACCGGATACAGGTCCTGTCCGTCCGTAAAAAAGGCTTGGAGGATCTCATGGAGATGCTTTTGAACAGGGAAACCTGAACACATACTTTTGAAAGCGGCAAACCCTTCTAAATGAACAAAAAGTATCTAAGAAAAAAGCCTCTCCACCTTATACTCAAAGATGCAGAGGCTGGCTTTGGAGGTGTGGAATCAGGATCAGCCACCTTAAAAAGAGAGCTTGGTGTAAAAGATCTGACTGCAATGGGAATTGCGGCCCTTGTGGGCGCGGGTATTTTTTCCACCATAGGAGAAGCTGCTTATAATGGCGGCCCGGGCGTATCCATACTTTTTGTTATTACAGCGGTGACTTGCGGCTTTTCAGCCCTCTGTTATGCAGAATTTGCTTCCCGTATTCCAGTTTCCGGTAGCGCATATACGTATTCTTATGCCTCTTTCGGGGAGTTGATAGCCTGGATCATCGGCTGGGATCTGATCATGGAATATGCTATCGGCAACATTGCAGTAGCCATTTCATGGAGCGGCTATTTTTCCAACCTGCTGGCCGGGTTTGGGATCCGGGTACCTCCTTACTTTTCTACTGATTACCTTACGGCATGGCGTGGATTTCAAACGGCACAGGAAGCTATAAATTCTGGCCATGCGCTGGGCTCGCTGGATCCCGGAATACAGTTCGCCTTCCATGCCTGGTCGCGTGCCCCGGCCATCGGGCCGCTGAAGATTATTGCCGATCTGCCTGCATTGGGTATTGTCCTCATTATTTCTTATCTGGTATACGTGGGAATCAAGGAAACCAAAAGGGCTACGAATGCAATGGTGGGCCTGAAGATCCTGATCGTGCTGGTGGTAATTGTGCTGGGTTTCTTTTATGTGGCCCCCGAGAACTGGCATCCCTTTTTACCGAATGGATTTTCAGGAGTAATGAAGGGCGTTTCAGCCGTATTTTTTGCGTATATCGGCTTTGATGCCATTTCTACTACTGCAGAAGAATGTAAGAACCCCCAGCGTGACCTGCCTCGTGGTATGATCTATTCTTTAATTATCTGTACGGTCTTATATATACTAATTGCGTTGGTGTTGACCGGGATGGTCAGTTATCAGGATCTGGCGGTAAAAGATCCTCTCGCCTTTGTCTTCCAAAAATTAGGCCTGAGCCGGATCAGCTATATCATTTCGATCGGAGCTGTTATAGCTACCGCCAGCGTATTGCTGGTATTTCAAATGGGGCAGCCGCGTATATGGATGAGTATGAGCCGGGACGGACTGTTGCCTCCTGCTTTTTCCCGTATTCACCGGCGCTATAAAACGCCCTATATTTCTACAATTATTACGGCCCTGGTAGTGGCGGTGCCGGCCTTGTTCATGAACCTGACAGAAGTGACCGATCTGACGAGTATTGGTACCTTGTTCGCTTTCGTGTTGGTATGCGGAGGAGTGTTGCTCTTGCCCAAAGAGGATCCCGAAGCGGTGAAAGGGCAAAAACGATTCCGATTGCCTTATATCAATGGTCAATATATCGTACCCATATTGTTTGTTGCAGGTATCCTTATTTTTCGACATCAATTGATGAATTTATTTCATTATAATGGGGATTGGCATGTGTTTAAGGATAAATTACCTTTTTTCCTGTTTTTAATAGTAGCCATTGTCCTGACGGTTTTAACTTTTTTGAAGAAGCTTTCTCTCATTCCCGTACTGGGCCTTTCCAGCTGTTTTTATCTGATGACGGAATTGGGGTACACCAATTGGTTGCGTTTTTTGATCTGGCTGGTGATAGGGTTAGTGATTTATTTCCTGTACGGCTATAAACACAGCCGTATTTCAAAGGAAGCGTAGGCTTGCCTCTGGTATCTTTGGTGTATTACAGCCCCTTGAAAGGAGTTTTGTAAATTTGCATTATGAAATTTGAGGTGGGCGATACGGTTCGTATATTGCATTCCGGAGAAGAAGCAGTAGTTATAGAATTGATGGAGGAGGGAATGGTGCGTGTGGAGGTGGGGGGAATGGATTTTCCGGTTTTTGAAGACCAATTGGAATATCCGTATTTTCAAAGGTTTTCAGAGATGCGTAAACGCCCCGAGAAGCGGAAAAAGACAGCCGGGACCGATCTGCCTATCGAAAATAAACGAAACAACCGGCGTAAAGAGCGTGGTTTTTTCTTATCTGTTTTACCGCTTTATGATTCATCTGAAGAGGAGGTGGTATCGAGTTTAAAATTGTACTTAGTGAATGAGACCCAATTGGAATATCAATTTTATTGTAAACAATACCTCAGCGGTGGTTTGGATTTTGAAATTAAAGGCGGGATAGCGCCTTTTACGCAATATTATCTTAAAGATCTGCCTTTTGAAGATTTAAACGACCGGCCCCGATTTGAATTTGTTTTTGTACTGCGGGAACCGATAGCAGAAAGGGCCCCTTCATATACCTACAAGCTTAAATTAAGACCCAAGCAGGTTATAAAGAAGTTGGCGGGATTGAATATGCAGCAAAAGGCTATGTTTAGCTATTTGATATTTGAAAAATATCCGCTGAAAGAAGTAACGGGGCGGGAACAGTGGGATTTGCCGGAACCTAAGCCGGAAGCGGGCTATTATAAATATAAAAAGGACAGTATCCAGCCAAAAGAAGAGTTTCGGTATGAGATAGACCTCCATATAGAAAAGCTGACAGATGACTATCGGCATCTTACGGCTTCGGATATGCTGCTTTTGCAACTTGCAGCGTTACATCAGGCTCTCGAACGGGCTATCGCCCATCGTCAATATTCGATGGTAATTATTCATGGGGTAGGTAAAGGCGTTTTAAAGAGGGCGGTTCATGATATACTAAAGCAAACGCCGGAAGTAAAGCGCTTTGTGAACGAATATGATTTCAGGTATGGATTTGGCGCTACGGAAATCTTTTTTGATTACCCGTAATATTTACTATCTTAAAGTTATTGAATTAGAAATATCAGGATATGAAATTGATCGGCGCCTTTTTAAAACTGGTTCGTTATCCCAACCTGATATTTATATTCCTCACGCAGTATTTATTGCAGTATGCGGTTATTATACCTGTTTTTCATCGTTATGATATACGGCCCACCTTGTCCGGATTGTCTTTCTTTCTTTTATCCCTTTCAACGGTGCTTATAGCTGCTGCCGGTAATATTATCAATGATTATTTTGACGTGAATATTGATCTGGTCAATAAGCCGGAGAAGGTGATAATCGATCGTGCGATCAGCCGGCGATGGGCCATAGCATGGCATATTATTTTTAATGTATTGGGTATTGGATTGGGATTCGGGATCGCATGGAAAATAGGATATCCCGCATTGGGTTTTACGCAGTTCTTTTGTGCGGGTTTATTGTGGTTCTATTCAACAGCTTATAAACGCCAATTGGTTATTGGCAATGTGGCTATCTCTTTACTAACGGCCTTATCCGTTTTAATTGTCGGATTTTATGAACCCAAATTATATAAGGAAATAAATCCCCTTAACGCACCTGCAGTTTATTTGTTGCTACGTATCCTCCTTTTATATGGCGCCTTTGCATTCTTAATCTCCATGATAAGGGAATTGGTTAAGGATCTCGAAGATCTGAAGGGGGATAGCCGGCAGGGATGTAGAACCCTGCCTATCGTTTACGGAATAAATGCGAGCAAGGATATCACTTTTGTATTTACCGGGATATTGATTGTCCTGATCCTTTTTGTTCAGATCAAAATGATATTGTTGCATTGGTATTATAGTACGGGCTATCTTTTGTTACTGGTGCAAATTCCTTTAGTAGGGATGGGTATCCGCTTGAAGAAAGCGGTAAAGCCGCGGCACTTTCATAAGATCAGCAGTTTGATAAAATGGATCATGTTGGCCGGTATCCTGAGTATGTTGTTTTTTATGAATGGATAAAAATGTTTGAAGATAAAAATATTATTTTGGCTTCCGGTTCTCCAAGAAGGAAATATTTGCTGGAACAGGCAGAAATTGAATTTGTTATTAACAAAGCATCGGTGGATGAAGCTTATCCTACCGGAATGGAGCCGATGGAGATACCGGCATTTTTAGCTGAAAAAAAAGCCCTGGCGGTTAAACCAAATTGTTCTAAAGGTGCACTCATTTTGGCTGCAGATACGCTCGTTATACTGGGAAATAAGGTCATGGGAAAACCCGTTGATAAAACAGATGCTTTCCGTATTCTAACGGCCTTATCAGGCCGAATGCATGTAGTAATTACCGGGGTTTGTTTGTTACTGGAAAAGAAAAAGAAAATTTTTTCGGTAGGTACTAAAGTCTATTTTCGTCAACTATCCCCTGCTCAAATTGAACATTACATTGATGCCTATCATCCGATGGATAAGGCCGGAGCTTATGCCATCCAGGAATGGATCGGCTTGACCGGTATAGAAAAAATTGAAGGGGATTATTTTAATGTGGTGGGTTTGCCGGTAGGACGGGTGATTGAAGAAATTTCAAAGTTTTAATTCGTTCGTCTCCCCTTACATATGAGAAACAGCAATTGCTCATTCCCCAAAGATCATTAAATTCACATCTTCCTTCTTAATCCAGTCTGCATGGCGCAAGGTATCTAAATTGATATCCCCTACTACATATAGGTTTTCCGGGGATTCATATTTGACCTCTATATTTTTGAAGTCTTCGAACCGGATCTGACCAGAGGCCTTATAACGTACATAGACCTTAATGATCTCGTCATGACTGAGCGCCATGGTGCTGGACTGTGCTATTTTTTTGTATTCATAATGATAATTGTAGGTCAGCGCGGAAATATCGGAAAGTACCGCACTACCTGTTGCGGTTCCTCCGGCGCCCTTCCCTACAAAAAATTGATTTTCAGCGAAGGAACTTCCCACCAAAACCCCGTTGTACTCATTGGAAACATCTGCCAGAAGATGACTGGTTTTTACTAAATGGGGCAATACATAGGTAACCACATGGCCGTTTTGCCGGCGGCAGACGGAAATGAGTTTGATTTTCCTGTTTTGTTGACGTGCATAGTTGATGTCAAATTCATTAAGTCTGCTGATGCCAAAGTTGAAAATTTCCTCCGGCTTCGCAAAAATCCCGAATGCATGCAACAAGAGGATACAAGCTTTGAACTTGGGATCAAAGCCTTCTATATCCATGGTAGGATCCGTTTCCGCAAAGCCGTTCTCCTGGGCTTGATGAAGTGCGGTCTCGAAACTGAGGTGTTCATCACATACCTTTGTAAGGATATAATTGGTAGATCCGTTACAAATGCCTTCCACCTCGTTAAGTAAATCGTTGTCGTAATATTCTTCCAGATTCCTGATAACCGGGATACTTGCGCAGCAGGCGGCTTCGTATAGAAAAGGAACGTGATGTGTTTGTTGGAGATCATACAGTTCTTTCAGGTTTTCCGCGATCATTCTCTTACTGGCACTCACCACCGCTTTTTTATTCTTTAAGGCCGTCGACACGATCTCGAAGGCCGCGTCCGTATCGTTGATCAATTCTACCACTACATCAATGGCAGGGTCTTCCAGGATTTCATCCCGGTCGGTGGTAAAGTAATTTTGGTCAATGGAACGCGGTTTGTTGGGGTCTTTAATACATATCTTTTTTATCCGGGCGTTAATGCCTTTGGCTTGATTAAGAACCTGGTACAGCCCCTGGCCGACTACTCCAAAGCCGAAAATACCGAGGTTGATGATCTCTTTTTCCATTTTTTTTAATTTTTTGTATTAAAACGCCTGCCAAAAAGGAGAAGATCAAAAATATTTAAAGCTGAAATGTAAGAGGGAGTCTATAATTAGGGATCAGGGAGTGCTCCCACTTATCTTTCTTATTGCTGCTATTTTTGCAATCAAGTCAGGAATTAGCACCTTTCCTTATGCTGTTGAAAAAGGGGGTTGCTAAGGCATCAACGGGCCGGTCCCTCTGCCTTTCTGGATAAGTGGTTTTAAAAGAACTGCGGCAAAGGTAAAGTCCGCCGGATAAATTACCTAAAAATATTTGGACATAATATTTTTTCTATATTACTTTGTATCAGAAAGTACTTTTTATGGAAAAAAGACCGGAAGAAACCTTATATGATATTCATCGTCTGATGGAGCGTTCCACACGTTTTCGTTCACTGAGCGGCTTCAGCCTTATCGCAGCGGGAATATGCGGATTATTGGGAATGTGGTGGATCAATACTATAGTGCAACAGGCGGAATTGCGGCCTGCCATGGGAGAGGGCCTGATCAATCGTTTGGTTTTAGCTGCTTCCAGTACGCTGGTAATCGCCCTGGCGGCAGGTCTTCTTTTTACCTGGCTGAAAATGCGAAAGGGACAACTTCCGGTTTGGAATATAATGTCTCGTAAAGTGGTCGTTCACTTTGCCATACCCATGGTTACGGGTGGCGCTTTGGTGCTGGCCATGTTGTTTTATCAGCAATATCGTTTTATTGCTGCCGCCTGTTTGCTTTTTTATGGACTTGCGCTGATCAATGCAAGTCACTATACCCTGAAAGAGGTCCGCTATCTGGGCTTGTTTGAGATACTTTTTGGTATCGCAAATCTGGCTATCGGACACGAGCTTTTGTGCCTGACCTTTGGTTTCGGCATCATGAATATCTTATATGGAATAAAAATTTGGTATACATACCGTAGAGAGCGCGCAGCGTAATAATGAAGAACCCGATAAAAAAATTAAATAAAGCTTTTGAAAACCGCATTCGATTGGGAGTGATGAGCATACTTATGATCAATGAAGAAATAAGCTTTAACGATCTGAAACAACTACTGGAAGTTACGGATGGTAATCTGGCCACACATTTGAAGGTTTTGGAAGAAAAAGGTTTTATCAAAGTGCATAAAAGCTTTATCGGAAGAAAGACCAATACCACTTATTCAGTGACAAAAACCGGGGAGCTCTCCTTTAGAGCCCATTTGGGAGCTTTGGAAAATATGATCCGTCATCTTGAGTAAAAATTTTTATTTATAAACTTTGTATTTAAAAGTACTTTTTATGGAAAAACTAAAAAATAATTTTTGGCAGGATAACCGCCTGATTATCAAAGCGATATTTATTGGTATCCTCACCTTACTGTTACTTATTCCGATGGCCTTTATTTCTGAATTGGTTAGGGAAAGAGAACAGCGGCATGACCAGACGCTAAAAGAGGTGAGTGGCAAATGGGCCGCAGCTCAAACGCTTGTGGGTCCTATTTTGGTAATACCTTACCGGCACTCATACACAGATGAAAAGAATCATTTGCTTAATACCACCAGGCAGGCCTATTTTCTACCGCAAACTTTAGAAGTGAAGGGTACTATTCTGCCTGAAAAAAGACATCGTGGCATTTACGAGGCTATTTTATATCGTTCTGATTTACAAATTACGGGGAAATTTAGCCGGCTGGATCCTGCTGATCTAAAGGTTCCAATGAAAGACTGGCTGCCCCATCAGGCGTATTTGATATTTGGTATGAGTGATATGCGGGGTATCGAGAACCGGCTTGCCCTTCAATGGAACGATTCATTGAAGTATTTCAATCCGGGTATGCCGGAGAATGATGTATTAAAACAGGGCGTATATGTTCCCTTATCTCTGGATCGCAGAACATTGGATTCCGGAGATTTTAATTTTTTTATCCGCTTGCAGATAAAGGGTTCAGGTGCATTGGATATAGTTCCATTGGGCAAAAGTACAGAGGTCGTTCTACATTCTCCCTGGAATACGCCCAGCTTTGCAGGGAATTTTCTGCCTGATGCTCATCAAATTAGTAAGAAGGGTTTTAAGGCCAGGTGGAAGATTTTCAATCTGAATAGAAATTTACCACAACACTGGACACAGGGTAACTATGATCTGGAAGCTTCTAAATTTGGCGTCAGCCTGGTACAACCGGTTGATATGTATCAAAAAACCATGCGTTGTGTGAAATATGCTATTCTCATCATTGCGCTTACTTTTATTGTATTTTTTCTGGTGGAGAACGCTCAGAACAATCTTGTACATCCATTCCAATATATCCTGGTCGGGTTTGCACTTTGCATTTTTTATACCTTATTAATATCCTTATCTGAATATCTGCATTTTAGCCTGGCATATGGAATATCCACTCTTGCTACGGCGGGGTTGATCAGCTTATATACCTCATGGCTGTTCCGGAATAAGAAAGTAGCGCTGTTCATCGGACTGGCTTTATTGTTGTTATATGGCTTTATTTTCATGCTGGTGGAATTAAAAGATTTTTCTTTGTTGTTTGGCAGTATGGGACTGTTTGTCATACTGGCTATGCTCATGTGGTTTACCCGAAGGATAAACAGAAAGAAGTTCAGTTAATGGACCTGTATATTTATTTGAAAGCGGTAGGGGCCGGTAAAAATTGGTACAGCCGGGTTCCTTTGATAAAAGAGATGGAACACGGATCTTTATGATCCTTATGATCTATATGGATCCTCAGATCTTAAAAAATCAGCATGGTCAGCGTCATCAGCGTTCTATACTGGATCGCGGAATAGATAGAGAAGCGGTGTTTGTACATTTGGGATTTTAGTTTTTGGGATTTATTTGAAATTTGTTTTTTTTTGTTATTTGGTATTTTCCCCCAATAGATGCCGCCGGGATTCCTTTGATAAGGGGGATAGAACATGGATCTTTATGATCTATATGGATCTCCCGGATCTTAAAAGATCATAATGGCCAGCGTCATCCGTGTTCTATACTGGATCATGGGATAGGAATCTTTTCCTA
>CAYZGR010000002.1:106498-130571 GCA_964478125.1 uncultured Chitinophagaceae bacterium | reverse complement strand
ATGGCCAGCGTCATCCGTGTTCTATACTGGATCATGGGATAGGAATCTTTTCCTACAGCAGGAATATTTGAAAAATGAATGAATCCCCGTACCTTTGCGCGTATTTTGGGGGATTAATTGCGATTTATCTAAATATTAACATCTTAACATGCCCGGCCAGTTAAAGGAAGTCCGTAACAGAATCAGATCGGTAGATTCCATTCAGCAGATCACTAAAGCCATGAAAATGGTAAGCGCTGCCAAGTTACGTCGTGCCCAGGAAGCGATCCAACAGATGCGTCCTTATGCAGAAAAATTGCAGGAAGTATTACAAAATATCGTGAGTAACAGCGATGATGATGTGGTAGATATGTCTCTTGCAGACGAGCGTCCTGTGGAAAAAGTCCTGATCGTTTTGATTACTTCGGACAGAGGACTTTGCGGTTCTTACAACGCAAATCTTATCAAGCTGGCTAAAAGCCATATTTTGGAAACTTATCCGGAACAGCTGAGAAAAGGAAATGTGACCCTGATGCCGGTGGGGAAGAAAGGACATGAGCACTTTTTACGCCATGCGCAATTTGCAGGAAAAAAATATGGGGAAGGGGTGAAGATTAAAGAAGGTTTTCGGGACCTGTTTTTAGAATTAACCTTCAACGACGTCCAAAAAGCAGCAGAAGGTGTGGTAAAAGATTTTCTGAATAAGGAATACGATAAAGTAGAAATTATTTACAGCCAATTCGTAAATGCAGTAGTACAGGAATTTAAAGTGGAACCTTTTCTTCCTATACCGAAAAATAACCCGGTAAAAGAGGATACAGGCAGGGAAAAGGGAAACCAAAAGAAGGCTAATTTTATATTTGAGCCTGATGAGGAATCTTTGATTACCGAATTGATGCCGAAGATATTAAATACGCAATTTTATAAAGCCATGCTGGATGCCAATGCTTCCGAGCATGGAGCCAGGATGACCTCTATGGACAAGGCTACCGACAATGCAGAAGACCTGCTTCGCAATTTGCGTATTTCATACAACAGGGCGCGTCAGGCGGCCATTACCACGGAACTTACTGAAATAGTGAGCGGCGCTGCCGCCTTAGAAGGATAAATTCAGGTTATACAGAAATATATGGAAATAGCTGATATCATACCGCATGTGGAAGCCTTGATATTTGCCTCCGATCATCCGTTGCCGGCTATTGAAATATTGGATCTTCTGAACCAGTCTAAAGGATTTATGGACAACCAGGTCAATATCAATCAGGTGACGGTTGCCCTTGAGGCTGTTTGTGAAAAATATCAGTCGGATTTCTACTCTTTTGAAGTTATTGAGAGCGGGGGAGGATTTCAATTTTTAACCAAACCCTCTTTTCATGCTACGGTCGCACGATTGAACGGAGATAAATACCTGAAAAGATTGTCCAAGGCCTCTCTCGAAACATTGGCAATTATTGCATACAAACAACCGGTCACCAAGTCGGATATTGAAAGTATTCGCGGGGTCAATTCGGATTATAGTGTTCAAAAGTTGCTCGAGAAAGAGCTGGTTGCTATTAAAGGCCGGCGGGAAGACGCCCCGGGAAAGCCTTTATTGTATGTTACTTCCGATTCTTTCATGGATTATTTTGGGCTCAATACTCCCCAGGACCTTCCCAAAATAAAAGAAGTTAAAGAAGAAGCCTCTTCTCAGCCTACCCTGCCACCCGTTAATCCCGTTCCGGAAGCCCTGAAAGATGCTCAGATCCTGCTGAACGGCGTAGAAAGGACGCCTTCTTCGGGAGAATCTGATCCGGAGGAAACCGACCGGAATATGAAGTCGCAGGACGAACCAGATCCTGCTCCGGAGGAAGAAAAAGAGAAGCCTGAAGAGTAAAATGGCAGGCTTTTTGACAAAAAAATGAAAAAATCTTTAACCCGATGCAACGTTTCGGGTTTTTTTGTGGTCTCACTAATAATTAAAATCAAAAAACAGTAATTCTTATGAAAATGAAGAGAAATGTGTTGACAATTTCATTGTCTGTAGCCGCTTTGGCCCTGGTGGCCCTAATGAGCAGTTGTATGAAGAATAACGATAACCATTCCAACAGTCCCCAGGGAGTACTCTCCGTGTTACATGCAGCGCCCGGATATGGGGGGGTGGATGTATTTTTGAATAAAAATAAAATAACGACTAACGGAACGCTTAATTATTTTAATGGAGGCTCTTTGAGGATTGATCCGGCCGACTATGAGATTTCTTTTGTTGCTCCGGTTTCGGGCGATACTATAGCCAGTAAGCAGGATTCGCTGGGAGCCAATTATTATAGCGCTATTTTGTATGACACAGCCTCTCAGGTGAAATTGATGCTGATAGAAGATCAGTTTGAAGAGACTCAGGATTATGGGAATACCTTTTTGCGATTCTTACAGCTAAGTCCCGGCAACGATGCGGTGACCATTTATGTAGGAAAAGATGTATTCGTTTCCTCCCGCACTTTTGCAGATAATGTAGGGAATCCTTCTCTGGCAAAGTTTAAGCCGCTGAGTGCAGGCCCCTACAGTTTTACGGCCGTGGATGCACAGGGTGATACCTTGGGGCAGGTAGAAGAAAAGGATCTCCAGGGAGGTAGTGCCTATACTTTATATCTAAGTGGTTATGACGGAGCTGCCAAGGATTCTCTGAAGCAAAATCTGCGTCTCATAAAAACCTTTTAAGACAACCGGGAAACCCTAAATCCAAAGTCAAAAAAGCTGTCCGTATCATGGACAGCTTTTTTTAATATTTCTTTAAAAAGAAATACCGCAGAGCGATAAAGAGATGATGGCAAAAATTGGGAAGGCTTCCGTAATGTTTGCTTAGGATCTGATATCGTTCTTTCCAGGATCGCTTTCGCCGTTTCCCGGAAGTACCGCCCGTTCGGAATTTGCCGATGATCAAGTGGGTATTGCAACAGATGCGCGCCTTTTTCAGACAGCGGATCATCCAGTCAATATCAGCACAAAGCCGGTATCTTATATCGTAATTTGGGGCTATCTCCCGGCGAACGATAAAGGATTGATGGGAAACCACCATTCCGTATTTGAGACTTTTCCAATGGAGTTTATCAGGGACTTTATGAGGCGTGCATTGCGAGCGTAATCCGATACTTTCTCCTCTTTCGTTGATAAACAGGCTTTCTCCATAAAGCACATCCGCAGCCGGACATACTGAAAATATCTTGGTGAGTGTATCAGGGGTATTCAGCATGTCATCTGCATTTAAAAAATAGACATAATCTCCGGTAGCCATTCGCAAACCTTTATTCATGGCATCATATATGCCATTGTCTTTTTCGGAGATCACTTTTGTAATCTGATCCTTATATTGACCAATGATCGTTAACGTGCCATCGGTTGAAGCGCCGTCAATGATAATAAACTCGATATGGGGATAGGTTTGTGAGCGGACACTCTGTATTGTCTGCTCAATGGTTTGTTCTGCCTGGTAACAAACGGTAATAATGCTGATAAGGGGATTCATGGAGCGGGTTTAATCCATATTATATATTCTTTATAGAACGCGGATCATTATGATTGTTTAAGATGAAAGCAGATCTCAAACTGAATCTTGATAAAGAGGATCGTTTTAGACGGCAAAAACCATAATCGATCTTAAAATAGCTGCATTCTATCAATTCTTTAATCACCAGGATCTCATTTGTCTAATTACTTCTTTCTGCCCATTAGGAGTTATTACCGGAATAGCCATAATCATGAATTATATAAAGTAAAGGTACTAAAATTTGATTATTCCTTTTTTGATAATTCTTTAAACAGCGTGTAATAACGTTTGGCCATTAATTGGACATCAAAATGCGTTTCAGCTCGTTCTCTTGCCCTGATCTGCATATCTCGCAATTGATTTGGATTTGATATCATATGCATGATTGCCCTTTGTAAAGCATCCTTATCGCCGGGGGAAACCAACAGGCCATTCTGTCCATTTATAATGATCTCACCACATCCTCCCACATCATAGGTGACACAAGGCAGTCCGCAGGCGATGGCCTCGATCAGCGTGTTGGGCAGGTTGTCTTCACGAGTAGGGAAAATGAACAAATCAGAAGCCTGCAGGGCTGCGATGATCTCTTTCTCTTTTGAAAGGTATCCCAGGGATTTATGCTTTAAATGTACAAAGGACAAGGGCAGCTTTCCCTTTCCGATCAGGAGTAGCGTAACTCGTTTATGTTTGGGTCGGTCGAGTTTTTTTAGGACATCAAGAAGGTCAGTGCCTCCTTTTCGGGGATCTTTTAATCTTTCTGAAAAAAGTAACAATACCTGTTGGCCGGCGTGCAGGCCCATCGACTGCCTGACTTTATTCCGGTCTGTTGAAGGGCAAAAACGATTTAATGGGATTCCGTTCGGAATATGTGAAATTCGTTTCCCGGAAAAAACGGGGCTTTGCTCCGCCTGGTTCTGCATCCATCTGGAAGGGCATACCAGCGTGAGATTGCTATTTTCATAAATGTGCTTTTTCCTTTTTAATAAAAGGTTGCCCGTGTTTAGCCCGATGGTTGGGAATTGGTTACGCTCGCCTGCCCCGCTTTTCATCTGCTTCCAACTGTCGTCTCCAAAGGTATAGGCGCCATTAGCCGTAAAAGCCCACATGTCATGCAATGTCCAGATCAGGGGCGCTATTGACGATAATGGTTCTAATAAAGAAGTCTTAAAATATCCGCCGTGAAGGTTATGCAGGCTGATCACATCCGGTTGAAAAGCACGGGCGTAGTGTAAAATTCGTTTCGTGGAAAAAGGAAACCAGAAGTATTGAATGCCGATCCGGTTTAATCCATAATTGATTCCGCGTTCCAGGAAATTTTCTATTCCTTTCTTACGGGTGGCTTTTACTTGTTTATCCTCCCCCCCTGCTTTGATACCGGCCAGCAGGCGGTTATCCGTATGATATTGTTGATGAAGGGCTTCCTGCAAACGCCATGCAGCTATGGCTGCTCCCCCGCGGATATCGTATTTATTGATAAAAAGTATTTTCATGGAATCTGGATCCCGGATTTGTTACAAACCTAAATAGAAATCCGGAATCCTGCAATCTGTTTAAAAAAAGGGATTATCTTTAGAGCCTCCTTTTGGAGTATTATGCCCCGCACAATTTTGGGCAGGTGACAGCGCCGATGTCGAAGATCGGGAAATATTATATTTCTGCAATTGAGCTGCTTTCTGATACTCACCTACGCAATCCTATTGAAGACTTTTAGTCTGCTTTCTCAGGAATTTTAATCAATAAGGGTAAAAACCTGCAGACGTGTTATATTAGTATAAAGTAGCCGTATGATTTAAAGAGGAACGTATATTAATATATTGGAAAAAGAGTTGAGACCAATTGACCCTTCAATTCGGACCGGTTATCAAATTAATGAAAAGTAATTACACAATGAAGGATCCATCTATAACTCATTTTTCTTCTCCTAATGACGTGAGTAAAGATATTTATATTCTGAATCCTCCTTATACGCTGAGTAACAGCTATGGGGAGAAGACCGGTTCTTCCTAAAAAATGTGGGTTGGATTACAGATAGGTTTATTTTATACGCTATTAAAGTAAAACGATGAGTTTACCACAACATAAAGATGCCCGTCTGCGTTTTCAACAGCAGGTAGAAAATTCCGAGCATTATGTCATGCCTTTTGTAGAAGAAAATTTTTCACTTAAAACAGGGATGCAGATTATGGAGGTGGGCTGTGGGGAAGGAGGTGTACTTCAGCCTTTTCTGAAAAAAGGTTGTCAATGCACAGGGGTGGACCTGGCTCCCACTCGTATTGCCCTGGCTGCGGATTTTTTAAAAGAAGCCGTAGAAGATGGAATGCTCCAACTGATTTCTAAAAATATTTATGACCTTTCTTTTCTGGGTGCATTCAAAGGTCATTTTGATCTGATTATTTTAAAAGATGCAATAGAACATATACCAGATCAGGATAAGCTGATGGGATACCTGAAAAAATTATTAAAACCCGGCGGTGCTATTTTCTTAGGTTTCCCTCCTTGGTATATGCCTTACGGCGGTCATCAGCAAATTTGTGAAAATAAACGATTAAGCAAGGCGCTGTATGTTCACCTGTTGCCCGCTCGCTTATATAAAAGCATATTGAGATGGGGGAGAGAAAAAGAGTCTGTCAGAAAAGAATTACTGGAAATTAAACAAACCGGTTTATCTATTGAACGATTTGAGCGAATACTCAAACACCGGCATTATTCCATCTCACGGAAACGCTTTTATCTCATTAATCCCATATACAAATATAAATTTGGTTGGAGACCTCGTGTTCAAAATCATTTTATTGCCCGGTTGCCCTTCGTACGAAATTTTATAACTTCCTGCGTGTACTATTTGGTTCAGAATAAGGACGACGCGGCTATTCATAACATAGCCAATGAGCTCCCGCGTTCAGTAAGGAGCATGGAAAACGAACATTCCAATGTGGAGGCCAGATTGGGCTTGCTCAATAGCCAAATACGTTAAATATGGCATTTTTATCGAGTAATTACAGAAGACAATGAGATGCAAGGTCATTCTTTATGATTTGACCAACACGTACTTTGAGGGGCAGAAACGGAACAGTAAGTTGGCTAAATTTGGGAGAAAATAACGCAAACAATCAAAATCAATAAGCAGAAACGAAATAGTAAGTTGGCTAAATTTGGGAGAGGCAAAGAGAAACGCAACAATTGTAGACTCATCGTCCTGGCCATGGTCGTTAATGTGTTCGGCTTTGTTAAATACTTCTCCCTTCATGAAGGTAATTTGCAGATACAAGTGATATCAGTCAAATACTGAATAATCTGAAAGTACATACCGGGGAACCCCCGGGATCGTAGTTATTGATGCCGGCATTGCAACAGAAGATAATCTGAAAGCAATCCGTAGCAAGGGCTATCATTATCTCTGTGTCAGCCAAAACAAGATCAGGGATTATGAGTATGACATGAACAGACGCATAAATGATTGGAAATCGTTTATATAGGATTTTAGTGGCTAAAAATGGTAAATGTGATTAATGGTCTAATTTATTTTGATAATTAAATGTTAGTGTATTCCCCTGCATTTAGCATTTCGTATTTTATCGTCGCCGGCCGTCTGCATTTTCAGATACACAATGACAGACACATCAATAATTATAATCCAATATAGTGTAAGAGGTGAAAAAATTAAAAAAATTGCTTTATAGGTTATTGAATTTAGAACGTTATTTAAGGCTGCTCCAAAGATCATTTTTTTTTCTTTATAAAATACGTGCTTTGAAGATTGTGGAAAGAGACAACTATAAATATCATTATTATGTTAAAAAATTAATTCACGAAGGAAATGTAGTGATTGATATTGGTAGCAATTTAGGATATTACACTTTCTTATTTGCGAGGTGGGTGGGACCTGCCGGTAAAGTTCATTCCGTAGAGCCGATACCGATATATCAAAAAATACAGAAGGAAAAAGCAAAAAATATTCCAAATATAGTGTGGTATCCTTTTGCTTTAGGTAATGAAGAGAAGAAGATTGAAATGGTATCCAACCCTTCTGTGGGCTACCTGCGTACCGGGTTGTTGCACGTTTATGGGCCTGAAGACGGAGATATTAACAAGCAGACATTTAAATTCGAAGCGGAAATGAAGATTCCTCATTTGCTTTTCGAGCAATTAGAAAGAATTGATTATATAAAATGCGATGTGGAAGGGTATGAAATGATTGTATTGTCAGATATGAAAAAGATCATTGATAAACACAGGCCGATTGTGCAGGTGGAAGTATCGGATAAAAATAAGACCAGGTTGTATAACTTATTTCAGTCCATGGGTTATAAGCCAACTAAATTACAAAATAAGAAACTAGTAGAGGAAAAGGATTGGAACAGTAGCAGTGGAGATTGCTTGTTTATACATGAAAGCGTTGCTCCTCTTTACATATAGACAGGCATATTCAGGATTAATCCTATAACTATTTTCTGATCCCTATTTTTGTTAAAATCAGTTGATAAAGTACTGAAATGTCTTCCGACAAATGCCCTCCCAATACCCCAATGGCAAATAGCAGCAGAAAAACCAGGCTCCTGAGCGCTATATTTATAAAAATAGAATGAAATTCCGGGAGCAGGTTAGCCGTTATAAGATAGGCCAGGATACCCGTCAATAAGATGAAGAGGGTTTTAAGGGTAAAGGGCTGCAACCTGAACTTCCACCAGATGATGGCCGACCGAACCAGATTGTAGGTAGAAAGAGCTATCAGGAGTGAATAAGCGGAACCCATCATGCCGAAGGCCACGACCATGAAATAGGTGACCACGAAAAAGAAAATAGTGAGGATGACGTTCAGGATAAAATAGATGTTCCAGTATTTGGAATTCACTAAAATGTCATAATTCAGTCCCGTGCCCAGATCGGTCAGGTTCGCCAGCCCCACAAAGAAAACCACGTATTTGCCTGCACGATACTCCGGCTTATAAAGCAGGAAGATGTCATCCAGGTTGAGCCATATCATCCCGAAAATGAACAAGCCTATGATCAGAAGGGTGGCAGATGATTTTTTATATACCTCTCCGATCCTGTCCAAATCCTTATTTTTCAGGGCACGGGAAATAGTGGCTGAGGCTGCCGCCTGCATACTCCGCTTGGGAACCAGGATCAGGGTGGCCATGAAAAAGGCAATATCGAATACGCCGGCGGTAGTCAGGCTTTCCCGGCTGCCCAGCAGAATGGTATTGAAATATTGTTCCGCCAGAATAAATACCCCGCCCCCAAACATAAAGAGGGCATAGGCCCCCATTTTATTGTACAGGCGGCGTGTGAGGGTGCTCACTTTAAAAACAAAACCCGATTTTTTTCGAATGAACAGGAAGTAAAAAAGGATAAGGGTGACTACCGCAAATTGAAGGCTGTATAAGGTTATAAAACCGGTGAAACCTAACCCATTCAGGGCCAGGGCTATGACGATCAGGGAGGTAAACAAACGAACGCCGGATTCTTTCAGGAAACTGCTTAAAACCGTAAACTGCCGGCTCCAGGCAATTCGCTCCAGCAAGCCAAAAAGCATAATGAAGAAGACAAATGGATAGATGAGATAAAAATAGTGAAGCAGCATGGTCGCGCTTTCCTCAAACTTCCGGATGATCAGGTCTTTAAATAAAAGTGTCCCAATTACCAATAGGAAAAAACCAAATAGCGGGATGAGGAAAACCCAGCTCACCAGGTCGGATTTATGCTTTTTCCCGGATTCATCATAATAGGGGTAAAAACGGGTGATGACCTCTTTCATGCCCAGGCTGCATACGCCGGCCAGCACTGTACATATACTCATCATCATACGTACAAGACCAAATTCTTCCGTTGAAAGGATATGGGGCAGCAGCCAAAAATTAAAAGCGCCGATGGCAAAGCCCCCGTACATAAATATGGAAGATTGAATGCTTTGTTTCCGGACTACGCCCATAAAAGAAATAGGATTCTGCTTAAAAGGCCAAATTTAACTGTTTTAAATTTAAATTTCCTCCTACCTTTGATCTCCATGAATTACTCCGATAACAGTCTTAAAAGGAAAGTGCTTCGCTTTTTGAAGAAGATCTGGGTTTTGAATTTCCTGAGGAGGATCTTTAAAGCAAGCAAAGTCCCTAACAGGAAGTATGCACAGATTTTGAAGTGGGGCATCCATTCCAGGGAAGACACCAATTATACTTATCATCTGACGGAGATCAATAGGGGGTACCTGGCAGATTTTATTTCGGTGGTTACCCAAGCAGACAAAAAGCAGATACTGCACTATTTCAGCGAGGCCGGTCAGGATGAAGCGTTACAGAAAACCATTCTTCAGGCGGTAGAGCAGTCGGCTTTTAAGCACGTGGCAGATCAGGAGGTGCGGTTTGGGAGGCGGTTGGGCTGGTATGCTTTTGCGCGGATCATGAAGCCGGAAATTGTTGTAGAAACCGGGGTGGATAAGGGGCTGGGAGCGGTCTTGTTATGTGCTGCACTTTTAAGAAATAAGGAAGAAGGATTCCCGGGAAAATATTATGGTACGGATATTAATCCGGCTGCCGGTTATATGCTGACGGGAAAATATAAAGAAGTGGGAACGGTTCTTTATGGAGATTCCATAGAAAGTTTATCGAAGCTCCAAACTCCCATAGACCTTTTTATCAACGACAGCGACCATTCTAAGGACTATGAATATAAAGAGTACAAAACCATCCGGAACTTAATGACTGACAAGACCATTATTCTTGGAGATAATTCCCACCAGAGCGATAAGCTGGAACTTTTCTCAAACGAAACGGGCCGAAAATTTCTTTTTTTTAGAGAAGAGCCCTTAAATCACTGGCATCCGGGAGGAGGAATGGGCATTTCGTTTTTATGAGCCCGAATGTCATCTTCAGATCAAAACGGCTCCTAAGCCTGCGTAATTTTAGTATCTTTGTACCCTGGATATTACAGGTACAGGGTATAAACCGTTTAACGTCAGTATGGTAAAATTCATTTTTGATCTGGATGGTACGATCACGGCAGAAGAGACCCTGCCCATTATTGCCCGACATTTCAATATAGAAGCCCGTATGGAAGAATTGACGCGGGAAACCATCCAGGGCAATATCCCGTTTATTGAAAGTTTTATCCGGCGTGTGCATATTTTGGGAAGACTGCCGGTAACAAAAATTGCAGCGCTTTTAGAGCAGGTGGGCCTGCATGAGCAGCTTCATGCTTTTATTCATAATAACAAGGAAAATTGTGCTATAGCAACCGGAAATATAAATTGTTGGGTACGAAAATTGATAGATAGAATCGGTTGTACATTTTTTGGCTCCGAGGCTTTGGTAGAAGCGGACCGGATAATTAAACTGACAAAGATCCTTAAGAAAGAGGAAATCGTGCGGGCCTATCAAAAAGAAGGGCATCAGGTTGTATTTATAGGCGACGGCAATAATGATATGGAGGCTATGCGTCTGGCGGATGTATCCATTGCTTCCGGTTTGACCCACTACCCGGCAAAGAGCGTTCTGACGGTTTCGGACTATTTAATATTAAATGAGAATGCATTATGTCGTCAACTAAATCAATTGTTATTAACTGTGCCGGAATCGGTTCAAGATTAGGGTTGGGGCAGACCAAGGCTTTAATAGAAATTAACGGCAAATCCCTGATCAGTTGGCAGCTTGAGCTGTTTAAAAATGTAGAAGATGTGCGGATCGTGATAGGTTACCAGGCCAAAGATATTGTGAAGGAAGTATTGCGGTATAGAAAAGACGTTATCTTTATTTATAATCACAATTATTTTGATACCAAAACCGGCGCCAGTTTCTATTTGGGTTCCCGCCATGCAAATGAATATGTAATAGAATGGGACGGCGACTTACTCGTGCACCCGGATGATGCACAGCGGATTTTATCACAGGAAGGCGCGTTTATTTGTTATGCAGATATATCTTCAGACGAGGCCGTTTTCGTACAGACGAACGAAAAAGGAGAGGTTCTTGCATTCTCCCGGGAAGAAGGAGATTATGAATGGACCGGTCCGGCCTGTATCAGAAGAGCCGATCTGAAATATACGCCCGGAAACGTGTATGAACAGTTTGAACCGTATTTATCCATGAGAGGTATGAAAATAACGGCTTATGACATTGATACTTATGAAGATTATAAACGGGTGACCGCATTTGTGAAATCCTGGTAAGTTTTCAATGGAAGTAGGCACTAAATAAAAAATTATGTCGCGAATAAGCTCATCCCCCAATGATAAAGAGAAGCCTTCTATAGCACATTCGGACGTAGCTTCTTTTTTTGACCGGCGTGCAAAAAGACTGGGAGAGTTGGGGCCGTTGGTTACCGTCATTTATCAGGATAAACATCCCGATTTGGCTAAACAGCGTGATATAGCCGAAAAAGAGCGCCTTTTACCCCTCTTGCAGTTGGATGGCACCCAGCGTATCCTGGACGTGGGTTGTGGTACCGGACGCTGGGCCGAGGTGCTTTCCAAAGCCGGCAAATGGTATCATGGTACGGACTTTAATGAAGGCCTCATAAAATATGCACAGGATCATTTTGCATCTTTATCTAATGTGAAGTTTACCCGGGTCTCTATCACCGATCTTTCATTAGCTGCCATAGAAGAAACGAAGCCATTTGATCTTATTTTATGTGCCGGTGTTTTAATTTATCTGAATGATGAGGAGGTGCTTAAGGCCTTTAGCAATTTTTCCAAAGTAGTTGCCCCTTCTTCCAGGATTGTGATCCGGGAGCCTATGGGTGTTGAAAAAAGACTGACGCTTAAAGATCATTATTCGGAGGATATGGAGCAGATGTACAATGCTGTATACCGTACGATGGAAGAGTTACAGGAAATGATGAAGCAGACCTTGTTTACCGAAGGATTTAGCCTTATAGAAAGAGGTAATATGTACGAGGACCAGACGCTTAACAATCGTTCTGAAACACGGCAGAAATGGATGCTTCTCGAAAGAGGTTAATCTCATCATTCTACCGGACATTCAATTTTAAATTCGATGACAGATTTTCAACGGCTGTTTCCCGATAACCGGCAGGCCGGAGATTCCCGGTTGAGAAAGGCACAGCTGGTCATGTTAAGGATATTGAAAATCATTGATCAGGTTTGTCGGGAGCAGCAATTACAGTATTGGCTGGATGGAGGCACCTTGCTGGGAGCGGTAAGGCATCAGGGATTCATTCCCTGGGATGATGATCTGGATATTGTGATGCCGAGGACTGATTTTGACCGGTTTTTAAAAATAGCGCCAAAAGAATTGCCCGAAGATCTTTGGTTACGGAAACACAAATCAGATAGCGGTTATTCTTCTCACGGGATTCCCCCTTTGAAAATCGTGGACCAATACAGCAGAGTGGTTACCAAGGATGAGAATGACCATTCCGGGGGGCACGGGCTGTTTGTGGATATCATTCCTGTGGACAAATTCGGAAAAGGGCTTTTTAAAAATTATCGTTTTATGGATTATTTTTTGAAGCGATATTACAGGTATCTTTGCGGCCATTATAACAATCCCTTTGATTATAAGTCAAGGTCAAGAGGTCTTTTTCGTAGATGCACTTCAAGACTTTTCAAGGAGTTGCCTTTGGAAAAGATGCTGGATCAATCCGCAAAAAGGCTGGAACGGAGAACCCGTTCCAACAATACCCTTCAGGATAATTATTGGATAGGATATTGTCTGGAAGTCCCATGGATGCGGCTGTGGGAACCGGATGAGATCTTTCCCTTGCAAAAAATGCGGTTTGAAGATGCTTCCTTTCCGGTACCCCGAAATCAGGAGAGCGTTCTCAAGAAATTTTATGGGGATTATAGGAGCCTGCCCCCGGTAGAAAGGAGGGTGGCGCCTCATATTGAAGAGGTTATTGTGGATATCAGAGAGAATGGCAAAGCTTAAGCCAATAGTTCAGTATCTTATGGCGGTTTCTGCTCCTTTTCTGAGTTTTTTGACCGTTTGGGCGTCCGTTACGGTCTGGGATAATTCTTCTTTTTCGTTTCGCAGTACCAATGGATTTTTGAATTGCATTTTACTTTGGAGCGTTGTCTTGGCAGTGGAATGAAATTCCTTTGCGCCTGTTTCCCTGGCCAGATCGGCAATATTGTTAACGCGTATGCCAGACCCGGGCATGATGATTATTCTTCCCGATGCTTTATGAAGGAGTTCAGCTATTAATGCGGCCCCTTCCGGGGCGGTGGGTTGCTGGCCGGAAGTGAGGATGCGCTCACATCCTATATTGATAATTGTTTCAAGCGCTTGGAAAGGATCTCTGCAACGGTCAAAGGCCCGATGAAAAGTAACACCCAGGGGCCGGGCCGCTTCCACCAGCTTTTTGCTCCGTTCTGCATCAATACTTCCATCCCGGTTTAATAAGCCGATGACCACCCCGTCACAACCCAGCTCTTTGCATATAAGAATATCTTGAAACATGAGCTCAAATTCCTGTTCATTATATAAGAAATCTCCACCTCGCGGCCTGATAATGGGATAGATTTGCAGCTCCAAAAGCTCCCTTGCCTTCTTTATAGTTCCATAAGAAGGTGTTGTTCCGCCTTCGGCCATATTATCACAGAGTTCTATACGATCGGCTCCGCCTTCTTGTGCTGCCAGGGCTGAACGTATTGAATTAGCACATATTTCAAGCGTGATGGACATAGGATAATTACGAATTACGAGCAAGATTGAATCATGTAACTATAGCGCCATTCAACCATTTACCTCTCAAAAATAATGCTTCCCATCAAACATTTTGTTAGGTATTTTCCCGGAGTAAACGGCATAAGTAAATCCTTTCTGGAGGCAGTAGGCGCCCACTTCTCCCTTTTTGTTTAGAGCGAGAAAGCCCAGTTGGATGGATCTGGCATAATCGTAATTATGTTTGATCACTCGCTCCAGGGCCTTTTTGCAGGCTTTTTCAGGGCTATAACCCTGGCGCATTAGTTCTACTACGGTATGGGCGCCGCACATGCGCATGTTGGCCTCGCCCACCCCTGTGGCGGTAGCGGCCCCTATTTCATTGTCCACATACAGGCCTGCTCCGATGATCGGAGAATCGCCCACCCGGCCATGCATTTTAAAAGCCAGCCCGCTGGTTGTACAGGCGCCGGATAAGTTTCCATTTTGATCTATGGCTAACATTCCGATGGTATCATGATTGTAAATATTTCCGGGAAGTTTCGGCGGACTGAATGCAGTACCGGGAGTCGGAGCTGACTTATTCTCAATGTTCATTTCGGGTTTGTATTGGGAAGTCTTTAGCCATTTCTTCCATGCTTTTTCTGCATCAGGGGTAAGCAGGTTCTCTTTTTTGAAACCCTGTGATTGTGCAAATTCAGTAGCTCCTTCCCCTACCAGCATCACGTGAGGAGTATGTTCCATTACCCGGCGGGCTACCGATACGGCATGTACAATATGTTGCATGCAGCCCACGGCTCCGGCATTGCCTTTTTCATCCATCACACAGGCGTCCAACGTGACGAAGCCGTCTCTGTCAGGGTATCCGCCGAGCCCGATGGTATGAATAGAAGGATCTGCTTCGGGAACTCTTGTGCCGGTCTCCACTGCATCCAGCGCCCGTTCTCCTCTTTGTAAAACCTCCCAGGCCGCCTCGTTTGCCTGTAGGCCAAAATTCCAGGTTGAGACAACGATGGGTTTTATCCCCGGAGCTTTCGAATAAGTAAAAGTTTTCCGGGGCGCTAATGCCACTGTCCCTCCGCCCAGCGAAGCCAATTGAAGGAATTTTCTGCGAGTCTGCATAAAGTTAATTTATGACCAAATTAAGAAAGAAAGTGGAAATTTTAGGATTTGGTATCCCAGACGAGCGCACTGGCTCCCAGGATGGCCGCATCGTTTTCATTCAGTTCTGAAGGGATGATCTTTACTTTATCCTTCCATATTCGTAGAACATTTTCATTCATGTATCGGGTGGTGGGCTTTATCAAAAGGTCACCGGCTTTAGCCAGTCCTCCAAATAATATGATGGCCTCGGGGGCGGAAAAAGCGATATAATTGGCCAGGGTCTCTCCCAGAATGCGTGCTGTAAAGTCCACTGCTTCCATAGCGAGCTGATCACCGGCTTCTGCCGCTTCACAAATAATTTTGGAGTTCATATCATCGGGATCCACCGTACGCAAGACACTGGCGGTCTTTTTTACCCTTAATAATTCCAACATGGTCCGGACGATACCTGTGGCGGAAACGTAGGTTTCCAGACAGCCATAGCGTCCACATCCGCAATGGCGGCCGTTCCTTTCAACAATTACATGGCCCAGCTCTCCTGCGAAGCCATCGTGCCCAAAGACCAGCTGACCGCCTATTACAATGCCGCTGCCCAACCCGGTTCCTAAGGTAATCATAATAAAATCTTTCATCCCCTTGGCGGCTCCATAGGTCATTTCCCCCTCTGCGGCTGCATTGGCATCATTGGTTACATGTACGGGCACCTCAAATTCTTTTTGTAGGAGGCTGGCCAAGGGGATCACCCCTTTCCAGGGAAGATTGGGGGCAAATTCTATACTGCCATGATAAAAATTACCATTCGGTGCGCCGACCCCTATACCGATAACTTCTCCTTCTGTTTTCTCAATTAATGGCATAAGCCCCTGGTGCAATGCTTCTATATATATATTTATATCATCATGATCTTTTGTCCTTATGGATCCCTGCTCCAGGATGTTCCCTCTTTTGTCAACAATTCCATAAACAGTATTGGTTCCACCAATATCAATCCCCACTGCTAATGGTTGATTCATAGTCAATTTCTTATGATTTTAAAAGTCCTTTTACTGGATAAGCGAACAATGCCAGAAAAGTGTATGCGATTACCGGAACAATATACGAAAAATGAATACCAATAAAAGAAATATCTGCCAGATCCTCCTGCGCTGGAAAAATTATAACCCTTCCCGGGAGGCGGAAATGATCTTTACAAAAAAGAGTATAAATACCGTTGGATGCCGTTACAAAGCCCCAAAAGAGAAATACGGTAACCGACACCAAAACTGTGGGATATGGCTCTTTTCTCTTTTCCTGGCTTTTGATCATTACCTTATTAATTGCAAAAAATGAGGATGGCTTTATGCGCTTGCTAAATGGTTTTATTAATTATAAGACCAATCCGCTAAAATAAAAGAAATATCAGAAGGAACAGCAAAAATAGAGATATAATATTTTCCTTAATATAGTTCAATGCAGTGCTGCAGGCCCTTTTCTAAATTAATTTTGGGAGAAAAGGAAAAACTTATCTAAGTTCGTACCCTCAAAATTAAAATTTTGTCTATGAATAATGTGAACAATACTCCTACAAAGAATAAATATCTTATACCGATGATGATTGTCGGTGTTTTGTTTTTTGCCCTGGGATTTATTACATGGTTAAACAGTACCTTAATCAATTTTCTGGAGGTGGTATGCCAGATAGATAATAAAATAGTTTTATTCTTCATAACAACAGCTTCCTATATTTCTTATTTTGTGATGTCTATTCCGGCTTCAAGGGTCCTGGCCAAGACAGGTTACAAAAAGGGAATGGCGCTCGGACTTTTAGGTTTGGCGGCGGGTGCACTCTTGTTCATCCCTGCTGCTCATACGCGTACTTATGGTTTGTTTTTGTTAGGAGTGTTTATACAGGGGGCGGGGATGTCTCTTATGCAAACGGCAGTTAATCCGTACATCACCATCTTGGGCCCTTTAGAAAGTGCGGCGAAACGGATGAGTATTATGGGAGTATGTAATAAAGTGGCAGGTGCGGTTAGTCCGATAGTCGTGGGGGGGGCAGTGCTCTCGGGGACCGCTTTCTTACTCAAGCAGATCAATAGCGCGACGGAGGAAGCGACTAAGGCGCCTTATCTGGACCAGTTGGCTTCTAAGATTATTTTTCCTTATGTTATTATTGCCATCGTATCCGTGGCTATGTTTATATGGGTTTGGTTTTCAAATTTACCGGAGGTATCTCAGGAAGATGTAGAAGAGGAAGAGGTTGGAGCGGTGGAAGAAAGTCCCGAATCAAAGCGGAAGGATTCAATTTTTCAATTCCCCCATGCTATTATTGGGGTCATTGCATTATTTCTTTATGTGGGATGCGAAGTGATGGCGGGAGATACGATTGGGCAATATGGTAAAATGCTCGGTTATACTTTAGATCGTTATCAGTATTTTACTACTTATACTTTAAGCTTCATGGTAATAGGATATATCGTCGGTATTATACTGATCCCGAAATATGTTTCCCAGCGCCAGGCCCTCAGCTTTTGTGCAATATTAGGCGTACTTTTTTCCGTGGCTATCTTGTTTACTACGAGTCATGAGGTTACCTTACCTTTCTCTTTTTCGGGTTTATTTTCCAAAGACGGATCTTTCCTTCAGGTTAACCGGTTCAACTTGTCGATCTTTTTTGTAGCACTTCTGGGATTTGCAAATTCCATTATGTGGCCGGCGATATGGCCGTTGACGCTCAATAAACTGGGACATTTTACCAAAACCTTTTCTGCTTTTCTTGTAATGTCCATTGCAGGAGGGGCCATTATACCTTTAATCTGGGGCGCTTTAGCGAATGTGGCCGGCGATTATCCGCAATTGCCCTACATCATTACTATTCCGTGTTATGTATTTATTCTTTATTTTGCAGTTAAAGGTTATAAGGTAGGCCTAAACCTGAAAAAAAGAGTGGAAATATAAAGTTTTAGTTAAAAAAATACTATAAATGATTGAAGGCGTAAAAGAGACTTATAAAAAACTGTTTAAGAAAGAACCTTTAATTATTTTATCGCCGGGAAGGGTAAACTTAATAGGAGAGCATACGGATTATAATGACGGCTACGTGCTCCCCGCAGCCATTGATAAAAAGGTGGTGCTGGCTATTGGGCGATCCGGCAATAAAGAATGTAAAGTGTATTCTGCTACTCTGAATCGGATCTCTACTTTCAATATTGATGATATTTATAAAAAGAAAGGATGGATTAATTATGTTTTAGGGGTAGTAGACCAGCTGCAAAAAGCCGGTCATCAGATTTCCGGTTTTAATGCGGTTTTCGATAGCGACGTGCCGGTAGGAGCAGGTCTTTCATCTTCTGCCGCCATTGAGGGCGCTTTTAGTTTTGGCCTTAACGAATTATGGGGTCTCCATATTGAAAGATCGGTGCTTTCCACAATAGGCCAGCTGGCCGAGCATACTTTTGCAGGAGTGAATTGCGGCATTATGGACCAGTTTGCCAACTTACATGGAAAGAAAAACAGGCTGATGCGGCTGGATTGCAGAGATCTTACTTACGAATATTTTCCTTTCGATTTTCCGGATTATAAGATCGTGCTTTGTAATTCTATGGTACATCATTCTCTGGCTGCTTCGGAATATAATATGCGTAGGAAACAATGTGAAGAAGGCGTGCGTAAGTTGCAAAAAAGGAACCCTTTTATAAAAAGCCTCAGGGATGTAAGCCTGGAAATGATAGAAGAAAGTAAGAAGAATTTATCAGAAGAGGTTTATCGCCGCTGTCGCTATGTTGTTAGTGAAAACGAAAGGGTTATTTCTGCCTGTAAGGCGTTAGAGCAGAAAGATCTGGAACGATTTGGAGAGTTGATGTTTGCTTCACATGAGGGTTTGAGTAAAGAATATGAAGTGAGTTGTTCCGAACTGGATTATTTGGTGATGTTGGCACATAAATATTCAAGGGTTGTGGGCGCCAGGATGATGGGGGGAGGATTTGGCGGCTGTACGATCAATATAGTAGCCGCTGATCACGTGGAAGATTTTAGCCATTATATAAAGAAGAATTATAAAGAACAACTGAATAAAGATCCTGACATTTATGTAACCGATATTGAAGACGGGGTGCGGATCGGGGATTAAAAATGGGGTTTTATTGAGGTAAGGGTATTTTATAAATCCTGTAAGGATATTTTACTTTGTTCTTCCCATGATTCCAGCCAGCCAACCTGTTTATTTGCGCACAGGAAAAATAAAGATACCCGTCGCTGCCAATTCCCATTGAGTCCGGCCATAATATACGTTTATCCTGAACCAGGGTGTGGAGTATCCCATCCGGACTTAAATACTTGATACTGTAATCCGTGGAGGAAGTCAGGTAAATATTCCCCTTCTTATCGGCAAGAAGTCCGTGTGAAATTATGGTGCTTCCCATAAATTCTACCTGTTCCAGTAATGCTTTATCCGAGAGGGCGGTATCTGCCAGGTATTTAGTGGCAATACGGTACAGGTGGTAGCTGTTGATGGGTTTGAAATAAAAATAACGGTTATCGTGAGTCAGTGCAATGCCGTTTATATTAGATACGAAGGGTTGCCCGTTTTTGTTTCTCATTTCTTTACCTTCGTAGCAAAGTACTACGCCGGGGGTGGCCGAGGTTACTTTGCTGCCGGCTAAAAGCACCCTGCTTTTTCCTGTTTTTAAATTCAAAACTACAATAGCTGCAAGGCCCGGGTCAGACAAGTAAGCCAAATCTTTATCCGTGTCGATTCGTACATCATTCAAAGCAGACCTGGTTTTATCCAGGTCGTCAAAAGGATAGATTTTTTCTACTTTATTGGTCTTTAAATTGATTTTTAAAAGTTTAAATTTCCCTTCACTTTTAGGGCCTCCGGATCCCGGCCTGGAATCCAAAACCCATAAGAAGTTGTTTTTATCAACATACAGGTCCTGAATGCTGTAAAATGAATGAGGCCCACTTTTATTGATGTTCCATTCTCTATTCGGGTAAGGGATACGTTTGCCATTGACTATTTCTGTCAATCCATATTCATAATGGCTTCCCCAGCGCGGGAAAGATACGAAAAGACGATTCTCCGCGGATACGCTGACCCCTATGGGTTGGTGGTGATCAAGGTCGGCCGCCTCTTTCAATTGATTGCTATGATAATTGGGTACTTGCGCAGTCGCAAACGGCATTATAAAAAAAAGAAGTAACGGCCCAAGGATGTATTTTAACATGGCAATATGGTTTTCAGATGATCCGGAAGAAATAGAAAGAGGTAAGCATTGTTCTACAGATACCCACCTCTTTCCCGATTGCAAAAATGCTGAATTAAAATTTATATCGCAATCCCAATTGCATTCCCCAGGCAACGGAAGAGCTGATGTTAGGGCTAAATGCTTCCGTCGCCGGCTGATGGTTGTATTCATTCATGGTATATTGCGGAACGCCCTTGGAATCGTATCCCCGAAATACCAATGGATTATTGATCGTATATATTTGATTGTATCCCCATCCTTTCCAATTGTTGCTGATCAGATTGGGCAGGTTGATGATATCCAGACTTATCTCCAACGTATGTCGCGTACCCCCTTTGGAAGTAATGAAAATGTCTTGTAACAGGCGTAAATCTAATTGGTTGTACCAGGGAGTTAAGGCGCCATAGCGGCTGGCGTATCCGCCTTTGTGTTTTTTCAGGTACGGGCTGCTATTGATAAATTTGTCATAAGCGGCCTGTTGTTCAGAAATTGAGGGAAAAGTGGTAACATGGCCGTTTTGATCAACTACTTGATCTACAAAGTTTACATTACTTCCTTTGTCATATATATACATTAAATGACTGTTGCCATCACCCACCGGATCTCCGCTGATCAGGTAGCTATAATTGCTGTTGTTCATCCCCTGGTAAAACAGAGACAGGGTGGTAGCCAGGTGGTTGGCATATTCAATCCGGTACGATACATCTGCTACAACGCGGTGCGGAATGGCATATTCGGAATTCCCCAATTCTATCCCATTGGTAGGACCGACATTGTATATAGATTGCCATGCAGAAGTAGCACGGGAGCCCGGGTTGGGGCTTACTTCTTTAGCCCGGGTATAAGTGTAGGCAACAGAACCATAGAATCCGTTTGAAAAAGATTTGGATACCTGGGCGGTTGCCGACATCGAATACCCTTTTGGGGTATTTTCCAAAATAATTTCGGATCCCAAATCGGGATAACGCTTTATATCGCTTCCGGTATAAATGATCCGGTCATCTGCCCCGGTAAGTTTTCCAGTAGCTTTTTTCAGGTTCACATTCCGCATTTTAACAGCATGAATATCTTTGGTAAACATCAGATCTATGGTGGCGGTAAATCCATTACCCAGTGCTTTATCGATACCAAGATCGGTTCTCCATACCTGTGGAAATTTAAAATTGGGATCGATCAGCACAAAGCTTTGAGGCGCCTTGTCGGTATTGGGTTGTTCGGGGAAGAGCTCAGGATGGTTTTTAAGAATATCTTTCGGATTGGGATTGAAAGCGATTCCTAATTCTTCAGGGCTTTTATCCGTTACCCCTTTGCTAAAATAAATGCTGTTTTGATACATGCCGTTGTTGGAGGGCATGTTGGTCAGAAAGACAAAAGGGATTTTCCCGGTAAAAATTCCGGTTCCACCGCGGAGAATTAAAGATTTGTCTCCTTTGGCATCCCATCTGAAGCCAATCCGCGGAGACAGCAATACAGAAGTTTTAGGCCATTCCCCGGTATTGTAATGTCTGAGTTTCCCGTCTTTATCGGGGAACTCCAGTTTGGTGATGGCGGGATTTTCAAGAGGCTTTTGCCCGAACATGGGCAGATCGGCCCGGATGCCCACGGTCAGCCCAAGTTTACTGTTGACCTGGTATTGGTCTTGTGCATAGATCCCCAACTGCCCCAATTGAAGATCGGCGGAATATACTTTATCCTTGCCATAGTAAGCGTAGGTCAGCCCAAAGTAGATGGGAGGCTGTCCGGTTAGGAAATCATTTAGCGTGTTATAAATGTAATGACCATTGGAACCGCCCATAAACATATTTCCCACTTTTTGATGCTCATAGGTGGCGCCTGCCGTGAGCGTATGTGCGCCTGAGTAGTAGGTAAAGTTATCTGTGATATCAATAATATTATTGATCACATCATTGTTATTGGTAAAAGGATCCGTACCGGCGCTGATAAAATTTTGTCCCTGACCATTAAAAATATCAATCGTAGGAAAAACAGTGCCGCCCGGGATGGTGCGGTGGTCGTTGACGTGGGTATAAGTAGCTAAAAATTGATTGGAGATCTTGCTGTTAAAATTACTGTTCAATTCTACGGAACCGGTTTGTACTACGTGATCAGTGCCATAATTAGAGTTGGCATAAGACATGGACTTATCGGAAAAGCGGTTGTTCACCAGGCGGGAAATGGAATTAGGTTGTCCCGAAGGACGGAAACTCCCGCTGTTGGGGATACTGGTACCGTTCAAGGGCGACATATCCGATCCTTTGAAGTCGGAATATTTTACTGTTAGTTTATGAACGCTGCTGATGTTCCAGTCAATTTTAGCCAGTATTTTATGATTTTTAGAATCAAAATTGGGAAAATTCTCGTAGGCTCCGGTATTGTAACTATACTTTGATTTCAGAAAATCAGACAACTTTTTCAGTTCATCTACGGTCGTGCTGGATTTGTTTCCCGAGGCCTTGGAACCTGTTGGGACATAAGTAATGCCCGGTTTGGATTCCTTTTCAAATTCAGCGTTCACAAAGAAGAACAATTTATTTTTGATAATGGGACCGCCCAGGCTGCCGCCGAAGGTTTGATGCTTTTGGGGCGTAACGGTCAGTTTTTGCCCGGCTACCTTATGGCCGTTGAAACTCTGATCGCGATAATATCCGTAGAGATCTCCATGGAAAGTGTTGGTGCCACTCTTAGTAGCAATATTGATACCGGTACCGGTAAATCCGGATTGTCTGACATCATAAGGGGCAATATTTACGGATAATTCGCTTAAGGCATCCAGAGAGATAGGCGAGGCGCCTCCGCCGGGCATCGGATCGGAGCTCAAACCAAAATTGTTATTCAGATTGACACCGTCTACCTGCAGGTTGTTATAGCGGCCATCCCGTCCGGCGAAGTTGTTGCCATTTGCCTGTGGAGTTAGTCGTGTAAAGTCCGAAATACTTCGGTTAATTGTGGGGAGGGTATTTAATTCATGGGTGCTGATGAGCGTAGAAGCGCCCGTACGCTGTTGGTTCAATTTTGAGCCTGAGCCTACAACCGTTATTTCTTTGAGCTGTTGTCCTCCCTGGCTTAGTTTTTCGTCCAGCCTGTAAGGCTCTCCCAGACGAAGTTGAATTCCTGAAATGACGTCCGGCTGATAGCCCACATAGGAAATTTCTATTTTATAAGGCCCGCCGATACGCATACCGGGGATCGTGAAGCTGCCGTTGGTTTGGGTCGTCGTACCGTATACGGTCCCGGATGGCACATGAGTAGCTTTTACCGTGGCTCCTATGAGCGGTTGACCCTCCGTATCTTTAACGGTGCCCGTAAGACTACTGGTAGTAACCTGTCCCCAGACGGGGAAGGTGCAGGACAGAAAAAATGAAAAAATGAAAAGTAATTTGAAAGGCTTCATAATCAGAAAATTTTGTTCCACAAAGTAAATACATTCTTTATTTACTTTAAATACCGGAGTATACACAAGTTATCAACTTTTTTAAGCCCCTTCATAAAAGGCTTTTAAAATTTCATTATTTGTTAAAAAAGATTGCGTTGGGGATAGATTATTTAAATAAAAAGGAGAAAGTTTTCGCTATTAGAAAAAGTTCAGCCTGTTAACGGGCTGATGAATTTATTCTAACTTTGGCTTT
>CAYZGR010000002.1:9648-106398 GCA_964478125.1 uncultured Chitinophagaceae bacterium | reverse complement strand
TTTATTCTAACTTTGGCTTTCAATTTTTTCCTCCCATACTATGAAATTAAAAATTACTTCTGTAGAAACAAAGGATATCAGATTTCCTACCAGTAAAGAGCTGGACGGTTCGGATGCGATAAATAAAGACCCGGATTATTCTGCCGCTTATGTGGTGCTCAAAACCAATGATCCTTGTATTGAAGGACATGGTCTCACCTTTACTTTGGGCCGTGGGAATGAGTTATGTGTGGCTGCTATTCAATCACTTTCCTATTTGTTGATCGGGAGACCCCTGGAGGACTTTACAAGAGACATGGCCGGCTTTTGGCAAACGGTTACTGGAGACAGCCAGTTGCGTTGGCTGGGACCCGAAAAAGGAGTAATCCATATGGCGACGGGCGCTTTGGTCAATGCCGTGTGGGACCTGTATGCAAAAAAAGAGGGAAAACCCCTCTGGAAGTTAATTACGGATATGAGTGCCCTGCAATTGACGAATTGTATCGATTTTACCTATCTGACCGACGTGATCACACGGGAAGAGGCTATAGGGCTTTTGTCGGCCCTGGAGCCCACTAAACAGGATAGGGCGGCCCATTTATTGAAAAGGGGCTATCCTGCTTACACGACCTCTGCGGGATGGCTGGGCTATTCAGAACAGAAGATCCGTAGTTTGAGTAAAAAAGCAAGGAAAGAGGGATGGCTCCACATGAAAATGAAGGTGGGCGGCAATATCGATGAGGATATACGCAGAGCAGAAATCATCAGGGCGGAGATAGGATATGATATCAAGCTGATGATGGATGCCAATCAGAAGTGGGAGGTGAATGAGGCTATTGAAAACATGAAACGCCTGGCCCGGTTCCGGCCCTGGTGGATAGAAGAGCCAACCAGCCCGGATGATATTGCAGGTCACCTGGCCATCCATAGGGCGGTTAAACCTATAAAAGTGGCTACGGGAGAACATTGCCAGAATAAAGTCATGTTTAAGCAATTTTTGCAAAGTGGCGCTATGGATATTTGCCAGATAGACAGCTGTCGTGTAGGAGGAGTTAATGAAATACTGAGTATCATGCTGATGGCCGCTAAATTTAATATCCCGGTATGTCCTCATGCCGGAGGAGTAGGGCTGTGCGAGTATGTGCAGCATCTCTCTATGATCGATTATATTTCAATAAGCGGATCATTAGAAAACCGGGTTACCGAATACGTGGATCATCTCCATGAGCATTTTCTGCAGCCTGTTAAGATTCAAAACGGAAATTACATGCCTCCGGTCACACCCGGCTATAGCATTACAATGAAAGCGGCCTCGATAGAAGCTTATGCTTTTCCTGCGGGAGCGGTATGGCAGCGGGAATTAAGCCGTAAATAGGAGAGGCCCCGATTCTCGTATAAGTCGTACCTTTGCCTATTATTTTAAATTTTTAAGGAGCAATATCATGTTAGATGCTATTGAAGATGCCCTGGAAGCCATTCGGGCAGGGAAGATGGTCATTGTAGTGGATGATGAGGATCGCGAAAATGAAGGAGATTTTATTGCGGCCGCTGAAAGCATCACACCGGAGATAATCAATTTTATGTCGAAACACGGCCGGGGCCTTATTTGTGCTCCGTTGATCGAGGATCGTTGTGATGAACTCGGGTTGGATCTGATGGTTGGCAACAACACGGCCTTGCATCAAACTCCATTTACTGTTTCCGTGGATCTGTTGGGAAATGGATGTACTACAGGCATATCTGCCCAGGACAGGGCAAAAACCATACGTGCGCTTAACGATAGAAATACCCCGCCGGCTGCTCTCGGAAGACCCGGACATGTTTTTCCGCTAAAAGCAAAGAGAGAGGGGGTATTACGGCGCACGGGTCATACGGAGGCTACCATTGATCTGGTCCGCATGGCCGGACTTGACTATCCTTATGGGGGCGTGCTTGTGGAGATCATGAATGAAGACGGTTCCATGGCCCGTCTGCCGGAATTAGAGCAGATAGCCAAAAAGTTTGATTTAAAGATCATTGCTATCCGCGACCTTATTGCCTACCGGATGCAAAAAGAAACCCTGATAAAAGAGGAGGTCCGGGTCAAGATGCCTACCCGTCATGGCGACTTTGAGCTTATCGCTTTTTCACAAATCAATACAAACGATATTCACCTGGCGCTCAAGAAAGGGGATTGGAAAGAGGGGGAACCCGTATTGGTTCGCGTACACTCCTCCTGCTTTACCGGTGATATTCTTCATTCCCTAAGGTGTGATTGCGGGGAGCAGTTACAACGGGCGATGGAAATGGTAGAGGAAGCGGGGCGCGGCCTGGTGTTGTATATGAAGCAGGAAGGCCGGGGGATCGGTCTGCTCAATAAGCTGAAAGCCTATAAGCTTCAGGAAGAGGGGCATGATACCGTGGAGGCCAATCTTATGTTGGGTTTTGATATGGATCAACGGGATTATGGTGTGGGGGCCCAGATCTTAAGAGCGCTAAAGGTGACTAAAATGCGCCTGATGACTAATAATCCCAAAAAGCGTGCAGGCTTGAAAGGATATGGCCTGGAAGTGGTCGAAAATGTGCCTATTGAAATCTGTGCCAATCCCTATAATGAATTTTATCTCAAAACAAAAAGAGATAAAATGGGACATGAAATCATGAAATAAGGATCTAATCGGACTTCGGGATTAACATCCGGGGCATCTCCGAATTGTAAGAAGGACTGACCGGAATCACATAGGAATGCGGAATCAGCAACAGGCTGTTGCCCTTTTTATAAATACTGTTGCTCTCTATGTGGAAGAAGTGCGTATCCATCGGCCGGCTTTTAAAGAAAAACCCTTTGTATTTATAACTTTCATATAATGCAAAGGGGGCATTCATATGGAGGGACGAAAATCCATAATCAGCAGGTTTGCGGCATACTTCTTTATCGAAGGAATAAATAGGAAAAAGATAATTGAAAGTGTTCAACAAGTTGGGATTGTAAGAGAACGGGATTTTATAAAACAGGTCCTTTTTTACAGGCTCATGCTTTATAAGCGTAAGTGACTTGGAGAGGATGTCAGATGAAATAAACAGGCAACCGGCAAGCACCAAAGTGGCAAATATGTACATGAATCTCTTCATCCTTTGACAAAGGTAAGAAAAAATATGAAAAATTTAGCATAATATTACCAAATGTAACCACAAAAAGTTTGCCATTTTCATTAATAATTTTTTATACCTTTACCAGTATAATGCATCAGGAACAATCTTTTGACGAACAATTCGATGATTTAAAGAATCTGATTCGCAGGTATGAAGATATACGGGAGGGACGGGTTCAGGATTTTTTAGATGAAGATTCTTTTGCGCAAATAATTGACTATTACGATGATCAGGAAGATCTGAGAAGTGCAATTGAAGCTGCTGAAATGGGAATGCAGTTGTTTCCGTATAGTGCAGATCTGCAGGTTAAAAAAGCGGCTCTGCTCAATGCTACGGGGCAATATGAGCGCGCATTGTCTTTACTGGAGAATGCAGATATTCTGAATCCCTCGGATGTAAGCCTGTACATCCATAAGATCGATGCTTATCTCGGACTGGGTTATCAGGTAAAGGCGTTCTCGGTATTAAAGGAAAATATAAATCGTTTTGGGGGAAAGGAACGGTCTGAATTATTATTGGAACTCAACGAGGTATTTGAAGACTGGCAGGAGCTGGATAGTGCTTTTGATTGCCTGGCCATGTTGTTGAAAGCGGATCCGGAGAATGAAGAGGCGTTGCAAAAGATCGGATATTGTGCAGAGGACACCGGCCGGATAGAAGAAAGTATTAAGCTACATAAACAAATAGTAGATGAATATCCGTTTAATGCCCGGGCCTGGTATAATCTGGGATGGGCCTTTTATGAGATCAAACTTTATGAGAAGGCCATAGACGCTTTGCAGTACGTGATTGCGATAGAGGAGCGGTTTGAAGATGCATGGCGGATCCTGGCAGATGCTCATATTCGGTTGCGTCAATATACGAAAGCAATAGAAATATTGGAAGACTATCTGCAGATGGAATCCGGCGCTGCTGCTTTTGAGGCCCTGGGGTATTGTTTTGAAAAAACCAAACAATATGTGAAAGCCCGTTATTTTTACCGGAAGGCTTTCGAGCTGGTGCCGGATGACGATCATTTGTACTTTCGTATAGGCCATACCTATATGCTTGAGACTTCCTGGGACAAGGCGATTACCTTTTTAACTGCAGCGCATAAGATAGATGCCCGGAAAGTGGAATATAACCAAGCACTGGGGGAATGTTATTTAAGGCTTGAATCATTTGAAGATGCTATTGTTTATTTTATGGAAGCCATTCAGCTCCGGCCTTCCGGCAGGCGCTCGCGCCTGGCCTTGATCCGGACCTTATACCTGGCCGGTTATACGGAAGAAGCCCTGCATCAGCTGGATATAGCCGAGATAGAAACCCGGCCTATTGCAGATTATTATTATTATCGCTGTGCCATATTACTGGCATTGGGCAGAAATAAGGAGGGACTCCTGCAATTGGAGACCGGACTCGATGAAGCGCCAAGAAAACTTAAAGTATTGTTGAAATTGAACCCGTCTATTCTCCAACATAGCGGTGTGGTGGAAGTCATCATTCGTTACAGAAGACGTCTCTGAGAACCCGAATCACATAACCCGGTTTTTTGATCCAATTTAGTTATTAACTTTGTGCCATTCTTAGGATATCCTATTCTATTCTTAAAATATAAAGTATTATTTATGAATTTTAACCTCACCCACATCCCTGACCGGACGGAAAAACCCAGAACATACGGTTTGACAATGGTCATGGATAAAGGGCTTAGCGTGTCTGACGTAGAAAATTTCCTCTCTATAGCAGCGCCTTACGTAGACATTGTAAAACTGGGATTCGGAACTTCCTTCGTAACACCTAAGCTGAAAGAAAAAATTGCAGCTTATCAGAAAAATGATATACCGGTTTATTTTGGAGGGACTTTATTTGAGGCTTTCGTGATCCGCGATCAGTTTGATGAATACCTCAGGGTTGTGGAAGAATACGGAGTGAACTATATGGAAGTATCTGATGGTTCCATTACCATCCCTCATTCTGAAAAATGCGATTATATAGAAAAATTAGCGGCACATGGAACCGTTTTAAGTGAAGTAGGATCTAAAGATGTGACCAATATTATGCCGCCTTATAAATGGGTTGAACTGATGCGTTCCGAACTGGAAGCAGGTGCCTCTTACGTGATCGGGGAAGCAAGAGAGAGCGGAACCGTGGGGATCTATCGTGATTCCGGTGAAGTACGGCAAGGATTGGTACAGGAAATACTGACCCGTATCCCCGCGGAAAAAATCATCTGGGAAGCGCCAAAAAAAGAACAACAGAATTACTTTTTACAATTGGTGGGATGTAATGTGAATCTCGGAAACCTTGCCCCGGCAGAAGTTATCCCCTTGGAGACCATGCGCATGGGACTTCGTTCTGAAACTTTTCAGCTTTATCTGGGAAAGTAACTTTTATAAAAAGAAGCTTTATTGCCGTGAGAAAATTTGGCCTGATCGGTTATCCGCTGTCCCATTCTTTTTCAAAAAAGTATTTTACGGAAAAATTTGAAAAAGCGGGCATTGCCAATTGTGAATATGACAACTATCCCCTGGATTCTATAGCGGAATTCCCCGGACTTCTGGAGGCCCTCCCGGAATTACAGGGGTTGAATGTAACGGTTCCTTATAAGGAACGGGTTATTCCTTTCCTGGACCGGCTGGAGCGGGCTGCAGGAGTTGTTCGGGCGGTGAATTGTATACATTTTACCAGGGGTGAAAAGGTGGGCTACAATACCGATGTTATCGGGTTTAAAAATGCGCTGCGCCCTTTGATCGGAGGGCGACAACCTGAGCAGGCCCTGATTCTCGGTACGGGCGGAGCCTCCAAAGCAGTGGCCTATGTTCTGGAAAAACTGGGCATTCAATACCATTTTGTTAGCAGGTATCCTGTTGCGGAAGGGTATACTTATAAAGAACTTACTGGAGCGATCATTAGGACCCATCATCTGATCATAAATACAACCCCGCTCGGGACGGCTCCTAAAGTGGAGGAAGCGCCCGACATACCTTATGACTTTTTGAGTAAAGATCATTTGCTTTTTGATCTGGTCTATAATCCGGCGCAGACCCGTTTTCTTAGCCTGGGAAAACATAGAGGGGCTGCTATAAAGAACGGGTACGATATGCTGATCGGTCAGGCGGAAGCTTCCTGGGATATATGGAGTGCTGAATGATTTTTTGTAGCTTGCAGGAAACCTTCTTCATTTGAAATACGCAGACGTCATATTGCCCCAGGCTTTGCCTATAAATTATACTTACGAAATTCCTTCCTCCTTTCAGGGAAAGCTTTCCCCCGGCTGTCGGGTGGCTGTTCAGTTTGGACGGCATAAAAAATATGCTGCACTCATCAAAGAAATACATAATCGTAGGCCGCAGGCCTACGAAGTGAAGCCTATTCTGGATCTTTTGGATAAAGATCCCATTTTATATCCTGTACAACTAAAGTTTTGGGAGTGGCTCTCCCGCTATTACATGTGTACCGAAGGAGAGGTTATGAATGCGGCATTGCCTGCATATCTTAAGATGACCAGTGAAACCCGCCTGTTGTTAAATCCCGAAGCAGATGAAGCGCTTTCAGGCCTGTCCGATGATGAATACCTGATAGCCGAGGCGCTTCAAATACATAAGGAATTGAGCATTGAAGAGGTACAACAAATATTGGGAAAGGCGACGGTTTATCCGGTTATTCATCAGATGCTGCAAAAAAAAATCTGCCTGATCAATGAAGAGTTGAAAGAGACGTACCGGCCTAAAAAGAAGATCTTTGTTAACTTTCATCCGGATTATGCAGATGATAAAAAACTACAACAGGCTTTTGAACTATTAAAAAACGCTCCAAAGCAAGAACAGGCGCTATTGGCTTTTATACATTTATATCGTACGACCGGTAGCGTTACAAAAAAAGCCTTACAGGAAAAAGCAGACGTATCCGATGCCGTAGTAAAAGGACTGGTGAAAAAAAATATAATCCGGTTGGAAAAGAAGCTGGTGGACCGGCTACCCTTCAAAAGCCTACCCCCTCAAAGTTTACCTGATTTTACGTTGAATGAAGAACAGCAAAACGGCTATGATCATATTTTGGAGTTGTTTAAGGATAAACAAAATGTCCTCCTGAAAGGAGTCACCTCCAGCGGGAAAACCATGATTTACATCCGGCTGATCATGCACTTTCTGAAACAGGAGAAACAGGTGCTGTATCTGCTTCCCGAGATCGCTCTTACCGCCCAGATCGTCCGTCGTTTACAGAAACATTTTGGAACACAAATAGGCATTTATCATTCGCGGTTCAATAACAATGAACGGGTGGAGATATGGAACAAAGTCCGAAGCGGCGCGTATAAAATTGTGCTGGGTGCACGTTCTGCTTTGTTGCTTCCCTATAAAGATCTGGGACTGATTATCCTGGATGAAGAGCATGATGCATCTTATAAGCAACAAGATCCGGCCCCCCGATATCATGCCCGGGATGCGGCTTTGTATTATGCGGATCTTTTTGGCGCCAAAACCTTATTGGGTTCTGCCACGCCTTCTCTCGAGAGTTATTATAATGCGCTTCAGGGCAAATATGGCCTGGTACAGTTACATGAGCGTTACGGAGGGGTAAAAATGCCGGAAATGGAAGTAGTGGATATGAAAAGGGTGGCAAGCAGTAAGGGCAACATTCATTATCTGTCGCCAAAACTGGATGCGGAGATCCGGAAGTCCCTGGCAGCTAAAAAACAGGTTATTTTGTTTCAAAACAGAAGGGGATATGCTCCGGCAGTGGTTTGTAGCGTCTGTGGATGGATCCCGCGTTGCAAAAATTGTGATGTTTCCCTTACGTATCATAAATTTCATCACCGGTTGCATTGCCATTACTGCGGGCAACAATATCCGTTACCCGAAACCTGCGGAGCTTGTGGCAGTAACAAACTGCTGAATCGCAGCTTTGGAACCGAACGCGTAGAAGAGGACGTGGCTTTACATTTTCCCGATGCGCGTATCGAGCGTATGGATTATGATACCGTTCGCAATAAAGAGGCCCACCACAAGCTGATCATGCTTTTTGAAGAACAAAAGATCGATATCCTGATAGGCACGCAGATGATCGTAAAAGGACTGGACTTTGACCATGTGAATCTGGTTGGCATTCTAAGCGTCGACAGCTTGTTAAGTTATCCCGATTTCCGGCTTAATGAGCGTGCCTTTCAATTATTGGAGCAGGTAAGCGGTCGTTCGGGAAGAAAAGGAGCGGGAGGAGATGTGTTGTTGCAGGCAATAAATACAACGCATCCGGTGATTGATTTTGTGATCCGGCATGATTATGATGGTTTTTACCGGATGGAAATAAAAGAACGGGAAAGATTTCATTATCCGCCTTTTACCCGCCTGATACGGGTGGCTTTAAAACACCGGAAGGCCGAGGTGGTCGCCGGCGCTGCGCGTGTATTGGCCGGCGTACTGCAGCCTTATTTTAAAGATGCTTTACTGGGGCCTTCTCCTCCCATGATCGGCCGTATCCGGAATTATTATTTAATGGAATTTATGATAAAGATCCCGCGAAATACAGCCAGGCTGAATCAGATTAAAGCTTATTTACAGGCACAGTTTAACTGGTTACGGACACAAAAAAAATTCCGAAGGGTTATCATTGTCCCTGATGTAGATTGTGTATGAATTTTAACTCCTGTTTCCAATGAAAATACATGCTAATTATCCTTTAAAAGCCCTCAATACGTTTGGCATACAGGCTTTCGCAGATCATTTCGCCTCTTTTTCTTCTGAGGCCGATCTGAAAACGTTACTTTCAGATGAAAGATTTATAGCTCCGTCTTTGATATTGGGAGGGGGGAGTAACATTTTATTAACTCAGAATCCGGGGTCGGTTTTGAAAAATGAGATAAAAGGTATCGTGAAAATGAAGGAAGATAAGGACCATGTTTACGTGAAGGCTGGAGCCGGTGAAAATTGGCATCAATTTGTACGCTATTGCCTGGAGCATCATTGGGCCGGAGTAGAAAATTTATCTCTTATTCCCGGAAATGTGGGCGCCAGCCCTATGCAGAATATTGGCGCTTACGGAGTGGAAGTAAAAGATGTATTTTATTCTCTGGATGCATATCATATTAAGGATAAGGTACGGGTGACCTTTAATGCTGAGGATTGTCATTTTGGTTATCGGGAGAGTATTTTTAAAAATAAAAGAAAAGGAGAATTCATTATCCTTGACGTTACCTATAAGCTTAGTAAGAGGCCGCATTTTAATACCAGTTACGGGGCTATAGAGGAGGAACTGGAAGTAATGGGAGTGCAGGAACTGACCATTAAAGCGATAAGTGATGCTGTTATCCGGATTCGCTCTTCCAAGCTTCCGGATCCGAAAAAGACAGGAAATGCGGGCAGCTTTTTTAAGAACCCTATCGTTTCCGTTGCACAAAAAAAACAATTGGAACGGTCATTTCCCGCTTTGAGGTATTTTCCTTTTGGTAAAGCGTATAAACTGGCTGCGGGATGGCTCATTGAGCAATGCGGATGGAAAGGCTACAGAGAAGGAGATGCGGGAGTTCATCCTAAACAAGCTTTGGTATTGGTCAATTATAAAAATGCAAATGGAGACCAGATCAAGGCATTATCTGAAAAAATTCAACAGAGTGTATACAAGAAGTTTGGAGTAACGCTGGAGCGGGAAGTCAATCTGCTGTAAAAAATTACCCCGCTGGGAACAGCGGGGTCTGTGTTAAACCCTTTGAAAAATTACTACTCTCTGCTATAGCTTGCCGCCCTTGAAGGCCGACCTGCTTTTAGCTATTTTATCATGTCATCAGATCTTCATCCGAATCATTGATGTCTCTCTTTCGTTTCGTTGACAAAACAAAGGTAAGAGCAGTTTTTAAAATAAGTCGTTAATCGAATGTTATTAGAGATTTATTTTTCAGGATAAATGATATAAGGATTTCCGCCATACAGCTTTTTAATCTCTTTAAGTCGTTTGGCGGTATCTGCAGGTAGTTCATAATAGGGATATCCCAATTGATAAGTTACAGAATCTTTTGAATAAACCGACACATTATGCCCCCAGGCCTGCATTTGCTTATAATGCCTTTCAGCCGTCTTTTGGCTATGGTAAACCGTGTATATTACGGCAAAATGAATAGAGTCCGAAGCTTCAACACCGGAAGGCGTTTCTTTTTGTCCCACTGTTGTGTCCTTTAAAGGATTAGAAAGTTCAGGTTTTACCTGGTTTGCCGTAGTAGCATCGGTTGTGGATTCCGATTCCCCGGTAACGGGGAAAAGTGTATTTTGATATTTGTATAGAAAAAAACCGACCCCTGCAAGAATAATGATTCCTAGGGTAAGGAGCCATATCCAACTTTTTTTGCCCGTAGATCCCACATAATCGGATTCTTCTTCAATACCCGGAGGGATAGCGGCGGGTGAAGGAGACAGGTAAGCAACCTTTGGATAAAGCATATATCGCTCTGGCGATTCGACAAAAGTCAAAACCTGTTGATCATTTAAAACGAATCTACCTATTCCGGGTAAACGGACGCGACCTTCCGTTGCCAATAGCTTTTTAATATGTTCAATGGTTTTGCCCCATTCTGTACCTGCTTCTTCGTCTGAAAGGCCGAAACTCCTTTTTATTTCCTGAATAACAGAATGGTATGGAGGAAGCGGGTTTTCAGTTCTTTCCAGAACGATATAGGTATGGGGAGGATATAGATGACCTTTACCGGTATCAACCTTGGCCGGTTCTTCTTTAAACTGGAGCATGCCGATCCCCGGGAGGAAACAGGCCGTTTTCTCTTTCTCCAAAAGTCGGCTTATGAGTTCAAGGTACTTTTGCAACCCACTAAAATTTTATCATGATACCGCCAATGACATTCAGACCTATGGACGGATATTGGTTCCACCTTTGGTAATGATTGTTCAAAAGATTATTCACATTTAACCAGATATCGAATTGCTTGATCACTTCATAACTTCCGCCCAGGTTGATATCAAAGGCCCCCTTCGTTTTTTCAGCTTCCCCGGAGGCTGTTTTATAATAGCTTCCGCTCAATGCATAAATATCGGCAGATAACTGTAATTTGTCTATGCCATATTGTAAATACAGGTCCGTGGTAAACGGACGCAATCCCCAGGGTTTATCTTCAGTAGTTTGTTTGAAGTAATTGAACCAGCTGCCGCTTAATTTGGCTTTAAATTTTTCACCTAATACATAACCTAATTCTGCATGAAATTCATAAGCTTTTAGCTCTTCTTCATTAACCAGATTAAATTTATTGCCATACAGCGAATCATTCAGGTATAAGGGACGATCATGATAATTGAGGAAGGCAAATTTGGTATTATACGTAAAATGATTGCTTATAGACCCTTTTATTCCGGTATATTTTTCTTCTATGCGGGTGTTTAAAGGATCGTTATAGTTATTGATAAAAGGATTTTCTTTTACGAGCGCCTTATAAGTATTTTGGCTGAAATAGGATATCCACCCGCTGCTTAGTATAAGTTTATCTTTGATCAGGTCGGTCTCGTTTACAATATCGGGAAGTAAATAAAATTGATCTTTAGACCAGGTGGGATTTAATCCGGCATGTAATATGAAATGAGGTTTGGAGATCACTAAAGCGGGATGAACAGATACGAGAGAATTGGTATAAGCATTTTCATTATCCTGGTATCTGGCAAAACCTCCTAATAATTCTGCACTGAAATAAATATCCTCTACAATAACTTTTTGTATCGGAATATCTATTTTAAAAGTAGTTTCATTGCGGTCATATTTATCGAAAAAGTTACTTAATCCTATTTCCGGCTGGTAATTGAGCTTGATAGAATTGTCTGCGCTATTCTGCATGCCGATCTTTATAGACAGATCATTATAGACCTGTTTCAGCTCGTCATTGATAAATTTGGTGGTGTCGTGATCATATCCATAATACCGGATACCATGGCGATCATAAGATACCGAAGCATGGTATTCCTGATTGTTGGAAAAGTACCTGCCATGCAGCAACAGACCGGCTTTACTGAATTGCTGGTTTTCAAGACTCCCTTTGGAGGACAGATAATTAAAATTCAAACCATATTGAAAGACGGAGTTGCTTCCATTGCTTAAGCCTGCCTGGATTAATGGGGTACTGTGATTCCCGATCCCTGCTTTGATATAGTTATTGTACAGCAACATGGCAGAAGTGTCAATACCCATTGCAAGAGGCTGCAGGGGCACTGGTGAATAGGTGAAATATAGGTTTTGTGACGGGATACTATAAACCAGGTTGGGCCGGTTTTGAGTTGTTTGCGGGAGACTGGTGTTCAAATTTAATTTAGCGGCTTCTCTTAATGTAGGCTGGTAAATATTATAAATATCAATAGTCTGTTTTTGCAGGCTGTCATTTTTTTGCTGTGCCTTCGTGATGAAAATATCCGTGAATATCATCAGCAGCGTGAGCAAAAAGAAACGGTTATAAATGGGCACTTTTCTTTGCATGGTCTATGGGTTGTTTTGCCTGGTGTCTGTCTAATTTATTTTTACTGGTTATTCGCACGGTCCTCACTTGTCGACGTCGAAGCGGAAGTGTCTATAATCTTGGAATGTTCTTTTTCTTCCGCCGTGACCTGATCCAGAAGTTTTCCGGCTTCTTCCGTTAATTCGGGTATTTTACTATGATCAACGATGCTTTGCAAGGTGGCTTTTGCATTAAAATAATCTTTTTCTTTCCAAAAGATTTCTCCCAGGAGAATATACGCTTTCGTAACCCAAAAGTCGTAGGATGGCGTCTTTTTGATCACATCGAAGGCGGCTTTTTCCGCCGCTTTCAGTTGCTCCTGTTCAAACATACATTGGGCTATATAATAGCGGGATTCCGCTCCCAGTTCGGAGGTGGTCATTCCGGCCACTTTTTGATATTGATTTATGGCGGCGGGGCAGTCTTGTTGCATCTGAGCAGCTCGTCCCAGGTAAAAATAGCAGACGATCTGATCGCCCGTGCTGATATTTTGTATGGCAAGGAGGTCATTCGCCGCCGTCTTTATCTCATCCCATTGCCGAAGCTCGTAATGGCTTCGCAGAATGCCGCGTAATGCCGTTAAAGTATTTTCTTTGCTGGTGGAAAGCTGCTTTAATGTTTGGTATTCTTTCAGCGCCTTTGTATAATTCTTATCTTGATAAAAGTTGATGGAAGCTGCCTGTAGAGCGGCGTGTTGGTTGAATGCGCTTGCGCCTTGCGAGAGAACATACTCGTAATCTTTTAAGGCCCGGTCATAATTTTTTTGATTATAGGCGCTCTCTGCCCTGTAAAAATGTGCTTTTAAGGCAAAACGGCCCTCCGGAAATCTGGAAAGATAACTATTGAACTGTTGTATCGCTTCCTTATAACGGCTGTCCCCAAAACTGGATTCTCCAGCTGCATAAGAAAGGGAGTCTTCCACGGAAGCATTTACAGATCTGCCGATGGATTTCAGGAAGTTTACATAGGCATCGGGTTGTCCATTGCTAACATACAGGCTGCTCAGGCTTTGCATGGCCTGCCGGGCCTGTGGTGTATTGGGATATTGTTTAATCAGCTTCTTATAACTTTCCGCGGCGGAAGTGTTGTTCCCCCGGTTATAATGTGCCAGCGCCAACTTTAATAAGGCTTTTGGGGCATTGGGATTTTGAGGTTCATTGGCCACTTTTTCCAAATACGGAATAGCGGCGCTATAATTTTCCTCATCCATGTAGGTTAAGCCGATCTGATAATTGGCATCATCCTGATAGCCGGATTGAGGATAATGGCTAGACAGCTTGTTGAGGATAGAAACCTTTTGCGTATTGTCGCCCAGAATTCCCGAAATAATAGCCTTTTGATAAAGGGCGTAATCGCTTCCGGCGCCTCCCGTAGCAATGGCCTGATTATAGAACTTAATAGCCTGATTGTAATCTTTAAGCATGTAGTAACAATCTGCCTCCCGAAGTTTGGAATCATTGGCAATGGTTGCCCCGTTGGTACCAAAAATCCGCTGTGCTTCTTTAAATTGTTGAAGCGCTTCTTCGTAATTCTTCTCCTTCAGATAACTATATCCCAGGTTGTAATGGGCCGTTTGTACATTGGCTTCTCCCATGGCGGGCGGAGCGCCCCTGTTTTGATCGGGTAAATATAAGCGGATGTATTGAATGGCTTCTTTAGGTTTGTTGTTTCTAAGTGCGATCTCCCCTTTCCAAAAGTAGGCCAGCAGCTTCAACTTGCGATTCAGGCTGTAGCCGAGCGACTGATCAAGCATCCGGTCCGCTCCGGGAAGGTTGCCGTCATTGATCAATTGCATGGCCCGTCCGAACGTTACCCTTTGATAAGCTTCTTTTACAGAGTTGCGATCTTTTGGTAGTTCTTTGATCACTGCATAGGCATTTTTATAATCTTCGGTATTCATGAACAACTGCGCCAGTATCTCCCGTGATTGCTGATTGTATTCCGACTGCGGATAATCGGTAATAAAGGCTTTCAATGTTTTTAATGCAGCATCCTGATACCCCAGCTCATATGAAAGCTTCCCATAATTAAATTTGGAGACTTCCTGTTGTTTGGCATTGTAGGAAGAACGCGCGCAAAAAGCAAATGCCTGGCGTGCTTCTGCCTTTTTCCCCTTTTTTAAATAACAGTCTCCCAGAATGTACATGGAATTTTGTCCTAAAGAATCAGTCGTGCCGCTCAGTTGCTTAAAGCCGGAGATGGCTTTGTCCAACTGATTCGTCTTGTAGTAGCAATAAGCCAGTTCATAGACGTCTTCTTTTCTTAATTGACTGGCCTGCTTTTCGTAGTTGGCGAGATAAGGAAGCGCTTTTTCATATGCTCGTTTCTCAAAATAGGTTTGACCTACCAAATGACGCAGGTCCGCATCATAATACAAATGGCCCTGTTCTAAATAGGGTTGTGCATAATCCAATAGCTTATCATATTGATGCTGATAATAGTAGATCTCTGCAATATAATAGGGAACGACCCGATTGTATTTTTCTTTATTCACTACTTTTTGAAAAGAGCTTAACGCATTTGTATAATCTTTTTTGTATAATGCAATATATCCGGTATAATAATTTGCCGGAAGGTAATACGCATTATGAATGTTCTTTATGGCATTAAATAACGGGAAGGCTTTATCAAACTCTTTTAAATTAAAATAACAGTAAGCTTGTTCAAATTTGGCTTTTGCGATTTCATCGTTGGATAAATTGTCTATTCCGGCATTTTCATAATAAGGAATGGCCTTTTTAAATTCGCCTTTTTTGAAATAATAATGTCCCAACTGATAACTCATCATTTGTCGATGAGAACTGCTGCTTGATCTTTGAATGTATTCCTCAGCCAGTCTTACTGCATCAGGCTGATCCAGTTGAAAAGCACAGGAAATATAGTAGTAACCGGCATCTTGCCGACTTAATTGGTGTTCTGTTTCTTTAAAATAACTGATCTCTTCCAGGCGTTTCTTGAATAACGGCTGCGCATCTGCGTAGAGTCCGTGGTTATATAATTTTGTGGCTTCTTTTAAGATAAGATCGGGATCCTGGTAAACAATGTTTTCCTGTGCAACTGTTGTATTTGTCCATAGGAGGCAAACTATTGGCAGGAGGAATATCCATTTGGAGAAATCGTTTGGGGATCCTGATTTTTGTCTGATTGAATTCATTATAATCCGGTTCTTGATATGCATGGTATGGTTCAATGGTAACGTCTCAGAGCTGGGTTTATTTTATAATAAAAATTTTAAGATCCAATAAAATGAAACCGCAATTTGTTGTTTACCCGGACAAAGATAGTAGATTCCCACTTTTCTCTGAGTCTTGTTTATCCCCATCAAGGGTATTTTGATTGTTAATAACAAAATTGTGTAATTTCGGCTGAAATTTCCTCTATGAGCAACATCTTTTTTTCCACCAAATTTGGTACCAATACGGTACATTTCTGTCTCTTACTTTTAAGAGTGGGATTAGGAGTCATGATGCTTAACCATGGCCTTCCCAAACTCATGCATTTCAACAAGATGTCCTCCGATTTTTTCGACCCGCTTCAATGGGGGAGCCCGTTTATGTTGGGATTGGTTGTGTTTGCAGAAGTGCTTTGTTCTGTGCTCCTTATTTTAGGTCTTTTCACCCGTTGGATCACCATCCCGCTGATCATAGAAATGATAGTGGTTATTTTGATGGTTCATGGAAATGATGGTTTTGGTCGTCAGGAACTAGGCGCGCATTTTCTTTTAGGATATGTCATCCTCTGGCTTTTAGGGCCGGGCAAGGTTTCCCTGGACCGATTGATTTCCAGGCGCTGATATATTTTAACACATAATTAACAGGATGTATACCACTACAGTCGAGATCAGAGTCCGTTATGGAGAGACCGATGCAATGGGTTATTTATATTATGGAAATTATGCATTGTATTATGAAGTGGGCAGAACAGATATGATCAGAAGCCTGGGAATTACCTATAAAGAATTGGAGGCTGGGGGATTGATTATGCCGGTAGCCGAGTACTATACGAAGTTTATACGGCCTGCATTATATGATGACCTGATCACCGTGAAAACCATCTTAAAAGAGTGGCCTGGAGATCGAAGGATCACTTTTCATTCGGAATTATATAATGAAACCGGGAAGTTGCTCAATACGGGCCGCGTGATCCTGGCCTTTGTAGACGTTTCTACGGGGAAAACCTGTGATATGCCGCCTGTGTTGGCAGATAAACTACGGCCTTTTTTTGTCAAAAGCTGATAATGTCCTTTTGTGAAATATCTAATATTTTATTTTGTCCAATAATTGGAACATTTTCCTATTGACACTGCCCACCGAACCATTATAATTATTTACAATAAAAGAAAAAATAAGAGGAGTGCCTTCCCGGCTTCTCAAATAACCGGTGTAGGAGGCCACCCCGTCTATGTGGCCGCTTTTCATATGGATATTGTGGATGACCGGCAGACATTTTTTATATACAGGATACCAGTTTTGTTGTCTGACATGAAACAATACCCGGGCTAGCGCCTGCGTGGTGATCCGGTTTTCCGGAGAAAGGCCGCTGCCATCCATGACATGTAATGCTTTTGGGGAGAGGCCTTTGCTTTCCCAAAATTTTTTTTCTATTTCTATGCCTTTTTTCGTACTGCCCTCGTTTTCTTCCTGAAAGGCAATGGTTTTGATCAGGAGTTCTCCATATAAATTGATGCTTCTCTTTAGGAACCAATGAATGATTTTCGTCAGATCAGGAGAAGTATGCGTAGCCAACAGATGCAGGTCCAAAGGGAGTTTTTCGCCGGATAGTTCCAGGAGCCGGCTAGTCGTTACGGGTCCGGATACCGGTATTCCGTCTTCTTGCAATGCTTTTTGGAGACTGTTTGCACAAAATAATGCCGGGCTCGGAACGGATCCGGAAACTTGAAAACGGGGATGGTTGGCCGGGGCGGTTCCCCGTACGTAGGCTACGTGTCCGTAGGGCGCCACGTAGATGTAGGTTCGATCGCCGCTGTGTGAACTGCCCGTTTTCAATTCATTAATGAAATGTAGCTGTTCCATCAGCGGCCTGGTGCCGGTAATTTTTACGGGATCCCCTATGCGGTCGCCCGGTAGCAGGTGCAGGTCATATTGATTTTCATGCCAATTGAGACCGGAGGCTCCTGCTCCGTAATAGTTTCCTATATCCTGCCATACCCATCCATTGGGAGTGATTTGAGATTCAAAGATAGAGGGATCGCCAATGACCGAACCCTCTATTTTTTGGATACCTGCTTCTTTAATCGTTTTGACCCATTCTGATAAAACTACTTTCATCTTTGTCCGGTCGTAACGCCAACTGCCCAGCGTGGGATCTCCACTCCCGCGTATAATGAGGTCCCCGTTGAGGATCCCTTTTTTTATAGTTCCGCTATAAAATATTTTGGTCTCGTAAGAGAAATCGGTTCCCAAGAGATAAAAAGCGGTTGCGGCAGTGAGGATTTTCAGATTGGAAGCCGGGGCCAGCCCTACTTTAGCATTCAGGTTAAAGAGCTCCTGGCCGGATTGGGCTTCTATGATGGTAAGAGAGGTGAGCGCGTGGCTCATCTGTGGATCGGAAGTGAATTGTTTTGTTGCGGTAATTATTCTATCTTGTAAAGATTGGGCCTTAAGGGTAGTGAATATCATAAGGCTGATTACAGATAGACCTATTTTGGGTAATAAACGTCTTAATATCATCTTTCCTTATTTTGCAGGAGTAATGATGATGTTACGATAATCCACGGGGCCGTGATCTCCCTGTAACAGGATGGGACCGGGTTCGCCTTCATTACTGTTTATGGCGCCGCCCGTGATGCCGGGTATTTCCCGATTGCAAATTACGGCTTTTCCATTGGCCACAACGGTGACCATCCGGCCTACCAACGTGATGTCAAGAGCTTGCCATTCTCCCGCCGCTTTAGCTGCGATTTCACTGGGAGGCAGAAAGCCGTACACCGCGCCGAAAAGCAGGTCGGAAGGTTCCATTCCTTTGCTGTCTACGATCTGCACCTCATATCTTCCTCTGAGATAAATGCCACTGTTGCTGCCTTTGGGGTAACGTACCTCAACATGTAATTTAAAATCCTGGAATTCTTCGTTGGTGACCAGGTTGGAGCCGGAATGCGGGCTTCTCAGGATCCCGGATTCCACCTTCCATTGATCCGGGCCGGTGGCATGCCATTGGCTGAGATCTTTTCCATCGAAAAGGGGGATGGGTTTTCCCCAGACCGGCTTGCTTTCTCGCCGGAGAACCGGAGCGCGCACCCCTGTCCAGGAATACGTTTTTCCATCGCTGAAGGTCATGGCGCCCTTGAATTTGCCGTTGTTAAAGACTCCTTCAACATGGAGATCCCGGCTCCCTTCTTCCCATTGCGGGGGAATGACAAAACTCATTTTTCCGTCTTTGAAGTTTATTTTTGACACAGGACGCGCACTGCCCACGACTCCGACAAATCGTCCCACCAGTGTCCTGTAGCCTGAGAGATGGATTTCCAGCCAGGAGGGGTAAGCCTTTCCATTGATGTTGACCGTTATATCCCATCTGCCAAGGATAGCTGCCGAATCGGAAGCACGCAGATGGAAAGGATGGGCCGGGGAAGAGATAAAGGTAGACAGCAGGAGCGCAAGAGTGAGGCATGCGGATATACCCTGAAAATCCATATTGGATAATTTTATCATAATTGTTCAATTCTCGTGGAGTTTCAAAATTATAAAAATCAGATCTACTTTTTAAATTTAGTTATTAGCTGCATGTGGGTAAAAGGACTCGTGCGATTAATTTTTTAATTTTGATTTTTTATAAACCTGCACCATGAAAGAAATTAAGGCATCCATCATAACAATTGGAGACGAACTACTGATAGGACAAACCATCAATACCAATTCCGCCTGGATAGGCAGGGAATTAAATAAAGCCGGGATTTGGCTTACCCACAGCCTCGCCATCGGCGATGATAGGAAAGAGATCTTGAAAAGCCTGGAACTGGAAAGCACTTTTGCTGATATTGTATTGATTACGGGAGGGCTGGGACCTACCGATGATGATCTGACCAAGTCGGCATTATGTGATTATTTTGGCTCTAAGTTGATTTTGGATGCGAAGGTACTGACACATGTAAAAAAGCGATTGGCTTTTCACGGCATTAAAATGCTGGAACGAAACAGGGCGCAAGCACAGGTTCCGGATAATTGCAAGGTTTTATTTAATGAGGCGGGTACAGCGCCGGGATTGTGGTTTGAAAAAGGAGGGAAAGTCATCGTGGCTATGCCGGGAGTGCCTCATGAGATGAAAGCCCTTATGAAAGAACAGGTTATCCCGCGGCTTTCTGTTCATCTTAAGACTTCGGCGATCTTACATCATACGATTATTGTAACGGGAGTGCCCGAATCAAAACTGGCAGAAAGGTTAAGAGGCTTTGAACACAGCCTCCCGCCGCATATTAAATTGGCCTATTTGCCCGGAGATGGAATTTTGAAGCTGCGCCTTACTGCGAGAGGAAAAATGGTGCAACAAGTGGCTCATGAATTGGATCAGTACGGCGGTATTCTGAAGAATTTAACGGATGCGTACCTTATCGCTACTGATGATCTGCCCCTTTCTGCTATAGTGGGAGAAGTTTTAAAAGAAAAAGGACTGACGGTAGGTACAGCTGAAAGTTGTACGGGCGGATATGTCGGACATTTATTTACCTCTATTTCCGGCTGCTCGGACTATTATAGAGGATCCGTGATAACTTATACGAACGACCTCAAAGAAAACCTGTTGGACGTATCCGGAGAGATCTTAAGAAGCAGGGGAGCCGTGAGCGAAGAAGTGGTCAGAGCAATGGTGGTGGGGGTGACCACGAAATTGAAGGTAGATGTAGGAATTGCGGTGTCCGGGATCATGGGGCCTTCCGGGGGTAGCGTGGAAAAACCTGTGGGTACGGTATGGCTGGCTGCGGGGAATAAAGACCATCTTTTTACCAGGGAACTTCGTTTGCGTTATGATCGGCTACAAAATATTAAACTGACAGGAAATTATGCGCTTATTTTATTGCTGGAGGCTTTAAAGAGTATCGGCAAATTGTGAGCATTTCCTTACATTTGTAGCTGATATAGCTCAAGGGGTTAAATAGGCTGACGCATAAATCCCAAATATATATTTTATGGCAATAGTAGATCTGATCATGCCCAAAATGGGAGAAAGTATTATGGAGGCTACCATTTTGCACTGGCATAAACAACCGGGGGATCATGTGGATGAGGATGAAACCGTTCTGGAGATTGCAACCGATAAGGTGGATAGTGAAGTCCCGTCTGTTGTGGAAGGCACCATCAAAGAGATTCTTTTCGGGGAGAACGATGTAGTCCCGGTCGGCACTCCTATTGCCCGAATTGAAGTTTCAGGGGAAATGCCCCATGAGGATGGAGATGAAGATGTCGCGCTTCTGATGGATGAAGATGATGAAACGGAAGAGCGTGATGAGCATGAATCCATGGTAGAAGAAACACCGGATGAACAGGATACTGCTACAGAAGAGGCCCGGTTTTATTCTCCCCTTGTTTTAAAAATTGCGCAAGAGGAAGGGATTGGCCTGGCTGAATTAGAAAAAATGAAAGGTAGCGGTCTGGGGGGAAGGGTAACCAAAAAAGACATTCTCAAATACGTTTCTGAGAAAAAATCGGGAGCGTCACAAGTGGAACAGCCTTCCGGAAAAGAGCCGACCGAAGAAATTTTGACCGGAACAGCGATAACTCCTCTATCCGGCAGATCTTACGGCCCAAATGTAGAAGTGATTGAAATGGACCGTATGCGTAAAATGATTGCGGAGCATATGGTGCAGAGTAAACGTATCAGTCCGCATGTCACCAGCTTCAGCGAGGCAGATGTCACCAATCTGGTAAAATGGAGAGAAAAAGTAAAAAAAGCATTTGAGAAAAGAGAAGGCGAGAAACTCACCTTTACACCTTTATTTATTGAGGCTATCGTAAAATGCATAAAGAGGTTCCCGGTCATCAACAGCTCGGTGGAGGGCGACAAGATTCTTGTGAAGAAAGAAATGAATATTGGAATGGCCACGGCCTTACCCAATGGCAGCCTCATCGTGCCTGTGATCAGAAGAGCCGACCAACTGAACCTGGTAGGATTGGCTCACCAGGTAAATGAGCTGGCCTATGGTGCAAGAGCGGGCAAGCTTGCCCCCGATGCTACGCAAAATGGCACTTTTACCGTGACGAATGTGGGAACCTTCGGCAGCCTGGCAGGTACTCCCATTATCAACCAGCCGCAGGTAGCTGTGTTGGCAGTTGGCGCAATCAAGAAGCGGGCGGTGGTAGTAGAAACCGAACAAGGGGATTCCATTGCCGTTCGTCACATGATGTATCTTTCTATGTCTTATGACCATAGAATTGTAGATGGGTCGCTGGGAGCCACTTTCCTTACCGCCGTGGCCCGGGAGCTGGAACAGTTTGATTTGAACCGGGAGATTTAAGTGGACAGTGGCAGTATGCAGAGATTTTAATTTTTCCAGGGAGGAAGTGCGGTAAGATAATGCCAGGAAGCAGGTTCTCGCTTTACGGCATAAGTCTGTGTGCCATTGGTTAAAACGAGGTAAGGCACTTGCAATGCCATATTGTAATTCAGTATTTGTTCCAGGGTCCTTTGATTCAGTTGTACCCGGACTTCTTTACATTCCACGATCATCCAGGGTGCGGCCTCTTTATAAACTACGATATCACATCTCTTTTTCCTTGAAGCGAGACGGATCTCTTTTTCAAGGGCTAGTAATGAGGCGGGGTATTGCATAACCTGAATGAGGTACCGGATAAAATTTTGCCGTACCCATTCTTCCGGCGTGAGAACCAGCATTTTTTTTCGGATCTGGTCCCAGATCATCTGTTTGCCATTTTTTATAGTAATTTTAAAATCCGGTTCGGGATAGGCAATTGCAAGAGGGAAGGGTTTATCAAAAGGATCCATAATTAGATTATGATTTGGATGTAAAGTAATTATTTAAAACGTAGTACTGAAACTTATGAAATCGAAGGAAGAAATTGTTGCTAACTGGTTACCGCGGTATACGGGGGAAGAATTGGATAATTTTGGCGATTATATCCTGCTGTGCAATTTTTCTAACTATATCGAACGCTTTGCAAAATGGAATCAGGTACCCATTAAGGGTGTGGATCATCCCATGCAATGTGCTACTTCTGAGGGGGTGACCATTATAAATTTTGGTATGGGGAGTGCCAGCGCTGCTACCGTAATGGACCTGCTAAGCGCCATTCATCCGAAAGGGGTATTGTTTCTGGGAAAATGTGGCGGCTTAAAAAAAAGAAATAAAGTGGGAGATCTTATTTTACCCATAGCGGCAATCAGGGGAGAGGGCGCTTCTAACGACTATTTCCCGCCGGAAGTTCCGGCTTTACCCGCCTTTGCATTACAAAAAGCCATTTCTACTACGATAAGAGATTATAAAAGGGATTACTATACCGGTACTTGTTACAGTACCAACCGGCGCGTTTGGGAACACGACAATATTTTTAAAAAATATTTGAATAAGATTCGGGTGATGGCCGTGGATATGGAAACCGCTACTATTTTTGCGGTGGGCTTTTATAATCATATTTCTACCGGTGCACTGTTGCTGGTATCTGATAAACCCCTGATTGCCGAAGGGGTAAAGACGGCCGAAAGCGATAAAAAGGTTACCCGCGATTATGTGGATGTACACCTGAAGATCGGTATTGATTCACTAAAACAGTTGAGTAATAAGGGACTTACGATTAAACATCTGAAGTTTTAGTTTCAGGATTGATCCAGGATTCCTCCAATGTTTCAGGATAGTCCCGGCTTGATTCGATGGAGATAGGCCGTTTGGGATTTGGGATTTTGAAATTTATTTGGGATTTGGGATTTGAAATTTCCGTTGAACAAACCATCAGCGGCTTCTGCTATCTCGCATACTCCTTGAATATAACGGTGCAGTTGTGGCCGCCGAAGCCGAAAGTATTGCTCATTGCCCTATGGATTTCCTTCTCAAGGGGTTCTTTTAAAACGATATGTAGTTGTTGGGGTATTTCGGGATCAATTGTAGTCGTATTTATGGTCGGGGGAACCACGTTATTTTTTATTGAAAAAATGGAGGCAATGGCTTCGATGGCGCCGGCGCCTCCCAATAGATGTCCGGTCATGGATTTAGTTCCGCTAATATGCAATCGGTCGGTATGATTCTTAAAGACATCCGCAATGGCCTTGGCTTCACTTGGATCTCCAATGGGAGTGGATGTGGCATGGGCATTAATATAATCAATATCTGCCGGTTCCATTCGGGCATCTTTCAGGGCCAGCCGCATGGAGTGGAAGGAACCTTTCCCATCGGGATGAGAACCGGTGATGTGAAAGGCATCGGCCGTCATGGCAGCTCCTGCCACCTCGGCATAGATGGTGGCATTTCGCTGCCGGGCGTGTTCCAGCTCTTCCAATATGAGCGCCCCCGCCCCTTCGCCGAGTACAAATCCGTTTCGATCCTGGTCGAAGGGGCGGGAGGCCGTTTGAGGTTGTTCATTATCGGTACTTAAAGCTCTCATCGCAGAGAATCCCCCCACGGAGGCCTCGGTTATGGCCGCTTCCGAACCGCCGGTGATAATCACTTTCGCCTTTCCTATTCGAAGATAGTTCAGTGCATCCATGATGGCCGTATTGGAAGTGGAGCAGGCTGTGACTACAGCATAGTTGATACCCATTAACCCGTATTTTATAGAAATCATTCCTGCAGCCATGTTGGATATGATCTTGGGTACAAAGTAAGGATTAAAATGAGGTTTGAATCCGCCCTTGACGTATCCTGTAATTTCTTCTTCAAAGGTTTGAACTCCTCCTTCCCCGGAGCCCCAGATCACCCCTGTATCCAGTGGATTCATTTTTTCAAAATCCAGTCCGGAATCTTTTACTGCCTGTTCGGCAGCCACCAGGGCATATTGAATATAAGGATCGGTTCTTCGGATCAGTCCTTTATCCAGGTGATCTGAAGGATCAAAGCCTTTCAGATCACAGGCAAATTGCGTGCGAAACAGAGCAGCATCGAAATTTGTAATGGGACGCGCACCGGATGTACCGCGCAATAAATTTTCCCAATAGGCCGTTACATCGTTTCCAATGGGTGTTAATGCGCCTAATCCCGTGATGACTACTCTTTTCATATATTGTTAATATTACCTTAATGGGCAAAATGGAAATACAAAAATAGGGAAGTAATTTAATATTCCAATTGCCGCCTGTCAGTCCTTTATTTCCAATATTGTTTTTGCCAGGCGGATCATGTCCGGGTCTCCCGTGTATTTACCGGGCTCGTCCGATAATTTGACTACACGGGTCCAATTTTCTCCGTGTGGACGGGTTTCCGACATCTTTATGACGATGTTAAGCGGTTCTAATCCGGTATCATTCGTAAAATTGGTTCCTATACCGAAAGACATACCTATTTTCCCTCTGCAAAAGCCTGCAATCCGGTCCACCTTTTCGGGGTTGAGGGCATCGGAAAAGATAATGGTCTTGCTAAGGGGATCAATATTGTATCTTTTGTAATGCGCAATCGTCGCTTTTGCGAATCGGATGGGATCTCCGCTGTCATGCCGGACCCCGTCAAACAGCTTGGAAAATTTTTTATCAAAACTTTCAAAAAACACTTTTGAAGTATAAGTGTCCGATAAGGCGATACCCAGGTCTCCCCGGTACACATTTACCCAATTTTCCAGCGCAAGGGTGTTGGACATTTTCCAGCCATAGCGTGCACTATGGAACATAAACCATTCATGGGCATGTGTTCCTATGGGTTTCACCCGTGTTAACCTGGCCAGTGCAACGTTACTGGTGCCGGTAAAACAGCCTTCTCCATTTTGTGCCAGTGTGTTTACTACCAGTCTATGGACCTGATAGGAGTGTCGCCTGCGGGTCCCGAATTCTGCTATTTTAACTCCAAGTTTCTGATAGTGCTGTATCTTATTTTTTACAATGGCGGTCACCTGATCATCAGGTAATCTTTTTTTACCGGTCAGTTTGTAATACAGTTCACTTATCAGGGCCATCACGGGTACCTCCCAAAGGATAGTGCGGTACCAGAGGCCTTCTATATGTACTTCCAGCTTTTCCCCCTTTTGGGTAATGGTTAATTCGGATGGATCATATTGAAATCCGCTCAGGAAATCCAGGTAAGTAGGATCCAGGTAAGGGCACCGGTTCTTTAGAAACGCTTTCTCTGCCGGCCTTAATTTCAGACGCGTCATCCGTTCCGTTTCATTTCTCAGCGCGTGAGCAAAACCGGGAGGAAAAGCATGATTTCCTCTGTTGATAAAACGATAACGGACCCGGGCATAGGGAAACAACTTGATCACTGCATTTTGCATGGTGAATTTATAGAAATCATTATCCAGGATGGAGGTGATGAATGCCTGCCGGTTTTCCGAATCCATACGGTTTATTGTTGTTATGGAATGAAGGTAGTAATAATATTTAATCCGGCTGTTGCAATTAAACCTGTGTCTGCCGGATTCATTTGCTCAATAGGTAGAAAACCAGGAAGGTAGCCCCCGTGGTGATCAGGCAGGTGAGCACCAGTCTGAGAGATTCCTGCCATGCTTTGATGCCGGTGTATGCTGCTTTGAACACCCCTACCAAAGCGAGTCCGACCAGGGATAATAGAAGGGCAAATTTTAATCCTTGTTCGGAATTATTTACAAAAATATAGGGGATAATCGGCAAAAGGCCTCCAAGAATAAAGGAGAGGCCTACCATTCCCCCGCTTTTCCGGGCCCTTTCAAAATCGGGAAGCGACGATCCTATGCCGAAATCCTGTAATAATTGGGTCCAGTGCTTGTGATATTGCATGTTTTCATAATCCGCTCTCTGAAGCGCTTCTTTTCCCAATTCCAGCTTAACAAGAATTTCTTTTAATTGCAGATGCTTTGCAAATCGGTTTGGGTTATTTCTTTCCATTTCGGGTATCATATCCACGTTTTCTTCCGCCTGGTTCACGATCGTAAAGTATGAAGCTGTTCCCATCAGTAAGGCAAGGAATACGGCATAAAGCCCGCAGATCAAGAGTACCGTGGCCGGATTGGGTATGAGCGTACTTAATGCGGCAGCCAACGCCATGGGGAGCATGATGCCATCTGTCACGCCGATCAACAGATCCGTAGCATAAGCAGAACTTTGTAAAAATCGCGGCTTATTCATTTTATCATCGTTTATTCAAATAGGGTGAGCCCCTCTTTGATGATCTCGAGACATTCTTTGATTTGTCCCTCTGTTATGACCAGCGGAGGTGCAAAACGGATCTTATCACCATGAGTAGGTTTGGCCAATAATCCCCGGTCTTTTAGGGCCAGACAGAGATCCCAGGCTGCATTTTTATTCTCATCATGACTGATGACAATGGCGTTGAGCAGTCCCCTTCCCCGTATTTCTTTTATAAAAGGAGATTGCAGATCTTCAAGCCCTTTACGGAAGATCTTTCCCATTTCTACAGCGTTCTGTGCCATATTTTCATCAATAAGAACCTGAAGGGCCGTGATGGCTACCCTGCATGCAAGGGGGTTTCCCCCGTAAGTAGAACCATGTTCCCCCGGCAGGATCGTGAGCATGATCTCATCATCGGCAAGTACGGCGGATACCGGCATGGTGCCTCCCGATAAGGCCTTACCCAGAATGAGGACATCCGGATGTACCTCTTCCTTGTCACAACAAAGCAGATTACCGGTGCGGCAAAGGCCTGTTTGAATTTCGTCGGCCATAAACAGCACATGCGTCTCTTTACACAATTGGGAGGCCTGAGAAAGATATCCCTCGTCGGGTACCACCACTCCGGCTTCGCCCTGGATGGGCTCTACCAGGAAACCGGCAACGTTTGGATCTTTTAAAGCTTCCTTTAAAGCGCCAAGATCATTGTATGGAATTTGTTCGAAGCCCGGCGTATAAGGGCCGTAATCTTTTTTGGCCGTTGCGTCGGAGCTATAGGATATGATGGTAATGGTTCGACCGTGAAAGTTATTGTTACACACCAGTACCTTAGCCTTTCCTTCAGGAATCCCCTTCACCTTATAGGCCCATTTGCGGCAAAGCTTGAGCGCGGTTTCTACTGCTTCCGCGCCGGAGTTCATGGGCAACACTTTATCATATCCAAGTAATTCGGTAATATACTTACAAAATTCACCCAGTACATCATTATAGAATGCGCGGGAGGTAAGGCTGAGCTTTTGTGCCTGTTCAATAAAAGACGCTAAGATTTTCGGATGCCCGTGTCCCTGATTTACCGCGGAATATGCAGATAAAAAATCATAGTAACGTTTCCCGTCCACATCCCACACAAAAACCCCCTTTCCTTTGGAAAGGACTACCGGGAGCGGATGGTAATTATGAGCCCCGTACCTGGCTTCCTGATCGAGAAAATATTGAGATTTTTCGGAGATTACATTTGTATTTGTCATGGCTCAAAATTACAAATTTTCAAAGAATTGTCTTTTTATTATAATTCTGGCGTAGTTTAGTGGAATGGATGTGAATGAAAACCCTTTTATGGGGAAGCGGAAAGCCACTCATTTCAGACGCTATTATAAGCATTACGTGCTGATTATCCTGACGTTGACGCTTCTGCTGTTAGGAAGTGCCTGGATGTTTGTCAGACACTATAAGCCTATTCTGTCGGCCCGATTGAAGGAACAGATCTACCGGGCATCTGACAGTCTTTATAGGGTAGAGTTTGCCAGAGTTCATTTAAATCCTCTTCTGGGAAGTTTTACCTTGGATTCATTTCATCTTATCCCTGACACCAACACTTACAATCGTTTAAAGATAGCCCATCGCGCGCCTCCGAATCTTTTTGATATTTTTATAGGAGAATTTAAGCTTCGACATGCCCATTTGTTCTCCCTCGTGACGAAGAAAACGGTTAATATAAAAGTAATAAAAGCTGAGAATCCGAGTATCATAATTTTACATGAGAGCCATCAAGGATCCGAAAATCAGGAATCGGTTAAAAATACATTGTTTAATCTGATTTCGGGACCCTTAAAAGCTATTCAAATAGGCCATATAGGTCTTCATAATATATCCATTGTTTTTAAAGAGAAGAATAAAAGCTGGCCGGAGGGGAACGCTTTGGACCATATGGATGTCGTATTCCAGGATATAAAAATTGATTCCTCTACTATCAGGGACCTGTCTCGCTTTTTATTTGCAAAAGATGTCTGGCTGCATCTCAGGGGAAGCCGCCTTTATACTCCGGATAGTCTATATGAAATTACTACAGGGGGGATCGGGTTTTCAATTATTGAAGGAGAAGGGATTGTAAAAGATTTAAAAATAAAGCCCCGGCTTAGTGCATATCAGTTTGATAAGAGGCTGCAATATCGCAAAGACCGCTTTGATATTGCGGTTGACAGCATTCTTTTCAGCGGGTTCAGCCTTCATGATCTCCGGAAGCGGAAGTGGCATATTGGAGTTTTTCAGGTACTTAATCTAACGGGAGATATTTATCTGAATGCGGGAGTGCCTGTAAGACCGGTTGTAAAGCCTCTTCCACAGCAAATCCTTAGAGAAAGTAAACTGGATCTGCTGATTGATACGCTGAAAATAAAGAATGCGGACCTGAAATATCGGGAACTTAATCCCAACTCCGGAAAGGTTGGTTTTGTGACCTTTAACCATATTACCGGGGAAATCCTGAATATCACCAACGATTCGGTTCTGATTCAAAAACAGCCCTATTGCAAAGCCGATTTGCATGCTCTTTTTATGGACAAAGGGGCCTTGCATGCACTTTTTAATTTCAACCTGGCAGATTTAGATAATACCTTCACATTCAGGGGGGAATTGGGATATATGAATGCGACGGCATTAAACCCCGCTACCCGCCCGCTGGGATTGGTGAGGATCCGATCGGGAAGAATTCATTCTTTACACTATAACCTGAGTGCAGACAACAGCGGGGCTTATGGAGACGTGGCTCTTCAATATGACCGGCTGGGCATTTCAGTGCTCTCAAAAAACAAGGAAACGGGTGACCTGACCCGGCAGGGATTGATCTCTCTTGCTGCCAATATGTTGGTCATCAAAGACAATAATATGGAAGACAGCCTGGGTATCCGGCAAACTGAAGTCCATTATAAGCGTGAGCCCTATCGTTCGGTATTTAATTTGATGTGGAAGTCCATTTTCTCGGGAGTCAAACCCATGGTTGGCGTCGATAAAGATACCGAAGAAAAAATCAAGTCTTTAAAAAAAGGGCAGGATAATATAAAGGGCGGTAAAAATAAAAACGGGAAAGGCAATTTCCTTCAGAAAGCCGGAAATTTTTTAAAAAAAGCGACCCGGACCATAGAAAATAAGAAGTAACAATTTAGGTACCTTTGTCACAAAAAAGCAAAACCAAAATCTTATCTGTTTTTGGAAAGGCAAAGTTCCATTATCAACAAAAAACAATTCCCATCTTTGAAAAAATGTTTCTTTTTAAGCTTTGTCGGGCGGGGAATTTGTAATGCGATTGTTGAGATTTATTTGCTGTTTGTCTTTTGTTATTTTCTTTTTATAGCAGCCCTCATTTGACGGACTGCGTGAAATAATGATTTATGAAGAACTTCCGGAATTTTTGTATTATAGCACATATCGACCATGGGAAGAGCACACTGGCTGACCGCATGTTGGAGACTACTCAAACGGTATCTGAGAGGGAAATGATGTCTCAGGTTTTGGATAATATGGACTTGGAGAGGGAGAAAGGGATTACCATAAAAAGCCACGCCATACAAATGATCTATTCCTCGGACGGAGAAGAATATATTTTAAATTTGATAGATACGCCCGGTCATGTGGATTTTTCCTATGAGGTCTCTCGTGCTTTAGCCGCATGTGAAGGAGCCCTGGTGTTGGTAGATGCTTCCCAGGGTATCCAGGCACAAACGATCTCCAACCTATATCTGGCCGTGGACCATGACCTTGAGATCATTCCGGTGATTAACAAGATTGATATGGAAGGCGCCCGTATTGAGGAAGTAAAAGATCAGATGATGGATTTGCTGGGTTGTGATGAAGAAGAGATTCTCTTGGCTTCAGGCAAAACGGGCCGGGGCGTTGCTCAGATACTGGAGGCTATTGTGCAAAAGATACCGGCCCCCAAAGGCGATCCGAAGGCTCCCTTACAGGCACTGATCTTCGACAGCATGTTCAATTCTTTTCGAGGAGTGATCGCTTATTTTCGGATCTTTAACGGAACCATTCAAAAGGGAGACAAGGTACAATTTGTAAATACAGGTAAGACGTATGGCGCCGATGAGATCGGTATCTTACGATTAAAGCCCGAGGAACGTAAACAGATCGGCGCCGGAAATGTCGGATATATTATTACGGGGATAAAAAATGCCAAAGAGGTAAAGGTGGGAGATACCATAACCCTGGCGGATGACCCTTGTAAACAAGCCATTAAGGGTTTTGAAGAGGTAAAACCGATGGTTTTTGCAGGTATTTTTCCGATAAGTACCGACGATTTCGAGGAATTGCGCGACTGCATGGATAAACTGCAACTTAATGATGCTTCTTTGATCTTTGAACCTGAAACTTCACAAGCCCTGGGTTTTGGTTTCCGTTGCGGTTTTTTGGGTATGCTGCATCTGGAGATCATTCAGGAGAGGCTTGAGAGAGAATTTGGCCAGACGGTGATCACCACTGTGCCCAATGTGAGTTTTATTGGTTATATGACGAATGGAGAAAAACAAATCATTAATAATCCTACAGAAATGCCGGATCCGGGAAGGATCGATCATGTTGAAGAGCCCTTCATTGAAGCTCAGATCATTACTATGCCGGAATATATCGGACCGATCATGACCTTATGCCTTGGTAAAAGAGGGATATTGAAGAACCAAAATTACCTGACCACCACCCGTGTGGAACTCACTTTTGAGATGCCGCTTACGGAGATTATTTTTGATTTTTATGATCGTTTGAAATCTATCAGCCGGGGTTATGCTTCTTTTGATTACAGCCCGCTGGACTACCGCAGCTCGGATATTGTAAAAATGGATATTCTCTTGAATGGGGATAAGGTAGATGCGCTGAGTGCGCTGATCCATCGCAGCAGGGCGCAGGATTTCGGAAGAAAATTATGTTTAAAGCTGAAAGATCTTTTGCCGCGGCAGCAATTCCAGATTGCTATACAGGCTGCAATAGGATCAAAGATCCTTGCCCGGGAAAATATTTCGGCCATGCGGAAGGATGTGACCGCCAAATGTTATGGCGGCGATATTTCCCGTAAGCGCAAACTGCTTCAGAAACAAAAGGAAGGTAAAAAGCGTATGCGGCAGATCGGTAACGTGGAAGTACCTCAGGAAGCTTTTATGGCAGTATTAAAGCTGGAGGAGTAACAAGGTATGCCTTTCCCTGTGATCGCTTTGTTTTTCTTTTCCTCTCTGTGATCTCCAGCATGTAAATTAAATGGCGGCTACTCATAAAAAGGCAGACACTTCTGCCCGTACTATGAAACGTATATCAAATGTTACTAAATGTTTAATTATATAGTTATATATTTAGTTGTATAATTAAGTATTTAGCTCTATATTTGTAATTCAAAATTAGGTATGCCTGCCGGTTTTTTGCGGGTCCGATTTTCAAAAATGAAAATACAAGGTATGAAGAACGCTTTGTTGTTATGGATATATATCTTATTGTCGGTCCCCGTTTTTTGCCAAACGCTTCCATCAACTACCGAGCAGCGATTGATACAATATTTCCAGAATCAGGAATATGCAAAAGCGGCTGCCTATCTGCAGTCTACGCTTCCGGTGACATCGGACAGCATGCAATATCTTTCTTTATTGGGTTATGCCTGCTATATGAGTAACCAGTTTACCAAGGCCGCCTATTACTTCGAGCGTCTGTTACGCGCGGATCCTTCCCGGACGCGGGCGCTGTATTATCTGGGAAAGATCAATATGGCCAAAAGCAATCTTCCCGCAGCTCAAAAATATTTTTGCAGACTGGTGGAAAGGAAACCGGGAGTGGCCGCTTATTATAAACAACTGGCCCAACTGTTTCAGCAGCTGGGTAATGATGCAGCTGCCGGATGGTATTTTGGGAAGTCTCATCACCTCAATCCCGATGATCCGGCGGTAACAGCAAAGCTGGCCAGTTACCGGATCAGGCAAAAATTATATCAAAAGGCGGACACGATTCTGGATTCTGCCCTCCGGCAGGATTCGTTGCAGGCAACTCTGCTTGATATACGCATACATTCTGCCTATGATCAAAAAGATTATGAGACCATCTTTCCCCTGGCCGGTAAATTAAAAGCGATGCATGCCATCAGTCTAAGCCCTTTTTTACGGGCTGCTATAGCTTCCTTTCGGCTCGGACGATATGATTCCTGCATTGCTTTTTGCCGGTTGCTGGCCCAACATAAGTTGGAAAGCCGGACGAGCCTTTACCTGGGCGCCTTATCATACAAAGCGGAAAAGAAGTATAAAAAGGCGCTTGATAACCTGAACAAGTGTATTGCCATGTCCCTGGATGCGGCTGCCGATAATTATTTCTCCGCCAAAGGCGAGATCCTGGAATCCATACACCAGCCTAGCCGGGCGCTGAAACAATATGACACTGCTTATTATATCTTTCACCATCCCCTTCAACTGTACAATAAAGCACGGATTTATGATGCACAATTTGAAAATTATAAGATTGCAATACGCTATTATCGCCGTTACCTTGATCATTCGAATAAGCCGGAAACAGAAGATGAAAAGAAAGTTTACGCTTTTGTACGGGAAAGACTGCAACAATTGGAGAAATGGGAACGCAAGACGAAAAGGAAGTAAGCGCGAGGGTCCTTCTCTCATAGTTAGTTCATTAGATAGGTATTTAAGTCTTTAGATACTTATTTAAGCAGTTAGTTGTATATTTGATATAAAAAAACAACAATGAAAAAGATCAGGGAGCTCACCAGGGCAGAGGAGCAAGTTATGCAGATTTTATGGGATATAAAGAAGGGGTTTGTAAAAGATATACTTGCCGAGATGAAGAAACCCAAGCCCGCCTACAGTACTGTATCAACCATCATCCGTATCTTGGTAAAGAAAGGGTTTATCAAATACAAGGTATATGGCAACACCCATGAATATTACCCGCGTATTTCCAGGGAGGAATATCGAAACTTTAAAACCGACCGGCTCTTGAACGGCTATTTCGACAATTCCGTGGAGAGCCTCGTCTCTTTTTTCATCCATAAAAAAAACCTCGACATACAAGAAGCCGGAAAAATCATTTCCTTGCTAAAAGGCATTAAAAAAGACAAGCCATGAATTTTACTTATTTAATCCTTTTTAATCTTTATCTCTGCTGCTGGTTGGGCCTGTATTATCTGATTTGCAGCAGAAAAACGACCTTTCGGATCAACCGGTTTATCTTGTTGGGCGGATACGTTATAGCGCTTATTTTGCCTCTCCTCTCTCTTGCCGAAGATCCTCCTTTTTCCGTATCTGCAGGGACGGCTATTCCTGTTTCCGCGACCCGGGCGGTGTTGCTGCAACAACCGGATATAGTCCCGTCGGCTTCCTTCCCCTTATGGCAGCTATTGTTGGTTGTATATGGTATGGGAGTGGTCGTTTCATTTGTTTTTTTTCTAAGAAAACTATTTAAAATAAGACATCTTATTCTCAGGCTTCCGCGCCAGTCCCATGGAGGGTATGTTCACATACAAACCCCTGACCAATGGGAAGTTTTTTCCTTTATGCGTTATCTGTTTGCCCCGGATGCTATCACAGGAAGTATTTTAGAGCATGAAAAGGTCCACATCCGGCAAAAGCATTCCCTTGATAATCTCCTCGCGGAAATGATCCGTATTTTTTGCTGGTTTAATCCTTTCATATATCTCTATCAGAAAACCATCAAGATGAATCACGAGTACCTGGCAGATTCTGAGACGGTAAGGATCGTGGAAATCAGGGAATATGCACAAAAACTGGTTAATGAATCCTTCAGATTGAGCGGTCTTTCCCTGGTTCATCCGTTTCTTAACCGCTCCCATCTGCAAAAGCGGTTGATCATGTTAAGAAAGGTTACAAAATCATCAGGGAAGAGATGGACTTATCTGTTGTTGTTGCCTTCTCTTGCCGTCATTTTATGCTCTACATCTGCTTTCTCTTTAAAAAAAAGACTAAAAGACCGGTTTTCCGCTTTACATTCTGCTTCCCCGGCTGTGACTGCTTACTTTTCTTCTGCTGAAAAAGATCTTACCTTGAAAGGCGTCATCCATACTCCTTCCGGTACGCCTGTTGTCGGCGCCAATGTCATCGTTGGCCAGACGGGGAAAGGCATCATGACTGATGAAGAAGGACATTTTATATTGAAAAATGTGGATCCTGGCAGTATTTTATCTATCACCAGTGTGGGCTACAATTCCCTCACGATCCGCGTCCCGGAAGAGCGTGACAGAATAAATATTGTATTGTATCCGAAGCCCCAGACTTTAAAGCTACTCCGGGTTACCGGATACACCAAAGACACGTTTACCCTGCCGCCCCCTCCTCCATCTCCTTCTCCGTTACAGGCTTCGGACCGTTCTAAAAATGGAAATGCCGTTTTCCAATTTGTGGAACAGATGCCTGTTTTCCCCGGAGGACAAGATGCCTTATTAAGGTATCTTGTTTCCAATATAAAATATCCGAAAGCAGCCAAAAAGGCCGGTGTGCAGGGAACCGTGGTTGTGCAGTTTGTGATAGAGAAAGACGGAGCCGTATCTCATGTAAAAACGGTAGGGAAGCAGAAAAGCAAAGGCTTGGAAGAAGAAGCCATCAGGATAGTAAAAAATATGCCCCGATGGCATGCGGGTATACAGAATGGAAAGAAAGTCCGGGTGGAATATGCTCTTCCTATCCGCTTTAAGTTATACGGACCGGAACGGCAGGAAAATACCATCAATTCGGTATCTAAAATACCTCATGCAGTTGATTCACCGGTTTCTCAACCAGGCATATCCGGTAAAGAGCCGCTCTACCCATCCATCCGGAAGATGCCTTCTTTTCCCGGCGGACAAAAGGCATTAATGAAGTATTTAAGTGAAAATACGCGCTATCCATCAGATGCACGAGAGAATGGTGTGCAGGGAACGGTGGTTGTACAGTTTATTGTAGAGAAAAACGGATTTTTGTCTCATATAAAAACAGTGGGGGATAAAAAAGGCGGGGGGTTGGAAGAGGAAGCTGTCAGAGTAGTGAAGAAGATGCCGAAATGGGAACCGGGCAGAAGAAACGGAAAGGTGGCCAGGGTGCGATACAGCCTCCCGATAAGGTTCCTGCTTCAATAAAGAATATATTTATTTGGGTGCTCTTCTATACAGGAACAATGCTAAAAGTCCGAATAGAACATTGGGTATCCAGACGGCTATTAAAGGGTCCAGCGTACCTTTGATTGAGAAGGTAGTAGAAAACTGCATGAAGACAATATAGGCTGCGCTGATAACAATGCCGAGCGCCAGGTGGAGTCCGCTGCCTCCGCGTACCTTGCGGGAAGCGATAACCGCACCTATCAGTGTGAGGATGATGACTGAAAAAGCGGAAGCCGTGCGGCGGTATTTTTCTACAAATAAATAATTGAGCCCGCCGGTGCTCCGCATTTTTTGATGATGGATATAGTCATCCAGTTCCCGGGTCGTCATGGCTTCCACCAGGTCGGTACTGGTCCGGAGGTCTTTAGGTGTCAGGTTGAGGTCGAGAATCGTATCTGGAATATGGGTAATGATCACTTTATCAGGCGTCAGTTTTCGGACGATGGCTCTCCTGGTCTCCCATCCTTTTTGAGTGGAGTCCCAGGTAATGGTTCTGGCTTCGAGGCGGGAGAGGAGCTTTTCCCCGTGAATGTTTTCCAGTACAAAGCCATTTCCATACTTGTTTGCACCATAATAATTGCGCATGGAGATATAGCGAAAGGAATCTATTCGCATATGTAAATTTTGTAATACGATATTTTCCTTTTGATTTTTAACATAGGTATTTTCGAATTTGACACGTACGCGATTGGCTTTCGGAATAAGACTTTGGTTGGCTACACCCAATAAAAGTGCCAGCAGGATCCCTCCCACCCAGTAGGCCCTCAAGAAACGCCTGAAACTTACGCCGGTACTAAGAATGGCAATAACTTCCGAACGATAAGCCAGTTTGGAGGTAAAGAAAATAACGGCTATGAAAATAAACAACGGAAACAACAGCGCAAGGATATGGGGAATGAATCCAATGTAATAATGGGTGACAATATAGCTGGCGGAAAGATTGTGTTTAATGAAATTGTCGATCTTTTCAGTGATGTCGATCACCACGGAAAGCACTGCAAAAATGAGTATAGCGAAAAAGAAGGTTCCCAGAAATTTTCTCAATATGTACCAGTCCAGCTTTTTCATTTGCTCCGCAAGGTAGTAAAGACCATTTAGAAATGATCTATATTCGGGTCTTCATTTTAGGAATAAGCTGATTTTTCCAGCTTACAAAAGTCCCTTTGATAATATGTTCCCGGGCTTGTCTCATCAAATTGAGATAGAAGCAGAGATTGTGAATACTGGCCAACTGCAGCCCCAGAAGCTCTTTTGCTATAAATAGATGACGCAGGTAAGCCCTGGAATAATTTTGACTGGCGAAGCAGAGCGTTTCTTCGTCAATGGGGCTGAAATCATCTGCCCATTTCTTGTTTTTAATGTTGACTACCCCTTTTTCAGTAAACAACATGCCGTTTCTTCCGTTTCTGGTGGGCATTACACAATCAAACATATCTACGCCCAGCGCGATACATTCCAGCAAATCCCAGGGGGCGCCTACTCCCATCAGATAGCGGGGTTTCTCTTCCGGTAGAATGCTACAGGCCAGGTCGGTCATTTCGTACATCAATTCTGCCGGCTCTCCCACACTTACGCCCCCTATGGCGTTGCCTCCGCATTCCCGGGCGGCTATAGCTTCCGCTGACTCCTTTCTCAGATCTTTATAAATCCCTCCCTGTACAATAGGGAACAAAGTTTGCTCATACCCATACAGGGGGCTGGTCTTTTTCATTTCCGTAATACAGCGATCCAACCAGCGATGTGTCCTTTCCATGGATTCTTTTACATAGGAATGCCCCGCAGGATAGGGCGGACATTCATCCAGAGCCATAAGGATATCTGCTCCAATCTTTTTTTGGGTATTGATCACATTCTCGGGCGTGAATAGATGTCTGGAACCATCAATGTGAGATTGAAAAACCACTCCTTCTTCTTTTATTTTTCTGTTCGCCGCCAGGGAAAATACCTGATACCCCCCACTATCCGTCAGTATGGGCCGTTCCCATCCATTAAAACGATGCAGCCCACCCGCCTTTTCAAGAATAAGAGTTCCAGGTCGAAGATATAAATGATAGGTATTCCCTAATATGACTTGAGCCTTTATATCCTCCTTCAATATTTCCGAACTTACCCCCTTAACACTGCCAACCGTTCCCACGGGCATAAAAATAGGCGTTTCAATTTTGCCGTGGGCCGTTTCAATAAGCCCTGTCCTGGCACGGCAGCGGGTGTCTTTGTATAAAAGATCAAATTTCATTTTGTCATTAAAAGCTTGTTCATCGGCCTCCATTTGCAAAACCCCAAGAGCGCAAATTTACCGGAATTCGGCTATTTATCGGAATAAATGCATCTGAAAGTTAAATTTTTGATAAAGACTTCTAATTTTGCCGATACGAATATGAATATTCCATTTTTACACTTGGCCTGGTATATTTTTTTGGGATTGGCAGCCGTTCAGCTATTTTATTATCTGTTCTTTTTTAGCCGGCTGGCTTTCTATCGTCTGAAAGAGGATGGAGGCGGTCGTGAAGGGAAACTTCCACTGCTTTCAGTCATTATTTGTGCAAAGAACGAAGAAAATAACCTGTCCCACAATATGCCGGTGATATTGCAGCAACGGTATGGAAACAGGTCTGAAGATGCAGAAAAAAATTATGAGGTCATTGTGGTAAATGACAATTCGGAGGATGATACCTTATTTTACTTACAGCATATAAAGCCGGGTTACCCTCACTTCCGATTTATTAACCTAACCCAGGTAGCGAAAGGGATACCTGGAAAAAAGTATCCCCTGACTGTCGGTATTAAAGGCGCTATACATGATATTATAGTACTTACAGACGCAGACTGCAGGCCTGCGGATCGAAACTGGCTTTATCACATAGGGAGGGGGTTTAAAGGAGAGAAGGAAATCGTACTCGGATATGGCGCTTATGAGCGCAGACCGGGATTGCTGAACCGTATGATTCGTTTTGAGACATTTTTTAGCGGATTACAATTTCTTTCTTTTGCTCTGGCGGGAATCCCGTATATGGGTGTGGGGCGTAACCTGGCCTATAAAAAAGAGTTGTTTTTCCGTCATAAAGGATTTGTATCTCATCTTAACATTCCTTCGGGAGATGATGATTTGTTCATCAATAAGGCTGCCAATAGAAGAAATACAACGGTGGTATTGCATAAAGAAGCCATTACCTATTCGAGGCCAAAAGAAAAATGGGGCGAGTGGTATCGGCAAAAGACACGCCATGTTTCTACAGGCCGCCATTACAAATTATATCATCAATTTTTATTGGGGCTGTTTTCTCTATCGCTGTTTTTGTATTATCCTTTTTTGGTGGCGGCCTTTTTCTATAAGCCCCTTTTCTCTGTCACCTTGTGGATTTTTTTGGGGAAACTATTGATACAGGCTATTATATGGGCCTTAAGCCTGAAAAAACTGAATGAAAAAGGGCTATTCTGGTATTGTCTGCCTCTTGAAATACTCATGAGTCTTTATTATCTGATCTTTACACCCGCATTATTATTAAAACCCAAAAAACGTTGGAATTAATAACCAAATATTTTCCAGGTCTTACAGAGACACAATACGAACAACTCGCGGCATTGGAACCGTTATATGCCGAATGGAATGCGCGGATTAATGTAATTTCCCGTAAAGATCTGTCACATCTTTATGAAAAACACGTCTTGCATTCCATGGGTATTGCGAAAGTATTTCAGTTTGCTGAAGGCGCCTCTGTTATGGATATCGGTACCGGCGGTGGTTTCCCGGGCATTCCACTGGCGATTCTTTTTCCGGAAGCACGGTTTCATCTTGTAGATTCTATTGGGAAAAAAATTAAAGTGGTCCAGGCCATCAGAGATGAGCTTCATTTATCAAATGTAACCACGGCGCATAATCGAGCAGAACAGATCAGGCATGCACCGTTTGATTATGTGGTCAGCCGTGCGGTTGCTCCCCTGAAAAAACTGGCCGGTTGGTCCATGCCGCATCTTAAGAAAGGAAAGCGAATGCAGTCGGGTCTGATCTGCCTGAAAGGCGGTGATCTGGCAGAAGAAATATCCGAAAGCGGTTACAAGCCGATGGTATATGCATTACGGAGCTATTTTGAGGAAGATTATTTCTCTGAGAAATATATTTTGTTTATAAAGAGGGGACGCCCGGGATAAGCGGGTGGTTTTACTATTTTTCCATGGATTGAAAAAACGAGCCTGCATGTAAACCCCAAAAGATTGTATTTTTGCGACGATATGGCTGAAAAAATTCTGATTATTGATTTTGGCTCGCAGTACACGCAGCTTATAGCTCGTAAGGTTAGAGCCTGTAATGTATATTGTGAGATCCATCCATGCCTGAAGCCTGTTTCATTGAATGAAGACGTTAAAGGAGTGATTCTTTCGGGAAGCCCTTTTTCTGTAAATGATCACAAGGCACCAAGAATGGACGTGAAAGCCCTGTTGGAAAAGGTCCCGGTCCTTGGTGTCTGTTACGGCGCTCAGCTGGTGGCCCGCACTTTCGGCGGGGAGGTCGCCCGCAGCCGCCACAGGGAATATGGCAGAGCGAGGATAAATCATGATCAGAAGGACCTCCTTTTTAAAGGGATGCCTGCCGGTAGCCAGGTATGGATGAGCCATGGAGATACCATTATCAGCCTTCCGGAGGGCTTTGAGATCATTGCTACCACGGATACGATCCCGGTGGCTGCTTTTTCCGCGGAAAAAATCTGTAAGAATCCTTTTTATGGATTGCAATTTCATCCTGAAGTTTATCATTCTACCGAGGGAGTGGCCTTGTTAAAGAATTTTTTGATCCATATTTGTCATTGTTCCGGGGATTGGACCGCCGAAGCTTTTGTTAGTGAGACGGTTAGAAATATTCGGGAAACCGTGGGTCGTCAGAGGGTGGTCATGGCGCTCAGCGGGGGAGTGGACTCTACCGTTGCGGCCAGCCTGATACAGGAGGCGGTAGGGGACCAGCTTACAGCGGTTTTCGTGAACAACGGCCTGCTTCGTAAAAACGAATTCAGACAGGTTCTGGATACGTATCTTAATATGGGATTGAATGTGATAGGCGTGGATGCCAAAGACCGTTTTTATGAGGCTCTGCATGGAATATCTGATCCGGAAAAGAAGCGGAAGATCATAGGGGGCCTGTTTATTGAAATTTTTCAGGAAGAGGCAAAAAAAATAAAAGGCGCCGGTTTCCTGGGGCAGGGAACCATTTATCCTGATGTAATTGAATCTGTATCGGTTAACGGGCCTTCAGCAACCATTAAATCGCATCATAACGTGGGAGGACTTCCGGAAAAAATGCACCTTAAATTAATAGAACCCCTGCGTAATTTGTTTAAGGATGAAGTGCGTAAAATAGGTAAAGAGATCGCCCTGCCCGAAGCCGTTTTGAAGCGCCATCCTTTTCCCGGACCGGGGCTGGGTATCCGTATCCTGGGAAGTATTACGGCAGAAAAAGTGCGTTTGTTGCAGGAAGCCGATGCCATTTTTATTAATGGGCTTAAGGAAAAAGGACTTTACGACGAGGTCTGGCAGGCCGGCGCCATATTGTTGCCGGTACAAAGTGTAGGAGTGATGGGAGATGAACGGACGTATGAATATACCATTGCATTGAGAGCGGTAACATCCACTGATGGAATGACGGCAGACTGGGTGCATTTACCGTACGAATTTCTTGCTGAAGTTTCCAATAGGATCATCAATCAGGTGGAAGGGATCAACAGAGTGGTATATGATATCAGCTCCAAACCACCGGCTACTATAGAATGGGAATAATTTTTGATTAAACATATTTTGATGAACAAAAAGGTTGCTTTCTTATTCGTTGTTGGAATTGTTTTTTCTCTTTCCTCCTGTTTTTTATTTAAAAAGACACAAGGCCCTCGTTTGCCGGAGCCTCCTAAGAAAGTGACGGAACAGCCCGAAATACCCGAAGCAAAGGAGCCCGGGGAAGAAAAAGCTCCTTTTGACGTAAAAGTCTTCGGCAAAAAAGTGGAGAAACCGGTCTATGATGTGGCATTATTTCTCCCCCTGGATATTGATGAAGTTCTGTCTGATACTGATTTTGCCATTGGAAACAGGAAGCCTCTGCCGGCTACTACGCTGGGGGGATTAGAATTTTACGAAGGGACATTGATGGCTCTGGACAGTTTACGGAAAAAAGATATTCGTATTCGTCTGCATGTTTATGATACCAAATCCGAAAGAGAACCTCTGTCCGGCCTGCTACGCAGCCAAAAGTTGGATTCTACCGATTTGATCATCGGAGATGTAAAAGGAGAGGCTTTTAAACAAATCGGAGCGTATGCCGGCAAACAGCAGATTAATTTTGTATCTGCAACTTACCCCAATGATGGCGGCATTTCCGATAACCCTTTCCTGATTATTGTAAACAGTACCTTAAGAGTTCATTGTTTCGCTATTCAAACTTTTGCGCAGCAGAAGTTCAGTAACAAAAAGATCACCGTTATTTATTACAATAATCCTCAGGGTAAACAAAATCTGGAGTACTTAAAGGAAGCTTATGAAAAAATGAATAAGGGTCAAAAGACGCCTTTGCATCCGTTCGAATGGAATAACAATACTGCTGCGGATGACTTGATACCAAAGTTGGATGCGAACAAGACCAATGTAATTATTCTGACTACCCTTTACCCTGATATATCCCTGAATATTATTGCCCAGTTGGCTCCTCTGGCCGAAAAATATAAAATCAATGTGGTAGGCATGCCGACCCTTGAAGGGCTGGGGGAATTACGGGAAGGCAAGTATAAAGGAATTACGTTATTTTATGGTTCGGTGTTCCCTTATGTTAATATGGACCGTTATCCTGCCATGAAGCAGATGATGTGGCGATATTTTGACAAATATCATGCTCGTCCGGGCAACTATGCCCTCAATGCTTTTGAAACCGTATTTTATTTCGGAAATCTTCTGAATAAAGCGGGCCGTTATTTTAATGATGATCTGAATGATCCTGTCGGAAGGATCATGACGGCCTTTAACTTTCAGCCTGTCTATCGTTCCGGTCATTCAGATCCGCCGGATTATTTCGAAAATACCCGTATTTATTTTATCAGAGAACGTGATGGTAAAGTAACCCCGGCGAACTGAGAAAGTATGCAACCATGGCTATAAAAGAATTTGATGTTTTTGTCATAGGGACCGGAACTGCCGGTAAAACGGTAGCTATGGCTTGTGCCCGGGCAGGAAAAAGTGTAGGGATTGCAGACGATCGGGAATATGGGGGTACTTGCGCTAACAGGGGATGTGATCCGAAAAGAATATTGGTGGGATTGACGGAGGTTATCCGTGATACTCAACATCTGTTTGGAAAAGGAGTGATCCGCCTTCCTCAATATAGCTGGGAAGCGTTGTTGGCCTTCAAGAAAAAATTTACCGACCCGGTACCTTATGTACACGAAAAAAATTTGAAAGAGCTGGGTATAGCGTTGTATCACCAATCTCCTAAATTTTTAGATGAAAATACCCTGTCGGTAGAAGGGAAAACCATTAAGGCCCATAAGGTGGTTATTGCTTCCGGACACCGGCCCGGGAAACTCGATATCCCGGGGGAAGCGCATGCACTGGTAAGTGATGATTTTTTGGAACTGGAGCAACTGCCGGAAAGCATGTTGTTTATAGGTGGAGGATATGTGGGAATGGAATTATCCCATGTTGCAGCTCGTATGGGTGTTGACGTTACCCTGGTACATTCCCGGCAACGGCCGCTTAAAAATTTTGATGAAGATATGGTGGATTATCTTACAAAGGCTTCGGAAGAATTAGGGATCAAATTTATTTTCAATGCCCGGGTCAATCGCATTGAAAAATTGCAAAAATATTATCGCATCACAGCGGATCAGGGAGGAAAAGAAATTACAGCAAAGGCGGAATTGATTATCAATGCCAGCGGCCGTATACCTGCTTTAGACGGATTGAACCTGGAAAAGGGAAAGGTAACTTATACGCGCGGAGGCATTACTGTAAACGAGAGACTGCAGAATCCTTCCAATAAAAATATTTATGCCTGTGGCGACGTGGCAGACAGTCCCGGCTTGCCTCTTTCTCCCTTATCCTCTTATGAAGCCCGGATTGTTGTATCGCAGTTGCTGGAAGATTCAAAAAAGGAATCGGTTTACCCTCCTCAGCCATCCGTTGTATTTACCCTGCCCAACCTGGCTTCAGTAGGTCTTTCCGAGAAGGCTGCCAGGGAGAAAGGATACCGAATTGTTGTGAAAAAGGAAGATGCTTTGAAATGGTATAATGCCAAGCGGGTGAATGCCACGGCTTATGCTTTTAAAACCATTCTGGAAGCAGACAGCGGAAAGATCCTTGGAGCCCATATTATAGGTCCCGAAGCTGCCGAAATGATCAATATCTTTACTGTGGCTATGGGCCATGGCATGAAAGGGCAGGATTTGAAAAACCTGATCTTTGCCTACCCTACCTGGGGAAGTGATGTTCAGTCAATGGTTTAAACCTGCGCGGTGAAAATTGCTTTAAAACTTTTGTAATCTTTTTTGACAGAAATAGCTTGTTTCTCTTTATCTTTCAGCATGGCGGCCTGTTTTGGTATTTTCAGATGATCCCATATCTCAGATGGGTATACATTGGGAAATTTACACGGATGAGCCGACGATAAAAAAACACCGGTCAATGGGGGCTTAGCCTCTGAAAGGTATTTTTTTAACCCCGCATAAGCAACCGCCGTATGCGGACAAAGAATATAGCCGTCTTTCTCAAAAACAGCTTGAATGGTTCTTAACGTTTCTTCGTCTGTGAAAGAATATCCGCTGATCATCCGTCTCATTTTATGGGCATCATGTTCAAACAGTTCCAACATTCTGACAAAATTACTCGGATTACCCACATCCATAGCATTGGATAAGGTAGATATAGAGGCCTTTGGCTTGAAAAGGCCGGTCCGGAGATATTGGGGTACTTCATCGTTTATGTTGGTGGAGGCTACAAAATGTTGTATGGGCAGCCCCATTTTTTGAGCGATTAATCCGGCAGTTAGATTCCCAAAATTTCCGCTTGGAACCGAAAAAACCAACGGATGCGTAATTCCCTGTTTCCTGAGCTGCGCATATGCGTTAAAGTAATAAAAGGTTTGTGGAATAAGCCGGGCAATATTGATGGAATTGGCTGAAGAAAGATTCCTTTGTTGGGTCAGTTCCCGGTCCAGGAATGCCGTTTTTACCAGTCGTTGGCAGTCATCAAATGTTCCTTCCACTTCCATTGCGGTAATGTTTTTTCCTAATGTAGTCAGTTGTTTCTCCTGCAATGGACTTACTTTCCCTTTGGGATAAAGAATGGTCACTCTAATACCGGGGACCTCATAAAAGCCCAATGCCACCGCTCCCCCCGTATCTCCTGAAGTAGCCACAAGAATATCAATCTCCTTTTCTTCTTCTTTTAAAAGCGCGCGCATAATGCGGCTCATAAAGCGGGCTCCGAAATCTTTAAAAGCCATAGAAGGCCCATGGAACAGTTCCAAAACATACCATTCCTTTTCCAGCTGTTTTACGGGGGCAGGAAAATTAATTGCTTCATCTATGATCTGGTGCAAAACTCCCTTATCGATACTTTTTCCAAGGAGCGTATGTGCTACTTCAAAAGATATTTCCTGGAAGGATCGATGCGCGATATTTTCTAGAAATACTTCAGAGACAGAAGGAATCTCTTTGGGCATATACAACCCGTTGTCGGGTGGGAGACTTTGAAAAACGGCCTGTTTTAGGTCAACCGCGTGGTTTGGATTTTTGGTACTATAGAGCTTCACTTTGATACGTTTTTGTTTAGGAAAGGATTTTTGGCCCCTGGGTATTGATTTTAGAAATATAGGATTCTGAATCGATATCTACCTCTTTCAGGTGCTGTTGTAAGACCTTTTGTATTTGATGTGCTTTTTCTTCTCCTTTGCTCAAGGCAAAAACGGAGGGACCCGATCCGGATATGCCGAATCCCAGCGCTCCCAGTTGGAGCGCTTTTTCTTTCAGGGCATAAAACTCCGGTATCAGAATAGCCCGGGAAGGCTCTATGAGTACGTCCTCCAGGGAACGACTGATCAAATCATAATCCTCCCTGTAGAGTCCGCTTACAAGACCGGCAATATTTCCCCATTGGGTTACGGCATCTTTAAGCATGATCTGCTTGCGAATAATTTTTCTGGCGTCGCGGGTCTGGATCTCAATTTGTGGGTGAATGAGGGTACATACTAAATCTTTCGGCGTAGGTAGGGAAACGACATCCAGGGGATGGTAGCTGCGTACCAATACGAAGCCGCCGAGCAGGGAAGGCGCCACGTTGTCTGCATGTCCCTGACCGCAGGCCAATTTTTCGCCATCCATGGCAAAGGATAATAATTCATTGGTATGGAGCGGACTGCCGAGCAGGTGGTTAATAGCAAAAAGTCCCGCTACGGTACTGGCTGCGCTGGAACCAAGACCGCTGCCTATGGGCATTCTTTTGTGCAAACTTATAGACACTCCTATGTGGCCTTGCCCCGTTTTTTTAAGATAAGCCATAACGGAAGCGCTTACTGTATTTCGTTCAGGATCTTTTGGCAGCAAACCCTGATCTCCTGTTATCTCTTTGATGACTACTCCGGGCCTGTTGTTCAATGTCATCTCTACTTCGTCTCCCGGTTCGTGAACGGCAAACCCCAGTATATCGAATCCGCATACCACGTTGGCCACCGTTGCGGGGGCAAACACTTTAACGACCCTTTTTTTTACATCCATTTTATGAAGATTAAGACAGCCTTAATTTTACATTTTTAATTCATTAATGAGCGCCCACTTTTACCAGATCCGCAAAAACGCCGGCGGCGGTTACTTCGGCTCCAGCTCCGGGTCCCTTTACTACCAGCGGACAATCTGAGGTATAACGATTGGTGGTAAAGGCAATAATATTATCACTTCCTGAAAGCGAATAGAAGGGATGTGAATGATCGACTGCCTCCAGCTTGATACTTACTTTTCCTTCTTCCATTATTCCTATGTATCGCAATACTTTTCCTTCCGCCTCTGCTTCTTTTTTGAGTTTTTCGAAATGGGCATCCTCCTTTTCCAATTCCAGATAAAAAGAAGGGACATCTGCGGCGGTCATGCAGGCTTCGGGCAATAAAGGCTGCATGTCAATGTCTTCCATTTCTATCGCATAACCGGAATCTCTGGCGAGGATCAGCATCTTTCGCATGAAATCCAGTCCGCTTAAATCATCCCTGGGATCCGGTTCTGTGAATCCTTTCTCCTGTGCGGTCTTTACAATGGAATGAAAATGATGCTCACCTTTAAACTCATTAAATATATAAGAAATGGTGCCGGACAAAATGGCTTCAATTTTCAGGATGCGATCACCGCTTACCAGCAGGTCTTTCAACGTTTTAATGATAGGCAGTCCCGCTCCTACATTGGTTTCGTAAAAGAAATCTACTCCATGTTTTTTTACCGCCGTTTTAAATCGTTTATATTGATCATAAGAACCTGAATTTCCTATCTTATTACAGGTTACAACAGAGATGTTTGAAGCAAAAATATTTTCGTAATATTCCACGATCTTCGGGCTGGCGGAATTATCTATAAATACGCTATTGGGCAGGTTAAGCGCTTTCATTTTTTCAATGAACAAATCCAGATCGGCAGGTTGTGCGTCATCCTCATACAAACTTTCCCATTCGGTCACTTCAAAACCCTCGGGCCGGAACAGCATCCTTCTGCTGTTGGTAAGCCCGATCAGTTGTATACGCAGGGCATTGTTTTCATAAAGATATTTTTCATGATCTTTGATTTGCTTTAGGAGCGTTTTCCCAATGTTGCCTATACCCACGTAAAAGACGTTAAGCGTTTTCACGGGAGAGAGAAAGAAGGCTTCATGTACTACATTCAGGGTTTTTGCCAGATCCTTTTTATGGACAACTACCGATATATTGTATTCCGAAGATCCCTGGGCTATGGCGGCTACGTTAATGCCGTTTCGCCCCAGTGCGTGAAACAGGTCGCCGCTTATGCCCGTAGTGTGTTTCATATTTTCACCTACTATGGCTACGATCGAATGTCCTTCTACAATTTGGGGCGGTTCTACTTTATGTGCATGCAACTCCATTTCAAATTCCGTCTCCAGCGCTTTCTGTGCTTTTGCAGTATCAGAGGGACTGATCGCGAAGGTGATGCTGTGTTCCGAAGAGGCTTGCGTGATCAGGATGATATTGATCTCCTGTCGCGATAGCAGGGCAAAGAGCCTCCCGCTAAACCCGGAATTACCTACCAAACCACTTCCCTGGATATTGACCAGGCTCACCTCGCTTATGGAAGATATACCCCGTACTGGACTTCCATTACTTTTTGCTTTTTGATGAATGATTGTCCCGGGAAATTCGGGATTAAAAGTGTTCCTTATGAGTATGGGTATTTTCTTCGCAAAGGCGGGGATCATGGTGGGAGGATAAATAACCCTGGCGCCAAAATAAGAAAGTTCTTTGGCTTCAGTATAGGAAATTTCCGGTAGGCTGAAGGCCCTTTTTACCATTCGCGGGTCTGCAGTCATAAAGCCATCCACATCCGTCCAGATCTGAATTTCATCGGCCCCAAGGGCAGAGCCGATGATAGCAGCGGTATAGTCGCTTCCTCCTCTGCCCAGCGTAGTGGTTTGCCCGGATTCGTTGGATGCGATGAAACCGGTTACACAATATACGGGGGGCTCTTTAAAAAAGGTTCGGATGTTTTGCTCTGTTTCTTCCCTTTTGATCCTGGCATTGCCAAAATGTCTGTCCGTGATAAACAACTCGCGGGTATCTGCAAAAACGGTTTTGGGCTCCTTTTGTTTTAATACGCCGGCGATCATGAAGGTGGAGCAAAGCTCGCCATAGGAGAGGATGTTGTCTTTGGTTTTTGGAGAAAGTTCTTTTACCGATCGTACGCCTTGAAGCAGTTCTTCCAATTCATTGAGATACAGCTTGATCTGCATGATTACCGGATTCTGATACTTGGCCGGTATCAGTTTATGGATAACGGTCAAGTGCCGTGATTCGATTTCTTTCAGTCGAGGGGAAACATCTGTCCCCTGTTCCGCCTCTGTTGCCATGGCCAGTAACTGATTGGTGATCCCGGCCATTGCAGAAGTAACTACGATGGTTTGTTCTCCGTTTTTAAGATGATCGGTAACAATTTTCACAATGGTCTGTATACTTTCCGCGTTTTGTACCGACGTGCCTCCGAATTTTAAAACTTTCATGTATCCACTTTTAGAATTTTACCCCCCCGGCAGAAAGACAAAAAAAATGCCTTCCTGTTATGGGGAAGGCGCTTCAATAATTATTTTCTTCATGCCCTTACCTCCATGACAACGTGCAAGTCCCGGTAATAATAGAGATTCCCGTAATGAAAGGAATATTACGGCTAAGGGGGAATGCTATATGTTGCCCGTTGGCTGTCATGAGTAATGCTTTACGGCGCAAATTTAAAGAACGATTAGAAATTATCCTAAAAAAAACTTGAAAAAGTAAAATAAATAAAAAGATAGTCAATCCCGATACAAAAATATTCAGTTATTTCCGGATTTTATATTTTATCCGGACCGGTACCACACCATCGCGGATCATGCGTAGTTTTCCGGCTGCTTTTTTGGAAAGATCGATGATGCGGCCTTTTACAAAGGGACCCCGATCGTTGATCCTTACTTTTACCGTCTTACCGTTTCTCAGATTGGTGACTTTTACTTTGGTGCCAAAAGGGATGGTCCTGCTCGCAGCTGTTCTCCTGCCCTTTCGGTAGAGGTCTCCGCTGGCCGTTCTCCTGCCCTGAAATTTATCTGCATAATAAGAGGCTTTTCCCGTCTGTATTATCTTTTGGGCACAGGAAGAGAGGCATACCGCGATCAACAGTAACAGTACGGTAACAACCGGATCTTTGAACTTGTTCCGTATGAAATGATGTTTCATGAAAACAAAAATCATAAAAATTTTGTATAAATTACCGTATCTTTAATTTTCAGTTTCTATCGGTAAAATGTCAAAAACGCAATTTTATGTCTTTTCGATCTTTCTTTTGCATGTTGGCGCTCGCTTTTTTTACATTAAATTCCTGTGACAGCAGTTCCGGCCGGAAGTCTGCTTCAGATAACAAGGAAAATAAGAATGACCTAAAATATGCGGCGGATGATGCGGGCTTAAAATTGCCGGATGGTTTCAAAGTTGTAGTCGTGGCAAAAGATATCGGCGCGGCACGGCATATGGCGATCCGTGACAACGGCGACATGTATGTGGCCCTTAATGCCATACATGACGGGCATAGCATAGCCGCGTTGCGCGATACTACCGGCGATGGCGTGGCAGATCAGATCGAATATTTTGGTAAGCTGACGCGGGGAACCGGTATGCGAATTCACAATGGTTATTTGTATTATGGCAGTGATACTGCCGTGGTCCGCTATAAGTTGCAGCCGGGAAAGTTGTTGCCCGACCTTCATGCAGAACTTGTGGCCTCTTTACCGGTACAGCATGAACACGAGGCACGCTCGCTGGCCTTTGATAATAAAGGTAATATGTATGTAAATGTGGGAGCGCCTTCTAATATTTGTCAGGTGGAAGACCGTACTAAGGGTTCGCCGGGACAGGATCCCTGTCCTTTATTGAAATATCATGCGGCGATCTGGCAGTTTAGTGCGGATAAACTCAATCAGACGCAGCAGAATGGCGGTACGCGTTATGTTACGGGTATACGAAATTGTGTGGCACTCGACTGGAATCCACATTCTGATAAGCTGTATGCCGTGATGCATGGCCGCGATCAGCTTCATCAAATGTTTCCACAATATTATACGGCAGAACAAAGTGCTGAGTTGCCGGCAGAAGAATTCTTGTTGTTTAAAAAAGATGCCAACTATGGCTGGCCTTATGTATATTGGGATCAACATAAAAAGGCCTTTATAGAATGTCCGGAATATGGAGGCGATGGGAAGAAAGAAGCTCCTGAAGGGAAGTATGAAAAGCCTATACTGGCCTTTCCCGGCCATTGGGGACCGAACGGTTTGTTGTTTTATACGGGCAAGCAGTTTCCCGATAAATATCGCAATGGCGCTTTTATAGCTTTCCATGGTTCCTGGAACCGGGCGCCGGAACCGCAAAAAGGATATAAAATCGTTTATGTGCCTTTCAACGGGGATTTGCCAGATGGAGACTATGAGACTTTTGCTGACGGATTTGCAGGAATTTCGGGACCGATAAAATCGCCTGGAGATGCCCGCTATCGCCCCTGCGGATTGGCACAGGGGCCGGATGGATCGCTTTATGTAACGGATGATTCCCACGGAACAATTTTTAGGATCGTGTATGGAAAGTAGGAATGGGAATTATTGCTATTGTTTCAAATGCCACGCTACAGGTGGTAATAATATATTAATTTCGCATCCATGCAGCAATATCTTCAGCTTCTTCAGTACATCCTGGATCATGGAGTAGAAAAGTCGGACCGTACCGGTACGGGTACCATCAGTTGTTTTGGATATCAGATGCGTTTTAATTTACAAGAAGGCTTTCCTGTGGTCACAACCAAAAAACTTCATCTGAGGTCCATCATCCATGAACTGTTGTGGTTTCTTAAAGGCGATACCAATATTGGTTATCTGAAAGATAATGGGATACGCATCTGGGATGAATGGGCCGATGAGCAGGGAGATCTGGGACCGGTTTATGGCCGGCAGTGGAGAAGCTGGCCAAGTCCTGAAGGGGAAAATATAGATCAGATCGGTAACCTGGTGGAACAATTGCAAAATAATCCGGATTCGCGGCGGCTGGTAATAAGTGCGTGGAACGTGGGAGATCTTCCTAAAATGGCGCTCAGTCCATGTCATTGTCTTTTTCAGTTTTATACCGTTTCGCCTGATATTAAAAAAGGAGAGACAAAGAGAAAACTGAGTTGTCAGCTGTATCAGCGAAGTGCTGATGTATTTTTGGGCGTACCTTTTAATATTGCATCTTATGCCCTTCTTACCCTGATGATCGCCCAGGTAGTAGATATGGTTCCCCATGAATTTGTCCATACTTTTGGAGATGTGCATCTTTATAAAAACCATCTGCGACAGGCGAAGCTTCAATTAACCCGGAAGCCTTTTCCTTTACCCACGATGAGGCTGAATCCGGAAGTGAAGAATCTTTTTTCTTTTAAATATGAAGATTTTGTCCTGGAAAACTATCAATGCCATCCGGGGATAAAAGCAAAGGTTTCAGTGTAGAACGGATGGACTCATGTTGCCTTAAATTATGGAGTGACCCAATATATTTTGGGAAAGAGCCTGTCTTTATTAAAAACTTGGCAGGGCCGCTATTGAGGATCAGAGGCGAAAATGAGGGTATATATAAAAAGGCCGCTTTCGTTAAAACTACGATAAATGTGGAGCCGGCGGGAGTCGAACCCGCGTCCAAACACGTCTTCCATAAGCTTTCTTCATGCTTAGTCAACTATTGATTGTCGGGAACGGGGAGGAAGATGACCAACCGGCCCGATCCTTAGCCGCTCAATTTTCGAGACTTATCCGCGACACTATAAATCTCTATCCTGTCGGTCGATAAGCCGGTCAGCTCTGGCTGACGGGCGGTCGGAGGGGCCAGGCAGGAAAAAGCCCGCTCGGACATACATGGCGTCTAATTATTAAGAATTAGGCAGCCAGGGCATAATTGTTATTGCCAGTTAAATTTGTTGAGCATTCAGATTAACGTGCGACTTGCACAACGCACGACATGCTTACTTACCTAAGATCATGCTGTCAAAACCAGTCGGCCCCAACAGTGATTTTCTTTATATACAAAAGAACTTTAAGGGCAAAGTTAAGCTTTTTATTCAGCATAAAATGTTAAAAAAGGATTATCTTCAACGGGATCCTTTGATGGATTCGGGTACAATTTTTGTCCCGATAGCTGATAATAAAATGTGGTTCATGAAAGAAATACTCATCGTACTGTTGGCTATACTGACGCTCAACCTCCATGCGCAGACCGTTGACTCCCTCCAATTACTGAGAGATGTGAAGATACTTTCTTCCGATAAAATGCGGGGCAGGAAGACGGGTACCCGTGGCAATCGGCTCGCACAGCTTTATATTAAAAAACGCTTTACCCAGACAGGGCTTGAAAAAATGTTTAACACCTATGAACAACCATTCTTTTTTAAATATCAGGATAAGCAGGTTATGGGGACCAATCTTATGGGGTATATAGAAGGAGACACGGATTCCTGGATGGTAATCTCCGCTCATTATGATCATCTTGGCATCCGGAAAATACCTGTTAACGGAGATTCCATATACAATGGAGCGGATGATAATGCCTCCGGCGTGGCGGGTTTGCTGGCACTTGCCGCATATTTTAAAAAGCATCCGCCTCATCACAACTTGCTTTTTGTAGCATTTGACGGGGAGGAAGAAGGCCTGCAGGGCGCCCGTGCTTTTATCCGTGATTCCAAAGACTTTATGAATAAAGTAAAACTCAATATAAATATGGATATGATCAGCCACAGTTCCCGCGGAACGTTATATGCGTGTGGGACCCATCAGTTTCCCCAGCTTAAATCCTTTTTGGAAAGTGCGGGAAAAAGAAGTAAAATAAGACTTCTTTTTGGTCATGACCGAAAGGAAGACGGGGCTGACAATTGGGTGAATCAGAGCGATCAGGCTGTTTTTTATTCGGCGGGCATTCCTTTTATTTATTTTGGCGTGGAAGATCATCCTGATTATCATAAAGTAAGCGACTCCGTTGGGACCATTACACCTTCCTTCTTTTACCAGGCGGTAGAGACCATTATTCAGGCTACTGAGAGTATGGATCGGTACCTGGGGGTGAAAATTAAAATTCCGCCAAGAAATCAATGGATCATGAAAAATTGATATGCCGGTTTTAATGTATGTTTGTGTAGGATAATTGTCAATTACGAATTACGAATCGGACGTTACAAATAAAAAACTGAAAAATAAGATACCCATGCATCAAATAAAACGTATTAAGCAAATAAAGCTCCCTATTTTCCTACTACTTTTCCTGTCTGCATTTACCTTCCGTCTTTCTGCTATGGGCGGCGGCTTTCTCCATTCTTCAGATACATTAGTTCATGGGGCGCCTCAAAAAGTGGCTGACTCTTTTAGTTTTACGGAAGGTCCGGCTTCAAATACCCAGGGGGATGTCTATTTTACAGATCAGCCCAACAACCGCATCTGGAAATATACCGCTTCAGGGAAATTAAGCCTGTTTATGGAACCTTCCGGCAGATCTAATGGAATGTATTTCGATCATGAAGGAAACCTGGTCTCCTGTGCCGATGAAAAAGATGAGCTGTGGTCCATCAGTCCGGATAAAAAAGTGAAAGTCTTGGTTAAGAATTATAATGGCGCCCGGCTAAATGGGCCCAATGATGTGTGGGTGGCGCCTAACGGGAATATTTATATTACGGATCCTTATTATCAGCGAAAATACTGGAAACGGCAGGCGCCCGATCCTGCAATACGCGGCCAGTATGTTTATTACCTTCCAAAAGGAGACTCGGTTCTGCATTTAGCGGATACTACTCTTCAAAAACCCAATGGAATCATCGGAAGCCCGGATGGTAAATATCTTTACATTGCCGACATTGGAGCAGGGAGGACCTATCGGTTTGATATTGGCGGGGATGGTTCTCTGAACCATAAAACCCTTTTTGTGAAACAAGGGTCGGACGGACTCACGATAGACCGTGAAGGGAACCTTTATCTTACGGGGAAAGGAATAACCGTATATGATCCGCAGGGAAATAAAATAGGTCATATCCCTATTCCTGAGCCATGGACTTCCAATGTATGTTTCTTTGGTAAAAAGAGAGACCGCCTGTTTGTTACGGCTTCTACTGCCGTATATGTGGTTCAGATGAAAACAAGAGGACTAAAATAAACTGATAAATGCGTTATCTCCTGCTTCTGTCTTTGTATCTCTTGACAACTATTTCCGGATCCGGCCAAAAAAAAGCGGCCTCGGAATATTTATTGAATAATCCGGAGTTAAAAAGTTCATTTATAGGAATTTGTCTTTATGATCCCGTTAAAGGCCATATGATCTATCAACATAAGGGTCATAATTATTTTACACCTGCGAGCAATACGAAGTTGTTTTCTTTTTATGCTGGATTGAAATATCTTGGAGACTCTACAAGCGGTATTCAATATCAGGAATATGGAGATACGTTATACATCAGAGGTACGGGAGATCCTTCTTTTCTTCACCCCGATTTTGAGGACCAACCGGTGTTTGATTTCTTAGAGAAATGCAGTCTGCCTATTGCCATTGTGAAAACCAGAAACGAAAACAAGATCTATGGCCCCGGATGGGCCTGGGATGACTTTAATGGTTCCTATCAGCCTGAAAGGAATGCTTTTCCCATTTATGGAAATGTTGTAAGGTTTTCCTTGAAGAATAACTTGTTAAAGGTAATGCCCTCTTATTTTTCCACACAACAAAAATTGGTCTTTGATCCCTCTATACCCGTTTATAATTATAGAATAAAAAGAGACAGGCTTCACAATTTATTCCGCTATAATATCGGACCACATTCCACCAGCCGTATCAGAGAAGTTCCTTTTATAACTTTCGGAGATAAGTTGCTGTTTTCTTTGTTGGCAGATACGCTGAAAAAGAAGGTCTACCATTCCGATATCCGTTTGCCGGAGAATGGTTGGAATTCTATTGCGAATGTGCCGGCAGACAGTTTGTTTAAGAACATGATGTATCGAAGTGATAATTTTTATGCAGAACAGACGGATGCGATGGTTTCCATGAGGTTATTCGGAGAAATTAAAACTTCGAAAGTGATCAGGTATGTATTGAAACACGACCTGAATGATTTGCCGGATAAGCCCCGATGGGTGGACGGTTCTGGTCTTTCACGATATAATTTGTTTTCCCCTGCGGATATGATTACTGTTTTAAAACATCTTTACGATGAATATGGACCTGAGAAAATATATAAACTGTTACCTGGCGGGGGGGAAGGAACTTTAAGTAATTTATATAGGGATATGAGAGACGCCATTCATGCCAAGACCGGATCCTTAAGCAACGACGTAACCCTGAGCGGATATCTCATAACACAAAAGGGTCATACTTATTTTTTCAGCATCATGATCAATCATTGTACCGCTCCCTTGAATGTAGGCAGAAAAGCAATGGAAAACTTTCTACGTTTTATTTGGAAGAAATATTAATCAGAAGGAGCCTTATACTGTTCTTTTAAATTTTTCAGCATATCGGTTGTTAGCGTCTCCAGGTTGTATTCATGTTTCCATCCCCAGTCGCTGCGTGCCTGACTATCATCTATACTGGCCGGCCAGCTGTTGGCAATTTCCTGTCTGTAATCCGGTTTGTAGCAAATGGAAAAATCCGGAAGGTGTTTTTGGATTTCTCTTACTAATTCTTTTGGAGAAAAACTCAAGGCTGCTAAATTATAAGAGGAGTGTAGTTTTATTTTATCGGCATCCGCTTCCATTAGCTCGATGGTAGCGCGGATGGCGTCCGGCATATACATCATGGGAAGGTAAGTGTCTTGGGCAATGTAACTGGTATACGTTCCTTCTTCTATTGCATCTTTATACATTTCTATCGCGTAGTCTGTAGTCCCCCCGCCGGGAGCGGATTTATAACTGATAAGTCCTGGATAACGCACACTGCGAACGTCTACTTTGAAATGCTTGTAGTAATACTCGCACCAGCGTTCTCCGGCGTTTTTACTGATGCCGTAAACTGTGGATGGCTCAAGGATCGTATGCTGTGGGGTATTCGTTTTTGGAGAATTATCCCCGAAGACTGCGATGGAACTGGGCCAATACACTTTTTGAATACTTTCTTCTTTGGCTACTTCCAATACATGAAGCAGGCTTTGCATGTTGATATGCCAGGCCAGACCGGGATTCTTTTCACCTGTGGCGGAAAGAATGGCGGCCATGTGGTAGATTTGCGTAATGTTGTGGCGGATAATCAGTACATGTAACATCTCTTTATTCATCACATCCAGTGTAACGTATGGGCCTGTACCTCTCAATAAAAGATGCTCACTGCGGAGATCGGAAGCGATCACATTTTCTGCACCGTACATGTTCCGCAGAGTTAAGGTTAATTCCACTCCTATCTGGCCACATGCGCCAATGATCAATATTCTATCTTTACGGCTGCTCATGTCTTTTGTCGGTTTTGAGAACTCAAATATAAAGGATATTTCTCACGCAAATCAATTTTTGAGCGGGCCTGTTTTTTTCCATGTGTTCATGTACCTTTGCACCGCTTAAGCCCTGAGAAATCTATTTATAAGTCTGTTGATATTATAAGCATATATGTCCGACTTTTCCCGAAGACGCAAATGGATACATCTCCGAAACCAGATCAATGCCCCATTGATCCTGAACCCTTTTGTATTTACCAAATCCTTTTTTATGTGGGTGGGCCTTGGGGTTGTGGGGGGTATTGTGGCCGGTTTGTACTGGATGCTCATTGACTACCTGATGCAGATTACCAAACTTTTCACAGCGGGTTGGGAAATTATTGGTATTATGGGAGCGGCAGGGCTGATAATCGGATTGATTATTCATTTCAGGGGAGATCCCGGAGAGATGGAAATTGTGGTGAATAATATTCGTTTTAACGGGGGCAGGCTGGATACCCGGCACAATCCTTCCATGATTGTGACTTCTGCTATTGGCATTGGGGCAGGCAGCAGTGCGGGACCGGAAGCGCCCATGGTACAGGTTATAGGTTCCATAGGTTCCTGGATGGCCAAGAAATTGAAGCTCCGGGGGGAAGATTATCGTTCCATGAGTATTGCGGGAATGGCTACAGGATTTACGGCCATGTTCGGAGCGCCGCTGGGAGGCAGCTTGTTCGCTCTGGAGATCATGCATCACAAGCATGTTATAGAATATTATCAGGCGCTTGTTCCTGCCTTTGTTGCCAGTGGAACCAGTTTTATCATTTTCCAGCTGATCACAAAAATGGGACTGGCCCCTGTGTGGGAACTGCCTTTCCCGAGGACAGAATCACATGTATTTGATTTCTTCTGGGCGATGCTTTACGGTGCAGCGGGGGCGCTATTGGGATGGGCCATTATCTGGACTTTCAGGACCCTGAAAAGGACCTTTAAAAAAGCGCGGCTGCCTTTTTATGTTCAAACTTTACTAAGCGGTATTATTCTTGGGATTTTGGGATGGAAGCTCCCGGTGACGCGTTTCTTTTCTCATTATGAATTGATTGATCTGTTACACGGATCCTGGACCATGAGTATTCTGATCGTTATTATGATTGTCAAAATATTTAGTATGTCCCTGACCGTTACCTCCGGATGGAGGGGCGGTTTTATCATTCCTTTGTTTTTTATAGGCGCCACGTTGGGAATGATCATCTTTAGAATATTTCCGGGCCAGGATCTCGGCCTGGCTGTTGTTTGTTGTATGGCAGCAGTGAATTCCTGTGTTACGCGGACTCCCTTAAGCACCATTATTCTTGTGGCAACATTGACCGGTTTCGGCTATTTTATACCGATCCTTTTCGCCAGCCTTACCGGTTTCTTCCTGGCGCCAAAATCGCCATTGATAGCCGCACAGGTTGGAAAAGAAAAGGAATTATTAAGAGAATAGTCAATTTGACCCTCCGGTCAGTCCTTTACAGATCTTTTTTACTATTTCGGGTCCCCGGTAGATAAATCCGGTATATACTTGAATGAGAGCAGCCCCGGCAGCTAATTTTTCCCTGGCATCTTCGGCAGTGAAAATTCCGCCAGAGGCAATAATGGGAACCTGCCCTCCTGTTTTCTGATGTAAATAACGGATTACTTCCGTACTCCTTTTCTTTAAAGGCCTGCCGCTTAAGCCCCCGTTTCCGCAGGCGTTTACCTTATTTTCGGGAGTGGTTAAATCTGACCGGTCAATAGTGGTATTGGTAGCGATCAGGCCGTTTATTTGCGTGTTTCGAACAATCTCAACAATGTCGTCCAGTTGCTGATCCGTTAAATCAGGTGCTATTTTTAACAATAAGGGCCGGGGTTTGGATTGTGCCTTATTAAGCTTTTGGAGGAGGGTCAACAGTTCCTGCAACGGTCCCTTTTCCTGAAGGCTGCGCAACCCCGGCGTGTTGGGAGAGCTGACATTCACAACAAAATAATCTACCACATTCTTTAGCGCCCAGAAGGCCTTTTCATAATCTTCAATGGCTTTGGAATTGGGTGTGCTCTTATTTTTACCGATATTTCCGCCAATGATGATTTTCCCTTTTCTTCTTTTTAATCTTTCAGCAGCCGCTTGCGCGCCTTCATTATTAAATCCCATTCTGTTGATCAGCGCTTCATCATTCGGGAGTCTGAATAAGCGTGGTTTATCATTGCCCGGTTGTGGCTTTGGAGTAACGGTACCAATCTCTATAAAACCGAATCCAAGATATTCCAGAAGGTCTGGGTAACGTGCGTCTTTATCAAATCCTGCGGCGAGGCCGACGGGATTGGGAAAAGTAATGCCCCATAAATTCTTTTCTAAGGAAGGATGCGTATAGCAAAAACATTTTTTTAGTATTTGTTTGCCTGCGGGTATTTTTGTGATCGTCCTGAGCAGCCGCATGGTTAGATGATGCGCTTTTTCCGGAGGCCACAAGAAAAGGATTTTCTTAGTCAGTGAATACATTTCGCAAAGAAACGAAAAAGCCGCGAACGAAGGAAAGAGAACGTTCGCGGCTTTTTATCTTTAAAAGGATGAACTTACTTGAGATGGGCCAGGGCCTCCTTTATCCGGTTCAATGCTACTCTGATGTTATCAATGGAAGCGGCATACGATATACGAATACAATTGGGTTCCCCAAAAGCGGAACCTGTTACCGTAGCCACCAACCCTTTTTGCAGCAGATACATGGAGAGGTCATCTGCATTATTGATCTTTTCACCTTCATAGCTTTTGCCGAAATAGGCGCTGACGTCAGGGAAGATATAAAATGCGCCTTGCGGGTCGTGTACTTTGATATCCGGTATTTGGCGTATACCCTCTAGAATAAAAGTTCTTCTGTTACGGAACTGTTCAACCATGTCTTTCGTGGCCTGTGAATCCGATTCCAGCGCATAGAGGGCGGCGCGTTGTGTAATAGAGCAAGTACCGGAAGTGAACTGCCCCTGTATTTTCCCTATGGCTTTAGCCAAAGGCAGGGGAGCTGCAATATATCCCAGGCGCCATCCCGTCATGGCATATCCTTTACTCAAGCCATTTACCAGTATAACCTGGTCTTTTATGGAATCAAATTGAGCAATACTTTCGTGTTTTCCCGAATAATTGATGTATTCGTAAATTTCATCTGAAAGAACCCAGATATTCGGATGTTTTTCAAAGACATCTTTTAATCCTGACAACTCTTCTTTGGTGTAAACTGAGCCGGAAGGATTGCAGGGAGATGAAAACATGAACAATTTGGTTTTGGGCGTGATGGCTGCCTCTAATTGTTCCGGAGTGATTTTATAATCATTTTCCGCTTTCCCTTTAAGGGTAACCACTCGCCCCTGAACAAACTTTACCTGTTCGGAATAGGTAACCCAGTAGGGGGTGGGAATGATCACCTCATCTCCGGCGTTTACGGTACACATGATTGCGTTAATAAGGCTATGTTTGGCCCCCGTGGAGGTGACAATTTGTGAAGGCGCATAATGCAGGCCGTTATCCCGTTCCAGTTTGTGGCTAATCGCTTCCAGGAGTTCTTTATAACCGGGTACCGGCGTGTAATGGGTGTAACCTTCATCTATAGCTTTTTTGGCCGCTTCCCGGATATGATCAGGCGTATCAAAATCCGGCTCGCCCAGGCTGAGGCTTATTACATCTTTACCGTCTGCCTTCAATTCTCTTGCCAGGCGGGACATACGCAGTGTCTGGGATTCTGCAATGCGATTGACGCGTTCTGCTAATTCCATAATTGTATTTTTTGCCTTGCAAAAGTATTTTAATATTTACTTATTACAAACAAAATTCTTAATTTTTTAGAAGAAAATCAATTTTAATTAGTTATTATTAGAAAAATATCAAATTAGCCATTTTATTATAAAAATATATTAAATGATACATTATCGACTCCGGTATAGTGGTTATAATTATAGTAAGAGAGTTCAGAGTTCTCTATCCTATTTGGATGTCCCGCTTTGTTGGTCGGAGGCGGCCGGGGCTTTAAGTGTTTTTTTCTATCCCTTGGGTTTTTATCTTAAATCTTATAAACCTTACCTTTGCAACCTTATTGGAAACTATGAGCCAGGCTGCAACAACAGAGAATCAAACTACAGGAAAGCATAAGCTTCAACAAGAAGTAAAGAAAAGACGAACCTTCGCGGTGATCTCGCATCCGGATGCAGGGAAGACGACGCTTACGGAAAAATTACTTTTATTCGGGGGAGCCATTCAAACGGCAGGTGCGGTAAAGTCCAATAAGATAAAAAAAACAGCCACTTCTGATTTTATGGAAATAGAAAGACAGCGGGGCATTTCCGTAGCCACCTCTGTCATGAGTTTTGAATACGAGAATATTTTGATCAATTTGCTGGACACTCCCGGGCATAAGGATTTTGCAGAAGATACCTATCGTACCCTGACAGCCGTGGATAGTGTAGTTTTGGTTGTTGATAACATGAGGGGGGTCGAGGAGCAAACGGCCCGGCTTATGGAAGTATGCCGTATGCGGGATACTCCCGTGATGATCTTTATTAATAAAATGGACCGGGACGGCCAATATCCTTTTGACCTACTGGATGAACTGGAAGAAAAATTAAATATTCAACTAAGGCCGCTTACCTGGCCGGTCAACATGGGTAAAGATTTTAAGGGGGTTTATAATCTATATAACAAGACCTATATTCCTTTTGATCCCGGAAAAAAGATTACGGAGCAGGAGGAAGTTCCTTTGCCTGAGCTGAATGAGGAAGCCCTGAAACCCTTTTTTGATGAAACCGATGCGAAACAATTGGAGGAAGAGGTAGAATTAATCGAGGGGGTTTATGATCCATTGAATCAGACGGATTATCTGGCAGGGAAACTTGCCCCTGTCTTTTTCGGAAGTGCATTGCACAATTTCGGTGTGAAAGAGCTGCTGGATATCTTTATTGAAGTGGCCCCGCCTCCTCAAGGACGCGATACCAGTACGAGAAGGGTAGAAGTGGCGGAGAATAAATTTAGCGGCTTTGTTTTTAAAATCCATGCTAACCTGGATCCCCGCCATCGAGACCGGCTGGCTTTTTTGAGGGTGTGTTCCGGGAAATTTGAACGCAATACTTTTTACCATCATGTCCGTTTGAATAAAAAATTGCGTTTCAGCAATCCATACACTTTTATGGCCAGAGAAAAGAATGTGTTGGAAGAAGCCTATCCCGGGGATGTGGTAGGCCTTTTTGATACCGGAAATTTTAAGATCGGAGATACCCTGACGGAAGGAGAAGACTTTTATTTTACAGGTATTCCCAGTTTCTCTCCCGAGCTCTTCAAAGAACTGATCAATAAAGATCCCATGAAAACCAAGCAACTTGAGAAGGGCATTCGGCAGTTGACGGACGAAGGAGTGGCACAGTTGTTTACCCAGCATGGCGGCAACCGGAAGATTATAGGGTGTGTGGGTGAATTGCAATTTGAAGTAATTCAGTATCGGTTGTTACAGGAGTATGGCGCTTCTTGTCAATTTAATTCGCTTCCTTATTATAAGGCTTGTTGGATCACTGGTGAAAAGCAGGCGGTGGATGAATTTATCCGGTTTAAACAGGCCAATATTGTAGAAGATAAGGATGATCATCTGGTATATCTGGCCCAATCCGAATGGTTTCTCAATACGGAAAAGCAAAATCATCCCGAGATCCTCTTCCATGAAACTTCTGAGATCCATAAATGAATTATGTTCGCTTTTGGAGAAATACTAAACGGTAACGGTTTTAGTAGCTTAGCATTAAATTTTTAATGGTTTAAAGGATATTGTTCCTGATAAAGGGTTTTTGTCGTACCTTGTATCCCCGTAGCCCTTCTATAAATACTACTCGTGTAAGTGTCAGTGTACGCTGATTGTTTTTACTTTAAAAGAATAAATATGTCTAAAAGCATACCCTCTGTTTTTACAGCCATGGTTTTCCTGTTGCTGTCTCCGGCTCTCTATGCGCAATCTGTTCAGACCGCTGTTAAAGAGCGGGCGGGTTCAACGACTTTCTTCTTATCAAATAATAAGGTAAGACAGGAAGTATGGATCAGGAATGATATACTAAAAGGAGATGAATTGACCGGCAGGAAGAAATGGTTGGACGCTCATTATAACGAACAGCCCTTCCATGTTCTTACGGATGGGAACTTTTCATTAAATATGATGTGGACCGCCTGGTCGGCGCCCGGAAGACAGCTGAATGCCAACAATCAGATTTCTTTCGACAAAAAAGCCTTTCGTTATCATTCTTATGAATTTAAAAAGATAAAAGGAGGGGGAGTGGTGCTGGAATTATATTTTAATCCGGTCAATCGGGCGAATACCACACAATTACGCATATCTTACCAGCTATTACCCGGCAAATTCTATAGCAGGCGCCGTATTGCTGTCCGGGATACGGTAAAAGAGTCCAATTGGTTGAATGTGATGTACTCCCGGAAGGGAGCTATCTCATCAGGGAAAATGAAACATTATACGATAATAAAAAAAGGTTCCTTTGGCCAGCCGGCCGCAGTTGACTTTACTCATGGAGGGGTTTTCTTCGGGATCGAGTATCCCGCCGCCACTACAACAATAAGGAGCAGAACCGGAAGCAGGCCGGTGTTAAAATGTAAGGAAATTGTGGGTGCCATTGTGAAAGACCAATGGGTGAGCAGTAAATGGGTGGTGGAAGGCCTGGCCCCTGATCATTATATAAAGAACTGGTTCTTTAAATATTTGCCCGATATTCGTTATACGAAGAATGAGCCCTATGCGCTTTACAACAGTTGGTATGATCTGCGTTCGCCCGCATTTAAGGATGTGGCTCAAAACCATGTTATGAATGAGAAGAACATCATGGCCATTATTAATCAATTCAGGAAAAACATGATCGAGCCTTATGGTATTCACCTGAATGCCTTTGTATTGGATGATGGCTGGGATATTCACAAAAGCGATTGGAAATTAGATCGGAAAACATTCCCTCATGGTTTAAAACCCATATCTGATGCTTTGGATAAACTGGGTACCTCCCTGGGTATCTGGTACGGGCCTACCGGGGGGTATTCTTTTCGTATGGACCGCATTCGTTGGATGCGGGATCATGGATATGAAGTGACTGGTCATGGCAGGAATTCAATGATGTGTTTGGGGGGGAAGAAATACAGCGCTCTTTTTCAGAAAAGAACTACCGATATGGTGAAAAATGGGGGAGTAGGGTATTTCAAGTGGGACGGTTTGCAATTTTCCTGCAGTAATCCCACCCATGGCCACCCGATCGGCATCTATTCCCGCAGGGCCATATTGGATTCGCTTATAGCAAAAGCACGTGCCGTGCGTGCAATAAATCCCAAAACCTATTTGAATATTACCTCGGGAACCTGGCTCAGCCCCTGGTGGATGACCTTTGCCAATCAAATATGGATGCAGGGAGGAGATTTTGGGTTTGCAGACATTCCTTCCTACAGCCAGCGTGATGCATCTATGACATACAAGGACCTGGTATTGTACAACGATTTCCATAACCTGGACCAATGGTTTCCGCTTTCCAATCTGATGACACATGGTATAATTAAAGGCAGGTTGAATGAGATCGGAGGCAGTGATGATCCCCTGAGCAAATTTACCGATGATGCTATGTTCTATTTTGGCCGCGGCGTGACGATGTATGAATTGTATATTTCTCCCGACCTCCTGAATGCAGCAGAATGGAATGCATTAAGCAAATCATTGAAATGGGCGGAAGATCGCTTTCCTGTTATTAATAACAATACTTTTATGATCGGTGGAGATCCGACAAGAGGAGAAACATATGGTTATGTTCATTACAAAGGAAACAAAGGAGTGATTGCATTACGTAATCCTCAAATGAAAGAACAGCATATTGAGGTAAAACTGGATCCGGCGTATGGCATGGACCCGGAAGCACGCTCGCTTGTTTTGGAAAGGGTATACCCTGATCACTGGATCGCTCCGGATCTGTATGCTGCCGGTGCAAGCATCCGTATCCCTTTAGAAGGTTACGAATCTGCCATTTATGAAGTATACCCGTTAGATTCTGCGGCACGTCCATTGTTGGCTGGTGTTTCCTTTAGAGTGAAAAGCCATGAAGGAAATAAAGATCAGATAGAGGTATTGAAAAGGGGGAGAAAGGCAAAATTTTTAAACCCGGAAGAGGTGGCGTCAGTAACGATCAACGGTAAAAAAGCCATGCCGTTGGACCTTCAGATCCCTCCGGCACAAGCGACTCCTTTTGAACAACCTGATCTGCACTTTGCAGGTAGCGCCCTGACCGCTAAAGTACGCTTTGGGTCAGACATACGACTGCCTCGTTTCGTGGTCTTTTTACATCCCGATTCTGCTTCTATGGGACAGCCTTTTCCTGATGGAAAATTATCGGTAGACGGAAAAGCAGTAGCTGCTACTCTGCAACGCCAAAAAGGGGTATGGAGCGTTTATTCTTACATGCTGAAAAACAATGTCTCCGGTACACATACGTATAAGTTTACTTTAGGATCAAAGAATGGCAACTCTGATTGGAAGGGGCGTGCGGATGTCTGGCTCCTTGACCAGCAGGCCGTTACGCCGGTAATGCTTTCCATTACAGCCAGGAGCAGTAGAAAAGCAGAACCGATGCCGCCCAGTCCCTACGAAAAAGATGCGGCGGCCAACCAATTCAGGCTGGGATCGGGTATGTTATCGGGAACAGATAAATAAATCTCGTCAGCAGATGGAACGTCTTCTTTTGCTCTATCAATACAGTAGCATACCGACACTTTTTCCAATGACCTCAGCGGCAGCTTCCATAATGCTGGTCTGTAGAGAGCGGTGTCTCTCCTGACAGTGAAACCATTTTTCAGTAGATAAGCATCAAGATAAAGAGCGGATCTTTTTGGACAGATCCATAGAAAGCCGTTGTTCCATGCATGGCCCAGGGAAATTCCGACCGGCTTTCTTGTCTGTGGATCTCTCCTCTCAACCTTACCATAGATATGCTCTTTTTTAAAGGATTCAATTTCTATTATCAGTGGGAAAGGAATATGAGTAATAAATAATTTGTAATAAAATATTTGATTTATTGAATATTTTTCTACATTTGCAGTGTATAATTGTATGTTTACTATTATATTTGTTACATAATTAGATAATATTCAATGTCTTTAAATTAAATAATAACTATGAAATCCACTAAAACACAAACTCAGCCTCCGGGTAGAGCCTTTCCCCGTGAATACCGCCCTGTGCTGGATCCTATATCTACAGCACGGGCCATGCAACAATTGAAGACTTTTATAGAACTGAACCTGGAGACGGAAATGCAGCTGCACCGGGTAAGCGCGCCGCTTTTTGTTCAAAAAGGAACGGGGGTCAATGACAACCTGAATGGTATCGAACGTCCGGTGTGCTTCTCTATAAAAGCGATGAATATAGAGGCGGAAGTGGTGCAATCGCTGGCAAAATGGAAACGTATGGCGTTGGCAGCGTATGAGCTTCCCGTTCATGAAGGTATTTACACGGATATGCATGCCATTCGGGCGGATGAAATACCGGACAATCTGCATTCTGTTTTTGTTGATCAATGGGATTGGGAAAAAAGGATTGTGGCCGGAGACCGCAGTCTGGAGTATCTGAAGGAAACGGTGAAAAAGTTGTTTTTGCTTCTCAAGAGGGCAGAAGTATTCATATCGAAAAACTACGATATTGCCCCTATGCTTCCGGATCAAATTTATTTTATACATGCAGAGGAACTTTTACAACGTTATCCGGAACTGCCTCCTGTAGAGCGGGAAAATGAAATAGTCAGGGAATACGGCGCCGTATTTATCATCGGTATTGGCGGACTGCTTTCTAACGGGCGACCCCATGACGGCCGCTCTCCCGATTATGATGACTGGAGCAGCCCGAATGGTGAAGGATACAATGGCCTGAATGGCGATATTCTGGTATGGCACCCTGTTCTCGAAAGGGCCCTGGAACTCTCTTCTATGGGTATACGGGTAGATAAAGAAAGCCTGCTTCGTCAGCTTGTTCTAAAGGACCAGAAGAAACGGGTGAAATTACATTTTCATCAATTATTGCTGAATGATGAGCTTCCCCTTAGTATTGGAGGCGGTATCGGCCAATCCCGTACCGGTATGTATTTCCTTAGGAAAGTACATATAGGAGAGATTAGTACCGGGCTCTGGCCGGATAAGATGGTCCGTAACTGTAAAGCTCATGGCGTCAGGTTGCTTTAACAGACTGGTTCCCATATATATAAAGCATGAAAATATTTCTTGCACAACAAAATTATACGATTGGGGATTTTAAGGGAAACCTGAATAAAATCATCCGTGCAATTCGACAGGCGAAGGAACAAGAGGCTGAATTATTGGTTTTTTCAGAATTGTGCGTCTGCGGTTATCCGCCACAAGATCTTCTGGAGTTTGAGGATTTTATCGATCATTGCGAGGGAGCCATAGATTCATTGAAAGCCTATTCGAAGGAGCTGGCTATTCTTGTGGGCGCCCCGTGCCGCAATACCCGGCGGGAAGGGAAAGATTTGTTTAACAGCGCCTGGTTTTTATATCAGGGGAAAGTGCAACAAGTAGTCCATAAAAGTTGTCTGCCTACCTACGATATTTTTGATGAGGATCGGTATTTTGAACCTGCTGCTGAGCGGGTAATTGTTCCTTTCAAGGGGAAAAAACTGGCTATCACCCTTTGTGAGGACCTGTGGAGTCTGGCGAGCGGTTCGCTCTATCCTATCTGCCCAATGGAGGAACTGATAAAGCAGGATCCCGATCTCATCATTAACATATCTGCCTCTCCCTTTGATTATGATCAGCAGGAGAAGCGTCTGGCCATCATCCGCACTCATATTTATAAATATCATTTGCCGGTAGTATATTGTAACGCAACCGGTGTTCAGACAGAGATGATCTTTGACGGAGGTTCTTTCATTTTAGATGCAGCGGGAAAAATTCTGAAAGCATTTCCGCTGTTTGAAGAGGCCATTGACGGCTGTACAATTCCGGAGTTACAGGGAGGTACAAACAAATATCCGGCAAAAAATAGATCAGGAGAACAGAAAAACGGTATTTCCCTAAAGCCCTTGCATCCGGCCACGGGAAATATGCCGGCATATTCCCGCACGTTGCTTGCAGGATTGCCTTATAACCCGGAGAGAAATATCGATCGTATTTATCAGGCGCTGTTGGCGGGAATTCGAGACTACTTTAATAAGTTGCATTTCAAGGAAGCGATACTCGGGCTTTCCGGGGGAATTGATAGTGCGGTCGTTTTATCTCTGGCCTGTGTTGCATTAGGCCGGGAGAATATACATGCGATCATCATGCCTTCTCCGTTTTCGAGCGGGCACTCGATAAACGATGCCGTACAGCTTTCCGAAAATTGGGGAAATGTCTATGAAATCTTTTCGATAGACAACCTGTATGAGGAATTTCTACGGACCTTGGCGCCTTCTTTTGAAGGCCTTCCTTTTGACACGGCGGAAGAAAATATACAGGCCCGTATAAGGGGCAATTTATTAATGGCACTTGCCAATAAGTTTAATTACATCTTATTGAACACTTCCAACAAGAGCGAGCTTGCTGTAGGCTATGGAACCTTATACGGAGATATGGCGGGCGGGATCAGCCCCATTGGTGATTTATATAAGACACAGGTTTATGCACTGGCCGGATACATCAACCGGGATGTAAAGATTATCCCGGAGCATATTCTGAACAAGCCTCCTTCCGCCGAATTACGTCCGGATCAGAAAGACAGTGACAGCCTTCCGGATTATAAAATATTAGATGCGGTATTATACGAATATATTGAACACCGAAAAGGGCTGAATGACCTCATTTTCAAAACGGAATTTGAGCCTTCTGTGGTAAGAAGGATTGTGAGGCTGGTCCATACCAATGAGTACAAACGCCGGCAGTGCTGCCCTGCGCTGCGCATTTCCTGCAAGGCTTTCGGAGGGGGGAGGCGCATACCGGTAGTAGCGCGATATCCGATAGGGCTTGCTTCGTATAATATGAATCTATAATCTGCGATAAATTTTCAATAGTTGTAGAATATATTATATAATTATAATTGATATGTAATATTTTTTAAGGAAAAATATACAAAATACTAAAAATATACAAAATAAAATAATAAATTATTAGTATAATGTCATTTTTCACAAATAGTATAAGAAAATATTGTACATATAAAATAATTTAATTTTTTTTGCAAAAATACTTTTATGGAAAACTTCAGATTCTCCGCACTTGAAAAATTAAGTGGTAATTCTATACAACCCACAGCGGTGATGCCCAATAACTCCCGGCTGGATCATTCAAAAATTACCGGCTTTTTTGCAAGTAATGTATTTACAGGCAAGATCATGCAGGAATATCTCACCGATGAAGCTTACAGAAGCCTGATCACATCTGTAAAATCGGGTTTGAAGATCGACCGGAAAATGGCCGGCCAGATAGCTTCCGGGATGCGTGCCTGGGCTATGGATAAAGGTGTAAGCCATTACACCCACTGGTTTCAGCCGCTTACGGGCTCCACTGCTGAAAAGCACGATGCTTTCTTTAGTATAGATGAAGACGGTACCCCTATTGAAAATTTTGACGGAAATTCGTTGGTGCAACAAGAACCCGATGCTTCCAGCCTGCCCAGCGGCGGATTGCGGACCACCTTTGAAGCCCGGGGATATACCGCCTGGGATCCTTCTTCTCCGGCATTTATCATGGATATGGGATTGGGACGTACACTCTGTATCCCAACGGCCTTCGTTTCTTATACCGGAGAATCTTTAGATTATAAAACGCCTTTGCTCCGGTCTGTGGAGGCGCTGGATAAAGCAGCCACTGCAGTCTGCCATTATTTTGACAAGAATATAAGCAGTGTCATTCCCACTTTGGGTTGGGAGCAGGAATATTTTCTCATAGATGCCCGCCTGGCGAGTGCACGTCCGGATCTGATGCAGTGCGGGAGAACCGTCATCGGTCATCCTCCCGCCAAAGGACAGCAATTGGAAGACCATTATTTTGGTTCCATTCCCGATCGTGCGTACGCCTTCATGCGCGACTTGGAGATTGAATGTTATAAATTGGGAATCCCCTTAAAAACAAGGCATAATGAGGTGGCCCCTTCACAATTCGAATGTGCTCCTATCTTTGAAGAAGTCAATATTGCCGTGGATCACAACCTGCTTTTAATGGATATCATGAACAAGGTGGCGCGCAGGCATGAATTAAAAGTGCTCTTGCATGAAAAACCGTTTGCAGGAATTAACGGGTCTGGGAAACACAACAACTGGAGTATGGGAACCGATACGGGTATAAATCTTCTGAAACCCGGAAAAACGCCGAAGACCAACCTCATGTTTTTGGCCTTTTTTATCAATACTATCAGGGCGGTTCATGATCATGCGGGTCTGCTACGTGCTTCTATTGCCTCGGCCGGCAACGACTATCGTCTCGGGGCCAATGAAGCGCCTCCTGCTATTGTTTCCGTTTTTATCGGTCGCTATCTTTCCGCCATATTAAATGAAATCGAGTCTCGAGTAGATCAGACTTTTGATGAACAAGATGAAGCATTATTGAAGATTGACCTGCACAAGCGTATTCCGGAACTGTTTAAAGATAATACCGATCGCAACCGCACTTCACCTTTTGCCTTTACCGGAAATAAATTTGAATTCAGAGCCGTAGGGGCGTCGGCCAACTCTGCCAGCGCCATGATCGCCCTTAATACAATAGTCGCGGATACGCTTACCCGGTTTAAAGATGAAGTTGATCGGCTGATTGCAGGAGGCCAAAAGAAGGAAGTTGCGCTCTTGAGGACCATGCAGCATTTTATTGCTTCTTCCAGGAGTGCCTTGTTTGAAGGAGACGGATATAGTGAAGAATGGGTAAGAGAGGCTGCCAAACGGGGCCTTGCCAACGAACGGACGACGCCTTACGCCCTGCATGCTTATAATTGTCCTGAAACAACGGACCTGTTCACCCGAATGAAAGTCTTTACTGCAAAGGAGCTTAAGGCCCGGTATGAAATTTTGCAGGAAGATTATATTAAACACATTCAAATTGAAGCACGTATCTTGGGGGATCTGTGCACTAATTATATTATACCTTCTGCCATTGTGTATCAGAATCGGCTGATAGAAAATATCAGGGGATTAAAGGAATGCGGACTGCCTGAAGCCGCTTGGCGGTCTCAATACAGGATTATGGAAAAGATATCTGAACATATCGCCGGCATTACGGAAGGAGTGGAAAGAATGATCGCACAGCGTAAAAAAGCCAACCGGATAGCAGACCTGACAGAAAAGGCTATTGTTTATGTGGATCAAGTAAAGACCTGCTTCGATCCGATTCGCTATCATTGTGACAAGCTGGAATTTTTAACGGATGATAATGATTGGCGTCTGCCAAAATATCGAGAACTGCTTTTTTTATCCTAAGCCTATTCCCTAATCCATCCGACTGGTAATCCCTTAATGATAAGCAAAAGAGAAGGTCCTGTCCATTATTTACCATTTTAAAAATATACTAATGAAAATACCTATTAATTAAATAATATCTATTTTATTATGTATCGTTAAAATATTTTTAATAAAAAAAAAGATTTTTGTTTGTATATTTGTAATAGCCTCTAAACCCTTTAAAAAATATCTTAACGGTAAATTGGTATGATATGAAAAGAGAAAGCACCGGATTGTATGATTCCCGGTATGAGCATGATGCCTGCGGAATAGGCTTCGTTGCACATATTAAAGGGTGTAAGAGCCATCAAATGATTTTAGACGCCCTGACGATCCTGGAGAATATGGCACATCGCGGCGCCTGCGGCTGTGAGAACAATACAGGAGACGGCGCCGGGGTCCTGATTCAGATCCCTCATGCCTTCTTATACGAAGAATGTCTAAAACGGGGCATCAAGTTACCGGAATATGGAGCATACGGCGTAGGGATGGTATTCTTTCCTGAAGCGATTAAGGGAAGGGAAGAGTGTAGGGCCATCATGGAACAAGCGGCAGAAAAACTGGAGCTTCCGGTTCTGGGCTATCGGGAGTTACCGGTTGATGACGGCGATATTGGTAAAACAGCCAGGAGTGTGGAACCAACAATGGAACAGGTGTTTTTTGGCCGTCCGGATTTTATAGAGACTCCTGAAGATTTTGAGAGAAAATTATTTGTGCTCCGGAATTATGTGACCAAGCTGGTCCGGCAAACCCTGAGAAAAGAAAAAGAACTGTTTCATTTTTCTTCTCTGTCCTGTAAAACCATCATTTATAAAGGGCAACTCATAGCGGGACAGGTACGCGGTTATTTCAAAGACCTTACCGATCCGCGGGTGGTATCGGCTTTTGGTCTCGTACATTCCCGCTTTGCTACCAACACTTTTCCCTCATGGAAGCTGGCTCAGCCATTTCGCTTTATTGCGCACAACGGGGAGATCAATACCTTGCAGGGTAACTTAAACTGGTTACGCAGCAATACCGGTTCTTTCAGTTCTCCCTACTTTACCGGTGAGGAGATGGAAATGTTGTTGCCCCTGGTGGATGAACATCAAAGCGACAGTGCCTGCCTGGACAATATGGTTGAGTTTCTGACCCTGTCGGGTCGTTCTCTGCCGCATGTCATGATGATGCTGATACCGGAAGCATGGGATGAAAATGATTTAATGGACCCGCTTAAGAAGGCATTTTATGAATATCATGCCTCTATTATGGAACCTTGGGATGGTCCTGCTTCTATTTCTTTTACGGATGGAAATATAATAGGCGCAACGCTTGACCGGAATGGACTACGACCCTCCCGGTTTATGGTAACCAGCGATGACCGCGTTATCATGGCTTCAGAAGCAGGCGTATTGCCGGTAGACCCTTCGATTATAATAGAGAAGGGCCGGTTGCAGGCGGGCAAAATGTTCGTGGTGGATATGGAGCAGGGAAGGATTATCAGTGATGAAGAGTTGAAAAATAAAATTTGCAGCGAAAAACCCTATGCGGAATGGTTGAACAAATATAAAATCCGGATTGAAGAACTACCGGAGCCGCGGGTGCGTTTCACGCCTCTTGCGCATGAAGCTATTTTCAAGTATCAGAATGTATTTGGTTACAGTCGGGAGGATCTGCAAGATATTTTGGAACCTATGGCCTTGGGAGGCAAAGCCCCTATAGGTGCAATGGGACTGGATATTCCACTTGCCGTGTTAAGTGAACAACCCCAGCATCTTTCCAGCTATTTTAAGCAACTGTTTGCACAGGTTACCAATCCGCCTATCGATCCGATTCGCGAAAGGATGGTAATGAGCCTGGCTACTTTTGTTGGAAACAATGGAAATCTGTTGGACCAGGATCCGCTTCACTGCCATACGGTAGCGCTCAAGCATCCCGTATTGCTGAACAATGATCTGGAAAAGCTCAGGAGTATTGATACCGGGAAGTTTCAGGCTAAAACATTACAAACTTATTTTAGAGCAGACGGTAAGGCCGGCTCCCTGAAAAGAGGGCTGGACCGGTTGTGCCGCTATGCTGCCGACGCAGCATCCGAAGGGTTTGAGGTGTTGGTGTTGTCCGACAGGGCCATAGATTCGGGCCATGCTGCAATTCCTTCGTTATTGGCGGTTTCAGCCGTGCATCATCATTTGATTCGAAAAGGATTACGCGGAGCGGTAGGGATCGTCGTGGAAGCGGGAGATGTGTGGGAAGTACACCATTTTGCTTGTTTACTGGGATATGGGGCTACCGCTATTAATCCCTATCTGGCATTGTCTACTATCCGTGATATGAAACAGACCGGAAAGATAGAGACAGAATTAAGTACGGAGGCCTTGAAGAAAAATTATGTAAAAGCAGTGAATTATGGTTTGCTGAAGACTTTCTCGCGTATGGGTATTTCTACGCTGCAATCCTACCAGGGGGCCCAGATCTTTGAGATTATAGGCCTGAACACCGAGGTGGTCAATAAATATTTCAATGGGACAGCTTCCCGCATTGAGGGCCTTGGACTTGATGAGATTGCACGAGAAGTTCTTGTCAAGCACGTCCGGGCTTTCCCCGATAAACGGTATCCGGCGGAAAGATTGCCCACCGGTGGTATCTACCATTGGAAAAGAAAAGGTGAAATGCATTTGTTTAATCCGCAGACGGTTCATCTGTTGCAGTATGCCACGAGGATGAATGATTACAATATTTATAAAAAATATGCCCGGCTGATTAATGATTTGGGAAGCAGGGCAAGTACACTGCGCAGCCGTCTGGAATTCAATCCGCAAAGGCCGCCGGTCCCCCTGGAAGAAGTGGAGCCTGCGGAGAATATATATAAACGTTTTGCTACAGGCGCCATGTCTTTTGGCTCCATCTCACATGAAGCACACAGTACACTGGCGGTTGCCATGAACCGCCTCGGAGGAAAGAGTAATACCGGCGAAGGGGGGGAAGATGAAATGCGCTATACACCTTTGTCAAATGGCGATTCTATGAATTCAGCCATTAAACAGGTAGCCTCTGCCCGTTTTGGCGTTACCAGCAGGTACCTTTCAGAAGCTAAGGAACTTCAGATAAAAATGGCACAAGGGGCGAAACCGGGAGAGGGCGGACAATTACCCGGGCATAAAGTGGACCATTGGATCGCTAAGGTTAGACATTCTACCCCTGGGGTGGGGTTGATCTCTCCTCCGCCTCACCATGATATATATTCCATAGAAGATCTGGCCCAATTGATCTATGACTTGAAAAATGCGAATCGGGAAGCCCGGATCAGTGTGAAGCTTGTATCCAAGGTTGGAGTGGGAACCATTGCCGCCGGCGTGGCCAAAGCCAAAGCAGATGTTATTCTGATTTCCGGAATGGATGGCGGAACCGGAGCCTCCCCATTAAACTCTATTCGTCATGCGGGGCTGCCCTGGGAATTGGGTTTATCAGAGACACAGCAGACGTTGGTCCGGAATAAATTGAGAAACCGGGTGATATTGCAGACAGATGGTCAATTGAAAACAGGAAGGGATATTGCTGTTGCTACTTTGTTGGGAGCGGAAGAGTGGGGAGTCGCCACTGCCGCCTTGGTGACCGAGGGCTGTATCATGATGCGCAAATGCCATCTAAATACCTGCCCTGTGGGTGTAGCTACTCAGAACCCGGAACTCAGAAAAAGATTTACAGGGAAACCGGAATATGTTATCAATATGATCCGGTTCATGGTTCAGGAATTAAGGGAAATTATGGCCATGCTGGGCTATCGTACCATCAATGAAATGGTGGGGCAGGTAGATGCCCTTAAAGTAAAAGAGGACCATCCGCACTGGAAATTCAGAAACCTTGATCTTTCCCCTATCCTTTATAAATATCCGGAGGCTTCCGGCAGGGAGCTTTACAACAGCAGTAAACAGGATCATGGTTTGCAACATGTGGCCGACCGTAAATTACTTAAAGAGGCCGCCGGGGCGCTGGAAAACAAACAGAAAGTACGAATAAGTATTGAAGTTAAAAATACAGATCGAACACTTGGTACCATCCTTTCCAATGAGGTGACCAAACGCTATCTGTCGGAAGGACTCCCTGACGATACCATTCACATCAATGCAAGAGGCAGTGCAGGACAAAGCTTTGGTGCATTTACCACAAAGGGGATCACCATAGAGCTGGAGGGAGAAGCCAATGATTATTTTGGCAAAGGTCTTTCGGGCGCCCTTTTGATCCTTTATCCGGATAGAAAGGCAGAGTTTAAACCTGAAGAGCATATTATAGTGGGTAATGTTGCCTTTTACGGAGCTACTTCGGGCGAATCTTACATCCGTGGAAGAGCGGGAGAACGTTTTTGTGTACGGAACTCCGGAACTGTAGCTGTAGTAGAAGGGGTCGGAGATCACGGTTGCGAATATATGACGGGTGGGAAGGTGGTGATACTCGGGCCTACCGGAAGGAATTTTGCAGCGGGAATGAGTGGCGGTATCGCTTATGTTTATGATCTGAAAGGTGATTTTAACTCCTTGTGTAATATGGAAACTGTCGATCTGGATCCCTTGGAAGAACCGGATGAAAAGGATCTGCAAGGGCTTCTAAAGAAACATCTGGATTATACAAAGAGTGCAGTAGCAGCTTTCATATTGAAAGATTGGGAAACTCAAAGTAAACATTTTGTAAAAGTGTTCCCACAGGAGTATAAACATGCCATGCGTCAACAGAAAGAGGCAACCAATGTGAAATCAATGTCATAGAGGTTTTGATTCATTGTTCTTAAAATACATTATGGGAAAAATAACTGGTTTTCTGGAATATACAAGGGAGCTGCCGGAGAAGGATCCGCCGACGGAACGGGTGAAAAATTATAAGGAATTTATTCATCGCTTTAAGCCTGAAAAGCTTAATCAGCAGGCGGCACGGTGCATGGATTGCGGTATTCCCTTTTGCCATCACGGATGTCCGCTGGGCAACGTGATCCCCGAATTTAATGATGCCGTATACCACAAACGTTGGGAAGAGGCCTACCTTATCCTCACTTCTACCAATAATTTTCCGGAATTTACGGGGCGGATATGTCCTGCTCCCTGTGAGACCGCCTGTGTACTGGGTATTAATCAGCCGGCGGTAACGATAGAAGAAATTGAGAAGCACATTATTGAAATTGCCTATGAGAAAAAGCTGGTAAAGCCTAAAATACCTCATGTAAGAAGCGGGAAAAAAGTAGCGGTTATTGGATCCGGGCCTTCCGGCCTGGCAGCTGCTGCACAACTCAATTATGCCGGGCATGAAGTGACCGTCTTTGAGCGGGATGATCGTCCCGGCGGGCTATTGCGATACGGAATTCCCGATTTTAAGCTGGAAAAATGGGTGGTGGACAGACGCATAAATGTGATGAAAGAAGAGGGGATTGTTTTCAGATGCCATGCCAATGTGGGGGGCAATATAAATATTGATGAGCTGCTCCGGCAATACCAGGCCATCGTTCTCGCCGGGGGCAGCACCATTCCGCGGGATTTGAATATCCCCGGGCGTTCTTTAAAAGGCATCCATTTTGCCATGAACTTTCTGAAGCAGCAGAATAAGCGAAATGCAGGTTTGGGTATAGCGGGAGATCCTGTTTCTGCAAGCGGTAAAAATGTGGTCGTTATCGGTGGGGGAGATACGGGATCGGATTGTGTGGGTACTTCCAACCGGCAACAGGCTGCGAGCGTTACCCAGTTTGAATTGATGCCTGTTCCGCCAAAGGAAAGAACCCCATACATGCCCTGGCCTACTTATCCAATGATCCTCAAAACGACCAGCTCCCATGAAGAAGGAGCAGACCGCCGGTGGGCCATTGCAACCAAGGCCTTTGTGGGGGATGAGAACGGGAACTTGAAAGCATTGAAAGTCGTGGATCTCAAGTGGGAGGCTTCCAAAGAGGGGCGACCCTCAAAATTTGTGGAGAAAGAAGGCACCGAAAGGGAAATCCCATGTGAATTGGCACTTTTAGCAATGGGCTTTTTACATCCTCAGAAAGAAGGCCTGCTGGATGATCTGGGAATAGACCTGGATGAGAGAGGTAATGTAAAAGCAGGCGAAAAAAGTTTCCAGACCAGTATCCCAAAAATATTTGTTGCCGGAGATATGCGTCGTGGGCAATCACTGGTGGTATGGGCCATCTCCGAAGGTCGCGAATGTGCCAGGAAAGTGGATGAATTTCTAATGGGTGAATCCCTGCTTGAATCCAAAGATACCTCCCCGTACAGGATGCAATTTTACTCGTAAATATAATAAAAGGTCAGCCGGTAAACCAGGTCATAGCCTTTTCCGGCATTTTTTTGCTCCTGCCCGACATACGAATTGTACCAGATGTTGGGCATCAGATGAACCTCCTTTACCGGGGTAAAATCAAGACCGGCCGTAATAAACCTTTCTTTATTATTAGGTTCATAATTTCTACTGAAGGCTGTGTATTCGCTGTACCTGATCCGGTCATAACCGATATTCGGATTATATTGATCCATCCTTACAAAATAGCCAAGTTTATCATCAATAAGGGTACCGCGGGCAAATAAAGAAAATCCCAGAGCTGTGCCGTTCAAAGTGTCGCGCCGGACAGTTTTATTATTGAAAGCCGTAACGTCATTTTTTAAGAATGTCATAAACCCTTCTGCACCAAAAGTAAAGTAGGGAGTGGTATAACCAATAAACAATTTGGCCATCGAACGGGCATGGTGAAAGCCGCTTTGCCAGTCCAGCCTTACGTAATCCCCATAGAGGTCTATCATCATCCTTTTATCAAAAAGACGAGCATACATATCTCCGTAGAAACGCTTAAATCTGTTGTTCTCTTGTCTGGCTCCGGTACTGTTTCCCACCATTAGATTGTACCCGTAATTTCCTTTTTTTCCTATCTTTCCCTGCAACTTAACGCCGAGATCATAAGAAGGGGTTCCCCTGATATCTGTGATGGTTTTTTCAATTGAACGATATCCCCAATATGGCTCGGAATTTTCAGAAAAGGCAGGCGTTGCGGTCTGTCCAATAATAAGGTCGGTTCCGGGCAGTATATTTTTCCAGCGAAGGTTGGCATATTTTATATAAAAAGCGTATGTCTCCCCGGAAGTATAAGCGGCATCCAGTAATACCTGGGCCGTGAAGGAGGAACTGATGTAATAATCATAACCCAGATAAACCCTCCTGAGCTGAAAGGCATTATGCCCCTGCGAAATACCCGAGTATTGGTTTGCTCCTCCCCGGCCCAGCGAATCGGCATGTGCCTTGTAATAATAATCACCAAAGGCATATCCCCACAGCTTCCCATGGGGTTTGAAGGAGCTATCTTTCGAATGTGTTTGTCCATTTGCTGCTGTTCTAAAAAGAAACAGAAACATACATAAGAGCCCGGCAGCTATAACATTCCCTTTTCCTATATAATTTATATACTTTATCATAGTAATAGAATGGAAAAGGCCAATATTACATAAAAGTTATCATTGTCCATAATACTTTAGATAAGATTACAAAATATTCGGCTTTTCATAAAGCGTCCATTATAATACATTTGTGATTATTGTTTAGCATCTTTACCAACCTGTTGCATTCAGGTGGCCTGAAATTTCAAATTTTTGTTGGATTATTATTGTTATCTTCATTAAACAAAAAATATCATGAAGGCAGCAGTTGTGGAAAACTTCGGAGCTATCCCACAATATCGGGATTTTGCTGATCCTCAGTGCAATAGAGACGATATCTCCATTGATGTCAAGGCGGTAGTTTTGGAAAACTTCGATAAAATGGTGGTTGCAGGAACCCATTACTCCAGCCAACAAATGCTTCCCGAGTTTCCTGCTGTCGCAGGTCACAGTGGTGTGGGAAGGTTGAAGGACGGAACATTAGTTGCTTTTGGCGGGGTAAAACCTCCCTTTGGCACCATGGCAGAAAAAGCGGTAATTCCCGCTCAATACAAGGAACATATTATAAAAATACCCAAAGGAATTACCCCGGCAGTTGCTGCCGCCTTGCCTGCTTCGGCCCTGACTTCTTATTTGCCGTTGAAATGGGGAGTACAACTTAGGAAAGGAGAGACCCTTCTCATTAATGGCGCTACGGGCGTTTCTGGAAAAATAGCCATACAAATTTCAAAAATGTTAGGAGCAGGGCGCATCATTGGAACCGGAAGGGATGAAAAAGGGTTGCAGGCCGTTAAAAATTTGGGAGCCAATGCTGTGATCGATTTAAAACAATCCGATGAATCCATTATAGAAGCGTTTAAGAAGGAGTCCGGACGGGGGTATGATGTGGTATTGGATTTTATCTGGGGACATCCGACAGAATTATTTTTACAAACCCTGATTCCGAAGAAGGCCGGATTTCCCACGCGCAAAACGCGTTTAGTACAAATTGGACAATCTGCCGGAGAAAGCATCACCTTAACAGGAGAAATGGTGCGAACGTCCGGTTTAGCCATTACCGGAGCAGGCAATGTTCCCCCTGAAGTCGTCCCTGAAGCGATAAAGCAAGTGTGGGAATGGATTACAGAGAATAGGCTAAAAATAGAAATAGAGGAAGTGCCTTTAAAAAATATTTCAGAAGTCTGGCAACGCCAACCAAGGGGGAAACGATTGGTAGTTATTCCTTGATAAAGCAGTACGAAATGAAACAAATAACATCGCTTAAAGATGAAAGGGTTCAATTGGCAAAGTCGGTGAAAGGGCTTAAGGGACGAATAAAGTATAAGAAATTTCTTATTGAAGGACGGGAAGCGCTTGAATGGGCCGCTCATGCCGGAATAGCGCTTGAGTTTGTTTTTATTTCAAACAAGCTTGATGGTTTTGATGTTTCAAGCCTGAATTGTCAGGTTTATAAGATTTCTGAAGGATTACTGAAAAAGATTACTTCAACCCATTATGTAGTTCCTGTGATAGGAGTGGGAAATATAAAAAAAGAGCAATCTGATCCGGATTTTTGTGTTGTACTGGATAATGTGCAAGATTTTGGAAATATTGGAACTATTATTCGTAGCTGCCATGCTTTTGGCGTTAACCATATTATAAGTACAAAAATGGATTTTGATCTGTTTCAAAAGAAAACGGTTCATGCTTCCCGGGGCCATGTTTTCAACACCAACCTCAGCACCTTCTCTTCCCCCAGAGCAACACTTGATTATCTAAAGCATAACGGATTTCAGATAATTACGACTTCTCCACGGGGAACCCAGTTACAATCTATGTTAAAATTAGAGAATAAACCTATGGCTTTAGTAGTCGGTAATGAAACAACGGGTGTTTCCAGGGAACTGATGGAAAACGCCGATATCACTGCTCGGATTCCATTATATAGTGCCATAGAAAGCCTTAACGTTGGAGTATCTACCGGAATCAGTATTTATGAATTAAAATTAAAACAACTTTTGGGAATGATTGAGAAACATATAAGATCCACATTAGGTCGGGAGGTGAATGTTACGGCGATGCTGATGAAGAAAACTTTAGATGCTGAATTAAAGAAGGTTTCCTCTCTTTCGAGTACCCAATTAGTTTTTCTGATGGTCTTAAAGTGCGATCGGAAGATGAATAGAATGGAAGCTCAGAGGCAATTTGGAATTCCGGACATAGAGGTGGAGGATTATTTCAGTCCCTTGATAGAAGAGGGGCTCATACGAACGGATACAAAGGATCATTTTACCATTTCAGAAAAAGGGATAGAAACCATTGGTAAGTTATGGACAATCATTGAAAATACCGAAAAGGCCATTTTAGCTGATTTTACAGAAACAGAAGAACAAGAATTAAGAAGGTTGCTTGCGAAAATAAAAGATAGATGCAGTATACTGATAAAAAGTATTCCCTAAAAATAAGTTTATGGCTTCATTATTTAAAATGATCTTGAATGTAAAGACAATATCAATCCCAAAATCAGTTGGTTTTTTGAAAGGCCCTGGGGAGCGATTATGGATAAACAAATACAAACATTGAGACGATTAAGAAGAATTTCGTAATTGACCTTTTATTCTTTCTTTATGCTTTTCTCCCCATTGACTAAGAGAGTGAAGCAACTCTTTCAGGGTTAAGGCATAATCTGTTAAGCCGTATTCTACAACAATAGGACGCCTATCTGCATATACCTGCCGTTGGATAAAGCCGTTTAATTCTAATTTTTTTAACTCATCAGATAGAACCTTTGCGGAAATACCGTTGATGGCTCGTTGCAGTTCGTTAAAACGTTTGTTCCCGTCTAGTAAGCCTACAATAATGCGCAGCTTCCATTTTCCGCCTAATACATACAAGGCGTCTTCTATTCCATTAAGCAGCTTTTCACAGCTGGATGTAGATACATATTTATTTTTAACATCCATATTTATATGTTTTTAAGGATAATAACCTAAAAGTAACTACTTACTTTTTGTTTAGTACTATTATATTATAAGTAAATGTACATAAGTTTGCGCTATTATTCAAAACTAAAATTATATTTTGTTATGCAACCGAGCACAAAATGGGTCTCTGATCCCCAACACAGCGAATTAGGCTTTAAAATCAAACATTTAATGATCAGTAGTGTAACCGGAAAATTCAAAAAGTTTGAAGTGAGGACGGAAACACGGGAGATTGATTTTGAAAACTCCCGGATCAATCTCACTGCGCAAGCGGCTTCTATCTCAACGAACAATAAGAAGCGGGATCAACACTTATTGGGATCTGATTTCTTTGATACCGCGCAATTTTCCACTTTGGAATTTCAGTCTTCACAATTAGAAAGAAAAGGGAAGCATTCCTTCATATTATATGGTACATTAAAGATGAAAGGCGTCTCCAATAAGATCAAACTCCTAATGAAACAAAGCGAGATTATCAAAGACCCCTGGGGAAACGAAAGAGTGGGCTTCACTGTTGAAGGGGAAATTAATCGAAAAGACTGGGGCTTAGATTACAATGCCGCCCTGGAAACCGGAGGATTTGTATTGGGAGACAAAGTCGCCGTTCACGGGGATATTCAGCTGGTGAAACAGCCACAAGAAGTGTAAATAGACCATAATCGTTTAATTCAAAAAATAAAAGAGATGAGTAAACTACTAATTACAGGGGCCACAGGGCGCTTGGGAACAGCTACCATAAAACAACTGTTACAAAAAACATCGGCCGACAAAATGGCTGCGTTTGCAAGAGATGAGCACAAAGCCAAAGACTTGATCGCGAAAGGCGTTGAGGTTCGTTACGGAAACTTTGACGACCCCGATTCCCTTGAAAAAGCCGTACAGGGCATGGATAAAGTGCTGCTTATTTCCACTGTTGACGACCACCGATACCAACAACACAAAAACGTGGTAGATGCGGCTAAAAAAGCGGGAGTAAGGCATATTGCTTATACAAGCGGCGTCTTAAAAGATGTGAATGCATCTCCCCTCAAAAATCACCTGAAAAGCCATTTCCAAACCGAAGATTATATTAAAGAAAGCGGGCTTTCTTATACCATTTTTGGCAATACTTTGTACGCCGATATGATACCGGTGTACGTCGGCGACAAGGTTTTCGAAACAGGAATTTACCTGCCGGCGGGAAACGGGAAAGTCCCTTTCGCACTTCGTCGTGAAATGGGCGAAGCCGCGGCTAACGCTTTATTACAAGAGGGGTACGAAAATAAAATCTACCAAATTACGGGAAGCGAATTGTATTCGTATGAGGATGTGGCGCAAGTCCTTTCAGAAATATCCGGCAAAACAGTGCGGTATATAAAGGCTGATATGACTACTTTTGAAGAACAATTAAAACAATCGGGAGCAGCCGATAGGATGATTTCCATTGTTTCGGGCTTTAATACAGACATTAAAAACCATCAATACGAGATGGTGAGTAATGATTTGGAAAACCTGTTGGGAAGAAAACCGGCTACGCTCAAAGAAGCGCTAAAGGAAATTTATAATTTGTAAAGAACAGCTATTATTAACAACGTTTGGCCTCAGGCCGTTGAGGTTAAACGTTGTTATCTTTTCTTTACGATCCAACTGCAACAAATCTCAATTTTGGCTACAACAAGAATAGATTGGGTTACATCTGTTGTTTGATACGTCTCATCTTTGCATCAATAAAAAACTTTCATCCTGTCAAACAACAGTAAACAACGACTTAGAGACAAGTCCATCAACTTTACAATCTGATCGCACTGCTACGTTGGCCGGGCAAAGCAGCAGCAACACCTCCATAACAAACTTATAGAAAAAGCCAAAGAGCGCTTGTTCACTACGGAGCTCACCGTTAGTGAAATTGCTTCGAAACCGCTTTAACTGAATGAATCTTTTTCCCAACCCCCGACCTCCGTTTCGAATATAGTGAAATCCAATATCAAAAGCCGGTGCAGGTTGCCGTTATTTATCGGTAAACAGCCGGGAATACCGGTTAAATCCAGATTCAGCGTTAGGAATTCAGGTTAAATACTAAACCACTTATTTTATATGTTGTTTGCCTATTCATTGGGGTAACTCACCGAATGGTCGTTGGCTATGCCGCTGAACCGGTTGTAATATTGCATCATTAATCATTGATAACTTTTAAATTTTAGACAAATGAAAAACAAGTTTCTTTTTCTGCTGCCCAGAATTCTGGTGCTGGCATTAGCTATTGGGGTCACCTCTCTACTGCTGGCTGTGGTATTTAAATTGCTCATTGCCGGTATCATCATGGGTGGTATTGTATTGATTGTTATGCGGGTGGCCGGAATGATCAAACACCATCATTCTCGTCATAACATGACCCATTTCCCCGGCTTTAAAAACAGTCAGCCAAAAAACCGTATGTCTGCATCAGATACCATTGTGCCTATTTACTAATTATTTAAAAATAAATTTCATTATGTACAATCAAAATTCAAATTACAGCAATCCGTTTGATTACGAAAATTCATTTCATCATCATTGTGGCCATTTCTTTAAAAATGCTTTTGAAAAATTCGGAAACGACCGCCGAAACGAATGGTATGAAAAATTCCAAAACTTTTTTGCAGGAAAAAAGGCAGCCAATATTACAGATCAGGGGGATAGCTTCATCATAGAGCTCTTTGCGGCCGGATTAATCAAATCCAACTTCAAAGTGGAGGTAAGGGACGATGTGCTTACCATCCGCTACAGCGAAAGCAATAAGAAAGAGGATAAAAAGTATGTCTTACGAGAGTACAAACTCGTTTCCTTTGAACGCAGGTTTCAATTAAATAATCGCGTGTTGACTGAAAATATTTCAGCAACCTATCAGGATGGCGTATTAAGTATTATCCTGAAAAAGAATCCTGAAACCAACCAACCGGAACAAGAGATTACGGTAGAATAGTTCGCCAAATAATAGAAAAGAATGGTAAGATTATTGAATTCAATAATTTTACCATTTTTTATTCATCTCATTATTGCAAACAGATACTGACTGGAAAATGAAAATAACAATCAAACTCGAAGAACTGGCCATGTTCCTCCTGGGAATATATGTTTTTAACCTGTTAAACTTTGCCTGGTGGTGGTTTTTGGTGCTCATACTGACGCCCGATATCGGCATGCTGGGTTATCTTTTCGGGAATCAATCCGGTGCATTTTGCTATAATGTATTCCATCACAAGGGACTGGCCATTTTGTTGTCCTTTTGTGGATGGTATTTAGACCACAATATCCTCGAACTGATCGGAATTATTTTATTTTCTCATTCCTCCCTGGATCGTATATTGGGATATGGACTGAAATATGAAAAAGGATTTAAGTTCACTCATCTGGGAGAAATCGGGGGTAAACTCTCGTAAAAATGAAGAGAAAGAGTCAACCGGTTCTTCATGTACAAGTCTACGGAAAGAGATTACAGTATGACCTCAATCCAAGCTGACAGGGGATGAGAAACAATAAATTTGAATAAGCCTATGAAATTTGAATTCACCGTTCACCCTCATTTTAGCTTCGTAGAGAGTTTTGCGAAGCACTTTGGATTGCCGATAGTCCGGAATACAGTTACTTTTCCTAAAACAAAGGGGGAAGGGTTTATTAAACTAATTGAGATCAATCCGGATGTGAAATGTGTCATTCATCACTATCATTTAAAAGAGGACTTTTTTCTCAAACGTTTGTCTCCGAATGAAGAAAACGAAATGCTGTCCCTCGTTTTTTACAACCGGGAGGTTCCGGTGTCAGAAGATCAAAACAAGGAAGCCGTTATGCGTTTTTTAAAGCAGCACGATTCTTCCATACAGATTGCTTCTTCAGCCCTATCTACTCAGGCTTTTTTCCCGAAGAATACTGAAATTCATTATATGGTGATCGGTATTCGAAGAAAAGCCTTGAAATCTCTGCTCAAAATTCCTCATTCCAATAATGAATTATTGAACCATCTTGCACACGGGAATACACTGTTTTATTATTGTGAAGAATTGACAAAGGATATTGCATTCGAACTCAAAAACCTGATGCGGATTGATGCTGATGAAAAGCTCAGTCTTTTAGCCTATCAAATCAATATTCAAAAGATAGTGTATTTATTATTTTTGAAATTATTAAACCGAACGGAGAAAAATCAATATCCCATCAATAAAGAAGACGTGGATAAAATGGACGAAATAAGAGATGCCATAATGCAAGATATCAGTACGCCTCCCCGATTGGAAAGCCTTGCTAAACAAGTGGGAATGAGCCAAACGAAAATGAAAAAACTCTTTAAACAAGTGTATGGGAGCGGTATTTACCAGTATTATCAAAAAATGAGAATGCAGGAAGCGGCTGCGCTTCTAAAACATCACGAATTTACGGTCACCGAAGTCGGTTATCAATTGGGATTTACCAACATGAGCCATTTTTCCCGTTTGTTTAAACGTCATTACGGGTTAACCCCAAAAGCTTATACAAAAGTCGGATAGGACTATTTTTATGATTTTTAGCGCTATAATATAAAAATCAGACGTTATACCTTTGTGCTATCATCATAAAATTATAGCTATGTATTCAATTTTTGAACCCTTTAAAAGCCATGCTTTATCCTTAAAGAACCGAATGGTTATGGCGCCGATGACGCGTTCACGGGCTATTGACAATATCCCCAACGCCCTAATGGAGCAATATTACGCGCAGCGTACGGAAGCCGGACTCATTATTACCGAAGGTACGGCCCCTTCTCCCGAATCTTTAGGCTATCCGCGCATTCCCGGCATATTTTCAAAAACACAAATCGCCGGTTGGCAAAATATTACCACCAAAGTACAACAAAACGGCAGCAAAATATTTTTGCAGTTGATGCACACCGGCCGAATTGGTCATCAGGATAATTTGCCACCGGAAGTATCATTGGTCGGGCCCTCAGCCATCCCTGCAGCTGGGGAGATCTTTACAGATACCAGGGGAAATCAACCTCATAGTCATCCGAAAGCGCTTTCGACGAAGGAGGTAAAATCCGTAGTCTCCGATTTTGTGCAAGCTGCCAAAAACGCCATAGAAGCAGGTTTTGACGGAGTCGAAATTCACGGTGCCAACGGCTATCTCGTCGAACAATTTCTCAATCCGCATATTAATAATAGGACGGATGAATATGGTGGGAATATCAAAAACAGAACGAATTTTGCTATAGAGGTAGCTAAAAGTATTGCTGCTGAAGTAGGCCCGGAACGCACCGGGATCCGGCTTTCACCCTTCTCTAATTTAGGGGATTTGCCGGATTATGATCAGCAGGAAGTTCATCAAACTTACGCTCATTTAGCGGAAGAATTTAATCAAATAGGATTAGCGTATCTCCACATCGGTTTAAATCCGAATATCCCTGAAGAAACCTTAAAAAGTATCCGAACGCAGTATGACGGAACCCTTATTTATTGTAATGGTCTTGATAAGAATTCGGCGCAAAAAGCCATCAATTCGGGTCGAACTGATTTGGTGGCCTTCGGCAGGAATTTTCTCGCCAATCCCGATCTGGTCTCCCGATTGAAAAATGAGGTGTCGCTAAACGGCGTAGATTATAGTCGTCTATATACTCCGGGAAGTCGGGGTTACGTTGATTATCCCCGACAAAAAGTGTTGGCGCCTGAACGGGAAATGGTGGGTTAATGAAATCATAAAAAGAGAAGCTTATAGGATGGGCTATTGCAATTAAATAAGAATAATTTCTTATTATGGAATTCCTGTTTTTAAAGGGCTTATTTAATACTCTTTTCCCTTTCCATCCAAAATTTTGAGAATAAACTTTTCTACTCTTGATTTACGTGTAGAGGATTGTTTGGCTTGAGAGAAATAAAACAAATAGCTCCGCTGTCGCCCTGGTGTTAGGGCTTGAAAAGCACGCTTTAACTTCGGATTGGTATCCGGTTCGTGCTGAAACTCTTCAGGAATGGAGTACTCTTTTGTTGTCTTAAGCTGAACTTTTTTTCTGATTTTTCCACCTTGATTGCTTCCTGAATATAATTTTTGATGAGGCTTTTTTGCATTCTGATTTTATCAAGATTGGGAAATCTCAATTGCCGGGCAGATTGTACATTCTCCGTTTGTTGGATTAACACTTTGGATTTGTCTTTCAACAAAACTCCTTTGTGGAAGAGCAGCACACAATAATTTTTAAATCCATGTATCAAAACCACATTTTTACCGCGAAAAGTATAACAGGAGACGCCCCATTTCAAATCTTCTGTCATATTGCAATCAACACTGAGAAATAAAATGGGGTAAACCTTGTTATACGATCGGAGGCCTCCTCCGGTAGCGCTGCTTCTCATTGTATTATCCTGGCACAAAAGATCAGCCATAAACCGATACGATAATGATAATCGTTCTAAACCTATTCCTTATATATAATATATATAATTGCGGCTTTTATGCACGAGGACCGTGGCATGTAAAGGATAGTGAAAAATGCCGTATTTTTACCATTTTAGACTTGCAATAAGCTTATTTTGTAAAACAAATAAATAAAAATGGATAAGTCAAAAATCCCCGAAGGCTACCAAGCCGTAATGCCTTACCTGATCGTACAAAATGCAAAAGGGTTCCAGCACTTTACGCAACAGGTATTTGGTGCAACGGAAAAGTATAAGGAAATGCGTGACGAAAAATTAATTCGCCATGCAGAAGTAAAAATCGGAGAGAGTACTATTATGTTCGCCGATGCCACGGAAGAATTTGAACCAAGTACTGCAGGTATGTTTATATACGTGGATAATGCTGATGAAGCCTATCAGCGGGCAATGGAGGCAGGCGCAACCTCTTTGCAGGAGCCGGCCGATCAGTCTTACGGTCGAAGCTGTGGTGTAAAAGATCCGTACGGCAATACTTGGTGGATCACATCGGTATTATAAGTTTGTACAAATAAAAAATATAGTCTGGGTATGCAGACATATCCCTGCTGACGCAGCATGGATGTGATGTTACCCCGATGATTGCGTTCCATGATTAACCAGATGTTGTACCATATTTCTTATTGAAGCTTCATATAGGTCGTATTGAGGATGTGAAATAAAAAGCAGTGATTACAGACGGGCCGATACACGATGATTGGCCCATTGATGATAATTATAGATTCGGCTTTTGGAGCGTTCCACGGCAAGCTATTTTTCTAATATCTTTTTTACATTTTCGAGCATGATACGCCAGTCTTGTTCGGAATGTGCCAGCTCTTTTTCATCGGCACAATGATCCTGATATAGATGTATTTCCGTTTCTTTCCCCTTTTTGGATAATGTTACGGTGACGATATGATAATTTTCAGGTCGATCCTCCTTTCCGCTGAACGGACTGTAATGGCTGTATCGTAACTTCTTTTCCGGTATGAACTCCAGGATCTGGCCTTTGTCTTCGTAAGGAACGCCTTTCCATTCTCCTTTCCAAACGATGGAACTTCCCTTTATCCAGTCTGAGACTACCTGTGTCCCAAACATGTACTCTTTTATGATGTCCGGATTGATAAAGGCCTCCCATACATTTTTAGGGGAAGCTGCAATACGGATGGAAACTTTTGCTACAAGGTTCTTATTCATGACTTAATATTTTAATATTTTCGAATAAAAGCAAATTTGTACTTATTAGGCCACATTAGCGTATAATATCGGGATTTTTTCTTATAATATTGGGAGCGACACCAAATTCCTGTTTGAACGCTTTTGAAAAATATTGGGGAGAGCTGTAACCGGTTTGATAAGCGATTTCTTTAATCGAATCCTGAGAATCGAGCAACAATCTTTTGGCTTTATCCATACGAAGGAAATGGACATATCCGAAAAGAGTGGCGCCAAATTGTTCTTTAAACCCTTTCTTTAATTTGAATTCATTCAGGGCGACCTGTCTGGATATTTCAACAATGGTAGGGGGATTTTCTATGTTAGCATCGAGAATTTCCTTAGCATCCAACAGTTTAGTCTTATCCTTCAAGGATAGTTTGTCAGAGGCACTTTCTTTCGCAAACAAATCTGCTTGTAAGACCAGCAATTCCATACATTTGGAAAACAAAAACAGCTGTTCCAGAGGACCATTATATGGACAATAGATGATTTCATGTGCAACCCGGTGTATTTTATAATTGTTGGCTTTCCAGTTTTTAGCCAAGAGTGCATTTTCTCTGCAAACGACTTTCTCTGCGAATGCACTTAACACTTCATTGCCTTTTTGAGCCAGGCGAATAAAGGCGTCCGGTTGGAAATGGATGCCCAGGGTTACGTTTCGCATACTTTTATTTTCCACTTCCAGTCCGAAGCCTTTTGTAAACAGTATGTTGTTGTGGTAGCCTCCTAACTCAAAATAGCGATCAAGCTGAGAAATCCGAAATGCATATTTCCCGCTGAGCCCGATATGGAGACGGACCCGCTCAGATTGATCTTCAAACCTGGAAATGCCGTAAGTCCGGTAATCTACAATATTATGAGTAATGACAATATCATCCAGCTTCCAGGTTTTTGAGGTTCGTTCTGCGATCGTATCGGGCATCAGCATAGAGTTTAATGTGCGCTGTATTTTTTTCTCGGGAAAGAAATAAAGGTATTCATTATTTTTGTAATTGTTTTTCGGAGGATTGACCCGGCGCTGTGCAAAAATTACGTATTCATAAATAGAAAAGCAGAAAATAGAATATCCCTTTGATCCCTGTAATAGAATGGGAATAATTAAAGATAAAGACCTATTTAAAATATGATGAGATATCCATTATGGATAAAAATCGGCTGGTCTGTAATGATGCTTTACTGGATCGTTAGTTCTTTTGGCAATAAATCGAGCCAAAAGAAAGAACCTCCCGGATCACGGGTCTATATCCTTATTTTATATTTTTTAGGAGCGCTTTTTCTATTTACGCCCTATCTGCAAATAGGGGGTATTGTCATTTATCCACAGGGTATTCTTTCCCGTTTAATGGGGTGTTTACTTTGCTACATTGGACTGATATTTGCCGTTTGGGCACGTATGATATTGGGAAGAAGCCATGATGAAGGAAAATTTTACAGAAGAATACCGGGAGCTTGTACAGAAAGTGAAATATCGATTGCTCCCTTATATTTATTAACAAAAAAGAGATGAATCAATTTAACCCTTATTTTTAAGCAAGTTAACAATACCCTGAAGAATGAAAAAGGCTGATGTCCGGGTAATTTAAATAAAAACTCAGAACGATCAATGATTTATATTGTATTATTACGAGGGATAAATATTGGCGGCCGAAAAGTGAAGTCTGCCGATTTGAAGCGCTGTTTTAACGAGGCCGGTTTCCAAAAGGCACAAACAGTTTTGGCCACCGGTAACGTCATTATAGAAAGCGGAAAAAAACCCAAAGACTTGAGGCTACAAATTGAAAAAATGCTGTTGGATGCCTTTCATTTCCCGGTCAGGATTTGCCTGGTGGACGCCGGAAAGTTAAATGGGATTATTCAAAATTATCCTTTCGAAAAGGAAGAGGCCTTTCACCGATATGTCATTTTCAGAGATGTTCCTGCAGAAGTAGATAACAGCAAGCTGGATAAAGATATTGAGAAGGTGAAGTCCGATAATAAAGTGATTTACTGGCAGGTACGGAAAGGCCGAACGCTCGATAGTGATTTTGCCAAAGCATTTGCCAAAAAATCCGCAAAAAATTTTTCAACCACTCGAAACCTCAATACGCTGGAAAAAATTCAGAAAAAAATTAATGAAAAGAGATGAAGAACAAGATAAAGACACATACCACCAATTATTTCAATACTTTTATTGAGGTGGCAGAAGACACAAAAGCTGTCTCCGGTAAAAGGCCTGTTTCCAAAGGGAATAAAACGATTGCCGAGCGGCAATATGAATTGATTGCCGATCATCCTTATCAGTTTACATCTGATGAGGTCCTTTTTCAGGTCTATGCCGATCGGAATGAATGGATGGAATCAGAATATGAAGCGGAGCGGGCAAAGTTTTTCTCCAGAGGACAAGCTTGTTTTAGAACCTCTCCATTAACCAAAAATTACGGCTTTGGTATCCATTTCAATGAAAGAGGGAGAATCGCCTTGATTGGAATGGAAACAGAGGAATACCATAATTTTCTGGTGAATAAAAGTATCAAGAAAGTGAAAGCCTTGCGTTCATCAAAAAATAAACGATGACAAAAATCGATCCTGTTATCGGTTGAGCGCTTGTGAGCGCTTTTGCCGGGGTAGGTTTCGGAGGGCAAGCTTATAACCTGATAAAGATCGTCTGATGAATAAAATACTCTTGGCCGGAGCAACAGGCTATTTGGGTCATTATTTGCTTCCTGAATTGTTAAAAAGAGGTTTTGCGACCAGGGCCCTTGTAAGGAATGAAAAGAAACTTTTTTCTTCAGTAGCAGGTCATCGACTATTGGAAGTAGTACATGCAGAAGTTACGGAACCGGAAACTATCCGGGGTTGCTGCAAAGGGGTGGAGGTAGTTATCTCAACGATCGGTATCACCCGGCAAAAAGACGGACTGACTTATATGGAGGTGGATTATCAGGCCAATATGAATCTATTGGAAGAAGCCGGGCGGAGTGGAGTGCAGAAATTTATTTATGTTTCGGTTTTCCAGGGAGACCGGCTGAAGAAGCTAAAGATCTGTAAGGCCAAAGAGAAATTTGTACAGGCTTTAAAAAGATCAGGATTGGATTATTGTATCATCCGTCCTACCGGCTACTTTTCAGATATAGAGGAATTGCTGGAAATGGCTAAAAAGGGAAGAGCCTTTTTGTTCGGGAACGGGAATAATCAGATGAATCCCATTCATGGCGCAGATCTGGCAGCTTTTTGTATAAATACGATCACTTCCGATATGAAGGAATTAGCTGTTGGTGGCCCGGAGACTTTTACTTTCCGCCAAATGGCGGCGCTTGCTTTTGTAGTTTTGGGTAAAAAGCCCAGAATAACCTTTATTCCAAAGGCAATAGGGGGGATGGCCTTATTTTTATTAAGGATTTTTTTTAGCAGCAAATTTTATGGTCCAATTGAGTTTATGATGACAGTTGTTTCCAGAAATATGGTGGCTCCGGCCTATGGTAATCATAGGTTAAAACCGTATTTTAAATCTTTGATATAATAGGCGCTAAGAAACTTTCGTATCTTGCTAACAAGATATTGGAATATATGCTATCCTAAAAAATAATTGTATGGTTCCCTCCACAAAGAAAATGACAATGGTGCAGCGGGAAAAATTGATCAGCCTTTTGGCATCCCGTTTTGAAAGGAATAGGCATCGCCATAAGGGCCTTGATTGGCATCCGATCCTAAAAAAGCTGGAAACCCATGAAGAAAAACTCTGGTCGCTCTACCAGATGGAACAGACGGGAGGCGAACCTGATGTCATCGGCCTGGAGGCACGTACCAGAGCATACCTGTTTTGTGATTGTGCAAAAGAAAGCCCAAAAAGGAGGAGGAGCTTATGTTATGATCGTGAAGCATTGGAGTCTAGAAAAAAGCATAAACCCAGGAACAGCGCAATGGATTTGGCCGTCAATATGGGCATTGAAATCCTGACGGAAGAAGCATACCGGGGACTGCAGCAACTCGATGAATTTGATTTAAAAACATCCAGCTGGATAAAGACGCCGGAAGATATTAGAAAACGGAATGGGGCGTTGTTTTGCGACCGGCGTTATAATAAAGTATTTCTGTATCACAATAGCGCAGAATCTTATTATGCTTCCAGGGGATTCCGGGGGATATTGAGCGTTTGAAGAAATGAGTAACTGTTCTTCCGGTTATATAGGCGAGAGGATATTGATAAAATTGTGGCAAAAGCATCTGCCTTTTTCAAGATCGTGTTTTATCGGTAAAAGACCGGACCGGCTCTTTTAGGTTATATATTTGTGTTTTAATCATTCTTAAAGATATATAAATGAAAAATCAGAATTATGGGATATCTCAGAGCATATTATGAAAGGATTATAAAATTGAATGAACCGGAGTGGAGTTTTATCGCAGCTCATTTTAGAAAAAAGCTTTTTCCTAAAAATGAAATACTGACCCGCTCTGGAGAGACGGAAAAATATCTTTCTTTTATTGAAACCGGTATTATCCGCTTTTACATTCCGGGGGAAGAGAAAGAACTGACTTTCCATTTCAGTTTTGATAAGGAATTTGCTTGTGCTTATGATTCTTTTCTTACGCGCAGACCTTCGGAATATGCCTTACAAGCGCTAAGGCAAACAACGGCCTGGCAGATATCTTATGAGGATTTGCAAAGGGTCTATGCCCAAACCAGGGTAGGAAATTATTTAGGCCGTTTTGCCTCCGAAAAGCTTTTCCTGGCCAAAAGCAGGCGGGAACTATCCCTTTTGAAATATACCGCCAGAGAACGGTATCTCAACCTTTTCAAGGAACAACCCGAAATATTAAAACATATTCCCTTAAAATACATTGCTTCATACATTGGCATAACGCCGCAGGGATTAAGCAGGATCCGCCGACAAATTACTTAACATGGGTTCATTGTCCATTCCGTCGGTTCTTTCGACCTTTGCCGAAAAGACGAAAGAATGAAATATCCCATTTTAGCATATGGACATCCGGCATTAAGAAAAAAATGTGAGCCTATAACGCCCGATTTTCCAAATTTGCATGACTTTATTGAAGATATGTGGGAAACAATGAAGAATGCCAATGGCTGCGGATTGGCCGCCCCTCAAATTGGTGTTCCCCAAAGGGTTTTTATCGTGGACAGCCGAACCACTTTTACTTGTTTAGATGAGAAAGACCGGGCAAAATACTTTTCCGCTACGGATGCCGGAATCCTGGAAACATTTATCAATGCACAAATTACGGAACGCTCGGAAGATCTTTGGGAGGATAATGAAGGGTGTCTGAGCATCCCGGGAGTATCTCAGACTATACGGCGCAGCCGGACGATCACCATCGAATACCGAAATACCCATTATGAAAAGCAAACAAGAACCTTTAGTGGAACAACTGCAAGGATGATTCAACATGAGTATGACCATATCGAAGGTATTTTATTTTTGGATCATCTCTCTCCTTTCTCACGGAAGTTACTGGCCTCCAGATTAAAAAAGATAAGTAGAGGACAGATTCGAACGGCTTATCCCATGAAGTTTGTATAAATCTTTATCTACGGTTGTAGGGGAACGGGATGAGAATTTAGAAGTTCCGTGAGTAGCTCCCTCCAGTGACATAAGATCCGTGTATGCATTATTTATTTAACAGAATAGAATAGATGCTGATCTCGCTCAACAGAGCCGTTTTACTATGGCTGGAGAAAGTATACATATTGCAAAAGGCAACACGGCCTCCATCGGCAAACTTTTGAATTCCGTTGGCGGCACAATATTTGCCATGACTGAGGATATTTTCCAGGATGAGTTCGGTGATCTTCCTCCGTAGTGCTTCTTTTCGGATGTGCTTTTCTACCTCTTTTTTTCCATTGATGGACATATGGCCGGGAACATTCAAATGAATATCGTCGGTCATCATTCGCATGATCGTTTCCGGTTTACCATGGGCAATGGCGGTGCAAAAGTCTTTTATAAACCGTTTTTTGGGAGCGTTTCCACAGTCTGTTTTACAGGTAATCTTTGCCATAATAAATTCCTTTAGTTCCCGTAATAGGGGATATGATTTTACGAACCTTTTCCTGTCAGCTCCTCTTTTAGCAATCTTCTTAAAGGGCTGCTCCGCAAATATAATCCAAGCCAGAGCACGATGCCCAGGTATATGGGAAATAAGATGTGCGTAAATAAAGGGTTTTCTACCCGGATATGGGTGGCTACCGCTCCACCCAGGTAGCCGGTCAGCAATACCGCTCCCCATAAAGCGGTCTTTGGAATGGCATATAAAAGCGTACAGATCAGCAAAATAACGCCTAATGGGAGAATAACCCTTTCAGGGTATCCGAGTGCTACCGTTCCTCTGATAACGGATTCCGGCTGAGTAAACTTTCCAAAAACGTCAAAAAGACAGAATAGTATAACCAGGGTACTTAAAATCCACCCGGAGATACGGCTCGTCTTATTAATAGGGGCCATGTTTTTCATTCATTTTTAGCAAAGATATATAATTCTTTAATATAAGGCTATAGCGATCTTTTTTTATTAAGGGGCCTATTTATAGCGAAAATCGTATATAAATTTTGCATTTTCGACTTTCTTCCTACCTTTGCATACCAAACGGTCGGTATTATGGCAAAAAACACGAGAGAACATATTTTGGAGGTTTCCTTAATGCTTTTTTTAAAAAAGGGCTTTAAAGGGGTTACCATGAAAGATATTGTGGATAAGACAGGACTTTCAAAAGGCGCTTTTTATCACTATTTTGAAAGTAAAAAGAAGGTGTTTGAAGAGGTGGTAAAGCATTTTTATCTGGATATGATCGTGCAAGAGTTTGACGGATATTCTCATGAGTCGCTGAAAGCATTTTATGAAGATATCATAGATGATATGGCTAAAATATTTGCCATCTTCCAAAAGAAAAAAAGCACATCCAAAATGGATAATGCCATCAACCATTACCAGCTGCTCTTTGATGCCATGCATCTCAATCCTTATTTCAAAGAAATGAAAGAAAAGCAGGATGAGAAAGAGTTGGACAGTTGGAAAGAAATAATAAAAAAAGCACGCAAAAATAAAGAAATAAAAACTGACGCTTCCGATGAAGATGTGGCTAAGATGTTTATCTGCTCAGGCGATGGATTGGGAATGCGCAGAATTTTCAACAATGATATCAATAGCGGATCAGAAATTCATCGAGAATTAAAGAGAATCTGGGACGCACTTTATCAGATGCTGAAAGCTTAAAAAATTTAATAAGAAATAAACCAAACGGTCGGTATT
>CAYZGR010000002.1:0-9548 GCA_964478125.1 uncultured Chitinophagaceae bacterium | reverse complement strand
TAAAAATGGAAAAACAGGAACAACAAAGAAAGAAAAGCAAGAAACCCCTTATCATCGTGGCCTGTGTAATGATTGTGTTGGCGGCAGTCGGTGTCTTCTTTTGGATAAGAAGTTCTCATTATGCAACCACGGACGATGCACAACTCGACGGAAATATTTATGCTGTCCGATCGAGCGTCACCGCTTTTCTGGACAGCATTTATTTTCAAGATAATCAACAGGTAGAAAAAGGGGATACTTTATTGGTTTTTGATACCAAGGCGCTGAAAGCTAAAGTAAAGAAAGCCAAAGCGGCACTGGAAAAAGCCCAAACAAAATTAAGCGTGTCGGATATTCAGGCGTTGGTCAGCCGGCAAAGTGCAGCCGCATCGCATCAAAGTGCTTTATCCGGGCAGGAACACATTGCGTTGACGAAAGCCAAATATATGCAAGCGAAACAGAATTTTGAACGGGATGAAAAGTTGTTAGCGATCAACGGCATCACGCAAAAGCAATATGATGCGGACCAGTCGGCGCTAAAACAGGCTAAAGCAATCTATCAACAGGCGCTTCATCAGCAAAAATCGTCTTTCAATATATCCCAAAGCCGGTCGGCTAAAGCCAAAGCAGCTCATCAGCAAATTTCAACGGCACTGGCGGAAGTCGAACAATGTAAAGCAGAATTGGCCCTGGCCAGAGAAAATCTGAACCACGCTTATGTACTGGCGCCTTGCAACGGCATTGTAGCGAAACGGGCTGTAAATCCCGGGCAGTACGTTTTGGCCGGCCAATCCCTTTGTTCCATTACGGATGAAAACCGGCTGTGGGTAACTGCGAATTTTAAGGAAACAGCCTTAAACGAGATAAAACCGGGACAAAAAGTGAAAATCAGTATTGATGCGTATCCCGATTTGAAGTTAACCGGCACCGTGGAATCGTTTGGTGGCGCCACCGGTTCAAAATATGCGCTTATTCCCCCGGATAATGCCACGGGAAATTTTATCAAAGTCACCCAGCGGTTTCCTTTAAGAATAAGTCTCGACCCTTTTTCTCAATCCGATAAAATACCGAACGGTCGGAATAAAAGCGGTTTTGTGCTTTTTCCTGGTCTAAGCGTTTTCGTAAAGGTTAAAATCAATTGATATGGCTGCCACAGCACTTTCGCAAGAACGCCCGATAACAAAAACCGCAAGGGTTTTGCTCATCATCACGGCGATGACTTGTGCACTGATTGAACTCATTGATGCCACGGTCGTCAACGTCGCTTTACCGGAACTGCAAGCCGGAATAGGCGTAACCCGGACGGAAATTGCCTGGGCGACAACGGCTTACAGCATCGGGAATATTATCATTATCCCGCTTTCCGGTATGCTTTCGGATTTTTTCGGCCGGAAAAATTACTTTACCGCTTCTGTCGTCATTTTTACCTTCTGTTCTCTGATGTGCGGACTTTCCACTTCTTTATGGGAACTCATCTTATGGCGTTGTTTGCAGGGCGTAGGCGGTGGCGGATTGCTTTCTACGGCGCAGAGTATTGTGATCGGTGTTTTCCCTTCCGAAAAAATAAATACGGCCAATACCATTTTCGGGATCGGAATGATAGTGGGGCCTATTTTCGGGCCGTTGATTGGCGGGTTCATCATCCAACACCTTACCTGGCATTGGATTTTCTTTGTAAATCTACCTATCGGCACCGTAGCGGCGGTGCTTTCCTGGCTTTATGTGTCCGATTTGGAAGACAGCGTCAAACCCAAGCGAGTCGATGGTTGGGGGATTGCTTTGCTCGTAATCGGTATCGGAACCCTTGAGTTTGTCTTAGAAGAAGGCGGGATTTATGATTGGTTTAGCAGTACGAGTATTACGATATTGTTCATTACCGCTATTTTAAGCCTGACGGCATTCGTCATCCGTGAATTAAGAACCGATCATCCGGCGCTCAACCTTCGGCTCTTAAGGAATTATAACTTTTCTATGGGGATGTTGCTGATGTTCATTATCGGCGCTATCATGATTGGTTCTAAATTTTTCTTCCCTTTGTTTGTGCGGGTTTCATTGGGTTGGACCGCCATACAGACGGGACAGGTACTCAGCTCTTTTGCCATTGGGGCCGTTATCGGGATGGTTGTATTCAGAAAAATTTTAGACAAAGGCGTTTCCCCTAAGATAGTAATGCTTATCGGTTTGGGATTAATGGCGCTACAATTGTTTTTCTTGTCCTTCTCAAGTCCCAATGCCAATGCGGCATATTACATCTTCCCGCTGATGATGGGCGGCATCGGGGGCGGCGCTTTGATGTTGCCGGTGATGTCGCTCGCTTTAATGGGATTGCGCGGTTCGGAACTGGCACAAGGCACCGGAATGTCCAATATGTTTAAACGGTTGGGGAGTGTCATCGGTATCGCGGTGCTGAATGTCTTACTGGATCATCAAACCGCAAAAGTAGGGGCGGCGATGGCCGCTCACCTCACTGCTTATAACCAAAGGGTCGCGGACAAATTACAGGGACTCAAACAAACCTTTTTATCGGCCGGCTATGCCACCGATCAGGCCACAAAAGCCGCTTACCAGATGATGGGAAATCTTTTACACAAACAGCAACTTTTAGTGAGTTACAACCAGGGCTATATGATTATGTTTATCGCTTTACTGTCCTGTATTCCCATCATTTTATTTTTAAAAAGACAAAAGAAAACCAACCCTTGAGATAACACCATAAAAAAAGTAGAACCATGAAAAGATTAATCCTCATAATGATCCTGTGTTTCCCTTTTATGGGATTTAGCCAAAGCAAAACACTGACTTTAAGTTTACAGGATGCTATTCAAAAAGGAATAGCCAACCGGTATGATGTAAAAGCCGAGTCTTTCAACGCTTATCTGGCCAAAAATCAGATCCATAAAAATAAAAAGATGTGGATTCCAAAAATTAGTGCAGAAGGCAATATTCAATACAATACGCAGGTACGCCCCACCTTTGTGCCGAAAGGATTTGTCGGGTTCACCGAGCCGCAAATGTTGTCCTTCGGCGCAAAAAACCAATCGACTTTTGGGCTCAGTCTGAATCAAACCCTTTTTAAACCGGGCATCGGTCCCAACGTAAAAATAGCCAAAGAAAATTTGGCTTTACAAAAGGAAAAGATACGCGGGGACAAAATTGAGGTCAAAAACGCCATTGCCACCGCTTATTTTGATGTTTTATTGAAAAAGTTACAGGTTCAAATGGCGCAAAAAGAAGAAAACCGTTTTGAAACCTACAAAACACTGGTAAAAGGGGAATATGAGAATGGAGTACTGATCAAAAATGCGTATTTGCGTGCGCAACTGGACTATAAAAATGCGCACATCAAAACGCAAAAGATGCAGCAAAACTACCGGTTGGCGCTGACCTATCTTAAATATCAAATAAGCATCCCCGCTGATACAAAAATCAATTTATCGGACCGCATCGGCAAAATATCCTTTCTGAAAAAAAACACTCAATCAAAGCAATTTTTGCAAAATCGAACGGAAATCAAGCAGTTGCTTTTAAAGCAAAAAGAAAATAAATGGCAATTGAAAAGGGTACGCCAGAATGCTTTACCGACGGTTGCTTTGGTCGGATATTATGCAGAACTCTATCAAAACCAGAATTTTCATTATGAAGAATCCAAATGGTGGGCGCCGCAGAGTTATATCGGGCTAAGGATTGATATTCCCATTACCGCTAACTTTTCCAACAAAAACAACATTAACAAGCAGGAAATACAGGGAAAACAACTGGAAATGACCCTGAAACAAAGAAAGGAAGATATCCGATTTCAAATTCAAAAAGCAGAAACCGATCTGCAAAATGCACAAAATAATATGCAGACCGCTAAAAACAACGAACAATTATCGCAAACCATCTATAAAAACCAGCAGCAGCAATTTAAACTCGGGGCGTTTCAATACAGTGACTTATTGGATACCGAAAAGTCATTGCATACAGCTGAAGAGAATTATATTCAGGCAGTGTATCAATATATGATAGCAAAGATCGCTTATCGAAAGGCCATCGGAGAATGGTAAGTCAATATCATTTGTTAATGCTTTGTCCCGCGTCTCCTCACTATCCCGCCAGACTTTCAAATTTTACAGCTCTTGTTTATTGTTGGCCAGGTTCATCATAATTAATCATCCATTGTATACCGAATTGATCGGTTAGATTGCCATGCCACGAGCCCCAGAATTGCTTTTCAAAGGGATGGTCGGGTTGCCCTCCGGCGGCCAGTGCATCATATAGTTTTTTCCCTTCTTCCACACTATCGGCATGAATGGAAATATAGGTGTTATTCCCTGCTTTGAAAGTTTGCGCATTGCAATTATCGCTGGCCATTAGTACCTGGCCGCTGTTCAGGGGAAGGGCAATATGCATGATCTTTTCTTCCTGCCCTTGGGGGACGGGCATGCCTTCTACCTCTTTCATACGCAAGACCATTGAAAAGGTCCCGCCAAATACGGATTTATAGAAGTCAAAAGCTTCTTCGGTATTGCCGGGAAAATTCAGATAAGGATTGACTGCTTTCATTGGTTTGTTTTTAAAGATTAGAGAATAAATTTTTATGATTTAAGAAAATCAAAAGCTCCTTTTCTTAAATTAATACCATATTCCAGGTAAGCCTTAAGACAAGCCAAAAAGTTAGCCCATCCTTCCGTATTACCCATGAGCCATTTAATGCCTGCTTCGCTATTTCTTTCTCCTTTTTCGGTTACTGTTACTATCGTTGTATTTTCTTCATCCTCTTCAAGGAATATTTCTACCAGATGTTTTTTATCTCCCACATCCCAGTAATAAGATATATACTTATTGGCCTCGATTTTATCTATCTGAATAGGAACATCCATATCAAATTCAGGAAAATTCCATACCAGCGCTTTGTCTGCATCCATCCTGCCACTACCTTTTGAAATAAAATAGTTGGCCATTTTTTCAGGATCAACAACCGCTTCATATACTTCATGTACGGGCTTCAATACTCTCAGTTTTGTCTTGATAGTAAGATTATTGACTGCTTTCATGTTGTGTTGTTTTTAGGATGAATAATGTTTTTTGAACCATTAAGAATAGTTAAGGTATTCATTTTGCAGCACTTCTTAATGGTCCTTCATCTCTTAATGGTTGATCTTATTGTAGATCTGTAGAAGTCAAAAGCTTCTTCGGTATTGCCGGGAAAATTCAGATAAGGATTGACTGCTTTCATTTGTTTGTTTTTTGTGGGTTATGAATTAATATGATAATCATAATTGATCATGAAAGTTATAATGATATATTTTTTGTTTACCGTATCATGATGCTTCTTTTTTATCGGATATCGCTACATGATCGGTTATATATGTTCCGTGGTTGATCTTTTATATTCATCATGCCGTCGCCACCAGGAGCCGGACTTGGAATTAGCTCGTCCTTCCGGCTTTTCCCAATATTCTTGTCGTCCCAAGGGAGTGAGATCCAGGTACATCAACGTACCATCCAAAATCTGCAATCCTCTTTCATAACTTGAATAGGTATGAAAAATATGATCTTTATCCTGAAGAAACACGCTGATTCCCGGCATTTCACCTTTCCAGCCTTCCCAACTTGCTCCCAAATCTTTTGTTTTACGATAGTTGTATTCATCTGAACCTTTTTCCAGATCAATAGTGACATGAAAGTCATAATTGAAATCACTCCCAAAAGAAGAATACCAGGGAACTGTCCATCCCATTCGTTTCTTATATCTTTCGATTTTTGCCAGAGGCGCCCGGGAGACCATCACCAATGTTGTATCGCGGGCATGCAAATGAGAAAGATGTCCTATATTATCAGCAATGAAAGAGCAGCCCGAACAGCCGGCTTCCCATTCCGGATCCAGCATAAAGTGATAAATAATCAGCTGACGACGCCCTTCAAATAAATCAAGCAAGTCAACTTTTCCTTTTTCGCCTTCAAATTGATAGGCCTTTTTGATCTCTACCATCGGTAGAGACCGGCGCTCAGCATTCAATTCATCCCACTTCCGGGTAAATTCTTTTTCTTTTTTGAGGAAAGCAATGCGTGCCTTTCTCCATTCATTTTGTGAGACGATTTCGGGGGGATTTGATAGGGGTGTCATTTGTTTAGTCGTTTTTAATATTTGTCATGAAGGCACGAAGAAAACTTTACGGCTATCAGAATTTCTAAAAATATCTCATCGGCTTTTTCCCAAAGCCCCTTCGTAATATACCCATTTGGCCAATGTGATTAGTTTGATGGATATTAAAAAAGGCCCAAAAGTCTCCGATAGATGAATCAAATGATTTGAATGTTGCTATGGGCGAGCCGGCTATCTCTTGCTCAAGGTCTTTTTCGGTAAGTTTTGCAAGGCCTCTTCTTATCGGTTGGTATAATTCTTCCCATTCGTGTTTTATTTCTTCAATGGAGGGATAGGGATAATTATCCAAAGCTTTTGTTTTCCCTTGTCCGGCAAACAAATCATCCCATTTCCGTTCCACGGGAACATTGGCGATCACGGCAAAAGCATATTGGGTATTCACCAAATGGCCGGCAATGTATTTGATATGATTCATCTCTTTGTGCAATCTAAGGTTGGTCTCTTCATCTGTAAATCCTTCCAAAGCGCTCTTGAACCATAGATAATTGGCATCATATTGTGCCAATAATTGTTTGTTGTTCATTTGTTTTCATTTGTTTTTTTGAGGTTAGCCACAAAGTCACTGAGAGAAGCTTTGTATCCCGGCGAGGCTTTGTGATTGTCATTTGTAATAGCAAAGCTAAAGTCTTTTTCCATAAATATATGGGGGTAAATACGGCGACTTAACAGGCCGATTACGACAAAATTGAAAATTATAATGTATTTTAGTTTGTAATACAAACCATATTAGTATATTTGTATTCACATATTAAATGAATTTAAAGATGGATACTGAAGAAACATTGACGCCAGAGAAAAGTCTGGATGTGATCATGGAGGCTATCGCAAAGACGAAAGAGAACTTCCAGGAAGATAGCTTTTGTTTTTTATTATGGGGTTGGCTGATTGCAATAGCGAGCTTGATCTTTTTCTTTTTGCAGCAATGGACGGATATCTCCTATTATTTTATTTCTTTTCCTATTGCTGCAATTATCGGAATGGTAGCCACGCTATTATACTTTCGAAAGGAAATGAAAGGAAAGACACTCACCTATACTGCTCATTTCTTCCTTAAGATGTGGACTGTATTGGGTTTGAGCTTTATAATAGTTGTGTTTATAAATGTATCTCAGGGACAGGTTCCTTTTACTTACACTCTGATTATTGCGGGAATAGGTACTTTAATTTCAGGATGGATGATGAGGTTTAAGGCGCTCATTTTTGGCGGTTTTTTATTGTTAACAGCAGCCATTATCAGTATCTATATTCCGGATGGATATGTATCATTACTACATGGCATTGCTTTTATAGCGGGATATTTAATACCCGGTTATTTACTGAAAAATGCAAAAGTATAATGGCACAAAAGTTTTCCAAACTTGACCCTGTTCTGAATACCCCTGTACGGTTAGCCGTCGTTTCGATACTGATGAAAGTAAAACAAGCTGATTTCAATACACTTATGGAAGCTACAGAAACCACCCAGGGCAATATGAGTCACCAATTAAAAAGATTAAAAAAGGAAGGATATATTGACATTAAGAAAACATTTAAAAATAATTATCCATTGACCCTGTGTTCCCTTAATCCGAAGGGTAGGAAAGCATTTGAAGCGTATGTGAAAAATATTAGGAAATACCTTGACATATAATTTTTTACCTATTTGGTTTGTGTTACAAACTAAATTATAACCACAAAAACATCGTCTTATGAAAAAAGAAATCAAACACAAAGGCCCTCATTCAGGGATTTTAGCCATTGTATTTATGGTGCTCTTTTGTACCGGATTGGCATTTGTTATCTCTTTTAACGGCGCCCATTACCCCAATCCATCAGCACCCGCATCCGATATAGTGCAGTATTTTAGGAATCAATCTCAGGATGTTTTATGGTGTGCTTTTTTTCAATTTTGTTCAGCCATTCCCTTAGGAATTTTTACGGCAACGGTAGTCAGTCGGATCCACTTTTTGGGTTCCGGAGCAGCGGGTAATAATATTGCTCTTTTTGGTGGATTTTTTACTGCTTTTACCATTGCTTTATCCTCCTTGTTGATGTGGGTGATGGCCTATCCACACATCGCTTCTGACGGACACATTATCCGCACATTATATTATATTTCCTTCATCATAGGCGGTGTGGGGTATTCGGTTCCGTTGGGATTGCTCTTTGCCGGTATTTCTGTGCAATCCTGGTTTATGAAAACCTTACCTAAATGGCTTGTAATAGCAGGGATTATTTTGGCCCTTGCAGGAGAACTAAGCAGCCTATACCTCATTTTATCCGGCCTTCTATTCCTTATACCCATAACAAGATTTGCAGGTTTTATTTGGCTGATCATCGTAGGTTTTCAACTTCCTAAAACTAATCTCAAAGTATGATCTTAAGATGTTCCCTCAAGGTAAGGATAACAGCAGTTAATATATACAGGATTAATACATTGTAAAAATGATAATATTTCTATATAATGGATTAAAAAACCCGATTATTATCAGTATAACCCCTATGTGTTCTCCAATTCTCATCAGCGCCGTCCATACCTTGTTCATTGTTTATGATTATTTCAATATCGAGGATGGTTTTATAAAACTTTTTGGCCCGTTGTAAATCGGTGACCGGAATTTCAAACCAGGAACACTTAAGACATTACGGCTCATTTGAAGAAATCTTTTTCTTCTTTAACAAGCCTACCCCTAAAACAATGAGGGTCAGCGTCAGAACGGCAAAACCAAGGTAGGCCAGATAGATGATCTCATTGGGTTTTGTCGCATCGGGCTGCAGTACGGAAAAGAAAAAAGCCAATGGCAAAAGAATAGCGGTAACCGGCGTCCCTATTCTAAGCCATTGTTTTACTCTTTCTGAATATACCGTTTTATCTACATACATGAGAATGATCAATGACAATATTAGCATAATCCCTGCATGTGCATGACCGGCTCTGAATAGATTTTGGCGAAGTGGATTCTGCATATATTCGGAATTGGAACTGATTAATAAGCCTAATAAAGCAGTTCCGCCATAAGCAACGGTTGGCAATACAATCAACAGAATTCCCGCTAACCTTTTTGATTTTTTATTCATAATTGAAAAGTTTCTGTTTTATTATTTTTTGATTTCCTTTTCTCTTCCCACAAAAACCGCAACCCGATATTAATCACCGACAGGATCGCTAAAATCATTGCCCACGATTTCTGTCCAACGAAAAATAAAGCCACGGCAGCTGCTTCAAATAACAACAGGCTGATCCACAACAACCCCGGATAAGAAATTTGCTTTGAGGCTTTGGGAGCCATCTTTTTGGCCCAAAAAATAAGAACCATAACCGGCACTCCAATGCCCAATATATATTGCCATACGGGAGAAACAGCTAAATGGAAACCCGTATAGCAAAAGGCTGCTAACATGGCTAATTCAAGGAAAAAGCTCAGGATTTGATTGAGCGAAC
>CAYZGR010000001.1:0-182054 GCA_964478125.1 uncultured Chitinophagaceae bacterium | reverse complement strand
TGTGATAATATCCTACGCCTACGCTATCATAAAAGTCGGCAGCCTTATTACCAGATTTCTTTCCGGTGATTAAAGCCCTATTTTCCGCGCCGACATGTTCTTCCAAAATAGTAAATACGGCTTTAATTCGCCTGGATTCTCTGATATAGGGATATTTGGCTAACCCATCTTCTGTTCCCACAATATCTCCCCTCAAGCGTAATCCCGGCCAGCCCTGCCCTCCATCCGGACGGGGAACTTCTGTCTGTAGCCAGTAAAAAAGAGATAAACTTAATTGCTTACTTCGCTCTATTGTTTTTTTAAATTCTTTTTCCTTTACATCTATCAGATTACCCGGGAAAAAATCATTTTGTGGCCAGTTCACAATAGTTGCCCCTCCTGTATAAAAGCCTTGTTTATAATTAGTGGGATCTATAATTTTGCGGTAATTCCAGAGATTTAGCGATTTGCCCGTGGCTTTACCTTCCGGCTGAAAGCCAAGCGCTTTAGGCTCTAATGTTCTCGGACTGGAATAAGCCAATGCCAGCAGCTTTCCCGACCAGGGTGGCGTCATTTCCGGAATATAGTTACGCCAGAAATTATAATCTTTTGGCTTATCAATTACATGATCAGCCCCTTTGTTATAATCCATCGCAAAACAATAAGTAAATGCCTGATTATCATTTGGATTGCCCTGTTCAGGGGCATGCAACTCATTTGTTTCGCTTTTTGATTCAGATCCGGTCGTGTATTCTGTACCCGTTAAAGGCAACAGATCGCCCAATTCAGTGGCATCAATAAAATACGGTGCGGTTAGCGTTACTTTATCTCCTTCATTCACATCTCTTGCTATCAGAGCCTTTAGCTCTTCACCGTTTACATCTGCCCTTGTTATCTTATGATTAAGGAATAAATGCAGCTTTCGTGAACTAAGATAAGGCGCTATCAGGCTATATAACACGGCCAAAGCCACTCTGGGTTCGTGGCAAAGGCGGGAGACGCTCCCATTTCCGGGATTCAGATATTCACGAGACTCAGCCGCTTCAGTCAATGGATAATGCCGTCTGTAATATTCGCGAATAGCGGTACGAAGATCCCGATAAAGCTGGGTAGCACCATATTTCTCAATCCAGGGATGCTCATCGGGACAGCTCAGCCCTTGTTGTGTAAGCTGTCCGCCAATCCAATCTGTTTCTTCGGTCATGATCACACTCAACCCATTTCTCAGTGCTGCTATTGCTGCTGCACAACCTCCCAGTCCGCCGCCGGCAATGACCAGATCGGCAGCAAAGGCCTGTCCCTTATTGGACGGTTTGTAGTCCACAATTGATAAATCATCTATATCTGCCCCTCCCCATACCGGCGCTGAAACAAAGGCGCCGCCGCTTAGGGCTATTGATCTCAGAAAATTTCTACGCTTCATACATTTATTTTTTATTGAAGTATACCCATATACTTTTATATCCTATTAATGCCCATCAATATAAATTAAAATCCAGAACCGCTAATATTAATCTCTTCCGCTCCTTTCTTCATATCCTCTTCTGTACTCTGAATCTGAAAATATTTTGGATCCGGACATCTCATATCTGTATAACGTGCCCTGTTAAGAGGGACGGATACGATTTTGTTCTTATATTTTCTGTATAGATTTGTCTCTTCCCAAACTGCCCCCAATACCCGGGTTTTTGTAGGCCGAACATATTTGCCTTCGTTACCCACCTGATCAATAGCATTCACTCGCTTGAATTCTCCGACTACATCTGTTCTATAACCAACACATTTAAAGGAATCCTCATATACTTTACCGGCGCCTTTTACCGTAAGTTTAATCATTCCATCAGATATTATTTGTACAGACATCTGCACTTCTTCACCCGGATACCAGTAATACTCCGGTTTGGCCGGGGCTGTTATCCATATCGCCCTATCGGGACCATAAGAACTTCTTCTAAAAAAAGGTCTAAAAGCTTTTCTTTCTCTTGAAATGCTTCCGTCTTTATCTTTTATTACTTCCCAGGTTAATCCCATATCCGTTTCCTGACCATTCATATTGCCTCCCATATATATCGAAGGGTTATCCAGATACTGACCAGGTTTTTTCGGATTTCTCCTTTCAAGATCAAAAAATATTCTAGGAAGTATCACTTTCCCTTCAATACCCAGCCACTGGTCCTTACTGGAGACTACCTTACGATAATATGCACCATTAAAACAAGTTTTAACGCTGTCCGGTCTAACTTCATCCGGAAAAAATGATTCGAAGGAAGAAATATCATCTGTCGATTTATTTATATTCCCTTTGCAACCGTTCCTCCCAAATAACAGTAATATAAAAAAAGTTGCAGTTATATATATCTTAAATAATGCCATTATCGATATCTACTATATTACAATTGGAATTTTTATTCAGTTATTTAACAGCGCCACCAGATACTCCGGATAACTTATTGGACTACCAGAACCAAAAGTTATGCTATCACCAAAGCAAACAATTCTGTGATGCGGTATTTTTTTATTTAGAATCATTGTATAGAGGGTCACAGCCAATACACGATAACCGTCCATCGTCGGATGTACCCCATCCCTTCTTTTACTATTTGCCCTATTTTGAATCAAACTGTTTTGATCTAATCCAACATTTCCTACTTTATTAAAAATATGATAAATATCAAGAAAATAAACACTCTGTTCCTCAGCGATTTCCTTTATAACATTATTGACCTGTTTTATTCTGCATGAAACGCCTTCCGGTTTATAAAATTCTTTAGGATGCCGGCGAAGCAAATATGGCTCATATACCGGTAAAATATTCATTATTAATACCTGTGAGTTCGCAGCCTGAATAAGATCAATTATCTTATTTAGATTCTGCTTATACACTTCCAATGGAATATATTTATTATTATTCAACATATCATTAGTTCCAATCATTAATATGGTCAGATCAGGTAAATGCGATAAACAATCCTTATTCATTCTGGCCAACAGATCTTTAGTGTTATTTCCCGGTATCCCGGCATTAATTACGATAGAATGACCTATACTTTGAGCCGCGCCAAGTACCGGAGTAAACAATACTATGAATATTATAATACAGGAATATTTTATAAATTTATATATAGCATTCATAAAGCCATCTTTTCTTTTCCGCCACATCTCAAAGGCAGTTAAGCCCTTCTTCCGGATTAGAACGTTTAGATAATATAGATCGAAAATTGCCATACAGGAAACTAATACGGTATGCCATAAAAAGAAAGCTCTTGTAAAAAGGAGTGATCTGAATCGGCAGGATCCCATGTTTCTAATATTTTAATTCGTATATATCTGACAGGAGGAGAAACTTTGGAAAAAGTAAAAGTCTCTCCCTTCAATGCATAAGCGATATCGGTATCAGATACCTGCCCTAATGGCAAGCCGGAAGGCTTTTCCGATTCACAATCCAAAAGTTTAGTCCACCCGTCCCAACTTCCATCAGGATCCGGATCACTAGTCCCCCAAATTTCCCAAACACGAGGATTTGCATTTGCATACAGCAGATTATGCTCCGAGACCACTCCTCTTTGCCAAAGCGTATAGCTGTCAAGTTCAACTTTCACCCCCAGATCAAAGGTATACCAGTGAGGAGAACCTGACCCATTATCAGTACGATACCAACTTCCTCCTGTCAAGTCGCCATCCCATAAGTTAGCCATCCCATAACCGCTATATCCCGGAGCATCCGTTGAAAGCCTAAATTCAGTAAAAAGGCTTTTATCCAACTCCATAGGCGTTGCTGCTTCCAAATGTAAGGTTTGATAATGTGAATAAAAAGTATCAATAACACTTGAATCAGGTATGAATAGAGTCCGATATCGTACAGAATCACCCTGAGTCGCCTCATCAATTCTGGTAACCGATTCATCTAGAGGTACTTCTACTGTAAAGGTCTTACCCGCTTTATTTTTATAGGTTAATTCACTCGCTACTGCATGTACATCCGGTTCTTCGTCCCACATAATGCGAGGGTTCCCGTTAACCAGAGCGGCATCTTTTATTGGACGATTCAGAAGAGAATTAATATAGGTTTCACCATATACTCTTCCTGTAGTATCCGATTTAATGGAAGGATTCCCCTTATTATCATAAGTATAAATATTAAAAGTATACAGCCCTTCCTCAAGGTTATCAATAATCACACTCGCTCTGCTTGTATCGCTATCTGATAGTTTTTCTACCGGAACCTCAACAGAATCCACTTCGTTATTCCAATATATTCTACATGCTACTACATTTGGAGCAGAGACAAGCAATAAGGAAAACTTTATACGATTATGTCCCGAAAGCACTTGTATGGAGTCGGGTTTTGCGCTATATCTGATCTCTCCCCCTTTAAGAAAATCCTTATAAGTACCATTCATTTTACTACAAGCCATTATGGCACAACCAAAGAAAAGGGCTACCATGCCTATTTTTATTGTAGTTAACTTTACCATTATATTTTTATTTTCTTAATAATTTATAATTAGAGCACCGTCTTAATCTACTTGCTGCCCCCAGAAAGAAACCTCTAACAGCCAGGAACTCCCCGTTACCGATCCAACCGGATTTGCAAAAGACGAAATAATTTTAAATCTTATATATCTCACCGGAGGTGCTGATAAAGGCAAAACAAACTCATCTCCCGCCGCCGCCGTTTCTATATCTTCGTTTGTTAACTGTCCAATCGGCAGGCCCGAAGGCTTCTTTACCTCACAATCCATGAGCTTCGTCCAGCTATCAAAACTCCCATCCGGATTCGGATCGTCACTTCCCCATATCTCAAATTGTTTTATATTACCTGAAGAATATTCTCTACCATCATGTACCTGCCATGTTCTAAACCTACTTAGCTTGGCCTTTACGCCTAAATCAAAAGTAAATGAAACCGGGAAACCTGCATCATCGGCACTATGCCAGCCGCTGAACTGGGTAGTGCTATTATTCCATAGGCCGGATAAAGCCCAGGTACTTTTAGCATCTCCCTCCAGGAACAACTCACTAAATTTATTTTTATCTAGTTCTTCCTCAAAGTAAGGAGTCAAGTCCTTAACTAAAGTATCGGAACGATTGTCCCATCTATCTCTTATATATACACCAAAAGTCGTGGGTACAGAAGGTAGCCCTCTCACAGAAAAACCGATATCAGGCAAACTGGAATAATTCTTATCATATTCATCCCAATCTCCAAGAGAATCTTTCACCAAGACCGTAGTGACGAGATTAGACCGGGTTTCATTATTAAGATTTACCTGTATCCCTCCGAAATCAGCAGTATATGACAATGAATCATAGGCTAATTGTACAGGCGATTTTAAAGGGTGGACATTAACAGTTACCGGTTTAGACTTATTTCCACTTCTATCAACAGCATACAACTCCACTTCATGGGTACTTGTATCCCCAAACCCCTGGATTGTAAGAAGATCATTATAATAAGAAGCCGTCACCTGCTCTTTCACTTTATCTCTGATTTCATAATCAGCTTGTATATATAACAAATCCGGATCATCAGGAATGGAGTAACCGATCCTTGCTCCACCATGTAGGTTTTTTACTTTTACATTCGTCACCTGCCCGGGTATATTCTTGTCATTTTCTAAAGGGAGATGCAGATCATTTTGCTTACATGCAGAAAAAGATAGCCATACGATTACGGTAATAATTGTACTACCCGTTTTCCAAATAGTAAACCAACCGTCTTTAAAATACGGAGTAGCACTCACCTTGATACTTTTATAAGGCCCGAAAACTGATAGGAATCTTTTATAGTTATACATTATTAGTAAATTTAGTTTAATATCATACTAGTTACCATCCCGGATTCTGTACAAGATTTTTATTGACAATTAAATCCTCCTCTTTTATGGGCCAGAAATAATCTTTTTTGCTAAAGGTTTGACCAAACAATAATACTGGCTGATAATAAAATACTGGATTCTTCTGTAATATATCCCATCCCTTTATAGGTTGATTCATGACTTGTTCTGCCTCTTTCCATCTACGTAAATCCCAATAACGATTACCTTCGAAAGCCATTTCAATTAACCGTTCCTGATGAATAATTTTTCTAAAGCCCTCTTTTGTTTTGTATTCATTTGGCCGCTTGGAATAATTGGACCATGCTTCTTCCACATCCGGAATTCCTGCTCTTTCTCTTACTAAGTTAATCCAATGAAGTGCTTCGGGGGTAGGACCATTCACCTCGTTCAACGCTTCTGAATAATATAAATAAAGATCAGCCAGTCGCATAATGGGCCATGGATAAGCTTGAACCTTATACGAACCGTCTTTTTGGCTGACATTAAGGAAATTAACCAGCTTTTTTGCATAATATCCTGTTATAGAATATTGTTCACCCCGCGATTTACCAGAGTATTGCCCAAGCCGCCCCTCCACATGCCATGCATTATCATCCTCGTATATCCCCTGTCCATACCATATTCCTCCATCAAAACCCAGATCCGCATAAAAACGCGGCTCTCTGTCAAAATTGAGAACAGCAGTCACATAATCCGGTTGTATATAATATTTATCAGCCTGAGTTGCCGTATCCAAATGAAACCGTCCGTTATAATTCCACGATTTATCTTCGTCAATCGGAACACCATTTTTGGTATAAAAAAGTTCAGCTATCTTCAATGTGGGGGCATACTCCGCATGATGCCCTGTCGTAATTGCACCAGACACCCCGATACTCGGATCCACAGTAGCCTGAGCAAGAGACTGGATACTACTTGCCATACTATTAGTAGCTCCCCAGATAATTTCAGAATTCCACTTATCACAAATGGCATTTCGGATATCCATCTGAATTTGCATTTCAGGCCCCACTTTATATATGTTCACTGCTGGATTAAAATGATACAAATGGTGGCCGACTGCATGACATGCTTCTATAGCCTCTTTGCAGGCATCAGCAGCTACTTCCCACTTATGAGGATCATAAGTCTGGCTAAAAAGGTGCTTCCCCCGGTTATCTACAAAATTAGCATAGCTCTTATTTCCATTGAACAAAGGGCTTGCTTCCGTTATTAATATACGCGCTTTGATAGAAAGAGCAATAGGCCGCGTAATCCTTCCCATCTCAGACACAGGATCCTGTATTTCATCTGGTAAATTTATCACAGCCGTATCGATAAGATTCACTATGTAATTAAAACAGGAATCCACCGGTTGGCGATATACCTTCACTTCTTCCACGCCGGCAGAAATGGGTTTACTCTTATCGGTAATGGGAATAGGACCATACATCCGGAGCAGAAACCAGTGGTAATATGCTTTCAGAAATTGCACCTCCGCAATCCATCGTTCTTTTTCCATATTATCCATGTCCGGTACAGTACCGATGTTTGCCAGGAAGGTATTACAATCCCGGATGGCTTCAAATAAAGGTTTTCCCCTATACAGGCCATCCCAATAATTTAAAAAGGGGTTCAAAATGTTTTGGTTACCTCGTGCAATCTCCCAATTATCAGGCGGCCCAAAATGTAAGGCTTGCTTATAAGGATAAAAAAACCATACTTCGTCACCACTCAATAAAGCAGGGTTTTCAGACCAACTTGATAGATTCGGCAAATAAGAATAACAGGTAAACAAGTATTTTTCAGCCTGGCTCCTCATGCGAAAAGCATAATCTACAGTAGCCACATTATCGGGTACGATATCCAGATAATGGCATGAAGAAAAGATGCCCATAACGGAAAGCAATGTAATGATAACCCGTCCACGGCACTTTTTTATGGCACGAATACGATTGCCCTTTGTTGCTGTAAAAGTTGTCATAATATCGAATAATCTTTTCATGTTTACAATTTGATCGACTTTTTTGAGGTCGCCCATGTATATCTTATGTCAGAATGAGACCTGAATGCCCGCGTTAAACACACGTTGTACGGGATAGTCCAATCCTTTACCAGCCATCTCCACATCCCACAATTTAAAAGGGGTAAAACAAAGGAGATTTGCACCATTGATATAAAACCTGATCTTCTTCACATATACTCTTTGAGTAATATTAGCCGGTAATGTATATCCCACTTCGGCATTCTTTAATCTAAGGAAGGCGCCGTTTCGCATAAACCAGGTACTTGGCTGTTTATTATTCGGATTGACAGAGGTGCTCAATCTCGGCCATAAAGCATAGATGTCCCGGTTACTCTCTGACCAATGATCGTCCGCATATGCTTTTATCAATTGATTCTTTAACTGCAAACCGTTTACTACACCGGTTGAAGCAAAAGGAGAGGTCTCCTCTACATCAATCCAAAAAGATTCCCGAGCCAGTCCCTGGAAAAAGAAGGAAAAATCAAATGATTTATAACCTACAGAGGCGCCAAACCCATATACTATCTCAGGGGAAGTGGGATAGCCAATTGGCACCTGGTCCAGCGTAGTAATACGACCGTCGCCATTGATATCCCTGTATTTTATATCGCCCCCCATCGGGCGTATTCCAAAATTCTGAACAGGAGAGTTCTCCACTTCTTTTTCATCAACAAATAACCGTTCCGCAATATAGCCCCATTGTTGATCAATAGGATAACCAATCTGTGATTTCCATGGAGCATCATCATAAGCAGGTTCTTCATATACTAGAAACCGGCTGACAGCGTAAGTAAAGTTAGCCCTGGCCTGTATCCAGAACCCATTATTGAAGAACTTAGAATAATCTGCCGAAAGATCTATACCTTTCCCTTCTGCCTGTCCCACATTTGCTTGCGGTATAGACTGAGGATTTAATCCCATTGTAGTGGGAATAAAAGACCTTTCCATAAGAATATGGGTCCGTTTTTCTTTCCATAGGTCCACAATGAAATTAACATTATTAAACAGTCCCAGATCCATTCCTATATTTGTCTTATAAGACCTTTCCCAGGTAATCTTAGGATTAGAATACCTGTTTACAGTAACACCATTCCTACGATAAGAGTTATCAAGGCCAAAAACGGCATCTTTACCGACATCGTCCATATTTACTTCCGATAAATAAAAGAAACGGTCATCAGCTTCTCCTATAGCATCATTTCCTATAAGTCCGTAAGTTGCCCGCAACTTCAAATTAGTGGCAATATGCTTTATAGGTTCCCAAAACTTCTCATTAGAAACCTGCCATGCAAGGCCCGCCGATGGGAAAAAACCAAAACGATTCGTTTTATAAAATCTTTCAGAGCCATTATAGCCAAAATCAAATTCACCGAAATATTTATCTTTTAAAGAATACGTAAATCTCCCCGATACTCCTATATTTCGATGTGGCAGGGATGTTTGTAAACTGCCTGCATTCCCATCAAGTTTGTTCTGCATAAGGAAGACTAGCATCCCGCTAATACTATGGATATCATGAAAGGTATGATTATAATCTGCTATTATTTGAATATAGGTAGTAGTTCTCACTTTCTTAGGGCCTTCAGTATAACTTAAATATTCTGTGCCGCTTTCCTCATTAATAGGATCCAAATTATATTCATCCTTTAATTTATCATAAAATCCAATTTGGTAATAGTAGGGTTTATATGCACGAGAGACGTCAAAATAAGAATAACGCGTGGTATTAAATAACCCTCTTAATTTCAGCCCTTTTGTAAGAAATGACAGATCTTGATTAAGATCAAACTGTGCCAACATCAGCGATTGATTATATTCTTTATACCCTCTAATCATATCTGCATAAGGATTCACATATCCTTCCACCGTATTGCCAAATAATATGTGATGAACAAACCTATGCTGACTATCAATCGGGTAATAAGGTGGAAACAAGACCGGATCACTCTGCACCGCTTCATTATAGAAATGTGTACCTCCCCCTATAGGGCCGACATAATCATCAAAAGTACCATACAGTTTTACCCCAACTTCGGTAGATTTTGTAAGATTTACATTTACATTCGCACGCAACTCATAAGTCTTAAGGTTAATATTACTGTTAAAGTTATTCCTGTGATCTACCTTTAGAATACCATTATCCTGATTAAATGTTGCAGCAAGATAATAACGGGCAACTTTTCCTCCTCCGCTCACATTCATATTTGCCCTTTGATTCATGGTATGATTTTTAAAAAGAATATCTCTCCAATCTGTGGACGGATAAACATATGGATTGGCTCCTGCTATGGTATTATCTATTTTCTTTTGTGAATAGGGCAAAATACCCAATGGATTCCTGGTCAATACGGCCTCGTTATTCAGTTTCATATAAGTAATAGGATCGGCCAGTTCTACGTTCCGAGTTGGCATGGAAATAGAGTTCTCGACACGTATAGATACTTTGGCCTTCCCTTCTTCCCCCTCTTTAGTTTTAATAAGTATAACCCCATTTGCCCCTCGTGCACCATAAAGAGCGGTTGCGGTCGCATCCTTCAAAATGGAGAAACTGGCAATGTCATCCACTTGCATTCGGGCCAGATCGTGCGTAGAAAGCTCAATCCCGTCTACCAAGATCAGCGGATCTTTTTTATACCCAAAGGTGGTAACGCCTCGAATAAAGAAGTCGGCATTGTCCATTCCCGGTTCTCCTGTACGCTGATAAGCAATAACTCCCGCCAGCCGACCTGCTAATGCGGTAGTTAAATTACTGGAGGGGACTTTTAATTCTTTAGGATTTATTGTAGTGACGGAGCCTACCACTTCTTCCTTTTTTTGAGTCCCAAAGGCTACAACAACAGCCTCTCCCAATTGTGTAGAAGAAGGATTAAGTACGATATTGATCTCATCCCGACCTTCGACGGACACTTCCTGGCTATCAAACCCAACCATACTGTATACCAATGTGGCATTATCAGGAACTTCTAAAATATACCTTCCATTAAGATCAGTTGTAGTTCCTATGCTTTTATCATTTTTGACATAGACCGTAACTCCCGGTAAAGGGGATCCACTACTGTCCGTTACTTTACCATTTATTTTTTTATCAGGTAATTCATAAGAAGTTGAACCAGGGTCCGCCCTAAAGAGAAATCCAGGCACAGGGATCGACACCTCCCTATTGACAGCGACATTGGAACGCGCATGAAGTCCGGTGTAAATGGTCAGTAATAAAAAGGTCAGAATATAAGTATGACTTTTTGATAAAAATTTACCCATAGTATTTATTTTAATTGTCTTGTCATTATATTATTAATAATTTGCCCCATACCCAATATCTTTACTCTTTTAAAAATGTTCTTTTCTGCCTTCGTACGATGATGTCTTCCAAGGTTTTAAATGCCTTCTCAATTTCGGGATCCTTGCTTTTAGACATTTTAAACCAGGTTCCTCCCCCTTCGTAATAAGCTACTGGATCATCATTCCATATTCCGTGTCTGCCGAATTCAGTCAGGTAATCATAAAATTTTTTCAAATGGCCCTCATCTGAAAATAGCCTGTTATCAAATTCCATCTCCAAGGCCATTTCGTATTTTTGAGCGGAATCTATTGCCCTTTTAAGCCTTATATAAGGTGTAGTAAGCTTAAAGAAGTAATTCGGTTGTTGATAGCTTATATCAAAGCCAAGTTCTTTTCCCTTACTTGCATGAGATGCTCCATAGTAGGGAATCCAGTAAAAGTCCATTTTCTTATGATGCAAATAAGCACTCATGGTTTGTATTACATGGACATCACTTTTATTAGCTACATTTTCATGGACCCAATAAAATCCGGCTAGTTTTAAATGACGATAGCTTTTCGCTTTCCATATGTTAAGGACCTGATCTACATACCATTTAGCTGCAGAAACCCGATCTTCATCTTGATGGAAATCAAGTTTCTTTTGATTTAAAGCTCCCCATTTTGTATCTCCATACACCGGATTAGGAATACTTATCACTATCTTCCGCCTCGAAGGGGGCTGAAAGCCGCTATCTTCCAGGCTATCTAATAACTTCTCAAGTACATCCGGGCCGCTATTTAACGAAAAGGTCCGGACCAGCAGTTCCTCCCACTGTTTTTTTCCTGCCGGGTTATTGTTTACCACGAAACTGTATGAATTATTATTTACGACCGTTCTAATTTCGAGGAAAAGGAATCCATCAAATAGCCAGTCCGGTTTATCATTCTTCAATCTGTATACATAAGGACGTAACTGATTCTTATCCCATTTTGGCCGTTGCGTACCTCCATGATATATCAGGACCATATCCATCGGGAAATCTAAAGCCTCCCTATGGCTTTCCTGAGCGAATGCAGCAGGGACATTTCCCCAGTACAACATCAAGAAGAATACAAATCCAGAAAGAAGCAAACAGGTAAATTTTTTTTTCATCTATACTAAGAATTGGTGCTTATCAATTTTTGCTCAGTTTTTCATCCATTTCTTATTTCAGGACAAATTTATAAAATTATTTTATAAATTATAATATTTATAAAAATAATTTATAAATATTTCTCCAATAGCTTGTCTTGATTATTATACATTTAGTCCTATATGCAGGAATAGTCATACTATTGGCTAAGATGCTTCATTCGATATAATTAAAAATATTTTTAATTATATCGCTATAAATACATACATTTTTATGATACAACGTAGGGTAAAGAAAAAAGAGGGCCCCTATCATAGAAGGGAATATTCTTGCAGGCCCAGATTATAAAAGTGAGGACACGGAGTATTTTCTCATTATTCGTTAGCCAGGATCTGTTTGTGATCTAGCAGTTCTTTCTTTAATTTCCCATAATTGACCTGTTGTACATTTACCCGATCATCAATCGCCAAAGCTGCAGCCGTGGCAGCAGACTCTCCTAAAATCATAAATACCGGTTCCATACGTATGGAACCATAAGCAATATGGGAGCAGGAGGCGCAAACAGGCACCAGCAGATTTTTACATTCTTTCTCCTGAGGGATCAGTGACCGGTATGAGATGCCATAAGGTTTGGGAACCCCTACGCCTATATCTCCTTCATTTTGTACAAATCCATCCGGTTTTACATAACGTTGTGTATTATGGGAATCCAATCCATAAGAGCCCATTCCCACCGGATCTACAACCGGCTGATCGCCCAGTATTTGATGTTCTGTCATTATAAATACCCCTTTCAACCTTCTGGCTTCTCTGATATATAATTGATGCGGCCAATTATTGTTATCTATAAATTCATCTTTAGCCAATCCCCAGGTATTGAGTTCCTTTTGCAGGTTACGAGGTATTCTCGGGTCGGTAGCCATAAAATACATCAACCCTTTTTGGTAAGTTTCATGTTCCCGGATAATTTTTTTCCGATCTTCATAAGAAGCGTCCGGATATTTATAGTTCATTCCAATATTATCCGTACTAAACGGTCCATGATTATTGGTATCTGTTTTCATATTGGGAATAGGATCAAATTTTCGAAACAATTCGTTCCATCCACTATCAAAAACTCGCACCAACAGCTCATATTGGTAGGGATCATATCCTTCAGGTTCCGGGAAAGGAACCCGGTTATCCGGATTATTGGTCAGACACATGCGATAGCAATAGGCCTGAACCTTTTTATCTCCTGCTCCCTTTATGCCCGGCGGATCGGAAGAAATCCGGGGAAGCAACCCGCTGGCAGGGTTCCCCGGAACCCGGTACGGGGAAATATCATGTTTGAAATGGTGGCCATGCTGAAATACGCCTGTTTCTACACCGTTCCATTTTTCATCATAAACGCTGTTTGCCTCCCGGCCTATATGATAACTCACTCCTGCCGCAGCCATCAAATCCCCTTCATAAGTAGCATCAATAAACATTTTGGCCCGGAAAACTTTACCGCTTAATGTTTTTATCATATCGATATGCCCGTTCTTCATCGTCACTCCCTGTATGCGGTCCAACCATTCGTTTCTAAAAACGTGGATCTTATTCTCTTTTACAAAATCATCAAAGACCCTTTCAGCCGCATGCGGTTCAAAGATCCACATAGTCCTGTTCGTCCCATCTATAGCAGGGGTTCCCTGGCCCTTATTTCCATAGTCTTCCTTTTTTTGCCACTTCCAGGAATCGCTCTTTTGGTAATGCAAATAGATCCGATGATAAAATTCTCTGGATAACCCGCCTATTACAGATTTATTTCCCGTATCGCTGAAACCCAATCCCCCTGACGACATCCCCCCAAGATGCTTATCGGGTGATACTATTATCACACTTTTTCCCGACTGTTTAGCCCTCACTGCGGCTGTAACGGCCGCCGATGTTCCGCCGTAAACAATAATATCAGCCTGATAGCTCTTTTCCGCCCCTGCAGTCATGTTGGCAAGTACCGGCAGTTTCGCAGACACCGCCATTCCTCCACCGACAGTTAAAGACTTTATAAAGTTCCTCCGTCTCATAAATAATTTATTTTAAAGCCGACCTATAAGCCCAGTCGCGTTTATAAAATAATTTGAACAATGCCAGTATAGATACACCTATTCCAATGCTTAAAGAAATAGGATAAGGCAGAGAAAACCCTTCGGGGGCCATTAAAAGATAGGTTACAACCACTGCCGTCATAAATAAAGCAGGGATCAGTGCGATCCAATAATTCTTTTTCTCCTGGATCAGATAACTTGTAACGGCCCATAAAGTTACCGCGGCGATCGTTTGATTGGCCCAGGCAAAATACCGCCATAATACCCCAAAATCCATTAACGTCAGACCATATCCTATGGCAAATAAGGGGAGGCTGATGATCAGGCGACGGAATAACTTCCCTTGTTTCCATTTAACAAAATCAGCAATGATGATCCTTGCCCCTCTAAAAGCTGTATCACCGGAAGTAATCGGAGCTACCACGACGCCAAGCGCCACCAATACCAGTCCTATTTTTCCCAATAATCCGCCCGATACAGCATTGACCACATAAGCCGCATTTCCATTCTCTGTTATCATTACGTCATTCAATTCCTTCACTCCCCCAAAAAAACTCATAGCTACGGCCGCCCATATCATAGCGACAACCGCTTCAGCGATCATAGCGCCATAAAAAATACGGCGCCCCTGCTTCTCATTTGTGATACACCTCGCCATCATGGGAGATTGTGTCGCATGAAAGCCGGACACGGCGCCACATGCAATTGTAATGAACAACATGGGAAACACCGGAAATGCACCGCTGTTGTGATGCTGGTTATTAAAACTGGAAAAGGTAAGCTCCGGCACCGAGAAACCATGTAGCAGAATGGTAATAAAAACCAATACAGCCATTATAAATAGGGCCAATCCGAAGATAGGATACAGCTTCCCTATTATTTTATCAATAGGCAACAACGTGGCTAAAATATAATAGGCCAATATCACAAACGTCCAGAACCGGATATCAAAAAAACCGGTAAGAGCACCTGATCCATGAGTTAATTCGCTTAACACTTTAGCCGGCCCCGCAATAAAAACAGCCCCTACCAGGATCAGAACAGTAACCGTAAATACCATTGTAAGTTGTCTGGAGCCCTTCCCCAGATATTTACCCGTAATTTCAGCAATGCTCATCCCTCCATTTCTAACGGATAACATACCGGAAAAATAATCATGTACACCGCCGCCGATCAACGATCCAAATACGATCCATAAAAACGCTACCGGCCCCCACATCGCACCGGCAATGGCCCCAAAGATGGGACCCAGCCCCGCAATATTTAAAAATTGGATCAAAAAAACCTTCCACCAGGGCAAAGGCACGTAATCCACACCATCTGCCATCGTTACCGCAGGGGTTTTCCTGTCGGGATCTGCTCCAAAGACCTTTTCTACATAACGGGAATAGACATAATAACCGACCAGTAAGATGGCAAGAGATATGAAAAAAGTAACCATAAGCGATCTTTTTATTAAATATTGCTGTTATATGATTTTTATTGATAGCTATTCCTAAGATAGGGATCCTTTTTTAACCACTCCTGCAATTCTTTAACATCTATCTCCTGAACCGGCACTTTTTCATCAATAGCCATTGAGGCAGCCATAGCAGCAGACTGACCCAGTACCATAAATACAGGTTCCATGCGGATAGAGCCATACGCAATATGGCTTGCCGACAGGCATACCGGGACCAATAAATTGGTACATTCAGTCCTTTTCGGTGTTAATGAACGATAAGAAACGGGATAGGGATGGGGGACACCCACTTCAACATTCCCTTCATTTTTTACCATACCATTCACTACAATCCGTTCGGTATTATGGCTATCCATTCCATAAGAAGCCATTCCAATACCGTCTTTTACAGTTACTTCTCCTCTGCAATTATGCTCTGTCATTACATATTCGCCGATCATACGTCGCCCTTCCCGGATGTAAAGTTGTGGGGTGAAATGACCAAACTCCGGATATTCATCTTTCGGATATCCCCATCGTTGCACGAAAGCCTGTAATGAATCGGGTACCCGGCTGTCCGTTTTCCAAAAATACAACAAACCTTTTGTATAAGAAACTGCTTCTTGTAACAATCGCTCCCTTTCTTTATAACTGGCTTCGGGCCAGCTATAATTCATCCCGATCATATCGGTAGAGAAACCGCCCCGGTTATTAATATCCGTTTTACGATTAGGCATCATGCTCCAGATGAAATAATCATTGATCTTTCTCATGGTAGGCTGAGCTTTAATAAGGCGCGCCAAAAGCACATATCTGGTTGAATCATAATCATCGGGACGCGTAATCGGGATCATATTTTCTACACTGTCCGTAAGGCAAATCCTGAAATTATAAGCCTGGATCTGTTTGTCTCCCGAACCGGTCGGCCTCACCTTATCGGTACTGACTCCCCATACCAATCCGCTGGACGGATCATCGGGTATTTTATAAGGGCTCACTCCGTCGGGGAATTGATGATAACCAGATTGCTTGTGATATGTCGCCATCTGAAATCCATTCAATGTTTCTTTATATTGGGCGTTATCCTCCCTCCCAAGAAAGTAAGATACCCCTGCTTTAGCGAGTAGGTCCCCTTCATAAGTACAATCTAAAAATTCTTTGGCCTTCACCCTTATCAATCTTGTTGCCGAAGATTTAGCGTCTTTAAGTAAAATAGAAGAAATAACAGATCCCTTCTTTTTTACTTTCACCAACTGTGTTTGTAACATTACCTTTATATCTCCCTCCCGGATATAATCCTGCATTACTTCAAGAGCAATACGAGGTTCAAAGGTCCATTGGTCGCCATCATGGCCATACTTTTGTGCTATGCGTTGATAAAATTGGCGGGACAAGCCGGTAATGGCATCTTTTTTACCAGAATCCGTTCTGCCCAGTCCTCCCGTGGTCATACCGCCTATCATCTTGCCCGGCTCAACTAATATCACGGATTTACCACATTTTTTAGCGGCATAAGCTGCAATCACGCCTGCGGAAGTCCCTCCATAGATACAAATATCAACCGTGTAGTTTTTCGCAATTTTACTACGGCCGAGGGCGCTATGTAACATAAAAAAACAGCCGATAATTAATAAAACAGGTCGAATCATTTTAGATCTCATAGGAATATATGTTTTTATTTAATAACCCGGGTTCTGATCTTCCTGCGAAATAGCAGGATTATTATCTATCTCTTCCTGTGCAATTGGCCATAGCAGCCGGGCATCAATAACGGTTCTTCCGACCGCTGCCATTGCCTTCTTCACTGTTCCCGTTCTTTTCAAATCCCACCAACGTTTTCCTTCAACGATAAACGACTTGGCTCTTTCCATCAATACCGTATCACGAAAGTCATTTATATTCATGCCGGACTCATAATCAACCGGGGACGGAACCGCAGGATCGTATCCATAGGCTCTCCTACGAATCATATTTAATCTTTCCAAAGCCAAATCCGTGGGACTACCATTCGCCATTGAGGCTGCTTCTGCATAAATCAGGAAAGCTTCTGTATAGCGGAAAATCGGATCGCTGTATGTGTTTAATCCCGATGGATCAGAAGTAAATTTTTTAAATAAGATCGGGGTCCCCACCGGCAATGAAACCGAATCTCCATCTGGTCCGAGATATTTAGTAAACAAGTTAAAATCTCTCCTGAGATCATGCCGGTCCCATGAAGCCAAAAAAGAATTCATATTAGGAAGCCATGCATATACGCCGCTGCTACCATAATTATAAGGAGGTATATTAGGTCTTAGTAAATAGTTAGGTAATTGCGATTGCCTCGAATCAGAATGATGGATGGAAAATATATCTTCTGAACTGGTAGTAACGGCAAACATCTTATAAAAGTCATCCGACTTCTGCACTTTTAATAATGAATATTGTCCGCTGTTAATGATATCATCCGCTTCTTTTGCTGCTTCATCCCATTTTTCGCGGGTAAGATATACTTCGGCCAACAGCATTTTAGCCGCCCATTTGGAGGCCTGGCCGGTTTCATCTCCCACCGATTCCGGCAGGCCGGCTTCCGCCGCTATGCCATCTTTAATGATCAAGTCGTAAACGGAATCCACAGGCATCCGGGGACTCGCGACTTTACTGATGTCCACGCTTTCTTTTGTCTTCAGGGGAATAGGACCAAATCCTCTGACCAGATCAAAATAAGCCATTGCCCTTAAAAAGTGGGCTTCCGCCAAGATTCTCTTCTTAGCGGCCTCGTCCATATTAATTCCCCCTACATTATCCAAGACCGAATTGGCCCGGTTAATGGTTTGATAAAAAGAAGACCAGATTGCAGAGGCTCTACCTACATTAGCCACATCCAGGATTTGATTAAATGCGGAAATCGGCGCTTGCGATCCCCTCCCGTTTTCATAATCCGCATGATTTACTAAAAAGAGCCAATAGGTGATGCCGTAATTGCCCGCCAGAGCAGAATAAGCTCCGGTGATCGCAGCCTGTGCATCAGCTGCATTTTTATAAAAATTGGCTTTAGAAATAAAATCCTTCGGTACCTCTGTCAGCTCTTTTTTACAAGAGGAAACGAAAACTATAATTGCCAGAAATATGATTATCTTTTTCATTTTATACATCGCTTTTATCGTTAGAAACTTAAATTTACACCCGCCCCAAAAATCCTTGCAGTAGGATACCCGGTTTCATCCGTTCCGATAAACAACCGGTTTTCAATAGACTGGCTATCACTTCCTCTTGTATTAACTTCGGGGTCCAGCCCGGGATAATTGGTTAGGGTAAAAAGATTAGTAGCCTTTAAATATATTCTCAACTGCTTAAGCCAGCTCGCTCCAATATTTTTTAAAGGTACATCATACGACAATTGTACAGATTTCACTCTTAGATAACTTCCATCCTTAATAAACCGATCAGAAGGACGCATTTGGGTAAGCGGACTGATTCGGGGGTATTTGGCATTCGGATCCGGATTTTCTTCGGTCCAATAATTGCCAAACAGGTCTTCAAACTGGTTTTGTGTTCTTTGAAAGGAATTCAAATTCGTAAATGCAGTGGCAAAGAAGATGTCATTACCATAGGTGCCCTGAAGAAAAACATTTAAACTAAAATTCTTATAAGAAAAGTCTGAGCTGAATCCAAATTCAAAATCAGGATATGGGTTCCCCAAAATTACCCGGTCCAAAGGGGTAATTGAACCATCTTTATTCACATCTATGAATTTAATATAACCATTTTCATCCAGTCCGTCTTCCTTGTAACCATAAAAAGCGCCTAAAGGCTGACCTACCCGGGCAATATTATATCCGGGTAATCCGGAAGTCTGGCCTACAGTAACAATATCGCTACCTCCGGCAATCTTGGTCACTTTATTGTTATTGGTTGATAACTGTGCGGCAACATCCCATTTAAACCCTTTCGTAAGAATATTGGAGGTAACGCTGAACTCCAGTCCCTGATTCTGAATCTCCCCAAAGTTTTGAAGGATATATCCAAACCCCACGGATGGCGGTAGCGGAACAGAAGCTAAAAGATCATGTGTATTTTTCTTATAATAATCAAAAGTAAAGCCCAATCTCCCGTTAAAAATACTCAGGTCAAATCCAAGATCAAGTTCATCGCTGGATTCCCACTTTAACTGGCTGTTTGAAATACCGGAAGGCGCATATCCTACACTTTCGGTATTACCCCCGTATATATATTTTACAGGAGACATCCGATCCAGGGACTGATAGGGAGATAAAGCCGTATTCCCCGTTACCCCATAACTTGCCCGTATTTTCAGATTATTGATAGCCGGAACGTTCTCTTTGATAAAAGGCTCCTCCGATACCCGCCATGCCAAGGCGCCTGAAGGGAAGATACCCCATTTGTTATCTTCTCCAAACCTTGATGAACCATCCGCCCGAATACTGGCGGTAACCAAGTATTTGTCATTAAGAGAATAATTCACTCTTCCCAGACCTGAAATCAGGGTCCATTTAGAAATACCGGAGGTAGGCGGACTAACCGTTTCTGCAGATCCGAGATTGTAATTCTCTGTAATATTGTTTGAAAATCCTGAAACAGAAATCCCGGAACTCCTGACCATGTAACTCTGATAAGTGAGCCCTCCCGTAACGGTTAGATGGTGAGCCTCGTTGAAGTTCTTATCATAAGTAAGTATGTTTTCATTTAGAAAAGAATTCCAATAGGTATTTCCCGTAGATGCCCCTCCCCTGTCATTTGGATAAATAATAGGGCTAAAACCGTCATGAATAGAATTTTCATATTCAAGTCCTACCCGTGTATTAAAGGACAATTCTTTGGTAATATCAATAGTCAGCGCGTTATTTAACAAAATCGTATTGGCTAAAGTCTTGTTCTTATACGGCTTCCCCCAAAGCATGGGATTTCTCATATCACCCGGATCGGTAAAAGGATATGCCTCGCCAATTCGTACCGGCAGTCCATTTTCGTCATACACAGAGACCCCCGGCGGGGCCGACAATGCTCCCGAAAACATATTATTTCCTCTGCGGCCATTGTCCACGGGAACCGAATTTTGTTCTCTCCTGGAGATATTCAGATTAACAGCCAATTTTAACCAACTCTTTATTTCATGATCCAAATTAATCCTGAAAGAACCCTTCTGAACTCCGGAATTAATAATGATCCCTTCCTGATTATAATAATTCCCTGAGAGGGAATAATTGGTTTTGGGAGAACTTCCTGAAAAGGTCAGCGTATGGTTTTGAACCGGTGCACTGCGAAAGATTACATCCTGCCAGTCTGTACCCGGGTTCTTTACTTCATTTACATCAAAATAAGGAGCTTGACCATTATTCTTCAACCATTCATTAGCCACAACGGCATATTGTTTGGCATCTAATAAATCAAATCGCTTGGCTGTTTGCTGTACGCCGTAATAACTGTTTACGGAAATCGTATTCTGTTGCCCCTTGCTTCCCCGTTTGGTAGTGATCATGACCACCCCATTGGCTCCTCTTGCCCCATATATAGCAGTCGCAGAGGCATCTTTCAGGATATCTATAGATTCTATATCCGCCGGGTTCAGGAAATTGATACCCCCTGTTATAGGGAATCCATCCACAACATATAGCGGATCATTGCTCCCGATCATAGAGTTTCCTCCTCTTACTCTGATCTGTATACGCGAACCGGGCGCCCCGGAATTATGCGTAACCCGGACCCCGCTGGCCCTTCCCTGTAATGCTTCCCCAATGTTATATACGGGAACAGCTTCCAGCTCTTCATTACTTACCTGGGCAACAGATCCCGTCAGATCACTTTTCTTCTGCGTGCCATATCCCACTACCACCAGTTGATTCAAGCCTGTGGCAGTAGATGACAGCAAGATATGAAGCGTAGTTTTTCCTTCTGTTGCAACCACCTTAGGCTTATATCCCAAATAGCTCACTTCCAGCACCGCGTTGTCTGCCGCCTCCAAATCAAACTTGCCCTGAGCATCCGTTATAGTCCCATGGCTGGTTCCTCTCACTTTTACGGTTACACCCGCCAGCGGTTGTCCCGTGACAGAATCCGTCACCGTGCCCTTTATCTGATGGGTTGGAAGTAATGATCCCGGAACCGGCCCTTCAGGCGCGTCCCCGGTCTTGAGAATAACGGTCCGGTCAATAATAGCATAAGTAAGATGTTGATCTTTAAGAATCGCCCGTAATGCCTCATTGATCGTGGCATCCTTAAGCGACAGACTCACCGGAGTCGCTCCTTTCAACAACTTATGGTTGATAAAAAAAGAATAACCCGTTTGTTCTCCAACCTCCCGAAAAGCCTTCTTCAAAGTGATGTCAGAAGCCGTAAGATTCACACTCTGAGAATAGCTCTTTGCGCTTATCTGCAGCGTGATAACAAAAAAGAAAAAAGAAAAAAGCTTCATGATCTTCCAGATTTTGGTATATAAAAGCTTATTTTTTTCATGGTTCTGCCAGGAATAAAATATTTCCATATTTTTGTAATATTTAGGTTTAGAAAATGAAATCAATGTTTTTTAGCCGAATTTTGGTTCTCATGGATAAACCCGAAATGGCCGCCTTGATTGCCTTCTTGGCGGCTTTTTTTATTCCGTCTATCCGCTTGCTTGCATCTTATGTTCTCATAATTATTGATCTTTAGATGAATAATTTAATACCTTTTGGTCTCCCCCCAGGTTTCCCCCGAGATACCTTTCCGACAAATTTCCAACGATACCTTTGCTGCTTCAATCGATTATTTATCCGAGATAAACCGCTGATCATTCCTGCATCCTGCCTGATCCATTCTAACCGCCTTTCTATCCGTGCCGCTTCTTCGGAATCGTTAGAATTACTATCTTTTGTTGCATTGACGTCCGGTACAACCATTTATCAAGCGGAATCTTTTCCTCATGCGTTAAAATACCGCATAACTTTTTCTCGGCTAAAAGTTCAATCTATTTCCTGGTTAATGACCGCATCAATACATACCTTTCTTATATAGAGAGGCAAATGCTACACTATGCATTACAAATGCATAAAAAGAATTTAAAGAGCTTTTCAGTCCTTTCAATACTCCGACTTACCCCAACTTTTGTATGAAATAAATAGTATCCAGCCTTAGATCTGCCTTTATTCCGATCCTCCACCGGATTACCCATCCGTTCGCATGCACATCGGTCATTTTTTGCGTTCATGGATAAATCTTTTGATGGAGATGTGGGTTTGAAGTTCTATATATTTTAAAATTCTCAATATTGTACCGCAAATCGGCAGGTTGGAATCAAAAAATGAAAAAAGTACCGGAGTCGATCTCAAAGCCTTATCCATCCTGCATTTCAATAACTATCGTATCAAAATATTTATCAAGTAATGAATTTTGCCGTTGCATCATAATTTTTTGAGGAAACTCTAATGGGCAATGGAGAACCCTTGCATTCTATGTTATCTATATAGGTTGAACGGTTTTTTGAATATATCTTTAAGGAAACCTTAGCTCATTAGATAGATCCAGATCCGTTATTCTTAAATAAAGGGCACTCTTAAAATCCCCAGTTTTTCATAATCCTATAATCTTCTTTTGAGCATTGCAAAGGGCTTATACCCTGATAAGACTCCTGCTCTATTATAAAGTAGGAGGTCCCGCCGTATTTCCCGGCATAATCTACTATTTTATGTACCGGCAGAATGCCCTTGCCCAGTATTGTACTTTCATAGTCATCTCCCATTTCTCCTTTTTTGCTTTTTATTTCGTCTTTAACATGCATCATTTCAAATCTGCCAGGGTGATTCTTTAGCACCTCCAGCGGGCTACCTCCTCCATTATACATATTTCCTATATCCAGCTCCTGAACGACTAAATCCTTATCCATTCCGGCCAAAATAATGTCGTAAAGTGTTTTATTATTAACCTTGGTGTTAAATTCAAAGTCATGATTATGATAACCAAATCTTATTCCCGATCGTTTGCATAACTCTCCGCTTTTATTAAACAAATCCAGCAACCGCATCAGCTTATTGTGGTCTGTCCGCACATCCTCGTTCATCCAGGGGGTGACCAAAAAATGCTGCCCTGCTGTCACCGCATCTTCGATAGTATATTTCCAATGATCTGTAAACTGCTTTTCAGCGATATTCCAATCCTCTAGGCCAAACTGCACATGTCCGCTCACCATGGTTAATCCCGTATCATCCAGAATTTTTTTAAAATCCTTTGCACTAAAGCCATAGAATTTTCTATTGATATAATTGGCATGTTCGACATTTTTATACCCCATCTCAGCCAGCGCTTTTAACGTCCCGGCAGAATCTTTTACCATATCGTCGCGAACGGTGTATAATTGGATACCCAGCACATCCTTTCTCCTCTTATCTACGGCTAATAACTCGGAAGTTATCGCAGTGCCTGCAAGTGTAAAAGCACTTATTCGTAAAAAGTTTCGTCTTGAAGTATTCATAGCTATTCTAATTAATATATTATCTATTATAGCCCTTCATTAAAGAAATCAGGTAGCCCATTCTTTATCTCCTTTATGATAGGGGATGCATCCATCATAATGACCGGGGACTTGTACGTAACGTAAAGCTTCCGTTGCTCCGGGCTTGGAGCTGTAATATCCCAGAATAGTCAATCCTTTCAGATTTCGATAAAATGAGCTAACTTGTTGACCGGGTTTAGGTTGCTCCTTTCCCATTACCCGGCTATCTAATGTCTTTACAGCTTCCTTTCGTAGTTTGGGAGAAAGGTCCTTAAAACGGGATTGGTATTTATTTTCACACCATTTATCAAACTCCTTCAACCCCGAATGAAAGTCCTTTAAATCCTTTTCAGCATAGCATTCCCGCATCATCATAGATATAAAAGCAGGCACTTTCGCATCCACTGCGCCAGGCACTTTTGTTCGCGGAATAATAATATCCGCCATTCCGGAGATAATTGCCTGCTCATCATCCGTAAAACTTTTCTGCTTCCCGGATGGAGATTGTCCATTGCAACTTTCCAAAAAGACACTGATAATATTAGCCCCCAATAACCCGCCGGTCATTATAGTAAATGTTTGAATCGCTTCTCTACGGTCCATACCTCTTAACTTTTCCTTTTTATAGATTCCCTTTTTTTAGTTCCTCAACAGCATGATTTGCCGCTCTTGCCGTCAAAGCCATAAATGTCAGGGAAGGATTCTGATTCCCGGTAGAAACCATACATCCTCCATCGGTGACAAAAACATTCTTACAACTGTGTAGCTGATTCCATTCATTCAACATAGAAGTCTTGGGATCTTTGCCCATACGGATACCTCCAACCTCATGAATGTCCAGCCCTGGCGCCTGATGAGTATCCCGGGTATTTATATTTTTACAACCTGCTTTCTCTAACATCTCAGAACCTTGTTCTAAAAAGTCCTTCATCATCTTCACATCGTTATCATCATAATCCACTGATATAATCATTTGGGGTATTCCCCATTGATCTTTTTTATCTTTACTTAATCTGACATGATTTTCATATTTAGGAATTGTTTCTCCCTGCATGCCCATATATATTCCCCAGCCGCCCGGATCAGTAAGACTGTTGATGAGGTCTTCTCCTATCCCTTCCGTATACATTCCCCGTTGCCATCCGGCACGTCCTGCACCAAAGAAAACCAGATATCCCCTCAGAAAATCTGTTTCTTGTTTGAAAACATTTCTAAAAGACGGCATAAAAGCCATTGTTGGCCTCCGTCCATAATAATACTTATCTTCAAATCCGTCTATAGAAGCAGAGACATTTCCCCGGTAATTATGAAAAGCTATATAATGTCCCAAAACACCGCTATCGTTGCCCAGGCCATCAGGGAACCGGTCAGAGATAGAGTTGAGTAAAAGGATATTAGAATCCAACGTGGAGGTATTAACAAATATTATTTTAGAATAGTATTCTGTAACGGTTTTATCCTTCGCATCTATCACCCTGACTCCGGAAGCCCTTCGCTTCTTCTCATCATAAATAATACTTTCAACGACAGAATAGGGCCGAATGGTCATATTTCCGGTTTTTTCTGCCCATGGAATAGTAGAGGCATTGGCACTAAAATATCCTCCATAAGGACAACCTCTGGTACATAGATTCCTTGACATGCATTTCACCCTTCCCTGTTTTTTGTATATTTCCTTCGGTTCCGTAATATGTGCACAACGGCCATTAATAACCTGACGATCCGTATAGTTTTCACTTACTTTTTTCTGAATATGTTTTTCCACGCAATTCAGGTCAAAAGGAGGGAGGAAATCACAATCCGGTAAGTTAGGGACATGATCATAATTTCCACTTATTCCAATAAAGTTTTCTACATGAGAATACCAAGGTTTAATATCCTGATAGCGGATCGGCCAATCTACGGCAAAACCGTCTCTTTTTGGCGCTTCAAATTCATAATCACTCCAACGTTGAGTCGACCGGCCCCAGATAAGGGATTTCCCTCCTACCTGATAGCCACGTATCCAGTCAAAAGGCTTCTCCTGTATATAAGGTTGTTCATTGTCTTTGACAAAAAACTGCTTCGTAGCTTCATCAAAAGCATAACAGCGGCTGACAATGGGATTTTTTTGACGGGTCTCCTCTGTCAGCCTGCCACGGTGCTTCAATTCCCAAGGCGCAAGGGTAGCTGTTGGATAATCCTCAATATGTTTTACCATACGGCCTCTTTCTAAAACTAGTGTTTTAAGACCCGCTTCACACAGTTCTTTTGCCGCCCAACTGCCAGTCATACCTGCCCCAATTATGATAGCATCATAAGTGTGGTCTTTTTTACCTTTTCCCTGGATGTGCATAATGATTTAGACTTCGTTCCAAAACTATTTTTAACATTCTTTTTTAGTATCCCGGATTTTGAATAATTGACCCTCCGGAACGATCAATTTCCACTTGTGGAACAGGGAAAACGTACCTCCCCTCACTCATATGCTTCACAAATGCAGCTCCTTTCCCATTTGAGTATGATTCTTTTGAATAATCGTGCATTGTTTTAACATAAATTCCCCAGCGAATTAGGTCAAACAAACGCTGATATTCACCGCCAAACTCAACGCGTCGTTCATGACGAATAGCGGCCATCAAATCATCATTTGGAATAACCGGAGATAAAGGAACATTCGGAATAACGGTATTTCGTTTTATCGCTTCAATATCTTTTCTAGATGAATGACTCGCACGATCTCTAACCATGTTAATATAATTGGTTACTACCTGTTTGCTTCCCCCGCTTTTTAGTTCTGCTTCTGCATACATTAAAAGTACATCTGAATAACGCATTATATACAAAGTCCATTGATCATTGCCCCAGCCCTGACCACGGCGTGCATCAATCAAAAATTCTTTTCTATTATAATGACCCGTATTAGGACTCACAGAGAAATCAAGCACCTCTTTTCCTCCATCTCTTTTTGGGAAAACATCGCCATTATCTAATATAGTAAATAATTCTCTCGGATCCCCTTTTTCAAATTCATCGACCAGTCCCTGAGTCGGGCAATCAAAGCCCCATCCTCCTGCAGATCTTGGAGAACAGTAAATAGGAATATTAGTACCATAAATAAAAGATCCGGGATCATCGCCAAAAATAACCATAAAGACAGGCTCTTTACTTTTATACCCGTCAGGTAGCCACAAATCCTGATAATTAGGATCTAAAGCGAAGGCTTTTGAGTCAATAACCTTTTTCGCAGCATCTCGTGCTTTGGCATAAAACTCAGTATGTTCTCCGGCAAAAAATAGATATGCCTTTGCCAACATAGCCCATACCGCTTCCTGAGTAACCCTACCCAATTCCTTTGAAGGTAATTCATTTTTAGCCGGGAGATCAGGAATAGCGGCAGTCCATTCTTTTTCAATAAAATGAAATACCGAATCAGCACTCGTTCTTTTAAGTTTATTTCGATCATCCACAGAAAGCGTCTTAGTAACCAAAGGCACTCCACCAAATACTCTTACGAGATCAAAATAAAAAAATGCTCTTAAAAAACGGATCTCCGCAATATACCTTTTCTTGATCTTTTCATCTAAAGGATTTCCATCATCATCTTTAAGATCGGCATTCGGAAAATGATCCAACGCCACATTACAATTGCCAATTGCACTATAACAGGCCGACCAAAAATTGGATAAAGTTTCATTGCTAGATAATGCTCTTCCATAACCCAAATCTGCAATAAATGGACGGTCACCCGCATCGGACCCTCCCTTATCACAATCGTCTGTTGCCATGTTGCCTAATTCTGCTATAGCGGCCTGGTATCCCCAAAAATTATAAAACCCCAAATAACAGTTTATCACTGCTTTAAAACCTCCACCAGGGGCATTAAAGAAGCTTTCGTCACTCTGAACACCCAATGGAGGACGCTTCAAATAGTCTTTTGAGCAAGAAGTAAGCTGAAACATCATGGCCATTGATATTACTATTATGCATAATATATTTTTCATAATAAGTTATTTAACAATTAAAACTTCGCATTTATTCCAAACATGAACATTCTGGCCTGAGGATACACGCCCTGATCTATCCCATGTAATTTAGGATCACCCACTATAGGGGCGCCACTACCATTTCCAGTCGACCCTATCTCGGGATCTAATCCTGAATATCTGGTAAAGGTCAATAAATTTTGCGAAGCAATGTAAACCCGTAGCTGAGGAATACCTATCTTTTTTAACCAGGCTTGAGAAAAATTATATCCTATTTGCAAGTTCTTTAATCGGAGATACGAGCCATCCTCAACATAATAACTTGAAACATTGGTATTTAAAGCCGCATTTTGAGATATTTTATAATATTTATTAGTACTGCCCGGGCCATTCCACGATTTTTTTAAGAATCCCTTCGGTGCGTTATACCACCCCGTCCCCGACTCTATATCATATCGAAGAATATTCATATCGTTATTTCCTTGTTCTCCCTGGAAGAAAATGCTTACGTCAAAATTTTTGTAATAACCACGTAGCGTTAGTCCATAAATGAAATCCGGCCATGGATTACCAATCATCGTACGATCTTCAGAATTTAATACACCGTCGCCATTAAAGTCTTTAAACCGTATGTCTCCAGGAGAGGATAGCCCTTTTTGAGGACTTTTATCTACCTCTTCCTGGGACTGAAAGATACCATCTGCAATCCATCCATAGTAATAACCAACTGGCTTTCCCACTTCTGTTGAAGTAAGAACTTCTCCCAAATGTGCTGTAGTATATATAGCGCCCCCTCCACCTAAAGAAGTTACTTTATTCTGAGAGGTAGATATATTACCGGTCACGTAATATTTAAACGAGCCTATTTGGTTTTGATGGGTAACAGAAAACTCCCATCCTTTATTGACCATAGATCCGGCATTTACCCAAGGAAAGTTTGGGTAACCTAAAGTAGTGGGCAGAGGAATCTGTAGAAGCATATTCCCATCTTTCTTATTAAAATAATCGATGACAAAACTCATCTTCCCATTAAACATTGTGGCATTTAATCCTATATCCAATTGCTTAGAGGTTTCCCATTGCAAAAGAGCATTCCCAACAGAAGTCCGCCCTCCGCCTAAATAGGCAGAGTTTATATTTCCAAATAAATACCTTGAGGTATTTCCATAAGTGGACAAATAAGCTCCGCTCCCCACGTTTTGATTCCCAATCTCACCATAACTGATCCTGAGCTTAGCATCTTCGAGCCATGGTAAACCGGCATTCTGAATAAATGGTTCATTTGTGAAGCGCCAGGCAGCCGCCAAGGAAGGAAAGGTTCCCCATTCATGCCCTTTTCCAAAATTAGAACTTCCATCTCTTCGAACATTTCCCGTAAATATATATTTATCTTTATAAGAATAATTTATCCTTCCAAAAAAGGACAATAAGGAGTTGGAATATCTATAACCCGATGCACCGGGGTTTTGCGTCCCACTATTAAGAATTCGCATATCCTTTTCATTGCTCACAAGATTTTGGATAGAAGCAGCATAGGTGAGACCCTTAGTAAGTTCAGTAGAAGTACCTCCCATTATAGTAAGATGGCTACTGCCCCATGTCTCATCATAAGTAAGTGTATTATCCCATACAAAATAATTGGACCAGGTTGAGTTGTCACTTAAGGTATTTAAATTTGCAAAATCATTAGGGTTTAAATAATAAGATGGGGTGAATCCTCTGGAAATACTTCTTTCCAGATCCAAAGAAAAATTACTTTTGAAAGTTAGTGGATCAATTATCTTTATATCAAGAGAGGCCCCTCCTTTCGCACCAAGTCCTTCCCAACTATTTTGTTTAAAGCGGGCTATTTGAGCCACCGGATTATATTTATTGGTATATAATACACCCGCATACTGAGAAAAAGGATTATTAGCCTCATATCCATCCATTATTTTATCATAAAAAGAAGGAACATCTTTGAGATTATTCCGAAATACCGGGGTAATTGGATCTACTGCCATTGCCAAAAACACGGTACCTGTCCACGGATTTTGCTCTCCGGTAGTCTGTCGTTTCTCATAGACTAGAGAAAAGTTTGTATTAAACTGAATCTTGGGGCTAATATCTATTCCAATATTATTATGCCAGGATATTCTGCTATAATCAGTTCCCTTAATGATACCCGCTTGCTTCATATATCCAAGAGAAGAACCGAGAGATAACTTTTCACTGCCGGCAGTTACTCCAATATTATAGCTTTGAGAGGGGGCATTGTAATGAGTTACTTCTTTCCACCAATCTGTACCATTAATACTGCCCGTATTTTCTTTCACAAAATTCATTACTTTATCAATATTCTCAGAAGTGGAAAATTCCTGCGGTATAGGAGCTCCTGCAGCTTCATCCGCACGCATTTTATACTCAATAAACGCTCTCGCGTTTAACATATGAGGCCGTTTCCACGGAGATTGAATACCATAATATGCATCAAAGGATACGCTTATAGGTTGATCCTTTTTCCCTTTTTTTGTAGTAATAATCACCACGCCATTTGAAGCCCTGGCACCATAAATTGCAGCAGAAGAAGCATCCTTTAAGACACTGATTGATGCAATATCATTGGGATTTAACCAACCTACACTATTTTGAGGCAATCCATCCACTATGTACAAAGGACTATTTGAACCATTGATGGAACCAATTCCCCTGATATGCACAACTCCTAAGGAGCCTGGGCTACCGCTACTTTGAGTAATCAAGACACCTGGAATTTTACCTTGCATTGCTTCCTGGGCGCTTCTCACGGGCAAATTTTCAATATCATTGCCACTAATGGTACTAATTGATCCGGTTAAATCTTTTTTCTTCTGTGTACCATATCCCACTACTACCAACTGATTGAGTCCTGTTGCAGTAACAGCCATTGTAATCTCAAAAGAAGTTTTTCCATCTACCGGAACAGCCTTAGATCTATACCCTAAATAGCTTACCTCCAACACTGCATCCTCCGCTACGCTCAACTCAAACTTTCCCTGGATGTCCGTTACGGTTCCCGTATTACCTCCTTTCACTTTCACCGTTACACCTGCCAGCGGTTGTCCCGTAGCGGAATCGGTTACTACCCCTGTTATCCGATGATCTGGAAATGCTCGCACCGATCGGGCCTTTTCTGGTATTGCTTTTGCCTTCAGAACAACCGTTCTATCAACAATGGAATAGGTGAGCGGCCGATCCTTAAGAATCGCCCGTAATGCTTCATTGATCGTTGCATCTTTGAGAGAAAGGCTAACAGGAGCTGCTCCCTTCAATAGCTTATGATTGATAAAAAAGGAATAACCCGTTTGTTCCCCCACCTCCCGAAAAGCTTTTTTCAAAGTGATATTGGAAGCCGTAAGATTGACACTCTGAGAATAACTTTTGGCGCTTATCTGCAGTGTGATAACGAAAAAGAAAAAAGAAAAAAGCTTCATGATCCTCCATATTTTGGTATATAAAAGCTTATTTTTTTCATGGTTCTGCCAGGAATAAAATATTTCCATATTTTTGTAATATTTGGGTTTAGAAAATGAAATCAATCTTTTTTTAGCCGAATTTTGATTCTCATGGATAAATCTGAAAGGGCCGCCTTGATCGCCTCTTGGCGGCTTTTTATTCCGTCTATCCGGTTTCTTGTATCTTATGTTTTCATAATTCCTGCTTTCTAAATGAATAATTGAATATCTTTTGCTTACAAGATCATTGATGATATGGTCATTTCGACAAGCTCAATGACCGGAAGCTTGCCGGGGGATCGAGCCTGTCGGAGCCATATCCTGCACCACTATTTTATTATTTATCAACTTTGCGTTAATCCCATTTATTCTCATTACTTTAAGCATATCCAATAAACTGACCTGCCGGTTAATGATACCCCAAAAACGGTCCTGCGAAACGGGTCCCTCAAATTCAACGTCTATATCATACCAGCGGGAGATTTTTCGCATAATGGCTTTCACCCCCAGATTATCCAATGACAGCTTGCCTGCCGTCCAGGCCACTACCTGATCCGCATTTACTTTTTCTATCTTAATATGATCCGAACTGGCAGAAAACAGAGCTTGTTGTCCGGGCCTTATTACCACCTTCCATTCCCCGCGATCGATTCTCACAGAACCTTCCAACAACGTGGTCTTTATTTTATGCTCGTCAGGATAGGCCATTATATCGAAATGCGTCCCGAGTACTCTTACTTCAGCATCACCTACTGAAACGATAAAAGGGCGCCGGCTGTCTTCCGTTATCTCAAAATAAGCTTCTCCCGTTATCGTCACCTTCCTTTCTTCGCCTTTAAAGTCGGTGGGATAAGTGATAGAAGATGCGGCATTAAGCCAGACCTTTGAACCATCGGAAAGAATGATCCGGAATTCCCGTCCTCGCGGGGTCGCTAGCGTATTATAAGAAATCGTTTTTTCTGCTCCTTCTCTCTCAGGCTTCTCTCTTATCGTTTTTTCATAAACCAACTGTCCGTTTCTTTTTATGAGCTTGTGATCTTTCTGTTCAGCGATCTCCCCGTTACCCGCACTATCCAATACTATTTTTTGGCCATTCGCCAATGTAAGAACCGCGCCACTATGTCCGGGGGCAACATCTTGTTCCCCGGTAACAACGTTACCATTCTTTGAAAGAACAGGAAGATGATTTCCACTCCAAAACAATAAATAGCTTATTCCGCTTATTATGAAAAACAAGATGGAGGCGGCCGCTATCCAATGATACCCGCGCCACCCTCTTTTCTTGGTTCTCAATAGGGAAGCGTCAGACATTCCGGCATCCTGCCTTATCCGATCCAAAAGTCTTTTTCTGATCAGCGGGTCATTATCAAATTCGGTTAAGGGCCCTTCTCCTTCTATTCTCTGCTTTAGCCAACGCTCCAGTATTACATTTTCTTCAGCGGAAATGGTACCATTAAGCTTTTTCTCTGCTAATAATTCAATAAGCTCCGACGATGGTGTCTGCATAAAACAGTATGCGCTTTATAACATAGAGGGGTAAAATGCGGGGTATGCATTACAAAGAGCAGAAACTTTTGGGAAAATGAGATCTTAGTCGTCACTTTTACCAGCTTTTTGGCTCCAAATAAAGACAATAACAGGTAACGGACCCGAAACAATCCTATTGACTAAAAAACCGCTTTAGGGCCTGATTTTTAGACCGCCTCCATTAACATCTCAATACCTTTCTCAACTACAGGCAGAAAAAGGAACCTAATGAGGTCTTCAGCTTTTGCAGCGCCCGGTACATTTGCGTGCGAACAGTATGAACCGACAGGTCCAGCTCCTGTGCGATTTCCTTATCGCTCATATATTGCTCTCTGCTCAGCCTGAAAATAAGTTGACACTTTTCCGGTAACCGACTGACGGCCGCTTCTAATTCCTGCCGCAAGTTTTCAAAGGCTAACCATTGCTGGGTAGAACAATCAGAAGTTTCCACAGGGCTATCCACCTCAATTGAAATATTCTTGCGAAGTTGCTTCCTTTTTGCCAAAACCTTAAAACAACCATACCGAAGCATGGCCGCAATGTAAGTATGAAAAGCATGTATGATATGAATGTCAGCTCTCTTCTTCCAGAGATTCACAAACACATCATGAACTACTTCCTCCGCATCTTCCTGCGAATGGAGCAGTAGATTTGCTCGTACCAAAAGTTTTTCCCCATACCGGTAATACAATTCTGTAAACGCCCCTTCATCATCATTCTTCAACAATGAAAAAAGGCGTTCATCAGGATAAGAACTGTATAAATCTACCATGGCATTATAATAAAGATTAATTATCCCAAAACAAATTTAAAATATATTCTTATAAAATACCAAATAAACAAAATAAATTTAAATTAATTGTTCATTATAAAAATCCGTATCTTATCCGCCCCTGTTTATTTTTATAATTTTATATTTTTGCACCGACTCATTTTATAACCATGCATCCAATTACCACGCTTATTCCTGATTTTCAGGATACTTCAGTTGACGGGGTAGCCTATAAAAATCTTCATTTAAAAAAGGCCATTCTTTCTCATTTTGCCAACACAGGCCATGCCACCATTGCAGAATTAAGCAAAGTGCTCAACTTCAGCAGTCCGAAGATCTCCGAAATAGTTACCGGCTTGGTTGAAGAGGATCTGGTCAAAGATTATGGAAAAATAGAATCCGGAGTAGGCAGAAAACCCGTTTTATATGGTCTCAATCCCGACTCCTTATTCTTTGTCGGGGCAGATATCAAGCGTGATTATATCAATATAGGCCTGCTCAATTTTAATAAGCAAATTGTCACTTATAAGGAAAGAATACCTTTTCAACTGAATAATACGCAGGAATCTCTTGATATACTGTGCGAGCTTCTTCAGGCCTTCATTTCAGAACAAAAACATAAAGACAAGATTGCAGGTGTCGGTATTAATCTGAGCGGACGCATCAATTACAAGACCAGTTATAGTTATAGTTATTTTTATTTCAACGAAGAACCTTTAGGCAAAATCATAGAAAAAGAATTGGGGTTCCCGGTTTTTCTGGAAAATGACTCCCGGGCCATGGCTTACGGAGAGTTTTCCAGCGGTCTGGTAAAAAATGAAAAAAACGTTATCTATATCAATATCGATTACGGGATCGGAGCCGGTATCATGATAAACGGGCATTTATACTATGGCAAATCTGGCTTTGCGGGTGAATTTGGTCATATACCGATATTTAATAACGATATCATCTGCCAGTGTGGGAAAAAAGGATGTTTAGAGACCGAAGCCTCCGGCTATGCGCTTACCCGCACCTTCATACAAAAGGTAAAGGAAGGGAACTCCACCATCATTTCCCGTAATAAACCCAATCCGGACGATATATTACTGGAAGACATCATCAGTGCAGCAATTCATGACGATGTTTTATCCATTGAACTTATAGGACAAATAGGGGAAAAACTGGGCCGGGGCATCGCCATTTTAATTAATTTATTCAACCCCGAGCTGGTTATTCTCGGAGGGAGTCTCTCTGCAACCGGAGCTTATATACGCTTACCCATAAAAAGCGCCATACATAAATCTTCTTTAAGCATGGTCAACAACGATACCAAATTAGAGATGTCTGTCCTTAAGGAAAAGGCGGGTGTTATAGGCGCTTGCCTGCTGGTCAGAGACCGGATCCTAAGTCAGGATTGAATATTAAATTATCCTGCTACTGGAAAGCTTTTCCTCAATAATATACGGTCTTATATGGATATCTGATCTTGTAGATTCTCCTTACTTCCCTGAGGAGGGTTTCACGAAGGAGGTTCAGGTTATATCCGGTCACGGCAGAAACAAATACCGCCTTGTCATTGGTCTTTTCCTCCCACTGAGAAAAAAGCTGGTTCAGCAGATCCTGTTTAACGGAATCTTCCAACAGATCATCAAATGTTTTTTTCTCATAGGCATCCAGCTTATTGAATACCATGATCACCGGCTTATCCTCTACACCCAACTCCCGTAACGTCTGGTTGACCACCGCGATCTGTTCCTCATGCTGTGAATGAGACAAATCTACCACATGCAGGAGGATATCGCTTTCCAACACTTCGTCGAGTGTGGATTTAAAACTTTCCACCAGCTGATGGGGCAATTTCCGGATAAAGCCCACGGTGTCACTTAATAAGAAAGGAGTACCCTGCAACACGACCTTTCTGGTCGTGGTATCCAACGTGGCAAACAACTTGTTTTCCGCAAAAGAATCTGTTTTTCCCAACTTACGCATGAGCGTGGACTTACCCACATTGGTGTAACCTACCAAGGCCACGCGAATATATTCTCCCCGGCTTTTCCTGCGGGTAGTGGCCTGCTTGTCAATTTCAGATAAGCGTTTGCGGAGTAAAGATATCTTTTTATTAACTATACGGCGGTCGGTTTCTATTTCTGTTTCCCCCGGACCGCGAAGACCGATCCCTCCTTTTTGTCTTTCCAGGTGGGTCCACATTCCTTTTAGACGCGGCAACAGGTGTTGATATTGAGCCAGCTCCACCTGTGCTTTAGCTTGGGAAGTCTTGGCCCGGCGAGCAAAAATATCCAATATCAGGTCTGCCCTGTCCAGGGTCTTTACCTTCAAATACTTTTCAATATTCGAGATCTGCGTAGCAGTCAGTTCATCATCAAATAAAACAACCGTAATCTGGTGTTCCTGAATATAGGTTTTTATTTCTTCCAGCTTCCCTTTGCCCACGAAAGTGCGAACGTGTGGATGTGGCAGTCTTTGTATAAATCTTTTTTTGGTGACTACACCCGCAGTCAATGCAAGGAAAGCCAGTTCATCAAGATATTCATTCACTTGCTCTTCGGCCTGCGTCCCGGTCATCAGCCCTACCAATACGGCTGTTTCTTTTTCTTCCGAAATCTTTTTCTTTTCTATCAAACTATTGTTTTTTATACCAACAAAGATACGCCTTCATACGGGTTTAAAACAAAATTGGCCTGTTAAAACATGCGTAATCCAGATATTTTTTATCTTTTTATGCCTCCTTCATTCCAGCCCTATTTCCCTACTTTTGCATCCTGAAATGAGACATAAACCGCCTTATATTGCCTGGCACCCCATTTTTAGTCATCCCCTGCCCGAAGGACACCGGTTCCCTATGATAAAATACGAGCTGTTACCTAAACAATTGTTGTGGGAAGGCGTAGTCACACGAGAGGACTTCTTCAGTCCAAAACCTCTGGATGAACAATACCTGAAAGGGATCCACGACAAAGGATATGTAGATAAACTGCTTTCCCTGTCTCTCAACCCTAAAGAAATACGGCGGATCGGGTTTCCTCTGAGTAAAAGGCTTATTGAGCGGGAGCTCCGGATCGCAGAAGGGACCATAAACGCCGCCAAAGCAGCTCTTGAAAGAGGGATAGGCTTTAATATCGCAGGAGGCACCCATCACGCAGGCACCAATTGGGGAGAGGGTTTCTGTATGCTGAACGATCAAGCCATTGCCGCGGGATTTTTGATCCGCCAAATGAACTTCAAACAAATTCTTATTATTGACCTGGATGTACATCAGGGAAACGGTACAGCAGCTATTTTCAAAAATGAGCCAAGGGTATTTACCTTTTCCATCCACGGTCAAAATAATTTTCCTTTTAAGAAAGAATCGTCTGATTGGGATGTTGGTCTTCCGGATGATACGAATGGGGAAGAATACCTGCAAATTCTTTCCGAGAAACTGGAGCTGCTTTCTACACGGGTAAAACCCCAATTTGTGTTTTTTCAATCCGGAGTTGATGTACTAAAAACCGATAAAATGGGCAAACTGAAGCTCAGCATTCAAGCATGCCGGGAAAGGGATAAACGGGTCTTTGAATTTTGTAAAAAGCGGCTCCTCCCCGTTGAAGTCAGTATGGGAGGCGGATATTCAGAAGAGATAAGGCATATTGTAAATGCTCATTGTAATACCTATAAAGAAGGGATTTCCTTGCTATTACATTAAAACATGGCAGTAACTATATTATCGGCGGTTATATTCTTAAAATGTTTGTCTATATCGAATTCGGATAAAACCTTCCGGATAGCACCTTCTTCATGCGCTATATCGGTCAGGGCCTTTTCAATTTCCGCAATCCCTTTTTCTGAAAAGAAATCTCCAAAAATTTTGGTCTTCTCTATTACTCCTTTTTTGACTTCAAGATTCATTTCCAACAACCCGCCTTTTGTTCGAATGGCTTTCTTAAAATTATAGTCCGGCGATTTCCCGTAGTTCCATTTGCGGGTCGCGTATTTCTCATCCCGAAGCTTTTGTATTTGTTTTTTGTCCTCTTCTGTAAATTCGTAGAGCCGTGCAGCGGGAAAAGTAGCCAGCACATACTCCATGATCTTATCCGTAAATTTCTCAATGCTCAACGGCTCTTTTAAATGCTCCGAAATATTGGTCACGCGCTTCGGAACCGACTTAACGGCTTTATCTATATATTTTACCGGATTGATCTTTAATGCCTCGCTTACATTTCGCATCTCGGAAGAATATAACAGACAACCATGATGCAGGATTTTGTTCTTGTATATATGCGCCGCATTTCCGGCTATTTTCATACCGTCAATCATCAGATCATTTTTTCCTTCAAAGCGGGCATCTGCGCCCAATTGCCGTATCACTTCCACAATCGGCCGGGTAAATTCCTCAAAATTGGAAAGATTTGTGTTTTTGCCCGTCTTGGTAAATGAAAAATTGAGATTGCCGAGGTCGTGGTATACGGCCCCTCCTCCAGATATTCTCCGGACAATGGCAATATGATGTTCTTTCACATAATCATAATTGATTTCAGACAGGGTATTTTGGTATTTGCCAATGATAATGGCATTGTCATTCCGCCACAGCATAAAACAATCCTCGTCAATATGTTTTAGAATATATTCATCGGTAGCCACATTGAAATAAGGGTCCGTAGATTCATGGTAAATACAAAGCATAGCCTTCAATTTTGAAAAGTGAAAATCTATTTCTAATAAACCCTAACAAGCCTGATTGTATCAAAACAATACCCTTGTACAGGCACAAAAAATAGTCTGGGCGTATTAAAATCAGACAAAATGGTATCTTTTATAACTGTTATCCGAAATAAAAGTTCGGAGAAGCATTATGACGCTACTTCCTGATTGCCCGGAGCCGTCTAAAAAGGAATCCCAACATCATAGCGAAGAAACCGGAAGTTAAAGAATACATGAATTACCGGCACTTGCCAAAACCGTAATCGAAAGGCTGATTTTCATGGCTTTTTACGCCCTTCATCCCCAATAATCATAATTTGAACCTGGTTTTGATGAGATGCAGAGATCAATCGCCCGCATCCATCTTATCCCATCCTGAAAAATCACAACCTTTTTTAAAAAGAAGGGTATTGAAAATTTTTGAATCCCATCTCCTGTTCAACGGACTTCATTTTGGACAACAATTTTTCAACCACATCAGGGTGGCTTTCTGCAACATTATATTTTTCAGAAACATCCACCTGAAGGTTGAATAGTTCTTTTTCATTTTTGTCACTAATCCTCAATTTCCACTTGCCCACCCGTATACCTTCAAATTTACCGTGGGTAAAATAATTATATTCATTGCGGGGAGCCCGATCGGTTTTACCTGTAAAAAAGGGCATCATATCATATCCGTCAAGGAGATAACCGGGACGCTTCCCTCCTCCGATGTCCAAAAAAGTCCTGAAAATATCCAGGTTCGTCACCAGATCACTCGAGACTTGCCCCGGCGGGATATGTCCGGGCCATCGAATCATGGCAGACACGCGGGTACCCCCTTCCCAGGTGGTATGTTTAGCACCACGCAAAGGGCCGTTTGATCCCTGATCCCAAGGTTTATTACCCCGATACCACAAGGCTTTATTCGATCCCTCGGGCTTTTTAGGAATACGGAACATCCGCGGAGGGGCATTCGTCCATGGACCGTTGTCGGAGGCAAAAAATACAATCGTATGATCGGCCAGGCCCTCTTCTTTAAGGGTTTTAAGTACCTGTCCTACGCTCCAGTCAATGGTTTCAATGACATCTCCATACAGTCCCGCGCCCGATTTGCCATAAAATTCTTTGGTCGTGTGAAGTGGAAGATGCGGCATATTATAGGCCAGATAAAAGAAAAAAGGTTGCTTGTTACCGCTATGTGCCCGAATGTATCGCTCTGCTTCCAGGGTATATTTTACGGTGAGTGAATCCTGATTCACGGGATATTCCACCACGGTTGTATCGCGATACATGACAAGCGGTACATCGGTCTGCACATAAGGCCTTTTATAATCATTGGAATAAGGTAAACCCAGCCAGGAATCAAAGCCTTGATTCGTAGGTAAATACTTTTTAGGATCATATCCCAGATGCCATTTGCCGGCCATGCCCGTGGCATAACCCGCCGCCTGCAGGCCCTCGGCCAGGGTCAGAATGCTGTCAGGAAGGCCCCCATGGCCGCCGGCCCCCGTCGGACCGCCAAACTGAATACGGGGAATATAGATCCCCGTCATCAGCTCTGCCCTTGAAGGTACACACCAAGGGGCTGCCTCATAAGAAGTAAAACGGATGCCTGATGCCCCAAGCGCATCAATATGCGGCGTCCTTATATTGGCGTTACCATAATCCTGGAGGTTGGCATAGCCCATATCATCTGTAAAGAGAATAACAATATTAGGTTTTTGCTGTGCTTGCCCGGAGAAGTTATACAGACAAAAGAGCACAAAGAACCAAAATGAAGTAATTGGTATGCTTCTTACCCGATGTTTCATAAGTCCGATTTTGAGGGGATTCTCAAGAATAAATTCGATTTCCTCATTCCCAATAGACAAGGCCTATTTGCGGCCCTTCTTTATCTTTGAGAAAGCGGCATCGTAGTACAATCCGGCCGCCCCCAGCACTCCGCTGTGCCGCAACGTAGAAACTTCTACTTTAAAATCACGTATGGATCCAGGGAAACCAAAGGTCCGGATCTGCTCCCACATGGCCTTTTGAAAAAATTTATAGGCATAGGAAACGGATCCTCCCAGAATAACACACTCTACATCATAGCAATATAAGATCATCTTAATGGCCTTTCCCAAGTGCTTCCCGTATTCCTCCATAATGGCCAGCGCTTTTTTGTCTCCTTTTACTGCATCTGCATACACGGTGACACCCGATATCTGATGACAGTTCTTAAAAAACTGACCGCTGGCGTAATATTCATAATATTTATCCTTATATTCTACCATACCAAACTCTCCCGCGCCGCAATGCGGACCGGAGTATAGGCTTCCGTTAAGCACCACCCCTGCTCCCAGGCCGGTACCCGCTATAAGTCCGATGAAAGATTCATAAAGCCGTCCTGCGCCGAAATACTTTTCTCCCAATGCAAAACAGTTGGCATCATTATTTACGATCACAGGCACCTTATACCGGTCCTCCATATATTTTTTCAAATGCACTTCCTTCCATGAAGGAATATTCTGTACATTATGCACGATTCCTTTTTTTATATCGACTATTCCCGGAACCCCGATCCCTATAGCTTTTACAGAAGCGTCCATTACCTGATCCGTAAAAGCAAACAATTCGTCTAAAATAACATCTAACGACTCGTTAGCGGATATTCTCGAATTATAGATCTTACCCACCTTTCCATTTTGCACCCTCGAAGTACGCAGATGAGTGCCTCCCATTTCAATACCAATAATTGATGAAGCCATATGACAAGTGATTTAAAATATATCGGACCAGGTATTTAAAAATCCGTAGGGTTTAAAGATAAGGTAAGTTCCCCATCCTGGAACTGCCTTCTGCAACTGCCTACCGCTTTCCAAGTCCCCACATACCTAATCCTATTAAATAAATATTTATTACTTCTTCAGCACATTTGCCGCATAAATATATTGAATTATACCAAACTTTTTTAGATAAATCACAAAAGAATGACTAAAAACGGATCAAACGGCTATTTAAAGAGCCATAAAGCTAAAAATCATAAGTATTTGGTAATCAATAAATTAAGAAACAGTTAGCCGTTTTTAAACGCTTATAAACGCTTATATACGTATACAAATGTTTATTTACCGGCTATCTGATCCCTGCTAACCTACCTTTGTTCCAACGCTTTTACGAGGTGCACCGCAAGAGCAAAACAAATTATTCATCATTTAAAACTTAGAATCATGTTTAACATCAGCAACAGCGTAAGACTCATCGGAAGACTGGGACAGGATCCTGAAATCAGAACACTCGAAAGTGGAAAAAAAGTGGCCCAGATCAGATTAGCCACTAATGAACGTTACAAAAATCCAAGCGGAGAAACAGTGGAAAATACCAACTGGCACAATCTGGTCGCCTGGGGGCCAAAAGCAGAATTTGCCGAAAAATACCTGCATAAAGGCCGGGAAATATCTGTTGAAGGCAAACTAGCTAACCGTAACTATGTGAACAAGGAAGGAGTAAAGAAATACATTACAGAAGTTGTAATAAATGAGATAAGGCTTTTCAGCGAAGCTTCCGCTTCTGTTTTACAGGATGCCTGATAAACCAGTAAAATCCTCTTTTATTAAAAGAGTCACAGAGACGCAGCGCTTCATAGAAAGCTCTTTCGTGTTTCCTGTGGCTCTTTTTGCATCTGTTAATGGGTTCAATACAATATCGGGAAAGCATAGAATGCTGTATAGATTTTTACTTTTTTTAATCAATCCCCAGATCCCTTTGGAAATAAATTGTACCCAGGCTATTATTATCTTATAGATAAGCCTGGTAATTATGAAATATAAAAGTTTTAAACGGTCTTACTATATCCTTAGTAACATTGCTTTTTATGGTGGATTCTCCTTCATGTTAAAAGATAAAATAAACGGGGTGGTTTACGTCAAATACCAAGCTCTCCTTTTGTCTGTTATCTTTTTTGAACTGCCTGTATTTGCTTTTTATGCCATCCATATATAAGACCCTTCGTAAAATAATAGAAGATAGTTGAGAAAGCGGAACCGCTCTCTAATCTCTAATATGCGTATCGGGCGGGTCGACAATTATTGTGGGCAATTGTGCCTCTGAATGTCCGGAAAATAGATGCCGGCTTTACCGGACCGCCCCATTCCTATGACCCCATTATCCGCAATGAAAATCCGCTCAAAACATCCACCGATAGATTCAAAACAATCCCGCCCTTGTGCCGGGTGATCGCTTATTCAAAAAAAACTTGCAGAAATGAAAAAGCGGACTTATTTTAGGGGGCTTAAAAACCTATCTTTATGCCTAAAATATTGAAAATGAATACATTTTATTTTTCCCGCACCCTCCCGGGCTTTTACAAATGTTCAACAATACATTTCGGGGATAACGGACCTCCGGGATCCTGGCATTCCAAGGGGGTAAATACCTATTCATCCCCCTGAAGCGGATATACCTTAATACGAACCTATTAAAAGTACGCGATTGATGAAAAATGAATGAACCCATACGAATATCTTAGTGCGCACGACAGTACACATTGATACATTGCAGGTTATTTCTTCAAGAGCATACAGCCATTTACATAATTTAGAATAAAGTGCATTTTTTACGCAATCACTGGTATGACATGGGCGGAATTTTAGGTGTAATTACGCTCGGAATAGTGTTCCCTTCTCTGCCTGAAATGTCCGACTACCAGGCCTTGATGTGGTTTAGTCTCATTTCCCTTTTCTTTCACCAAATGGAAGAATACCGGGTAGCGGGTACTTTTCCGGGAATGATTAACAGGGTCATGTTCAATAGTAATTTACCGGATAGGTATCCGCTGAACAGCAATACCTCGCTTATCATCAATGTATGGATTGGCTGGTCGCTCTATTTGCTCGCGGCCCTGACCGGGGATCGGTTTATCTGGCTTGGGATGGCCACCATCCTGATCTCGCTGGGCAATATAATAGCACATACCTTTATCTTTAACCTCAAAGGGAAAACCATTTACAATGCAGGTTTGGCAACAAGCTGGCTGTTCTTTGCCCCTTGTGTCTTCTTCTTCTTTAAGGTCATTCACGATGAAGCTTTAGCCACTCCAACAGACTATTTAATAGGTATCCCATTGGGAATATTAATTAACATTATCGCGGTATTTAAACTTATAACCTGGCTTGCAGACAAAAAAACGGCCTTCATATTCCAAAACAGGCAGTTGTTATCCCGCGACCGAAAGAATTAAATTGATAAAAATCTAAAAAAAGATCATGACATTAGCACTCGGAATTGTATTGGGTCTCGTCGCACTCATCTGTTTCCTTGGAGGAATAAATATCATGCTCAAAGGAGCAATGCACTTCTTACCCAAAGAAACGCCCCCTCAACTTGTATTGGATAATCTGGTGCGGTTTTTAAGCGGCATCTATTTTGGCTCGGGACTCCTGTTTGCCTATGCCGCATTCAATATTTCGAATATCGGATACATCCCTTATTTTCTCGGGATCATTGTTATTTTTTCAGGGTTAGGGCGGTTATATTCAAGGTATAAAACAGGATCCGCTGGTACCTATTTTGACTTCATTATGATTGTGGAAATTCTGCTCGGATTATCAATTATTATATTAGAGCGGTTAAGATAGAAATCAATTGCATTTTAATCAAAAAGCGAATGGAAGAAAATAACGAACTGAATTTAGCTGCAATAAAAGCAACGCCAAAAATTGGAAACGAATATTTGACTTATAACAAAAAAAGCGTCGGCTATTCTTTACTTGAATTTTGGCAATGGAGTGTTTCCGATATCCTGAATAACACAACAAGAGGAAAGTTTGCCGAATTTATCGTCGGGACAGCCATGGAAATGAATCCTAAGAAATTGCGTGATGGATGGGATGCCTTTGATATAACAACAGACAATGGAATTAAAATGGAGATTAAATCTGCCGCTTATATTCAGAGTTGGAACCAAAAAAATATTCAACTATTTCATTTTCAATCAGAAAAACAAAATATTGGGATGCAAACAGCGGAATATTCCGGGATGAGGCAAAAAGACACGCTGACTTGTATGTTTTCTGTTTGCTCAAGACGAAGAACCAAGAAATTATTGATCCATTAAGATTAGAACAATGGGATTTTTATGTTCTGCCGACTTACAAATTAAACCATTATACAAGAAGCCAAACTTCCATAACACTCCATTCTTTACGAAAACTAACTGAAGCGGTAAATTACAGTGAACTAAAAATCCAGATAGAGAATAGCTATGCAGAACAGACTGGATACCCGAAAGGCGTCTGTTAATAAGGAATTACAAAATACGGTTTGCCGTCAATCCGTTCCGGCCTGCTGAATGCTTTTTGGTTATTACACCTTTTATTACATGGCCCTCATGCGTACAAGCAGCAATGGACAAGCAGCTCATTTGCCGGAGCTTTTTTACTCATATCATTCGTGACTGGCAGGTAATATATGAGACTACAAATTACGATCTTAAGTCTTGTCCTCTGGCGAAAGGTCTCTTATCCTAAGGTATAACCGAGCAGGACAGCCTGACGTATAAAAAAGTTTGAAATAAATAAAGTTCTTTTTATCTTAGTTGTGAGTGCCCATTCGAAAAATCAGAATTGAAACATACCTAGAGAGATTATCGAATGGAGCCCCTTTATCTTACTTTATTTACCGATCCTACCAGTGTCTCTGTAATATTCGACAGTCGGCAACAGTTGGTATCGTACAAGGGCAAGGACAGGAAATATATATCGCGTCAAAAAAATTTATGACAGGCGAAGCGTTCCGGGTCCGGGTACTCCATTAAAACAATTCTACATGCAAATATGTAGATAGATAAAAGGATCTTATGGAATTATCGATAGCAGGTCGTACAGCGGTGATAACCGGGGGCGCTTCCGGTATCGGGCTGGCTACGGCAAAGGCCTTAGCCCGTGAAGGCGCAAATGTTATCTTGAATGGCAAAATGTCTGAAAGACTGGAACAAGCGGCCGGAATGGTAAAAGAAAGTAGCACTGGAAACAACATCGTGAAAGCGATACAGGCAGACCTGACCAAGAATGAAGAGGTACAAAAATTAAATACCCGCGTAACAGAAGAATTCGGAGGAGCGGATATATTGGTAAACAGCGCCGGCATACATGGGGCATCAGGAGATTTCTTAACGCTGAATGATGAAGACTGGCTACAAACCATAGATACTGATTTAATGGCGGCAGTACGGGTGTGCAGGGCGTTTATTCCCAAAATGAAAACAAACGGCTGGGGGCGAATCGTACTTATCAGCTCGGAAAATGCTTTGCAGCCGTATGAAGTGGATGCCCCGTATAACGCTTGTAAGGCAGCCATTATAAATCTGACAAAAAGTTTATCCAGGGCCTATTCCCCTTCCGGCGTGATGATCAATTGTGTTTCACCGGCCTTTATTGCCACCCCCATGACGGACGAGATGATGGAGGAACTCGCTGCAGAGAAACACATCTCCAAAGCAGAAGCCATTCAATGGTTTTTAAGAAATAAACGGCCTCATATTGTAGTGGATCGCCGGGGTAAAAGCGAAGAAGTGGCAGCAGTGATCGCTTTTTTATGTTCTGAAAAGGCGAGTTATGTTACGGGCAGCAACTACCGTGTTGATGGCGGATCCGTGAGCACCGCTTTTGGATAAGCCCCGGATTGAATGACGCACCCTTACAGCGGAAGTACTGCCGACCGCTTCTGCCGGGAAATCAGGAGAAACGGATATAGCCGATAGCCAGACATACCCCAAATACAGCATGGAAGAAGATACTTCGGTCAAATAGAGAGGAATGGGCAACATGACGGACGTATTCCGGGGTAGCGGGATACCCCCTATGTGAATATTATGATAAATTTAAGAATAAAACAAAGATAATATGGTTCCCCAGGAGTAATTTTGCTCAAATTTTTGCAAATGGAAGCACTATTTGAATCCTTTCAAAACCTCCTGGACCCCGACTGGATCATGAAAAACGGGGGGTTGTATCTGGTACTCCTCATTCTTTTTATTGAAGTGGGTATTTTCTTTGGCTTCTTTTTACCCGGAGATCCCCTGTTGTTTGTCTCCGGGATGGTTATAGCCGCAGCAAACGAAACCCCTTATCCTTTCAGCGGAGACCTTCTAAACCTCTCCTTCTGGATGCTGCTCTTTATCGCGGCCACAGCCTTGGGTTATACCCTTGGGTATTGGCTTGGAGCCAAGTTCGGGATAGTGATCCATCGAAAGAAAGACAGCTGGATCTTCAAAAAGAAATATATCGATGAGGCAAATGCATTTTATAAAAAAAGAGGACGGTTTGCCATTATTATTTCCCGTTTCCTACCGGTTGTCCGGACTTTCGCCCCCCTCATTGGCGGGATGGTGGAGATGGACTTCAGAAAGTTCAGCTTCTATAATATTTTAGGGGCAGTCATATGGGTGGTTAGCATCACTTCTCTTGGTTTTGTTTTAGGGGAGAATGCATGGGTAAAAGATAACCTGGAATATATTATCATCGCACTGGTGCTGATCGTAACAGCGCCTGTTATCATGAAAATGATATATAAGAAAAAAACAGTGGTCGGGAATTAAGGATAAGAGCAAAGATCGCTTTGAACTCGCGCCGCTACATTATCATGGCATCATTCAGAGCGAATGAGATCCTCCTTATTAGACCATACTGACCGCGGCCGTCAGGGAATATTCCCTAAATAAAGGGAGATTATTTCCCCCGTTCCACCCTCGTTCTACCCTTGAAGGCCCGGATGGAGATCCCGCCACAAGTATTTTGCATATCGTTTAATCAAAACATAAAATGATATGAGAAAGAAAGATTCGATTACGGATTTATTTTTGGCCTCGTCCTTTTCGTTGGACTTATGCCATGGATCTTTATCTTTTCTAAAACGGAACACAGTCATTGCTTGAAACACCGTTGAAGTATGCAATTGGGGGCAGGCGGGGATTCTGCTTCTTCTCCTCTTTAACAGGTACGATCCGGGAATAAGAAGGCGGATAAGTTTGGCCTTTCTTTATCTGCTTATTCCTTTCAGGAAATGAGGCCTCATTTTTGATCTTAAACAAATACCTCTGTTCAATACTTTCCTGGGCTATTGCAGGCGTATTATTTACCAAAATAGGGCCTGCCCAAAAACAGGGAATCCATAATTGATTCAGAAACACAATCTATAAATAATTATGACGGCCAAACGCAAACAAAAAGTACTGATAGCCCTGAGCCTTTTCCTGGCATTTTGCGGTATTGGATTTTCTTTGAGAGGACATAGGGTTTCGTGGTTTTGGCAAACCCGTCCCGTTATTCCGATATTGTTATTGTTGTTTGCATTCTTCGCCATACGCTACTGGTTAAGACTTGAGATAGAAAAACAGCGACAGCAGATCCATTCGGAATACCAGCGAAGCACGGGAACCAAAGAGCAAAACGATTTTCAAAATTTGCTTTCTCCAAGGGAAAAGGAGATACTGGCATTAATAAATGAAGGATTGAGCAACAAGGAAATTGCTGCAAAATTATTCATATCCTTGTCCACCGTAAAAACACACATCAATAACATTTACAAGATCCTGGAAGTAAAAAACAGACGAGAAGCTATTGACAAAACAAACAGTAATTAGATCATCCAAAAGCAGTATATCCTATCTGAGTAAGAAATGATAAAAAGTCTATTCCCTTAAAATGTTACCTTTGTAGGATGAGTAAAGGCAGGCTGACTTTGATCATGATATTGCTGGTGTTGTTAACCGGAAGAACAACCGTGTCTGCCTCTTCCGGCGCCAGAGACGCCGGATCCATTTATTCCATAAAACAAAACAGGCCGGCGTTTCCCTTCTATCAGGATACCAAAGCACTTCTTTCCGCTTCCGGCTTGATCTATCGTTGTGAACCTGCTCCGGAGGGAGGGGGCTTTTTTCTCTTATTCACTCCTTTTATAACCCGGAATCTCTTCGCTTCTCACGACCTTCCGAAGCCCTTATTAAGCACGCGCTTCGCACTCCTCTATAAATACACTATTTTATTCCCCTTCCATTCTTTTTGGTGATAAGCGCCGCCCATATCGCATCTTAAAAAAAGAATACTACACCAGCGAATTCAAATCTAAAGCCTAACTCCTGGCCTGATAAGAAGGCATCGGTCTGCTATGATCAGGATGGAAGCGGCATATCCATAACACGAATATAACTCATTTATCATGTCTTCTACTCTAATTGCCATAATGACCCTTGTTCCACTCTTTTTAATTATCTTTTTAACGGTTTTTTTTATACGCCGGCAATCCCGGAAGAAAAAGAAAGAGCAAAGGGAGCAGTTTATTTCCATCTGCCGGACTAAAGGCCTCCAGATCGATAACCTCATGCAACGCAGAAACCGGATGGCAGCTTTAAGCATCCGGACCCTTCAAATTGCATGGATCAATCTGAGCATAGAATCTATGGAAGAGCCTTTGGTCCTTTCCTTACAACCAGATGTAAAACACACACTCAACATAATGAAGGACAAAAGCCTTATTCAGAAAATAGCTTTAAAACCCGTGTACAAGTTCCAATCAAAAGAACATCCCGAGATTATCTTTTATGATTGGCAACAAGATGATGCAACACTCCTGGATTCCTACAGGAAGGAGGCAGAAGAATGGGAAAAAGCGCTTAACACAAATTAATTCTTTTTGCAAATACCGGATTTCAAAACAAACGGCTTCTTCTACATCTTCAAAACGGGAAGAAGCCGTTTTCATTTTTTCGTATAGAGAGATAGAGAATGCTAAAAAGTGTTGCCCTTAAATACCAAGAAAAAAGGCCCCGCGGATCTGCCCGTGGCAAATGTACTGGAGGTCGCTGAAAAAGCGAGAATCCATTGCAATACCTCAAAAACATAATTGAGACTGGAAAGTGTATGATTCTCAACGTTTCCCGGCGATAAACCACAAAGGGCAAAATCTTGAAAAGTTGAAAAATGTTAACTCACGAAAGTTTGACCAATTGTATCAAAAATTAGGCAATGCGTTGTACAATTAAAAACAGGCAAAAATCTCCGGAATGGAAACAATCGCCTGACGTCAACGAACCGTGATATTGATTTGGGAAATCCATTGATAATGGACGTGTTAGGGAAAACAATAAAAAGAACAAGCGGTTCTTCTCCATATAGAATATGCAGAAATCATAAACAAAAGCCTTAAGTTTGTGTTTATGGCGGATAAAAGCCTTTACATAATCGCAGGTTGGAATGGAGCGGGAAAAACAACCGCTTCTTATACTATTTTACCTGAAATTATTGATTGTAAAGAGTGTGTAAATGCCGACGAGATAGCTAAAGGGCTCTTCCTATTTCAACCCGAAAGGGTAGCCTTTGAAGCGGGATGGATTATGATAAACAGAATAAATGAGCTTTTGGAAAGTGGAGAAAACCCTGCATTCGAAACAACATTATCTACGAGAAGTTATAAACAAAAAATAAAACAAGCCAAACAACGAGGATATACAACGACCATTCTCTTCTTTTGACTCAATAACATTGAACTTGCTAAAGAATGTGTAAAAGTAAGAGTGTTCGAAAGGGGACATAATATCCCAGCTGACGTCAATTGAAAGAAGACACTTAAGAGGGATTCAGAACTTGTTTGAGATTTATTTACCGATAGTTCACGGGGCAATGATTTTAGACAACTCTTATGGGAAACCGGATTTGATAGCACAACAAACTATAAATAACGAATCTCAAATTATAAATGAAGCTAAGTTTAACGACCTAAAGAAGTATGTATGACAACGAAAGAAAAACAATTAGAGCTAAAAGATAAAATCCTTCAAGGACTCGAAAAGGCTTATGAGCAGCTATTAGAATTTAAGAAACTGAAGAATGCTGAACTGGCCGTAATGAAAGGCGACAAAATCGTAAAAATCAGACCTGAATAAGAAGGTATAACCGGTGTTCGAATCCCCTTCAGTAGCTCCAATTTTATAACAATTCATTTAAAAAAAGATAAAAAATCTCATTAGAGAAGCCCAAAACGGATTCTATTATCAATCGAATAGGTAGATCCTTGAAGGAAATTTCAATTAATGAAAAAATAGGATAACCAGTAAGTTAAGATAAAAATAACGCAGGATGTTCAAAAAAAGCGGCAAATTCGCTTTAAGCGGAGAGGGAGGGATTCGAACCCTCGGTACAGTTGCCCGTACAACGGTTTTCGAGACCGTCCCGTTCGACCGCTCCGGCACCTCTCCTGATTTGAGCAAAAGGTGCAAAGGTAGCTATAGATTCCTAAAAAGGAAGTTTCTTCATTTATTTATATCTTTTTAATGGGATATATTTTCCCATCTTCTTTTTCGAGAATGGCCACTGTCAGGCGGCAAACCGCTACCAACCGACGTTCATCATCGTGTATCCTGATATCCCAAACATGCGTGCTCCGGCCCAGGTGCAGCGGGTAGGCCGCCCCGTGGACATAACCGGCTCTGGCAGAACGGATATGACTTACATTCAATGATATGCCCACACAATAATGGGTATCCATATTGATGACCAAGCCGGACGCCACGCTTCCCAGCGTTTCCGCCAGGGCGGCGGACGCCCCTCCATGCAAAAGTCCGTATGGCTGTTTTGTACGTTGGTCCACGGGCATGGTGGCGCGAAGATGATCTTTTGCGATCTCCGTAAATTCAATATCCAGCGCTTCCGCCAGGGTGCCTTCAGCCATATCATTCAGGGAATCAAGACTCACATCCAGGTTGTGCCAAATCGTATGCATGGTAGTATTATAATAAATGGGTATCCAATATGTTCTTACTTAATTATCAGGCCAATATAAGCCGCCCGTTATTCAAATCGTCTAAAACTATCTTAGGAATAAAGGCAGTGACGTCTCCCTCATTTCTTATCACATCCCTAACCAGGGAAGAAGCCAGTGTTCCATATTCCGGAGCGGCAAACAGGAAAAGCGTTTCCACTTCTTTTGATAATTTCCGGTTCATATCCGCAATGGCCTTTTCATATTCAAAATCTCCAATGCCACGGATTCCGCGTACAATATACCCGGCCCCGATATGCCGGCATAGATCAACAGTCAATCCCTCGTAGCTGAGCACTTTTATTTTTGATTCTTTCTCAAAGATCCCTTCCAGCCAATACAGTCGTTTTTCCAGGGAAAACATTGAAACTTTATTGGCATTCACACCAATACCTATATACAGTTGATCCACCAACGGCAAAACCCGTTTTATAATATCCACATGGCCAAGCGTTACCGGATCAAAAGATCCCGGGAACAGTGCTATTTTCTTCATAACTCATCTTATTCTTCGGGTTGGATAAAGATAGAAAATATTGTAGTTCCGTAATTCTTTTTTCTGTAAAAAAAAGGATGCCGGTCAAAATGGTGATCAGGGGTATGCTCCAAAACAAACCAGCCTTCAGGATAGAGCAATGATTGTTCAAATATCCGATCTGGTATCTGGTTAATGATCTGCAAAGCATATGGCGGCCCGGCAAAGATAAAATCATACTGATCCTCACTGTGCCGTATAAACTTAAAAACATCCATGGGCAATACCTTTAAAGGAATATTCAGGATCTCCGCTGTTTTACGGATAAACCGTACCTGCTTGAAGTCTTTTTCCACCACCGTAAGATCAGATGCCCCCCGCGACGCCAGTTCATAGCTGATACATCCGGTACCTCCGAATAAATCCAGCGTTTTACTTCCTTCAATCCGGAACGCATTTTGAAGGATATTGAACAATCCTTCTTTTGCAATATCGGTTGTAGGCCGGGTATGTGGCATCTTTGCGGGAGGTACGATCTTCCGGCCTCCCCATTTTCCACCTATAATCCGCATAGCGCCAAAGATACCAAATGATAAAAATAATGAGAAGGATATCGATCCATGGCTGAAGGATATAAACAACCCTCCGTCCGTTGCAGCCACTCTACACGTTCCAGTTGATGTGATAATTGATCAAATATATCCCCGGCTTCAGGATGGAATCCCGTCAGGTAAAGCGTCACCTCTTCTTTCCTCCACTCCAATTGCCGAGCTACGTTTAAAACGTAATAGATCACATCTAAAGCAATCTTTGCCTTATAAGGTTGAAGGAGTACGGGATTCTTTTCCGAAAAAGCCATGACGGAAATATATCCGGGCTGTAATGAAAGTATTATTTGCTTTAATCCGCCCTGGATATCAGAAAACTGCCTTAGATTAACGGTCTCCTGGTGAAAAACGGATAAATGAGGAAAGGCGTTTTTTATATAAGATAGAAAAGAAGGCGCTGTCGCGTAAATGACCCGTAGGCCAAGAGAAGGGACCTCATCTGTCTGCAACGTCATATCTTCCTCTTTCCGGTATAAAAAGGAAAAATAGGAATCTTGCAAATCCTGCCGGTACAGTTCCGAAGGGACAGAAGTATATAAGGGAGTGGAGAAAGTAAGCCGGGTTTCTTTACAACCGGAAACCAGAATGTCATTTTCCATCAGGACATGAGCCATTGCATCCTTCAGTTCTTCTCCTTCCAATGATCCTTCTAATAAATAACAAGCAAGCCTGATAAAATACCGGGTACTTTGCTGATACAGTCCCAGTTGGATATGCCCGGAACCTACATTCAGCAAAAGGATACAATCTCCCCACCGGATGTTCTCTTTAGGTTGCGCGTCTTTTACAAGCACTGTTGGCGGAGAAAGTACTATTTTTGCCATAGATCACATTTATATTTTGCAAGTATACTGATTTTAAAAGGATATTTTGGCTGCGGGAATACTATAAATTGAAGAAGATAGCAGCTTTTTTAAAATTGAAGAATAATTTTGTACTTTGTCTTAAAGCACCGGAGAGATAGGATTCTCTGGGAACTCAATTTATATTTATGAAAATATTCACTCTTCCTTTACGTGTCGGAAGGAGGATCAGATATACTTTTTTGTTAATTAATATTCTGGGATGCATTTCCCTTTTCAGGGCAAAGGCCCAGTCGCCCCTAAAAGCGGATTTCTCTGCCGACACTGCCTCCGGCTGTTCGCCGGTGATCGTAAGTTTTACCGACCAGTCCACCGGCGATCCTGTGAGCTGGAATTGGGATTTCGGCAATGGGAATAAATCCACACTTCAAAACCCGCAAACCGTTTATTACAAGCCGGGTACTTACACGGTTACCCTTTTAATTAAAGACAAAGACAATAACGAGCAGAAAGTAACGCGGAAGTCTTTTATTACGGTTGCGGATACCCCGCATGTGGACTATCTCGCCGGCCCGGCGGTATCCGGCTGTTACCCTCTTCAGGTGAATTTTAAAGACGGTTCTTCTCCGGGTTCTGGCAGCATAAACAGCTGGCTCTGGGATTTTGGGGATGGTACGATCTCTCATCAACCCAATCCTTCCCACGTATTTACAGAGACAGGCCAGTTTAATATCACATTATCTGTCACCAACAGCAAAGGTTGTTCCAGCACCATCACCGATCCCGCTGCAATCATCACCAATGAAGCGGTAAAAGCGGACTTCTCCGCCGACCAGTCTTTTTCCTGTACCACGCCCATGCAGGTCCGGTTTAAAGCAACGGCTGCGCATCCGGACCATCTGACCTATCAATGGGATTTTGGTGACGGTACTACCGGTTCAGGCGCCAATCCGGTACATACTTTCTCGAAAAAAGGAGTTTATACCGTCCGGCTAACGGCTTCCTCTGTAGATGGCTGCACCGATACGGTAATTAAAAAAAACTATATCCATGCGGGGGTTTACAAAACTGCTTTCGCACTACCCCAGGGATGCGCCGGGGCGCCCCTGGTATTTAAAAACACCAGCAGTCCCACTCCCGATTCTTCTCTTTGGGACTTTGGCGATGGCGCCCGAATCAGGAAGATCAATGCCACCCATACGTTTGAAGGCCCGGGGACTTATGTGATTAAATTGATCAATTTTTATGGTAGCTGCAAGGATACTTTAACCCGGTCACTTACCACCTATCCTTCTCCCAAAGCCGATTTTAAGGCCAACCAGGAACTATTCTGCGGCCTACCGGTTTCCGTTTCTTTCCAGGATATGTCACAAAGCGGTGCCTCCTGGTCCTGGAATTTTGGCGATGGCAGCTTTTCTTCGAAAAAGGATCCTGTTCATGTTTATAAAAAAGAAGGGAATTTTGATGTAAAATTAAGCCTGACGAATAAAGAAGGATGCACGGACTCTATAATAAAGAAAGATTACATCCGCATATCAGCCCCTGCTGTAGATTTTAAAGCTCCGGTCAACAGCGGTTGTGTCGGGATGAAAGTCCATTTTGAAAATTCGGTAAAAAGCCTAGAACCAATAAAAAGTTATCATTGGAATTTTGGAGACGACGGGACTTCTACCGAAGCCAATCCCACTCACACCTATCACAACGAAGGTACCTATACAGTCAAACTTAAAGTGGTTACGGCTTCAGGTTGTTCAGACTCTTTGGTTAAAAAAGCGTATATCCATGTGGGAGAAATACCCGTAGTTGATTTTAGCGCCACACCCCAAGATGCATGCCTGGAGACGCCCGTTCAATTCACAAACCACTCCCAGCCGGCAGGCACCTCCTGGAGATGGGAATTTCCGAACGACGGCCACTCAACCGAAACAGGAGAAAATCCATTACATCACTTTCATAACTTAGGAGAACAAGATGTTATACTCACTGTCAATAATAACGGTTGCGAACAAACTGCCACTAAAGAAAATCTTATCAACGTTCAACCTCCCAAGGCCGCGTTTAGCGCTGTCCACAGTTGCATCAATCGTCAGGAGGTAACTTTTTCTGATAAATCAACAGGCGCTAAAAACTGGCACTGGGATTTTGGAGACGGCTCCACCGCCGACATACAAAACCCTTCTCCACATCATTACGACCATACCGGCAAATATAAGGTTACATTAACCGTTACAAACGGCGTCTGCACTTCACGGTACAACAAAATGATATATGTGATTGACGAGCACCCGGAGCTGAAAGTGGATCCCGATCCGGTTTGCCATGGAAGCAGCATTGTATTATCCGCTACACACCTTAGCGATACCAGCCTGATAAGATCTTACACCTGGCTTATGGGAGATGGCAGAACTTTAAATAGCAACAAACCCGAAATAAAAACGGTATATAAACAAAACGGCCGTTACGGGGCGCAACTGATCACCACAGACTTAAACGGATGCAAGGACACTACAGCCATAGACAGTATTACCGTGCGAGGTCCACACGCCCATTTCACCCTGCCGGTACCCACTTCCTGTCCCGGTACCCAAATAGATTTTACCGATAAAAGTTCGGCAGCAGGTTCTCCGATCCAAAGCTGGGTTTGGGATTACGGAGATGGAAAGAGGGATACCTCGGATATCGGCTCTGTCAGTCATACCTACCGTGAGGGAGGACAATATAATGTCAGGCTTACCGTTACAGACGAGAATGGGTGCAGCAACACCCGGAGCCGGACCCAAGCCGTGAATATCTATTTTGCCAAAGCTGCGTTTGCTACACCCGATACGCTTATTTGTCCGGGAGCACCCATAAGATGGGAAAATAAGTCTTCCGGAAACGGGATGAATTACCTATGGAAGTTTGGCGATGGAACAACTTCTCGGGATAAGACGCCCGACAAAACCTATCAGGAAGAAGGAACCTTTACCGTATCCTTACAGATCCAAACACAAAACGGATGTATAGATTCTGTCCAAAAAGAAAAGTATATACATGCCGCCGAGCCGCATGCCAAACTGCATTATACGGACAACAATGCAAGTTGTCCGCCCTTTATTGTTTCTGCTGTTAATCAATCGATTCATTACCAAAAGGTTTCATGGGACTTTGGCGACGGCGCCACGGCAACAGGTAAAGATACCGTAAAACATGTCTACAATATCCCGGGGAATTACCGCCTCCGGATGCTGATCTATGGTTACAGCGGTTGTATGGATTCAGTGATCAAGAATGTGTATGTTGCGGGGCCTTATGGGCAGGCTACCGTAACAGACTCTGCCGGATGCAGCCCTCATAAAGTCCGGTTCTCTGCTAACGCAGTAAACACGGAGTCTTATCGCTGGGACTTTGGCGATGGAGTACTCTCGGATGCTTCTGCCGATCATGATATTTCCCATCTTTACAAAGGAGCCGGGATCTTCAGGCCAAAGCTCATTCTAACCGATTCCAGAAATTGTACTGTCGCCATACCGATCAGGGAATCTGTAACCATTGACGGTATAGCTGCACAACCTGTATATTCCATCCCTGACATTTGTGATTCGGGATACATTAAGTTCAAAACCGACGGCCAAATATTTTCCTTAGACTCCCTCGGGCAATCAGCCGATTATTTATGGGATTTTGACGATCCGGGTTCCGGCAAAAATACATCTACCGGCCCCCGGCCCGATCATCATTATACCGATGCGGGAAATTACCGGCCGACCCTCCAAATTAAAACAGCTTACGGATGTATGGCAAGGGATACCTTCGAGCTGAACGTTCCGGTCCCGCGTACTCTGCATATTACTCACTCCCCCGATACAGCTATTTGCGCGGGGGAAACCGTGCCACTATATGCCTCGGGAGGATATCGATACAGCTGGTCTCCCTCCGCAAGTCTGGATCATCCGGACAAGTTCAACCCGGTGGCCCGGCCGGATAAAACGACATCCTACCAACTCATTGCACACGACAAAAATAATTGCCTTGCCGATACCAGCCGTATCCTGATCACCGTACATGACAAACCGGTGGTACAGCTCATGCCGGATACGGTGATAGCCACGGGCTCCTCGCTAAGGTTACAGGCTGCTTCCCATTCCGATATCACAAACTGGAGCTGGATGCCAGCGGATTATTTGAGCTGTACCCATTGTGCCAATCCTGTAAGTACTCCCCGCCGGCCCATCACTTACAGAGTGGTAGCTACCAATAACTTTGGATGTATTTCAACAGACGACGTCAAGATCTCATTATTTTGTGAAAAGGGAAACGTATTTCTCCCCAATACTTTCACTCCCAATGGCGACGGCATGAACGATGTATTCTATCCCCGCGGCAAGGGAGTAAAAGAAGTCGTGTACTTCAGGATATACAACCGTTGGGGGCAATTAATATATGAACGCACTCATTTCCAGATCAATGACCGGTCCGCAGGCTGGAGTGGCGCCTTTAAAGGGAAACCCCTCCCTCCCGGCGTATTTATTTACAGCTCCGATATGGTTTGCGATGATGGCAAAGTATTTCAGGTCAATGGCAACATTACCCTGATCAGATAGCATTCTACTAAAACTAAAAAAATACTTTTTCTATATCCACAGCGATCTCGTCTTTCAGGTCAATCATGGCATTGATGAGGTATACTTTTTCAAAATCTGGTATCTCTTCTTCTCCTATGGGTTTTTCCCGTATTATGCCTGACTCCAGTAGTTGTTGTCTTTTAGTGCCTCTTAGCAGACAGGCGGAAGGGGTATAAAGAAGGCCGCCCTTTTCAAAAACAACATTACAAAAATAACTGTCCGTCACCTTCCCGTTTTTAACAATCAAAATATCATCCGCCATACCCCTCCGGTCAAATAAAGCTTTCAGGTTCCGCCGGTCTTCATATTTAAAGGCATATGCTATAAGATCATCCCTTACCAATTGCAGGGAACGGATATGCGGAAATTGGTAGGGAATAAACTGCACTTCATGAATAAAGCGGTCATACAGAACCCTGCATTTTACCAGTCCGCTCAAACTGTCAATCCGGATTTCCTTTGCTAAATCTACCTGATCCCCGCTGCCAAACAGTTCGCGACGGACGCTGTTTATCCGGCGGTTATGGAAATCCACATTATGGAGAATCCCGTCGTTTATCTTTAAGGTCTCAATCAGTCGGCACATAAATTTTTTGAATTAATTCCCGGTACTCCGGTTCCAGTTCGCTCTTTGCAGTAATCCCCCCGCCACTCTTATAAACCAGTTTCCCATCCACTTTTTCGACAAACCGGATCATCACCGCACTGTCCATTTTATATCCATTGAAATACCCGAATACACCGGTATAATATCCACGTTCGTAATTTTCTGTCTCTGCTATAATCTGGACGGTCCGTTTTTTTGGAGCTCCCGAGACAGAACCGGCGGGAAGCATGGAAAAAAGGATGTCGCCTATTTTTTCATGAAAGCGCTCCGGCAGTATACCGCTGATCTCCGAGCTCATTTGCCACAAAGCGCCTTTATGGGTTTTGACCAGATCAAGATAACACAGTTTTTCCACCCGTACCCCTTTTGCAACGCGGCTCAGATCATTCCGGATAAGATCTACCATTGTCAAATGCTCGGCTTTCTCTTTCTCACTACCAAGTAACAACCGCTGCGCATGGGCAATACCCGCGTCAATGGTACCTTTCATCGGATAACTGTGAATTTTCCCCGCCTCGATCCTCACAAAGGATTCCGGGGAAAAAACAACGAAAAGATCTTTGAAATACAATTTATAGGGCGCTTTAGCCAGATGAAACAATTGCAACAACGTAAGATCGGTTTCTATCGGGGACGGCTGTGTCAGGTTCGCCAGGTAGCTTTCCCCATTTTGAAAATGCTTTTTTACAGTATAAAATGCATTCCGGTATCTTTCAAAATCAGGAGCCGAATGACGGAAGGAGGGCTTTGCAGGTACCGTTACAGATTCTCCCAATTCTCTCAATCCATTTATATCAAACAAAAGATCAGGGCGATGGACCGGTAATGTTTCAACCAAGGGGCGTTTTTGTTCAAAATCGATAACAAATAGAAACGGCCGTTTTTGTTTACCCAGGCGGTTCATTTTTGCAATAGCCTCCGGGATGGCAGCCCCATTTTTATACATAAGCAGTAATGATCTTTGAAATAAATACCTTTGCAAAATTAACCAATAAGGTGAAATCCTTTAGTTTTACATTCTAATTTGAGTTTATGCAAGTGCACCGTGATTTAGGTAGTCTTCCGCCTTTTACTAAAGCTGTCATTACCATAGGCACTTTTGACGGGGTACATCGTGGACACCAAAAGATCATTCAGCAGGTAAAGGAAGAAGCTAAAAAGTGCGGAGGTGAGAGCGTTTTAATCACGTTTGATCCCCATCCCCGGCAAGTATTATCCTCACGCGGCCATAGCCCGGAATTACTTAACTCCCTGGATGAAAAAATATTGTTACTGGAAAAACATCAGATTGATCACCTGATAGTCGTTCCCTTTACCAACGCATTTTCCAAATTATCGGCTACAGAATACGTAGAAGATTTTCTGGTAGAAAAGATTCATCCTCATATTATTGTCATTGGTTATGATCATCATTTCGGACATAATCGGGAAGGTAATATTCATCTGTTGCGACAAATGGAAAGCCATTATCAATTTCGTGTAGAAGAAATTCCCGAACAGATCGTCCATGACATTACCATCAGTTCCACACGGATCCGGGAATACCTGAAAACAGGACAAACCGGACTTGCCAACGAACTGCTCGGTTATCCGTATTTTATCTCGGGTAAAGTAGTGCATGGCGATAAACGCGGACGGAAACTTGGATTTCCCACTGCCAACATCCAACCGGGAAACGATCATAAGCTCATCCCTGCAGAAGGAACTTATTCTGCAAAAGTAGTGATCCCTTCTCCCGTTCTTCAAGCAGCATCAATCGGCACTGTTTACAAGGGGGCGGCCAATATCGGCCACGCTCCTACTTTTAATGGAACGCGGAAACGGGTAGAAGTTTATATTATAAATTTTAATAATAACATATATGGCAGCACTCTTCTGCTACAACTTTATCACTTCATTCGTCCCGACAAAAAATTCACGGATGCCCTGGCGCTAAAAAGCCAGATGCAGGAAGATGTGGAAAATATCAGGAAGGCGTTACAGGAGGTGGATTAAAGATATAAGATCTTTCCCACCATCTCTTTCAGCAACCCCATGGGAGGCGTCCCTGCATCATGTATGCCCAGCATGCGCAGGTTATATTCATTCAAGAGCAACAGGGTTCTTTCCACTCCGTAAAGCTGATAGGCGCCGGCGGCCTTTCGATAATCTTTTATAAAAAAAGGATTTACTCCTAAAACAGAAGCCAGATGGCTATCAGGTTGGCGAGGCAAGCGTAACAACAATTCCGTTTTTGAGAAGAATCCATACAGTACCGAAAAAAGCAATTGCAGGGGAGCTGCTTTGGGGTTGGCTTCAAAATAATGCAAGATGTTCATTAAACGAGGAATATCCTTCGCTCCCAGTGCATTTTGAAATTCAAAAATGTTGTATTCCCTGCTGATCCCCACATATTTTTCCACGGCTGATTCATCAATCTTTTTTCCTTTGGGAAAATTGATAAATATCTTTCCCAGCTCGTTAGCCTGTACCGACAGGTCTGTTCCGATATGACTGGTTAGAAGCAGGCAGGCTTTTTCTGTAATATCATATCCGTTTGCCCTGACATAAGACCTGATCCAGGCGGGCATTTTGTTGTCATACACCTTTTTTCCCAACATCACCCCTCCTTTCCTGGAGATCAGTTTACTAACCTTAGACCGGCCGTCCACCTTTCCTTTTTTATAGGTAATGACAAAAATGGTGCTGTCCATTATATCCTCCAGATAACGGTCCAGTTTGTTGAAATCTGTCATTCTCATGGATTGAGCTTCTTTGAGGATCACTACCTGCCTTTCGGCGAACATAGGATACCGCCTGCAGGCATTGATCACCTCACTCCAGTCTGCATCTTTGCCATAGAAGATACTGAGATTGAAATCACGTTCCGCCTCCGGCAGCAGTTCATGCTCAAAAAATTGACAGGCCTGATCTATAAAAAAATCTTCCTCTCCCTGCAATAAATAAACCGGTTTCAACCTCCCTGCCTCCAGGTCTTTCATCAATGCCTCGTAAGTCATTCTACTATTTCTATATTTTGATCCTCTAACAAAGGTTTAATCTTAAAGCGCAGCATCAATTGTGCCACTGCAATCACGTCCTTCTGACAATACGTAGCAATACGTTGTATATCTTTCTCGTGCCAGAAAACTTCTCCAACCTGACTGCCGTCAATATCGTCTTTGGGGGTTGAAATATCCAAAATACCCGTTAAAAGCCGGAGTGAGATATAATCCCTATAGGCTCCAAAACGCCACAACTGCATGGTATCCACCACCGGCATTTCCCATGGCTTTTTACCCGAGATCTGTAAAACGTTTGGCAAAGGCAACGCATGGATCAGCGCACGACGGCAAATGTAGGGAATATCAAATTCCTGTATATTGTGCCCGCAGAATTTTAGCGTATACATGCTTTTTTCGAATCCCGAAACGGCGCCAAAAAAACCTGACAGCACCGCTTTTTCATCTGCCCCTGCAAAAGACTTGACACGGAACTTCTGCCGTTCTCCTGAAGGGAAATAACCCACTGATATACAAACGATTCTGCCAAACTCGGCGAATAAGGCCGCCCGTTCGGAATAAGTGCCGGATAAGTCCCTGTTTTCTGGCTCAGTTTTTGATATCTTTTCTGACCATAATATCTGTAGTTCAGAAGAAAGTTCTTTAAAATCTGATTTATTGGATGTAGTTTCGATGTCAATAAACAATAAACTATTCAGAGAAATATGGGACAGCACAATTTTTTAATTTTTAGGTAAATATACCTGTTCTTTTTGTTTTCTCATCAGTAAATATTCAATTCTAATTATGGACAGCAATTCAGTAAATACGGAACCTGCACAAAATCCGGAACCACCACAGGATAAGAAAGGCCGCAATAAAAATGCACTCATTTACGGCATTCTGATCCTTGCCCTCGTGGCCACCTGGGCCTATCTCCTGTGGGATAAAACCAATAACAACCAAAAACAGAGTCAACTCCAGGCACAAGTGGTACAGATAGACTCTACCAGGGCCAATGTAGAACAACAATTCCAGGCCGCCCTGGTGAAGCTGGACATGCTCAAGTCTGAAAATGATTCTTTGATGAAAACCAAATCCAAAGAAATTGACGACCTCAAAGCACGGATCCAAAACATCTTATCAAAGAAGAACTCTTCGGAAGCCGATCTGGCCAAAGCACGTGAATTAACCCAACGGTTACAGAATCAAATAGCCGTTTATAAGACCGAAATAGAGAAGCTGAAAGGAGAAAAGATTATTTTAGTAGCACAGCGTGATTCCATCAAGAAAAGTTATGATACGGCTACAGCCAAGAACCAGGAATTATCTCAACAAATTGCACTGGCATCGATTCTCCACGCGTCTAACTTCGAAATCACGCCTCTAAAGATCAAGAATAGTGGTAAGGAAAAAGAAACCGATAAGGCCAAAAAGGCCGATCTGCTGCGTATCTCTTTCGACATTGACAGAAATCGCGTTGCCGATTCCGGGCAAAAGGCGCTTTTTATTTGCATCAGCAATCCGGATGGCGCGCCTATTGCAGTGGAAGACCTGGGATCGGGAAAATTTACCTTGAAAGACGGTACGGAAAAACTGTACACCACTAAAAAAGTAATTGAGTATCACACGGGGGAGGCCCAAAACGTAACCATCAACTGGAAACAGAAGTCTGATTTTCAGCCCGGCCGCTACACGGTAGAAGTTTATGAACTGGGGCGGCTTATCGGCCAGGCCGCCGTTGACCTGAAAAAAGGGGGATTCCTCTTTTAACCTATGTATAAAACTATCGAAACCATTGTTTTTGACCTTGGAGGCGTACTAATCGACTGGAATCCCGAATACCTTTATCGAAAGATATTCACCCGGGAAGAAGAAATGCAGCATTTCCTTTCTGAGATATGTACCTCTGCCTGGAATGAAGAGCAGGACGGCGGCCGCAGCATACAAGAAGCTACAGAGACTCTGGTCCGGGAACATCCCCAATATGAGAGGGAAATCCGTGCATATTACGGCCGATGGGAAGAAATGCTCAACGGTACCATTAAAGGAACAGAAGAAGTGCTGTATGCCTTAAAAGAACAGGGTGAGGTGGCTTTGTATGCGCTTACCAACTGGTCGGCAGAGACCTTTCCCCTTGCCTATAATCACAGTCAATACCAATGTCTGCATTGGTTCAAAGATATCGTGGTGTCCGGAAAGGAAAAGATCCGTAAGCCTTTTCCGGAGATTTTTCAACTCTTACTGTCCCGCTTCCATCTGAAAGCAGAGGCCACTCTTTTTATCGATGACAACCTGCGGAATGTCAAGGCCGCCGAAGCCATGGGCTTCGCAGTTATCCATTTTACCCGTCCCGGGGCATTGAGGAAAAAGTTGGTCAGGGCCGGTTTATTATCTTAAAATGGTGGAATACAGAGAATCATTTTTTAAGACTTCTATTGCCTTAGAAACCACTTTATCCGATTTTATACCTACCGCCACCTTACCCGCTCCTGCATAATAACAATTCATGATTTCTGCCGCCAGCAGCCGGGAAACGGCTGCTTTATGCGCGTCCAAAGGAGGATGTGCATATTTCTTCATGTACTTATCCAACTGTTCATAAGCAACCCGGACGGAATCAAAATAGCCCTCGCTCACGGCATTGGCATGAAACTGTTCCAGGGCGCGTTCACTTCTTGTTTTGTATTCAATCGGATGCGCTTTCACGAAAGCCTTAAATGTCGAAAACAGGCTGTCGCTTATTTCAAAATGATCTAAAGGAGGGGCCTGGGGATGAAAATAAACATAGCGCGTCGCAAAATGAAAAAGCGCATCGCTATTCAAAAGGGCGCTTTCCACGTCACTTAAATAACGGTCCGTTACTTCCTCATCCGGCGTTATTCCTCCTTTATCGTGTACCACCCGTCCGTCAGCAGTATTAAAGATCTGTTGCAGGGAATCCGGAATATAAACCGGGCTCCCATAACTATCATGATGGGCATAGTCAATGGCCTGGATACAGCGTCCGCTCGGCGTATAATAACGGGCCACCGTCAGCTTCAATTTAGAATCATAGGGAAGATCGCGTGTAATTTGTACCAATCCTTTACCAAAAGAAGGTTGCCCGATAATAACACCGCGATCCAGATCCTGCATGGCCCCTGAAAAGATCTCGGCGGCAGATGCCGTATTGTTATTTACCAATACGGCAAGATGGATAAGCGTATCTAAAGGCCGGCTCGTAGCGGTATACACATGATTCCAGGAAGGCTTCCTGCCCCGTACACTCACGATCGTATCCCCCATCGGTAAAAATAAATTACAAATATGAACGGCTTCCCCTAATAAACCTCCTGGATTACCGCGTAAATCCACGATCAACCCCTTCAATTGAAGATCTTTCTTTTTTAAATCCTTGACCGCCTCGCTAAAATCAGCAGCAGATCCTTTGGTAAATTGCTGAAAGCGAATATACCCAATATGATTTTCCAAAAGAGTCTTATAAGGAATAACCGGGATAGAAATTGTTTTTCTTTTCACTCTTTTTCTGATGGTTTGACCCGTCCATGGACGCCTCGCCTTCACCTCCAGAATGGTATGCGGCTCTCCTTCCAATATCTTGTGAACGGATTCGGGATCCATGCCGGTAACATCCGCCCCGTTAAGAGACAAGATCACATCCCCCGGCTTGAAACCGGCCTTGTCAAAAGGCGCATCGGGGTATAAAGCGGAAATAACTACGGAGTCATTTATGAGCCGGAAGCCTGCCCCTACGCCTGCATAATGCCCTGTGGTTTGAAAATCCAGACGGTCCAGATGCTCTTCGGGATAATAAGTAGTGTACGGATCCAGGCTTTGGGTCATTGCCCGGATCCCGGATTCCATGAGCGCCGAAGGATCCAAAGAATCAACATAATAAGTATTCAGATCCCGGTAAACCGCGGCCATGATATCCAGGCTTTTGGCTATCTCAAAATATTTGTCTTTTATTTTGAAAGCAAAAAGAGTTGCTCCCAGCAACAAACAGCCTGCCCCCAACCACCAAAACCGCTTCTTTAACATAACGGTCAAATTTAATACTTTCTAAGAAAACAAATCATTTCCTTCTTATGAACGGTAGGAGAATACCTTTCAATAAGGTGCAAGATGATCTCCGAGAAGGAAAACAGCATGGGCCAACCCACAACGACGGATCAACTCACTCTGTTCTCTGCCATCAGCATGGAAATGGCATGCTCCATGGAGCCGGCCGGGATGATTCTGCCGGCATTCACAAAAAATATCTCATCCGCATTCTCAATGGTGTTCAGGCGGTGTGCAATAATAACCTTTGTGGTTTCTCCCGGCAATTTTTGTAAAATATCTTCCAGCAATTGTTCAGTAACCGTATCTATATTGGCCGTGGCCTCATCCAGGATCAGGATCCGGGGTTCTCTTAATATCGCTCTTATAAAGGCGATCAATTGTTTCTGTCCCAGGCTCAATGCATCCCCAGCCGCTCCCACTTCGGTTTCCAGCCCGTCATCAAACTTTTCCATTAACACGTCCAGATGATATTCAGCCAGCCTTTTATTGATCTCCTCATCAGAGAGTGCCTTATACTTCTCATTTCCAAATAAAATATTCTCCTTCAGAGTGCCGGAAAAAAGAAAGGGTTCCTGCAAGATAAATCCGATCTTTTCACTCCTGTCTTTATCAGAAAAGGAACGGATATCTTTTCCTTCTAAAAATACGGTACCTTTCACGGGATCATACAAACGGGAAATAAGAGCCGCGCTGGTAGATTTTCCTCCTCCTGTAGGACCTATAAAGGCATACGTTTTTCCGCTTTCCAGATCAAAACTCACCTCTGTCAAAACTTCCCCGCTGTCATGATAATTGAAATACACTTCCCTGAAGGACAATAATGCTTTAGAATCGGGAGCCTTTTCCTCCGCTTGTATCGCCCTGTCGGATTCCAGGTTCAGGATCAATGCAATACGATCCCAGGCCGCCAGCGCGGTCTGGAAACTGGCCCATAATGCAGCCAACTGCTTCAGCGGATTATAAAACCGATTGGTGTATGATAAAAAGCTAATTAAAAACCCGACCGTAAAAGAGCCCTGCAGGATCATATATATTCCCAGGGACAATACCACAAGCTGGGCCATATTGGTGAAAAAAGTATAGACCGGCATCAGCAGGTTATTTGCCAGGCCCGCACCTACCGCATTCTTATAATTCTCCCTATTGGCTTCTTCAAAGCGGTTCCGGAAAAAATCGCGGCGATTGAAGGCTATAATGGTTTTAAAGTTGGTCAGGCTTTCCTGCACTTCTCCGCTCAGCCCCCCTGTGCTTTTCAGGCTGGCTGCATTTTTCTTCTTTACCCATGGGGATATGAGTTTCGTAAAGATCAGGATAAATAAGGCAGGAACCAATGAAGCGCCACCCAGTTCGGGATTAATCGCAATCAAAAAAATCCCCGCCCCGGTCATCATAATGATATCGCTTAAAAATCGCATGAGGGATTGTGAAAAAAACTGGTTCAGCTTATCCGTATCATTGTTGATACGGGAGATCAGGTCCCCAGACTTATTTTGATTGAAGAAATCTACCGGAAAGGATTCTATTTTTGTAAACACGGCGTTGCGAAGGGAATACAGCATACGCAACCCGATGGCTCCCATCAATCGGGTTTGTAAATAGTTAGCCGCAAGCGCAACCAGATAAATGGCAAGTAAAATAGCAGAATATACCCACACGCCCTGCATATTCCCGGTTTCTATATATTCATCAATGGTATAACCCACTACCAGGGGACCCAGCAAAGTGGCAACCGCGTTGGCAATAATTGCCAGAAAAGCAAAAAAAAGGTTCCGGCGTTCTCCTCCGATCAGTTCAAACAGTTTTCGGATAGGCGAGGAACTCCCCTTCTTTCCCATTTGCTTTTGTATATCATAAAGATTGTAGTTCATAGCTGCTCGTACTCCTTTGCGACTGATAGATCTGATTGTATTCGGGGCTGGTTTTCATTAATGATTCGTGGGTTCCTTTCACAAGTAACTCTGACTGCATCAGCAGAATGATCTGGTCAAAACCTTTGACCGGTTCAATCTTTTGGGTAATGGACAACAGCGTGATATCGGGATAATTTTCTTTAACATTAGAAAGAATCTTTAGTTCTGTCTGCATATCCACGCGGGCCGTAAAATCATCCAGCAGGAGTATCCCGGGATTCAAGGCCAGGGCACGGGCGAGCATTATCCTTTGTTTTTGTCCCCCGGAAAGGCTGGTACCTCCTTCGGAAACGATCGTGTCTAATCCCAATGGAAGGCTGTCGATAAATTCTTTGAGTTCCGCAGTGGTCACAGCTTTCTCCAGATCATCATCGCGAACCGATTTATTAAAAGCAATGTTTTCCCGAATACTCATATTAAATAAAATACTGTCCTGAAAAACCAGACCGATCTGATCATGAAATACTTCACGTTTGTATTCTTCAACCGGATGGCCGTCAAACAGTATCACGCCTTCATCGGGTCGGGTCAACCCGGTAAGCAGATAGAACAGTTGCGTTTTACCTGCCGCGGTGGGACCGATGATCGCCGTGCGGGAACCGGGAACCACTTCAAAGGAAATATCCTTTAAAGCCAATTTGTCTCCATAAGAAAGTTGTACCTCCTTTACCCATATATGGCCTTTTATAGTTTTAGTAAGTGTACCCGGGTGTTCTTCTGCCGGTGTCCCCAGTACATCATAAATGCGGGCATAAGAGGCACTCGAACGGGCAATCACATTGCTCATGAAACCGATAAGCATAATCGGAAAGATCAAAAGAGAGATATAGCTGTTAAAAGCCGCAAAGTCTCCCAACGTCATGCTCCCGGCGATAACCAAATGCCCCCCAAGCGCCAGAACGGTGAGCAATGCCATATTTCCCACAAAGACTACCAGCGGTATAAGAGTGGCAAATAATTTTAGAATAGACATCCCCAGCCCCAAAAATTCCTTATTGGCCTCCACAAATTTCTCATATTCCGGCTGCTGTGCATTGAGTACCCGGATCAAAGCGGCTCCCAGAATGCTCTCACTAATGACCCTGTTGAGCCAGTCGATCACCTCCTGGCTTTTTTTAAAAAGTACTTTTACGCGGTCAAAAATGAAATAAAAAATAAATCCGATGAGGGGAATGATCGTCAGTACCGCCAGGCCCAGCTTCCAGCTAATCGTCAATAACAACACCGATACGCCTATGATCAAAAATATGGATGAAATAATGACCGGTATGGCCCTTGAAATAAAAGATTTCACGGCATCCACATCCGAAGTGAGATTGGTCAGTAATTTTCCTGCAGAGACCTTCTCAATATATCCGAAAGTTTGTTGTGCAATTTTGGAAGACAGGCCTGTTCGCAGATCCCTTGCCACCCTCTCCGAAGCAATGGTTTGGACAATACTTTGTAAATAGGTAAATATAAAGATCCCAAAAGAGGCAGAAAAAAAAGCAACCACTAAAGTCTTAAAGTCTAACGTGTCTGCGGTATAAGAATCGATGCCATAAGAAATGATCTTAGGGATGACCAGATTAATGCCATTGCTGAGCAGGGCCAGAACAACCAGCAGAAGGATATACCGGGAATATTTACCCAATAATGCGAACATATTGGGCTTTTTTTCCTTCCCTTCTCGAGGGGTATTTTTTCGATCTCCTTTCTTCAAATTTTTATCCGGGAGCTGTTCATCCAAATTCTGATTTGCGCTCATCCTTACAAAAATAGTTACAAATACGGTAAACCGGCATGGTCTTATAGGTAAGCATCAGAGAAAGGTCGGTAAACCTTAAGAAAATGTCACCCTTGGGGTTCCAATATCCTTTGTTTACGGATCGATTCTACCCAAATACCGGTCTGAAAAACAAATAGAAGAGACAACCATCAAGCACCGTAGGCACGGCATTATAACAAAAATTCTATCCCTTGCCATGTATCTTTCCCATCACTTCCTCTTTATAGCTTCCTCCGATAGGGATTTGTACCGCCTCGATTTCAATCGTATTGCCAAAAAGAGCGGTAATGGCATTTACCGAAACAATATAGGACCGGTGTACCCGGATAAATCCTGTTTCAGGAAGTTGTTCTACCGCTTCCTTCATACTCATTGCGGCCGTCAATTTTTCTTGTCGCGTTACAAACTGCACAAAATCTTTCTTCGCCTCCAGATACAGGATATCTTTAAAACAGACCTTTACTAGTTTACTGAAGTGCCTGATGAAGACAAAGTCGGCCGGAGCCGCAGCCCTGGCTTCCGGGACCGGGGGAGGAAACGCTTTATACCGGTTTACCCGATCCACTGTCCTGAGAAACCTTTTAAAGGTAATGGGCTTCACCAGATAATCCAGCGCATTTAATTCAAAACCTTCTACAGCGTGTTCAGGATATGCGGTAGTAAAAACCAGCGCCGGCGGATCTGTAAGGGAACGGAAAAAATCCAATCCGCTGATCACCGGCATATTAATATCTAAGAACAAAACATCTATCCGTTCTTTCATTAAATAACCATAAGCCTCTACAGCATTTTTACAAATACCTGCAATTCTCCAGTCGGGTAATTTTTCTATATGGCCCTGCACCAGTTTCCGGGCCAGCGGTTCATCATCTACAATCAGGCAGTTTATTTTTGGCATGCCAAAGGCAATTTTAAGGTGGCGGAATAATGGTTTCCCTTTTCCCGGATATTCAGATCATAGCCAGATCCATAATAGTAATCCAATCTTTTCCTCAGATTAACCAGGCCCAATCCCCCCTGGTTCTTTTCCCGGTATTCAGGATCAAAATCATTTTCTACATGCAAGATTAAAAAGCTATGAACCCTCTCCAATGTAATTCGCAGACAAGATCTCTCCAGTTGGGAATTCACTCCATGTTTATAGGCATTTTCTACCAGAGGCAACAGAAGGAAAGGAGGGATCTTCACTTCCGGCAGGCTTTCCGGCCATCTGATCTCCATCTGAACATGATCGGATCGTACCGCTTCCAACCCGATAAAATCTTTTAGCATCTTCACTTCCTTTTCCAACAGGATAAGTTCAGCCTTTCCATCATATAAGGCATAGCGTAGCAAAGAGGAAAGCCCGGATACCATTTCCGCAGATTTTTCCGATTCCTTATCTACAATAAGGGAATAGATATTATTCAGCGTATTAAACAAAAAATGAGGATGGATCTGAGCTTTTAGAAAAGCCATTTCCAATTTCATATTTTCTTCCTGTAAACTGTTTTTTGCCCCCTGAAGACGAATATGGTCCCTAAACACCCTGGCCACTACCGGTATGCTCATTAACACAATAAAAGCAATAATCAGCGGTATCCACACAAGAGGACTTCCAAAAAATCCCCAATACCCTCCTTCTGCAATCTTTTTTTCAAAGCTCATATCCGCAAATTTCTCGGGGAAACCCAGTACTCCTTTAAGGTAAATGGAGCCTTTAATACTAAAAAAATATAATTGGGAATACACCATCAGGCATCCCAACAGCCACGCAAATCCCTTCCAAAAGTTTTTCCCCCGATAAACGAACGGGTAAGTCGTGTGAATAAGGATATAGTAGGGTACGCTTATGATTAAAAAATTAGCTATAAAGACAAAAAGAATGAATAAAAAGAACTTACCTCCCTCGGCGCCTGCCTCGTTATGAAAACGGATAGATGACGATAGAGATATAACGCAGATATACACCACCCAGAAGAGCACATGAAGTCCTATCCTATAAGGCTTTTCAGTAAAGCTACTTTGCCAGGCCTTTTGAAATGTAATCATTGCACGAAAATATATAAATTTTATACCCTCCTCTACCAAAGCCGATAAAAGCATATAAATTGATGATGAGTCGTCCCTTTTTGAGGATAAATAACATTACCGCCGGGATCAAACGGTATTATCTTGTATTTTTGCCATTTTAACTGCTTTATTCGCTCATTCATCGAATTCGCTTTGGTTCTTTTGCAACCCTTCCTTTATTTGCAACTATTAATAAATTAGAAAAAAGAACTCAGGAATAAAGAACATCATAATGAAAAAATTAATTTTAGGATTCAGCACTTTACTCATTTTATTAAACACCTCTCAATTACACGCACAACAAAAGCAGTTTGGCAATGTCACGGGAGAAATCATCAACGAAAAGGGCCAACCCCTGCCATATGCTACCGTAAAACTCCTCAATGCTTCAGATTCTACACTCGTTAAGGGGGCGCTCTCCGATCAGGATGGGAAGTACCAATTTAACCACATTGCTTTTGGATCCTATTTTATATCTGTAGGTATGATAGGCATGCAAAGTAAAAATAGTACGTTTTTTTCTCTTAAAACCAGCAAAAAGAATTTGGAACCCATATCCTTAAAGCCAAACCAACAAGTCTTAAAAGGTGTACAAGTGACGGCGGCAAAGCCCTTTATCCAACATAAACCCGGACAAACCGTCGTAAATGTAGAAAATAGTACGGTAAGTGCGGGCAATACGGTTATGGAAGTTTTGGAAAAATCCCCGGGCGTATTTGTAGATCAGGATGATAACATCTCAATGAATGGCAAGAGCGGGGTCAACATCCTGATCAACGGACGCCCCACGCACTTATCCTCCAAGCAACTGGCCGCCATGTTGAAAGGCATGCCAGCTTCTGCTGTTTCCCGTATAGAGCTGATGACCCAACCTCCTGCAAAATATTCTGCAGAGGGTACAGCCGGACTGATCAATATTGTTTTAAAGAAACAGACGGCTTTGGGAATGAATGGAAATCTTACAGCCGGGATCGGCTATGGCCAATATCTGAAATATAATGCAGGTGGTTCATTGAATTATCGAAATAAGAACTTCAGCCTTTATACCAATTATGGCTTTGACCATAGAAAAAATAAAATCGACATGGATATTAGCCGCTCTTTTTACGCGCCGGCCTCCAAAGATCTACAGACGATCATGCAACAGACCAGTACCATGAAATTCCTGGGAAACAATCATACCGGGCAACTGGGTATGGATTTTTATCTCAGTAAAAAACAAACCATCGGCTTCGTGGCCAACGGCTCTTTTAATAACGGAGAACTCAACAGCTACAGCCCGGTTTATTTTATGGACCCCGACAAGACGACCGATTCCGTGTCCACCTCTAAAAACCATACCGGGTACAATTGGAACAATGCCAGCGGGAATCTCCATTATAATCTGGATCTTGATGAAAAAGGCAGCGCCATAACGGCCAACCTGGATTATAACCGCTTTTACCAGGCAATGCCCCAATCCCTGCTCACTACGGTTACCGATGGGAATGGGGACCCACTACATGATCCGAAAAGACGCAAAGGGAAACAACCCAATACCATAAATATTTACGCCGCAAAGGTGGACTATACCGGTATCCTCAAACATAACTTTAAACTGGAAGCCGGTTTGAAGACCAGCTTTGTAAATACCAATAACAACAGCAACTTCCAAATTTTCCACTCCGGTGAATGGCAAAATGATCCTGGCAATACCAATCATTTTGTCTACAAAGAAAATATCAATGCCGCCTACTTGAGCTTATCCAAAACCTTAAAAAAGGGCTGGAGTACCAAAATAGGCCTTCGGGGAGAACAAACCAATACGCAGGCAAAGCAGCTAACCATGGATTCTACAAATAGCAACCATTACCTGGAATTATTTCCCAATCTGGCACTCACTAAAATGATAAATCCGAACAATATATTGAATCTTTCCTACAGCCGCAGGATAGACCGGCCAAGTTACCAGAGCCTGAATCCATTTATTTATTACGTGGACGAATATACATATCGTGTAGGAAACCCTTATCTAAAACCTCAATTTGTCAATACCTTCGAACTGGGTTACACTTTCAGAAAGAAGTATTCTGCCGTATTAAGTTACAGCCATACCAGTGATATTATGTCCATGGTACTCAGACAGGTAGATTCCACCCATACCACTTTCCAGACGCAGGACAACATCAGTAAACTGGATAACCTGACACTGAATCTGGGAATACCCGTCAGTATTACAAAGTGGTGGCAAACCTATAACAGCTTGATGTTCTTCTATAATCTGTATAACGGGACGTACAGTGGCTATGAGCTGGATAAAGGTTATGTGTCTTTCATGGCCAACACACACCAAAGCTTTATTTTAGGTTCCGGTTGGACAGGAGAACTGACGGGGATGTTCAGAAGTAATTTTATTATGGGCCCCCTGGTCATCCAGCCTCTGGGCATGGTTTCTGCAGGGATAAAAAAAGCATTATGGAATGATAAAGCCACCTTAAAACTAAATGTTCAGGACATTTTTCAAACTCTGAATTTCCGGGGAAAAATAAATTTTGGGAACTTACATGCCACAACAGCAACCCATATTCATCAGCGCGCTGCAAACCTGACCTTTACCTGGAATTTTGGAAACCGGAAGGTAAAGGTGGACAAGCATAAAAACTCGGCTATTCAAAAGGAAGAAAATCGAATCCAGAAGGGAAACAGCGAGGGGAATTTTTAAAAGGGATGTACCTGCATCTCGTATAATCTATCTTTTTTGGTTGATAGCAAAAAGGGGCACGGGTTATTGCTCGTGTCCTTTTCTGAAGCAAAGTAGAAGGTCTTTTTATATACAAGAAAGTAATAAAGAAGGGTTCCAATATCGTTATCTTTTCCATAAAAGTACCGAGATCCGGGCGTTAATCCCTTTAAAAACCTTTTGGAGCCGTCTAAAAAGGTCACTGTTACGAACATAGCGATATAATAATATATAACTATATGTTTATTACGAGATTGCTTCAGTCGTTCCTCCATCGCTATGATATGGAGATTGCTTTCTAGACTGTCCCTTGAGCCTTCAGCAGAGCGGTCAATAGACGGATAATGCAATTCAAGTTTCTCTGCCCATTAGGAGCAAAAGATCCGTAAAGAAATGATGTACAGTTATAATGTTGTCCTGTAGGGACAAAACTCAAATACTTTATTTGTACATCTTCACAAGATAAACGGAATCTTTTGAGAGAATGGGCGCTCTGTCAAAATTTAAAGATCGTTTGTTGCTCCGATTCAGGTCTGCCCAAGTCTCCCGCTTAATTATTCCCCTGTTCTATCATCTTTTATCATCCGGATAAAATCATCAAACAGGTAGCGGGAATCATGACAACCGGGCGTGGACTCCGGATGATACTGAACAGAGAAAGCCTTTTTGCTTTTTATGCGAATACCCTCTATAGAACCATCATTCAGGTTGACATGGGTCACTTCCATCTCTCTACAATTCTTAAGTCCTTCAGCATCCACGTTAAACCCATGGTTTTGAGTAGTGATCTCACTGATATTGGTCAGTTTATTAATAACCGGATGATTTAATCCGCGATGGCCGTGATGCATTTTAAAAGTCTTTACCCCATTTGCAAGCGCTAACAACTGGTGTCCCATACATATTCCAAACATGGGCTTGCCGGAAGCGGTAATCTCTTTGACGGTGCCAATGGCATAATCCATGGCGGCAGGATCTCCGGGGCCGTTGGAAACGAAATAACCGTCCGGATTAAATTTTTTCATTTCGGAGAACGAAGTTCGGGCGGGATAAACCTGAAGACGTGCGCCCCGTTCGGTCATGCAACGCAGGATGTTCTTCTTGGTCCCCAGGTCTAAAACCGCTATCCGGATATCTGCATTTGGATCTCCCATCTGATAGACTTCTTTGGTTGAAACCTTTGAAGAAAGTTCAAGGCCTTCCATGGAAGGCGTTTCTGCCAGGCGTTTAGCCATTTCCTTATCCGACAGGTCTTCAGAGGAAATAAGGCAGTTCATAGCGCCACGGCTCCGGATATGGGTAACCAGAGCTCGTGTATCTAAGTCATAAATGCCTACTATATTGTTTTCTTTCAAATAATCTTCAAGGGAGGCCTTGGCTATCTGTCTGGAAAATTCATCGGAAATGTTTTTACAAACCAATCCGCTTATTTTTATACTATCAGACTCTACGTCTTCATCCCGGGTCCCATAATTTCCGATATAGCAATTATTCATGATGAGTATCTGGCCGGTATAGGAAGGATCTGTGAACACCTCCTGATAGCCGGTCATCCCGGTATTAAAACAAACTTCTCCCGTAACGGTTCCTATTTTTCCCAAGGCTTTCCCTTCATACAAAGTACCGTCATCAAGCAATAATTTGGCAGAAAGGACATGATCTGAATCCGACATTTAATATATTGTTATTGGTTTTAAATAGCTTTTCAAAAAACTGGTGCAAAGTTAAATTTTATTCATAAAAAAAGACAAAGCAATAAGCTTTGTCTCTTTTACCTAATGAAGTTTTAATAAGATCATTACTCTTCTGATGCTTTTTTATTTTCATTTTCTTCCTCCTTTGAGGAAGACGGGGCTTCTTCGGTATCGGCTGCGGCATCCGTATCGGGAGTTGTTTTTTCCTCCGCTTTCTCCTCCTTTGGAGCGGTCTCCGTCTCTTTGTTTTCTTTTTTTACAGCATCTTCTTTCACGCTATTTTCCTTTGCTTCGTCCTTCGGCGCCTCTTCCACTGTAGTTTCCGTATCTTGCCCGGCCCCGGATACCGTCTCTTCTTTCTTCTCAGCAGGAGCAGACGCGCTCTTGGAACGGGAGCGTCCGCCTCGGCGTGTCCTTTTCCGCTTCCCTTCTTTTGCAGCTTCGTTGGAATAAGTCTCATTGTAATCGACCAGTTCGATCAAAGCCATTTCCGCAGCATCTCCAAGGCGGGCCCCAAGCTTAATGATACGGGTATAACCTCCCGGCCGGGTCCCTACTTTAGCGCTAATATCACCAAACAATTCAGTTACTGCTTCTTTATCCTGAAGGTAGCTGAATACGACCCTGCGTTGATGTGTCGTATTGGTTTTTGATTTGGTTATCAATGGTTCTACATATACGCGTAAAGCTTTGGCCTTTGCTAAAGTGGTAATGATCTTTTTATGCCTGATCAGATCACAAGCCAAGTGGGAAAGCAAAGCCTTCCGATGTGCAGACTTTCGCCCTAAATGATTGAGTTTTACTCTATGACGCATAACTTAATGGTTTATTATCTTATCAATCTTCTTCTAAATTCATTTTGCTCAAATCCATACCAAAACGTAAACCGCGGTCGGTGATCACCTGCTCAATTTCAGCCAGAGACTTCTGTCCGAAATTACGGAATTTCATCAGCTCGTCCTGACTGTACTGAACCAGCTCACTGAGCGAATTGATCTTAGCAGCTTTCAGGCAATTGAATGCACGAACACTGAGATCCAAGTCTTCCAATGGTGTTTTTAGTATCTTACGCAGTTGAAGGGTTTTTTCATCCACGACGTCTTCTTTCTCTTCTTTACCCAGATCCAGATTGATGTTCTCATCGGTAATGATCATCAGGTGTTGTATAAGAATGCGGGCGGCCTCTTTCACTGCCTCTTCGGGATGGATGGTACCATCCGTAACCACTTCCATTACCAATCTTTCATAGTCCGTTTTTTGTTCTACACGGGTATTATCAATGCTGTATTGCACCTTCTTGATCGGCGTATAGATAGCGTCTATAGCGATGAGCCCAACGGTTTCATCTTTTATATCATGTTCATCAGCAGGCGTGTATCCACGTCCTTTGGAAATATTGAGTTCAATATCCAGGGAGGCTGAGGAATCCAAAGTACAAATAAAAAGATCCGGGTTCATGATCTGGAAAGAAGAAGTTCCTTCCTCGATCATTCCGGCCGTAAATTCCGTTTTGCTTTTAATAGTAAGATGGACTTTTTCACCGACCACTTCGTTATCCACTATCTTCTTAAAGCGCACTTGTTTAAGGTTCAAAATGATTTCGGTTACATCTTCCGTAACGCCCTTTATAGTCGAAAACTCATGATCTGCACCTTCAATTTTAATGCTGTTTATCGCATATCCCTCAAGAGAAGAGAGCAATACACGGCGCAGCGCATTTCCAATGGTCACGCCATAGCCCGGTTCCAGGGGACGGAATTCAAACTGTGCTTCAAAATCATTTGCTTTTTGAAGGGCAATCTTGTCAGGTTTTTGAAAATTTAAAATGGCCATTTGACAATGTAATTATTTTATAGTTTACATGTATCCGCAAAAGAGCGCCGTGCAGAGCACGACCACCCTCCATCAGGTTTTTTATTTAGAGTACAGCTCCACGATCAGTTGTTCCTTAATATTCTCAGGAACACTTTCCCTTTCGGGATAAGCGAGAAAAGTTCCTTTCAGGTCCTTTTCATTCCAATCCAACCAGTTAAACTTGGGATTTTTCCCTCTCACGCGCTCAATCAGAGTGGCATTCTTAGTGGTTTTGCTTTTAAAGCCTACCTGATCCCCTGCTTTCAACCTGTAAGAAGGGATGTTCACAACCCTCCCATTTACAGTAATGTGTTTGTGGGAAACCAGCTGACGAGCAGCTGGACGTGAGGGGGCCGCTCCCATCCGGAACAGCGTATTATCCAGGCGTGCTTCCAAAAGCTTAATAAGATTCTCACCGGGGGCTCCCTTGAGGCGGGAAGCTTCCTCAAATGTTTTTCTAAACTGACGTTCCAAAAGACCGTAAGTGTACTTGGCCTTTTGTTTCTCACGTAGCTGCAGCGCGTATTCACTGGGTTGTCTACGTCGCCGATTGCCCCCATGCTGGCCTGGCGGGTTGCTGTTTTTACTGAGATATTTTCCATTTCCCAGTATCGGTTCCCCAAAGATGCGGGAAACACGGGTCTTTGGTCCTGTGTACCTTGCCATAGTTTTTTCAGATTTTTTAGTTGCGATACATGATTATTAAAAAATCTTAAAACCAAATCATGTACCCAAATGAAACAATAATTATAAAAAAGCTTTCTCTTTAAAAGGGAAGGCTCTACTTACGGATTTTATTAAACCCTCCTCCTCTTAGGCGGACGGCAACCATTATGAGGTAATGGGGTCACATCTTTGATCATATTTACCTCAATACCTGCATTAGCTATAGCCCGAATAGCACTTTCTCTCCCGGATCCGGGACCTTTTACATATACGTCCGCTCTTTTCATCCCAGCATCTATAGCCACTCTTGCCGCGTCTTGGGCGGCAGTCTGAGCCGCATAAGGCGTATTTTTCTTCGAGCCTCTAAAGCCCATTTTCCCGGCAGTAGACCAGGAAATAACCTGTCCCTGCTTGTTCGTAATACTTATGATAATGTTATTGAAACTTGCAGTAATATGAACATCCCCTGCAGCTTCAACCTTCACCAATCTTTTTCTGGCTGCGGCCTTGCTATTTGTTGGTTTTTTAGCCATTATGAATTTCTATATACAGTTTTAATCAAATTGTTTTACTTACGTGGGGCCTTCTTTTTACCGGCAACGGTCTTACGGCGTCCCTTACGGGTCCTGGAGTTGGTCTGTGTACGCTGCCCCCGCAAAGGAAGTCCTCTACGATGACGCAAGCCTCTGTAACAAGCAATATCCAGAAGTCGTTTAATGTTGGTCTGTACTTCGGATCGAAGCGCGCCTTCCACTTTGATCTCGTTGTTAATAATGGTACGGATAGAAGTGAGTTCTTCATCATTCCATTCACTCACTTTCTTATCGTAATCAATTCCGGCTTTATCAAGAATGTATTGTGCTTTGGAACGGCCAATACCAAAAATGTAGGTAAGCCCAATTTCACCTCTTTTATTTTTAGGAAGGTCTACCCCGGCTATACGTGCCATAAATGGTTATATTGTTAAATGGTTATATTGTTAAATGATCTGAATGGTTAAATCGTTTACATGGTCAGCTGCAAATTGATTAACCCTGGCGCTGCTTAAAACGCGGATTTTTTTTGTTAATCACATACAACTTGCCTTTACGACGTACAATCTTGCAGTCGCTGCTTCTCTTCTTAATAGATGCTCTAACCTTCATTGCTCTGATTTCTTAACGGGTTCTTATTTATACCTATATATAATTCGTCCTCTTGTCAGGTCATAAGGACTCATTTCAACGCTCACCTTATCTCCTGGTAAAATCCGGATATAATGCATCCGCATCTTACCGGATATCGTAGCGATAATTTCATGTTCATTTTCCAATCTAACCCGAAACATCGCGTTAGACAGTGATTCTACAATAGTTCCGTCCTGTTTTATTAATGCCTGTTTTGCCATAATCTCCTAAAAGGGTGCAAAGATAGCAAATATTATTCGGATATACAATAATTTGAAAAGAGCCTCAAATCAAATAACTGTCATTTAGCGCCGGGTTAGCTCTTTCAGCCTCCTCAATAGGTGCAAAATCCGATAATATTTCCGCTCCCCCCTTTTTCACATATACCACATGCTCGTAATGGGCAGAATTAGAACCGTCACGAGTCACAACAGTCCAGCCGTCTTCCAGGTAGGAAACCTCTTTACTTCCCAGGTTAATCATAGGTTCTATACAGATCACCAATCCTTCTTTTAATTTGTGTCCCTTTCCGCGGCGTCCATAATTCGGGATCTGAGGCGCCTCATGCAGCTCCCGTCCCAGGCCATGGCCAACCAGTTCTCTCACCACGCCATATCCCCGTTCTCTTTCCGTATACTGTTGGATAGCAAAAGAAATATCCCCGATCCGTTTTCCGGCCACCGCCGCTTCAATTCCTTTATAAAGGGATGCTTTGGTATCTTTCAACAGCCTTAATGTATCTTCATCTACATCGCCTACCGCAAAAGTATAGGCACTATCTCCATGAAATTCATTGCGTATAACGCCCAAATCCACCGAGACGATATCCCCATCCTTTAATCGGTAATCACTGGGGATCCCATGCACCACCGCTTCATTTACAGATATACAGGCCGTGTTGGGAAAACCCTGATAATTTTTAAAGGAAGGAACCGCGTGATGGCTGATAATGAAGTCCTCGGCCAGGCGATCAATCTCCAGCAAACTCATCCCCGGTTTAATCATTCGGGCCACTTCAGCAAGGGTAGCCGAAACCAGCTGAGCGCTTTGTCTCATCAGTTCGATTTCATCTCCGGATTTATAAAAAATACTCATGATAAATATCACATAGAGACACCGGCTCCCGCTGTACGCCCCGCGATACGCCCCTTACTCATCAACCCGTCATAATGCCGCATCAGCAAATGACCTTCAATCTGCTGAAGGGTATCTAAAATCACGGCAACGATAATGAGCATAGAAGTTCCACCAAAGAATATGGCAAACTGCTGATTAATGTTCAAAGCATTGGCAAAGCCCGGCAAAATACCAACGATAGCAAGGAAAATCGCTCCCGGCAACATGATACGATCCATGATCGTACCAATGTAATTGGCGGTGGCCTTCCCCGGCTTTATCCCCGGAATAAAGCCGTTATTCCGCTTCATTTCATCTGCCATCTGCGTTGGATTGAAGATAAGAGCGGTATAAAAATAAGTAAATAAGATCACCATAATACCATACACTACATTATAGGGCACAGTAGTAAAATCAGACATTGTCTGAATAATTTTTGCGGCCGTACTTCCGGGAGTAACCATACTGGAAAACACCATCGGAATGAACATAATCGATTGAGCAAAGATAATGGGCATTACCCCGGCAGCATTCACCTTTAATGGCAGAAACTGACGGACCCCGCCCAATTGTCTGTTCCCGACAATACGCTTGGCATAATTGACGGGAACTTTCCGTGTACCCTGAACCAAGGCCACCAGACCGGCAATTACGGCAATCAGGAATACAATCTCCAGTAGGAAAATTAGAAGACCGCCCCCCCCCATATTGGCTTTGGACTGCCATTCAAATACCAGGGCATTAGGAAGGCTCGCGATAATACCAATCTCGATCAGAAGGGAAGTACCGTTACCTATGCCTTTATCCGTAATTTTTTCACCCATCCACATTACAAACAAACTGCCGGAGGTCAAAACGATCACCGTAGAGATCCAGAAGATCCATCCCTGAAACTGGGGTAAGATCGCCTGCCCCGACTGACTCCGCAGGTAAGCTACATAAGCGCCGGCCTGGGCAGCCGTTACAACCACGGTAAGATACCGGGTATATTGATTGATTTTCCGCTGGCCGCTTTCCCCTTCCTTTTGCAACTTAGCAAAAGTAGGAACCGCGATGGTCAAAAGCTGCATCGCAATGGAGGCAGATATATAGGGCATAATCCCCAACGCAAAGATGGATGCACGGGAAAAAGAACCGCCGGCAAACATATTCAACAACCCCAACAAACCCTGCGATGAACTTTGCATGGATAATTCCACGGGGTCCAATCCGGGCAGCGTAATAAAAGAGCCGATTCGATAAACGAAAATAAGACCCAACGTGTAAAGTATCCTTTTACGCAGGTCTTCAATACTCCAAATATTTCGGATCGTGGTTATAATTTTCTTCACCGGAAAGCGTTCATTTTACCAGGTTAAAAAATAAGCATTGCCTTAAAGTAATTCAAGCTTAGAACCGGCTTTTTCAATAGCTTCTTTAGCTTTGGCACTTACGGCCTGTACTTTAAAAACAACTTGAACGGTCAAATCTCCATCAGAAAGGATCTTTACCTGATCTCTACGGCCAATGATCCCGTTTTCATACAAAGATTCAACGCTAAATTCGGCAAGTTCGTATTTTTCTGCCAATTCAGAAACCTGTCCCAGGTTAAAAACTTTATAGGTAATTTTATTGCGGCTTTTAAATCCGCGCTTAGGGGTACGTCTCTGTATAGGCATTTGTCCACCCTCATGCCCTACTTTGGTTTTGTAGCCGCTGCGGGATTGTTGTCCTTTATTACCTTTGGTAGAGGTTCCGCCTTTACCGGAAGCTTCTCCGCGACCGATGCGTTTCCTCTTTTTTACGGCGCCTTTGGCAGGCTTTAATGTATGTAGTTCCATGATCAAATTTCTTTAAATCTTTTAGGCTTCCTTTTCCACTTCGATAAGGTGATGCACCTTGCGGATCATTCCTTCTATTTGCGGCGTCAATTCCAGTTCTTTGGTCGCATTCATCTTGCCAAGCCCCAATGCCTTTAAAGTTCTTTTTTGCCTTTCGGGGTGGTCAATAGGACTTTTTACCAGTTTTACTTTAACTTTTCCCATTTTTTTCAGTTTGCAGTTCTCAGTTTGCAGTTCTCAGTTTGCAGATTGCAAACTGACGCTACCTTCACCCGTTAAATACTTTATTTAAAGAAATACTGCGGGTCCGGGCCACTTTAGCGGGATCACGTAATTCCGTCAATGCTTTAACCGTCGCTTTAACCACGTTCTGCGGATTGGCGGATCCCAGAGATTTGGCCAGCACATCCTTGATTCCCGCGCTTTCCAATACCGCACGCATGGATCCCCCGGCGATCACACCCGTACCATGGGCTGCAGGTTTTATCAATACTTTTGCAGCGCTCACTTTTGAATATTGATCATGCGGAATGCTTCCATTGACGATGGGAACTTCAATGAGGTTCTTCTTGGCATTATCGATTCCTTTGGCTATAGCCTGCTGTACTTCCTTTGCCTTTCCCAAACCGTGTCCCACTACTCCGTTCTCATTTCCAACAACCACAAGGGCAGAAAAGCTAAAACTACGACCACCCTTGGAAGTTTTGGTCACCCTGTTGATGGAAACTACTTTTTCCTTGAGTTCCAGATCTCCCGCTTTTATTGCATGTTTTGATTGTCTAGCCATTATAACTTTTTAATCTTTGATTTTTAATTTACAATTTTGGTTAAAATTGTAATCCCCCTTCCCTTGCGCCTTCACTGAGGGCCTTCACACGTCCATGGTAAAGATAACCGCTCCTGTCGAAAACACATTTTTCGATTCCTAAGGATTTGGCTTGTGCGGCAAGCTCTTGCCCCACCTTCTTGGAAAGGTCTATCTTAGGCGCTTTCTCTGCCTTAAAACCTTTTGAACGGGAAGATGCGGAAGCCAAAGTTCTTCCGTGTGCGTCATCGATCAGTTGTGCATAAATTTCCTTGTTGCTGCGAAATACAGAAAGCCTGGGATTATCGGCAGTACCGGAAACCCGCTGACGGATATGAGCGTGAATTTTTTTCCTACGGATTGATTTCTTGTCCATGATCTTATAATTTATTTACTGGCAGTTTTACCTGCTTTTCTTCGTACCACTTCATTGCCATACCGTACGCCTTTACCCTGATAGGGTTCCGGCTTACGGAGGCTGCGAATTTTTGCAGCTACTTGTCCCAATAACTCATTATCAATACTTTCAAGAGTGATTATGGGATTCTTTCCTTTCTTGGTCTCCGTATGTACGGAAACAGCTTTAGGCAATTCCACAATAAAATTATGAGAATAACCCAGGGAAAGATCTAAAAGCTGCCCCTGATTGGAAGCCTTAAATCCTACTCCAACAAGTTCCAGCTTTTTGGTAAAGCCATTCGTTACCCCGGTAACCATGTTTTGGATCAGTGCACGGTAAAGACCATGTAGGGCTTTATGCCGGATCTGGTCCGTAGGACGCTTCACCTCCATTTGCCCTTCCTTCACTTCAATCTGAATATCCTTGTTAATAGGCCTTGAAAGCTCGCCTTTGGGTCCTTTTACTGTCACCTCGTTAGCGGAAGATACCTTTACTTCCACCCCTTTAGGTAATTGAATCGGACTATTTCCTATACGTGACATGTTATTAAAATATATTCTTTAATAATATAATGTGATAAGGGAGCGGCCTAATAAATGTAACAAAGTACCTCTCCACCTACTTTTTGTTTAATAGCTTCTTTGTCGGTCATTATTCCCTTCGATGTAGAAATAATGGCTATACCCAGGCCATTCTTTACCCTCTTAAATTTGTCGGGACTGGCATATTTTCTCAATCCGGGGCGGCTTACGCGTCGCAGAGAGGAAATAGCCGGGGCATGGGTTTCCGGATTATATTTTAAAGCGATCTTTATGATGCCCTGTTTGTCGTCATCAACAAAAATATATTTATATATATACCCCTGCTCATACAGGATCTCCGTCATTCGCTTTTTCAGGTTGGAAGCCGGGATTTCCACGATGCGATGTCCGGCCATCTGTGCATTACGAATACGGGTTAAAAAATCAGCTATGGGATCAGTTACCATGTTATATCTTGTATTGTTGAATGGTTATATTTGTTTTGTTTACCAGGACGCCTTTTTCACACCCGGGATTTTACCTGCCAGAGCCATCTCACGGAACTTGATACGTGAAACCCCAAAGTAGCGCATGTAACCGCGCGGTCTGCCGGAAAGCTGACAGCGGTTGTGCAGCCGAACGGGGGAAGCATTTTTAGGTAATTTATCCAACGCTTCATAATCTCCGGCAGCTTTTAAGGCTGCTCTTTTTTCGGCATAATGGGCTACCAGTTTTTCCCTTTTTCTCTGGCGTGCTTTTACAGATTCCTTTGCCATAATAATCTCCTCTTTATTACAATCAGTTTTTATTCATATTTTTAAAAGGAAGCCCTAATGCTTTCAACAATTCATAGGCTTCTTCATTCGTCTTGGCAGTGGTCACAAAGTTGATGTCCATACCGTTGATCTTGCTCACCCTGTCAATATTGATCTCCGGGAAGATAATTTGTTCCGTAATTCCCATCGTATAATTTCCGCGGCCATCAAATGCCTTTTCATTGATCCCTTTGAAATCCCGCACACGAGGTAAAGAAACGGAGATTAACCGATCCAGAAATTCAAACATTTTATCTCTCCTCAAGGTCACTTTCACGCCAACGGGCATTCCCTTACGCAGTTTAAAGTTGGATATATCCTTCTTTGAACGGGTCGGTACGGCCTGTTGACCGGCAACTGTGGTCATTTCTGCCAGGGCATTGTCAATAAGCTTTTTATCGGCCACAGCCCCATTCACTCCCTGGTTCAAACTAATCTTTACAAGGCGGGGAACCTGCATAACGGATTTATAACCGAATTTATCCTTCAAAGCAGGTACCACTTCTTTCCGGTATTTCTCCTGCAGCCTGGGTATATATTTATTTTCAGCCATTATTTAATTTCCTCCCCTGATTTTTTTGCAATACGAACACGCCTGCCATCCTGTCTCTCATGCGAAATACGTGAAGGAGCATCGGATTTGGCATCCCACAGCATGACGTTAGAAATATGGATCGGGGCCTCTTGTTTTACGATACCCCCTTTGGTGTTCTGTGCACTGGGCTTGGTATGACGCGTACGAACATTCACTCCCTCCACCAAAACACGTTGTTGGTCCGGCAACACTTCCAAAACTTTATGCGGATGGCTCCGGTTTTTATCATTTCCCGCAATCACCGCTACCATATCGCCTTTTTTGATATGTCGTTTGGTTTTAAATCGCTGCTTCATGATCTTAAAATTCATTATAAAAGACAAACACTACCGGGTTTGTCAGAATATTTTTCAAATTTCGGGCTGCAAAGGTACGTTTTTCAATAAACTTTAAAAATTATAATACCTCCGGCGCCAGGGATACGATCTTCATGTATCCTTTATCTCTAAGTTCGCGTGCTACAGGACCAAAAATGCGGGTCCCCCGCGGATCATCCGTATTATTCAACAATACCACGGCATTATCATCAAAACGGATATAAGAACCATCTGTCCGACGCAGTTTTTTCTTTGTGCGAACAATAACGGCTTTGCTCACGGTTCCTTTTTTCACACCGCCGGCAGGCAGGGCATCTTTAACGGTCACCACGATCTTATCTCCGATGTGCGCATAATCCTGTCCGGAATTACCCAACACCTTGATACAGAGCACTTCTTTTGCACCGCTGTTATCGGCTACCCTTAATCTGGATTCTTGCTGGATCATTTTATTTGAGCTTTGTAAAATAAATTATTTTGCCTTTTCAATCACTTCCACGAGTCTCCAACGCTTATGTTTGCTAAGCGGGCGGGTCTCCATTATCCGCACCCGGTCTCCCACGCCACAGGTATTGTTCTCATCGTGCGTCATATAATGTGTAGATTTTTTCACAAATTTACCATAAAGGGGATGACGCAATTTCCGATGAACGGTAACCACAATAGATTTATCCATTTTATTGCTGGTGACGATGCCAATCCTGGTTTTTCTTAAATTTCTTTCTTCGGCCATGATGTTTAATTTTATCCTCAAAGGATATAAAAACGATATATTAACCTTTAATGCACATTCGAATTAAGTTCTCTTTTACGCTGTTCCGTTTTCAGCCGGGCAATATCTCTTCTCAGATTCCGGATGGTCAGCGGATCCTCTATTGGCGTCACTGCGTGGCTGAACTTAAGCTTTTTGAGCCTCATCTGTTCTTCCGCGATCCTGGCGCTAAGATCATGATCACTTAGCGTATGGAGGTCTAATTTTTCCTGAGCCATGGTATATGGTTTGTTACTGTTTTTAATAATTCAGACGTAAAGCTGCTCTTCGCCTTAATCGTTATAGTCGTAATCTCTTCTGATGACGAATTTGGTCTTAATGGGCAATTTTGACGCCGCAAGGGTCAAAGCCCGGCGCGCCACATCCAGGGGCACCCCGTCTACCTCAAATAAAATACGGCCCGGTTTTACTACTGCAGCCCAATGATCGGGGCTCCCTTTACCTTTACCCATTCTTACCTCTGCAGGTTTCTTGGTAATAGGCTTATCGGGAAATATTCTTATCCACACGCCACCTTCACGTTTCATATGGCGGGTTAAGGCCACGCGGGAAGCCTCGATCTGGCGATCCGTGATCCACTTGGGCTCCAGGGCCTTCAGGGCAAAAGAGCCGAAGGCAATAGAACTGCCCCGCTGTGCTTCTCCCCTGATGCGTCCTTTATGAACTTTCCGGTGCTTAGTCTTTTTAGGTTGTAACATGATTCAAAATTTATCTATGCCGTTACGCTTCAGATTTATATTAAATGCTTAGACGGAGCTATCGTCTTCCTCCCCCTCTTCTTCCCCCTCTCCGTTCATGGCCGCGACCGCGTTTTCCGCCTCCGGCTACAAAGTTCGGGTTCAGGTCTCTTTTACCCAGCACTTCACCTTTACAGATCCATACCTTGATGCCGATCTTACCATAAACTGTTTGTGCGGCTGTCTCACAATAATCAATATCCATACGGAAGGTATGCAATGGCGTTCTTCCCTGCTTCATTTCTTCTGAACGGGCAATTTCCGCCCCGCCCAAACGACCGCTCACCTTCACCTTTATGCCTTCGGCTCCCATACGCAATGCAGTAGCTATAGCCATACGAATAGCTCTTTTGTAATTGATACGGCTCTCGATCTGCCTGGCTATATTTTCAGCGACAATATTGGCGTCTATTTCAGGACGGCGAATCTCCAGGATGTTGATCTGCACATCGCTTTTGTCGGTCAGGGCTTTTAATTCTTCCTTGATACGATCCACCTCCGAACCGCCCTTCCCAATGATAATACCGGGCTTAGAAGTATGGATCGTAATGATCAATTTATTTAATGTACGCTCGATCACCACTCTGGCTATACCGCCTTTGTTGATGCGGGCATCAAGATAGGCGCGGATCTTGTGATCTTCAACCAACTTCGGTGCAAAGTCGTTCTTGTTACCGAACCAGTTTGAATCCCATCCGCGAATGATTCCTAAACGGTTCCCTATCGGATTTGTTTTTTGGCCCATGTTTCGCTTTTAGTTCTTATTCTGTTTTAGTTTTCTTTTTGTTCTTTTTCGTTGTCAGGCGTCTCCTCCTGAATGGCTGTTTCACTGTAATCCGGCAGATTTTTTGAATCCACCACAATGGTCACATGATTGCTGCGTTTGCGAATGCGGTATGCACGGCCTTGCGGGGCAGGGCGCAATCTTTTAAGCATGGTTCCCCCATCAACGAAAATGGTCTTAACATAGAGGTTGGCATCTTCTACGCGCTCACCCGCGTTGGCCTGTTCCCAGTTGTTTACCGCCGAAAGCAACAATTTTTCAAGCGGCCGGCTCGAATGCTTTGTATGAAACTTCAATACATTTAAAGCTTTTTCCACTTCCATTCCCCTGATCAAATCGGCCAGCAGACGCATCTTTCTGGTAGAAGTCGGATTATTTCTCAGTTTTGCTACAGCTTCCATTGTTCAATTATTTTTTATTGGCGTGACCTCTGAAGTTCCGTGTAGGCGCAAATTCTCCCAATTTATGTCCTACCATATATTCTGTGATATACACCGGAATAAATTTGTTCCCATTGTGTACCGCGAGCGTGTGCCCCACAAATTCGGGAGAAATGGTAGAACGGCGACTCCAGGTTTTAATCACTGATTTCTTCTTGACACCCTCATTCATCGCAACAATCTTTTCCATGAGGGAATGTTCAATGTAAGGGCCTTTTTTTATGGAACGAGCCATGTTATTTAATGATTAAATTATTATTGCTTAAATTTATTTTTTCTTACGTTTTCTGCGTTGTACAATCTGCTTATTGGAAGCCTTATTGGGATTACGTGTTTTAAGCCCCTTGGCATATTGTCCATTCCTGGAACGCGGCAAGCCGCCTGAGGCCTTTCCTTCGCCACCACCCATCGGGTGATCTACTGGGTTCATGGCCACGCCGCGTACACGGGGCCGCCTGCCTCTCCAGCGGTTTCTCCCGGCTTTGCCCATAGATTGTAAAATATGATCGGAGTTGGAGACGGTTCCTACAGTTGCCATACAGGTCACTAATATTTTTCTAAACTCCCCCGATGGCATCTTCAGGATGGCATATTTCCCTTCCCGTGCGGTAATCTGGGCATACGTGCCGGCCCCGCGGGCTATGATCCCCCCGCAACCGGGACGCAGCTCTATGTTATGCAACACCGTACCCAACGGAACATTCTTCAGCAAAAGCGCATTGCCTAATTCCGGAGCCACATTATCACCACTCACGATCCGGGCGCCTACCTGCAATCCCTGAGGAGCAATAATATATCTTTTTTCTCCATCAGCATATGTCAGTAAAGCAATAAATGCACTTCTATTCGGGTCATACTCTATCGTCTTTACCGTAGCGGGGATGTCTTTTTTATCCCTCTTAAAATCAATAATGCGATATCTTTTTTTATGACCGCCTCCTACATTACGGACCACCATACGGCCTTGTACATTGCGACCGCCTTTACGTTTAATGGGGGCCAGAAGGCTTTTTTCCGGGCTGGTAGCGGTAACCTCGCTAAAGGCATTTCCTACTCTCCAACGTGTTCCGGGTGTTGCTGGTTTAAATTTCTTTAAGGCCATGATTATGCTTTTCTTCCTCTTTTAAGACAAGCTGAAACTCGTCAATTCCGATTGTTTACTCGATCAAATACTTTCAAAAATATCTATGCTATCCCCTTCCGCTACCGTTACAATAGCTTTCTTATAGGCCGGCCTGCGACCGGAAATAACACCTGTTTTGGTATAACGGCTCTTGGCTTTTGCAGGAACCACCATCGTGTTTACACGAACTACATTCACACCATAAAAAGATTCTACCGCGGCTTTGATCTCCAGTTTATTGGCTTTGCGGGCTACCACAAAAGTATATTTCCCTACCTTTTCAGACAAGTTATTTGCTTTTTCCGAGAGCACGGGGCGAATCAAAACATCTGCTAATTTCATTGCTAGCTTTTCTTTTGCCGTTAGTATTTATAAAAAACAGCCTCCGATTTTAAACCGGCTGCTGTCTTTTATTTATTGTCTTTTTTATCTTTATTATCTATATTGTCTGCCACATCAGACACGTTTTCCTTTTCCTCCGAAACCGTTTCTCTATTTTCAGCTTTACTTTCAGTCCCTTCCTTCTTCTCCTGCCTCTTTTCTTCCGCAACCTTTTCTACTTGCGCTTCTTCTACCGTTCCATCCTGGATTTCCCGTTCCTCTTTTTCATCAGAAAGGATATTTGCGGCCTCTTCAGTCAATACCAGGAAATGGCTGTTAACTATATCATAAGTGTTGATATCGCTCAACACGGCCTCTTTCACTCTTGGGATGTTTCGAAGAGAAAGGGATACCTTCTCATCCCTGTCTGCAGTTACATATAATACCTTTTTCCCTGCCACTTCCAGGCTTTCCAGCGCGGCGGCTGCCGTTCTGGTTTTAGGGGCCTCCAGTTGAAAACTTTCTATTATCCGGATCGCTTCCCCTGAAGCCTTATATGCCAATGCCGACATTTTGGCCAGGTCTTTTTCCTTACGGTTCATCTTAAATCCATAACCATGCGGCCGGGGACCAAAAACAGTACCTCCTCCATGGTATAACGGATTCTTGATATCCCCTTTACGAGATCCTCCGGTACCTTTCTGGCGGTGTAACTTACGGGTAGACCCTTTCACTTCGCTACGCCCTTTTGTCTTATGTGTTCCGCGATGCTTTCCGGCCAGGTAGTGCTTGACAGCCATATAAATCAGGTGATCATTAGGCTGTATACCGAAGATCTCATCAGACAGGTTAACGGATCTGCCCGTCTTCTTTCCTTCTATATTTAATACATCGAGTTGCATATCAATTCTGAATTAAAACGATGGAACCATTGTGGCCGGGGACCGATCCACTCACCAAAACCAAATTCTTTTCAGGATAAACGCGCACCACGCTCAGCCCCTTTACTTTCACTCGTTCTCCACCCATACGTCCGCCCATGCGCATTCCCTTAAATACACGGGAAGGATCGGAAGAGGCGCCGATAGAACCGGGATGCCGCTGACGATCTTTCTGGCCATGAGTGGATTCGCCTACCCCGTGGAAACCATGACGTTTCACCACTCCCTGAAAGCCTTTTCCTTTCGATGTGCCGATCACCTCTACTTCTTCCCCCCTCTGGAAGATCTCACAAGTAATTATATCCCCCAGCTTTTTATCAAGAGAGGGATTTCTAAGTTCTTTAATAATGCGTTTGGGAGAAGTGCCGGCTTTGGCGAAATGATTCTGAAGCCCTTTGGAGGTATTTTTGGGTTTCCGCTCACCGTAGGCAATTTGAATGGCATTATAACCATCCGTTTCTCCGGTTTTCACCTGAGTAACCGTGCACGGGCCTGCTTCTATAACGGTACAGGCAATTTGCATTCCGTTGTCCAGGAAAATGCTGGTCATTCCGACCTTTTTACCAAGGAGACCTTTCATGTTGTTCCTTTTGCTCATTGCCTGAGGGGGTTCATTATGCTATCCTCAGGATAAGGGATTATCTAAATAAATTTTATGCTTTGATCTCAACATCCACTCCGGAAGGCAAATCCAGCTTAGAGAGCGCGTCTACCGTTCTGGAAGAAGATGTGTATATATCCATCAACCGCTTATGTGTGCTCAGTTGAAACTGCTCACGGGCTTTCTTATTCACATGCGGCGAACGCAAAACAGTGAATATTTTCTTTTCCGTTGGCAGGGGAATAGGGCCGGTTACCACGGCTCCCGAGCTACGCACGGTCTTCACAATCTTTTCAGCAGACTTATCCACCAGATTGTGATCATAGGATTTTAATTTAATTCTAATTCTTTGTGCCATATTCCTAAATTCATTACAAGGCGATTGCCCCGAAAATTTTGGGACTGCAAAGGTATAGCCTCTTTTTTATATTACAAAACAATTTATAAAAATTTTCTTCATGCTAAAGCCGCAAAGATACAGTCTGGAGGGCATCTATTGCGACACATAAATTGCAAGAACGATCCGGAAGACCATAGAATAGATCTACCCCATGATATAGCACCATCTATGATTCCCTTAATCCCATGGAGGATGGGGATGTCGTCAATAGTTTCTTCAGTCCCTTCCAATTTTATGAGAATTCATCTTTGAGAAAAGAAAAGAAGATCCTATCAGGTAAAGCCTTGTTTTTCCGGCATGCTAACGGCATCCGGCACAGAGACCGTATGAACTTGAATCTTTATTTCTTCTGCCCAAAAAAAGAGGATAAATTTATTTTTATATTATATTTATACCGTTTTTGGGCCTGATTATAACTGTAATTGGCCTCATCCATTCATTTTAAACCTTCAAATCATTTATTATGGAGATTAAACTTTCCACGAAGTTTGTAGCCGAAATTATCGGTACCTTCGTACTGGTTCTCATTGGTTGCGGCGCAGCCGTTATTGCAGGACACGATACTGCCGCTTCCTTGTCGGGACTTGGTCTGCTGGGTATTGCCCTGGCTTTCGGCCTTGCCCAACTTATCATGTGCTATGCCATCGGAGGAATTTCCGGCAGTCACATCAATCCCGCGGTAACAGTAGGCTTACTTGTTGCCGGAAAAATGAAAGGCAGCGAGGCCGTCGCCTACATCGTGGCACAACTGATCGGCGCCGTTCTGGCAGCCCTGGTATTAATGATTGTTCTGAACGGCCTTCCCGGTTTTGAAATGGGAGAATGGGCGCTTGGCGCTAACGGATGGGGCCCCGGATATCAAAACGGTTATGACACGGCTTCCGCGTTCCTTGCTGAAGCGGTAATGACCTTTCTGTTCTTATTTGTCATCCTCGGTGTGACCTCTGAAAAATGGGGGAACAAGGCCTTAGCCGGGGTAACTATAGGTTTTGCCCTGGCCTCCATCCATTTATTTACCATTCCCATTACCGGGACCTCCGTTAATCCGGCCCGTAGCTTTGGACCGGCTCTATTCGCCGGCGGGAAAGCATTATCTCAACTTTGGTTATTCTTTGCAGCACCTTTATCCGGCGCGATCGTAGCCGCACTGGTGTGGAGGGGAATGAATACCCGAAAAACAACAGAAGCATAATCCTTTTTTCAATACAAAGAACGGTAAGCATAAGAACCATCATGTATGCCTGCCGTTCTTTTGTATATTCCGATATATGCTGATCAGCCTTCCGATCCATGATGTTGCTCCATCACTATTAACAGGCTTGATGCGCCTCGGGGAAGCGGTAGTTTGAAATGAGAACCTCCTTCTGGAGGAGCCCATTTCCGGTATGTTATAAAAGGAACCCGCTTTAGCGCTTTATTGTAAGTGTACAGCAGACATAAAACCCATGGCAAAGCAATACGTAGAAGCATATAAGAACCCGGGTCGTTTATAATCCGGAAATTGAGAAATAAAAAGGCTTTAGTTTAATAAAACGGCTCATTAGGTTCTGTAACGATTTTTGTCCCGGCTTCGCTGAAGCTACGACGGATTCCTCCGCCAAAGGGGAATAAACGCAAAAATACGTGCCAAAATCAAGTATAGATGCAACTTCTTCTATTCCGGGCTTAAACCTCCGGGCAAAGGATATTCGTCCCGCTCGGGGGTTTACGAAAAATCCTATGCCAAAAACAAAGATAGATAAATTGATATCATCTAACAATGATTAATACCTCAATCGGCCTGTTACCACCCGACCCTCTATCTCGACTAAGCTATACAACAAAGCCACCTTGCAGGTGGCTAAATGATTGGTTGTCAATGTATCTGGTAGCGGTAACGGGAGTCGAACCCGTGTTTGAGCCGTGAGAGGGCCCCGTCCTGGACCACTAGACGATACCGCCAAAAACTGTGGGGCAAAGCTAAGCTATTTTATGCATTTTCAACAATCCGAATCAGGCGGACTTTGTATCTTTGCCCTTTTTTCAAGTCAGATGCATGTTACGCCAGGAAGCCCGGCAAACTATTCGTTTAGCCATCCCTCTCATCTTGGGTGAAATTGCCCAGATCGCCTTGCGGTTGATAGATACGGCTATGGTAGGCGCTGTAAATTATAAGCAGCTTGCCGCCGTCGCCCTGGTAAGCAGTGTGATGAACATTCCTTTTGTTTTCGGGATAGGCATTACCTTATCCGTCTCTCAAATGGTGTCCATGGCCCACGGACGAAATGATAAGGCCCTGACCAGCCATTATTTCTATAATGGATTCTGGCTGTGTGCTCTTTTCGCACTTCTGATCTCTCTCCTCCTGGAATTGGGCAAAAGCATTCTTTTTCATCTGGGACAAGATCCCGAAGTGGCCCGTCTGGGATTGCCTTATCTCAGCCTCATGGGATGGTCGGTATTGCCCATGATGTTGTTTTTTGCCCTCAAACAATTTACAGACGGCCTGCAATATACCCGCGTAGGAATGCTGCTCTCTTTTATCGCCTTACCCCTGAATGCCTTTTTAAACTGGTTGCTGATATTTGGAAATTGGGGATTCCCCCGATTGGAAATACAGGGAGCGGGTCTGGGAACCCTGCTCACACGCTCGCTTCTATTTATTATCATGGCTATCATTGTGCTGCGGCATCCTATTTTTAAAAGATACATTGCGATCCGTAAAAAAAGTTGGCATCTAAAAAGACAAACTTTTCATGAGTTATTACATATAGGTATTCCAAGCAGCCTCCAGACCTCAATGGAAGCAGGCGCCTTTGCATTATCCGGTATTTTTATTGGCATGATAGATGCCGTTTCCCTGGCTGCACACCAAATTGCGCTGAGCCTGGCTTCCCTTACGTTCATGATCTCCATGGGCTTGTCTCAGGCCGGCTCAATACGAACCAGCAATGCTTTTGGCGCTAATAATTGGTTCAGGATCACTTTGATCGGCAAAAGTACCCTGCTGACTGCATTGCTCTATGGCGCGGTTTGTGGGATCCTGTTTATCGTATTCCGGCAGCAATTGCCCTACCTCTTTAATGACAACAGCACCGTAGTGAAAACTACCGCCTGGCTGCTCATATTTGCAGCCATATTCCAAATATCAGACAGCATTCAGGCAAATAGTGCAGGCCTGCTGAGAGGGGTAAAAGACATGCGGATCCCCACCCTCTTCATCGGCATCTCGTATTGGATCGTCGCCATTCCTGTAGGTTGCCTATTGACTTTTTATTTCAATTGGGGAGCTGCCGGAATATGGGTGGGGCTCATCCTGGGATTAACTTCTTCGGCACTGTTTCTGAGCAGCCGGTTCTTAAAAATCAGCCGTTCGGGACGTAAAGCTGCAACCGGTTCTCCCGGGCAAATATCCTGATTCCGGACATAATAATGATCTGCGATATTAAGACTTTTTAAATTTATTTTGTAGTTTTATAAACAGGATCTATCCTGGTAGAACCATAGCACTAAAAAAATAAGAACCATAACAGGCGAAATGGAACATAAATATGCAAAATAATCTTATCTATTTAAAAGGAATTATACGATTCATTTTAATAGTGATCGTATTCTTGTTGGATCTTGGCGATAAAACTACGGCTCAAAGTATTCACAAGGTTTATTTAGAAAAAGGGGATACTTCAAGAAATATGTATCTTATGATCACACCGCCGGACAGCACGAAAGAAGTAGGGTTCATGTTTTTGATCCCGGGGTTCAACGAAAGACCAGGTGATGTATTAGTTCAGACTCACCTCCCAACCTATGCCGCACAGCATGGCATTTTGACTTTTATACCTATTCTCGAAACGGGCGTAACTTCATTTGGAATAGATGACTCTACCCAGAATGCGCTTAAAAAGATGATCGAATATTGTGCTAAAACCTATCATTTAAACGGTTTAAATTTTTATATCGGGGGATTTTCGATTGGGGGAACTTGCGCTGTAAAATATGCGGAATTAGCCGTTAAAAATAACTATTCCATAAAGCCCAAAGCCATCTTCGGAATAGATCCGCCTTTAGACTTCGAAAGATTTTATAAAGCGGCTAAACGTAATTTAAGACTCATGAAAGGCATCTATGCGAATCCCGAATTGATTTATTTCAGCAATAGAATTAAAAAGGAATTGGGCGGAACGCCAAAGACGGCAATTAAACAATATTATAAATATTCACCCTATTCGTTTAGCGATACGTCACAATACGCAGTAAAACTGCTGCAGCACACGCCCATAAGTTTATATATTGAACCGGATATAAATTGGTGGATGAAACATGATGGTTCCGATTATACCAATATCAACGCCATGGATGCCGCTGCAATGATTAACGAATTGCATTTATTAGGCAATTACAGAAATGCACGATTAATTGTCACCCACAATAAAGGGTACAGAATGCCTAAAAAAATAAAACATCCCCACTCCTGGAATATATTAGATCCAAAAGATCTTATCAATTGGTTTAAATCATTATAAAATTCAGGAGCTTAAGACCGCCGACTTGCCAGAGACAGTTTTGCAGTAGCTTTTATCCAGGATCCCCATACAGGCGGCGATTTTAAAACCGGGGACAATTGATAGGCCTCGCCTTCTCTTTCTGGAAGATGTAAATTAGGGAAAGTTCGGCCCCGCCCCGGTAGTTGGATGCCGGCCGCAGGCTGGAAACGTTGATATCGTAGCTCAATCCAATATGCAAGGTTTTCAAATCTACTCCCACATAAGGATTAATGGCGTCCTTCCAACGAAACCAACTGCCAATATAAAAAAGATTGGCATCCATCGGATCATTATTAATGACAAATCCCACCGCTCCCCCGGCGGCTATTTCTCTGGCTCCTGATTGCTGCATGTAAAGCCCGCTCAGGTAAACGCGCGTTTTAGGCGTAGGAGCAAAGCCCCCGCCTCCATGAACAGTCCATCGGCCGGGCAATCGCTCTTCCCGCCCTCCTAAGAACGACTGGTCCGGTTCATTGGCGTGATAATAAGAAGCCCCGAAATACAGATTTCCGTAGGTTCCTATACTGGCATTATACAAAACCCCCACATTAATATCGGGATAAGAAACCGCACTTTTATCAAAATATTCACCTGAAGGCATAGAGGGGTCAAACCCGTTGTTGGTAAGCTGATCTTCAAAAAGCAACTTGGAAAAATCCAGCCGTTTCTGGACAAAAGCAGCCTGGAATCCTACGGCAATACTTTGTGATCCATCCCGGTTAAGTCCTTTGTGATAAGCGGTGGAAAACCCCAGATAAGTTGTTTTCAATCCGCCTCCGGCCACCCGATCATACAGGGCCAGCCCCCCGACGCCCCAGCGGTCGTTATATGGAATGGTATTTTTTAAGATCCCAAAATCAGCAGACACCGTTCCCGTCACATAAGGGGTAGCTATACTCGCCCATTGGTTCCTGTAATTAGCGGCAACGCGGGCCTCTCCCGAAAAAAGCCCTGTAAAAGCCGGATTCAATGTGAGCGGAGAAGCAAAAAACTGCGTAAAATGCGGATCCTGGGCGTTAGCCGGTAACCGGGATATCAATAAGGAAATCAATAATATAAAACAGGATAAATATCTTCTCATGGTCTGTTTGCTCCCCCTGCAGCCTGATATTTAAAAGCGAAAAAGTACAAAATTTTAGTAAACTTACACTTTTCTTTTTCTTCCTGAAAATGCTTCTACATGATAAAATTAACCCTCTTCCCGTTTGAATTGCCTTTTAAGCATCCTTTTACCATTTCGAGAAAGTCCAAAAATACCCAGCCGCTGTTGGTTGTCAGGCTGGAAGAAGGATCTCTTTCAGGATTGGGAGAAACAGCAGACAATAGTTATTACCATATGACCGTCCCCCGGCTTATGAAAGACCTGGAAAAAATCCGGCCCGTAATCGAAGAAGCCAATATGGATCATCCGGAAACCTTCTGGCAATTGTTATATCCCCATTTACAAAATAATCCCTTTGCATTATGTGCACTGGACCAGGCAGCCTGGGATTTATATGCCAGGCGGCAAGGAAAAAAATTATATGAAGTGTGGGGACAGGATATCAGCCATAATCCGATAACGGATTATACTATTGGTATAGACACGATCGATAATATGGTTAAAAAGATGAAAGAATTTCCCTGGCCGGTCTATAAAATAAAATTGGGAACCCGGGATGATATTCATATTGTCAGCGCCCTGCGAAAAGAAACAGATGCGCGATTTAGAGTGGACGCCAATTGCGCCTGGAGCCTCCGGGAAACTATAGACCATTCTTACGCTCTCAAAGAGCTCGGCGTGGAGTTCCTGGAACAGCCTATGGCAGATCCCGGCACAGATGAAAAAGGATGGGAGCAATTAAAGCAGGCCTTTCAGGAATCGGCGTTACCCCTCATTGCAGATGAAAATTGCATTTCAGAATCTGATGTAAGAAAATGCCGGGGTTATTTCCATGGTATCAATATTAAGTTGACGAAGTGCGGGGGGCTGACGCCCGCATTGCGCATGATCCGGGAAGCACGGGAGCTGGGTTTACGCCTGATGATTGGCAGCATGAACGAGAGTACGGTCGGATCGTCTGCCGCCGCTCATTTGCTTCCATATCTTGATTATGTGGATATGGACGGTCCACTGCTTCTTGCAAAAGATATTGCCACGGGTATCACCTTTGATCATGGCAAAATTATTTATGCGGACCGACCGGGAACGGGAGCGGAATTAATAAAGTAAGTAAAATCAGATATGGAATTTCAAATATTGCCACATGATCCTGAATCCCGGATAGGACGATTGAGGATAGCAATCTCATATTATTACATTTCCAGCTCATTCCGGATAGAAGAACTTCCTGAAAAACAACATCTCATAAGCGATGGATTTTCGCCAATAGTCCCAGGTATGTCCGCCGGGCCTTTCGGTATAATCATGTTGAATGCCTAACCGCAACAGCTTTTGATGTAAGGCACGGTTCTCTTTGATAAAAATATCATGTGTGCCGTCATCCAAAGCTATTTTCAGGGTGCCGTTTTGAAGGGAGTCTACCAGGTTGATTACCGAATTTTTTTCCCAGTATGCCCTATGGGTCTTTTCGTCTCCCAGTTGTTTTTTGATATCCCAGTTATCGGGGAAAGGCCGGATATCCACTCCCCCGCTAATGGCGGCGGCTGCACCGTATAAATGGGGGTGCCGGATAGCCAGATATAATGCGCCATGACCGCCCATACTTAATCCGCATATTGCGCGATGAGAACGATCCGGCAGGGTTCGGTAGGCCGAATCAATGAAGGGGATCAATATTTTTGTCATAAAAGATTCGTAGCGTACGCTGCTGTCTATGGGACTGTCAAAATACCAACTGTTATAACCGCCATCCGGGCATACTACGATCATCTGAAATTCGTCCACATAATCCTTCAGCTTCGGAACTTGCGTGATCCAGTTCAGGTAATTTCCACTATAACCATGCAACAAATACAGAACCGGATATGGAACCGCCCGTTCATCATATTGATCCGGAGCAATAACCACGCAGGGAATCTCCTTATGCATGGCCGGGCTATATATCTGTAAAGTGTCTACATGACCACAAAAACCATTCAAGTAAGTAATCGGAACAAGAACAAGTAATAAAACCCATTTTTTCATCCTATCCGGTTTAAGAAAATAAGAGATTCAAGAAGCAAACCGCTCCTCATAAATAAACAGGGCGTAAATTACACAATATCTGAGAAACAGCATCCCGGGACCCGGACCTATTGTACCTTTCGACTTATGAATCCTTTTTATAAATATGGGGCAGCTGCCAATGGTATTTCACCGCCAAAAGCCGAATCAGTACTACGATCAGAATACAGACAGCTTCCACTATTCCCCCTCTTATATGAAGATAATGAAAACCCAAATAAGTACTACCGCCTACAATACAGGCAGAGGCATAAATTTCCTTCCGGAAGATTATCGGAATATTGTTTAATAGAATATCGCGAATGACTCCGCCAAAACATGCGGTCACCGTTCCCAATACAATGCAAATTCCAGGGTGCATACCAAATGCTATTCCTTTCTGTACTCCGGCAATGGTAAAGAAACCCAGCCCGATAGAATCAAACAACAAAAGCGTCTTCCTATAGTTCCCAATGATATAGTTAAAAGGCATAACTATAAAAGCCGTTAAAAGGATAATAAGCGTGTAGCTGATGTCCTGTATCCAGGTAACCGGAAAGCTGCCGATCAATACATCTCTCAAAGTACCGCCCCCGATGGCGGTAACGAAGGCGATAATGAGCACGCCGAACAAATCCAACTTTTCATGCATAGCGGCCAGCACACCCGAAACAGCAAAAGCCACGGTTCCCAAAATGTCCAATACCTGTAATACTTCCTGATGCATAAAAATATCGGTTTCGTTACATTATCAATCGCTTCTATGATAAACAATTGGCGGGGCTAAATCGATCTAAAACGCTGATAATTGCCCGCATATCATACGATCTTTCCCATTAAGATCCTTTTTGAGGATCACATCCGTTAAAGCTTCCCTGCATAATTGTTTTATTTCTGGTCCGGATTCTTCGTGCAATTCCATGTAAACTTTTCCTCCGGACCTTAATTTTTTGCGGCTTATCTCCAAAATAGCTTTATAAAAAATAAAAGGATCATCGTCCGGCACAAACAGGGCCGCATCCGGTTCTTGCCCGGCAACATGCAATTGGAGACCGGGTCTTTCAGATTCCGGAATATAGGGAGGGTTGCTCACAAGGATGTCTATTTCAGGAATTTGGCTTTCCCACCCTTCATTCAACAGGTCCGCACATACGAAATTCATATCGGCCTGTAGTGCTCTTGCATTTATACGGGCTATTTTTAGAGCGGCTTCGAATTTATCCATAGCCCATACCGCTGTTTCAGGATATTCTTTTTTAATTGAAATGGCAATACAACCGCTCCCTGTACCCATATCCAGTACACGTAATGGCTCAGGTCTTTTTGGTATTTCTTTCATATCCGTAAGTATCCATTCTACCAATTCTTCCGTTTCAGGACGCGGGATCAAAACATTTTTATCCACATAAAACGGTCTTTTATAAAACCAGGCTTCCTTTAATACATATTGTAATGGCTCATGGCGCAACAAAGCCAGTTGCATTTGCTCCAATAACTTTTCCTGCTCCGGCAACATTTCCTGTTCCCTGTTTAAAATGCGCTTTACGGGAGACAGCGTAGTGACGCTTTCATACACCCGGTCGGTTATCTGCCTGGCTTCTCTTTGAGAATAATGCTGTAAAAGAGACTCATAAAAATACTTGTATGAGGATTCCAGGATCATTGTAAAACAGGATAAAAGGTGAAATAAGGCGTTAAAGATAAAAGCGAACCGCTTATTGACCAAACCTAAATTTCCATTTACCTTTGCGCACATGGCGGACGTTCAGGATAGATATATGCTACGTGCACTCCAGTTGGCCAAACTGGGAGCGGGAGCTACAGCGCCAAATCCCATGGTAGGGGCCGTTCTGGTTTATAAAGACCGGATCATAGGGGAAGGCTACCATAAAAGATACGGGACGGCGCATGCAGAAGTCAATTGCATCCAAAGCGTTGTTCCCGAACACCAGTCAATTATTTCCAAAGCGACCTTATACGTAACCCTGGAGCCTTGTTCCCATTTCGGAAATACGCCTCCCTGCACGCGTCTGGTGATCAATAAAAAAATTCCGCAGGTGGTAATCGGGGCCGTGGATCCCAATCCCAAAGTCTCCGGTACGGGCATTAAGATACTGCAGGAAACCGGTATCAAAGTCATCAGGGGCATCAGGGAAAAGGAATGCCTGGACTTAAACAGGCGCTTCATCATCTTCCATAAGAAACACCGTCCCTATATTATATTAAAATGGGCACAATCTCCGGATGGGTTTATGGCCTTAGCTAATAAAACGCCGGTCAGGATCTCTAACCTTTTTACCGATAGAACCGTCCATCGCTGGAGAAGTGAAGAAGCGGGTATCCTGGTCGGATCCCAAACCGCTTTATCCGACAACCCCCAACTTACCAACCGGTTATGGACCGGGGCTTCTCCTAAAAGGCTCGTCATTGACCGGAATAATATTTTATCCGACGACCTTCATCTTTTAGAAGATGAAAATCCCACCCTCATCTTCAATCTTACAAGAGACAATAAAAAGGGAAACAAAGAGTGGATACGACTCAACGAAAAATCCGATTTTTTAGAGCAACTGATGCAGGTGCTCTATACGCGAAATATTTTATCTGTTCTTGTAGAAGGCGGAGCCGCCCTCTTACAAACTTTTATAAATAAAAAACTCTGGGATGAAGCGCGGGTCATTACAGGAACCCGGTATTTAAAAACGGGCATACACGCCCCCCGGTTATCGGCATCCCCGACGGATGCTTACTTCATCCTGACGGATCAGATCCTGCATTATAGAAATCATTTATAATTACCCGCTTCTATATTTCAATAACAAAGCCCGAAGGCTCATACCTGTTTCCAAAACCGGTTTTCTATAATTTATTTTCCGGTGGCGGCAGCATCCTGTACTTTATAAATTTCATGCAGCCCCAAAAAGGAAAAAGCCAACCCAATAAAAAGGATAACCGTCCTGATCCAATTCATAAACCGCCATTGTTTTAAGATCGTTATCAACTTATCCGTGTTCCCCCGTACAGGCAGGTACATCAGCATATCATTTCTTGGATAGAAATAGCCAAACGTCAATACATCTCCCAAAACAGCAATTAGGAAAGCCATGATCAGAAATAGCCTTGTTTTAGCGGAGGCCTTCCAAAAGAATATAACAGCCATTAATGCCAATAACTGATTTAACGGAGAAAATATTCTAAAGAAATTTCCGGGATTCACCCTATGAAAATACTGCCTGAATACCATAACGGAAGCCGGTACGTCACTAATCCAACTGGAGGTATCCACAACAGAATTATACATATTGGCAAAAGCCACTCCTGCCATGAAAGTAATTGATAAAAATAAAACGATCTTTTTCATGATGAGGCTGTTGTTTGATATCAAACGCACATTTTACAATCTGGAGGGCAGCAGGGATAATTTATCCCGGATCTGCCGCCATTCGATCTTTACTACTATTTTAAGTGAAACAAAATGACAAATATAGCCGGTAGTAAATAGCAGGGCAATAGAATAAAAGTTATATATTGGATATGATGACCTTATGAAAAACAAAATTCTCTCCTATCACGGCCGATTTTCTTCTTACAAGCAATGAGATCATTCTGTTTGATACAGCGGTAATCTTTCTTTATTGAAAACGGTCACTCACTTTCTTTCCTTTGCCGCCTAAAGTATAAATATAAAAACCTTCTCCTGTTTTTATTCCCAGTTTACCCGCGGCGACCATATTGGCCAATAACGGACAAGGGGCATATTTCGAGAGGCCTAAACCCTGGTGCATTACCCGTAGAATAGATAAGCAAACATCCAATCCAATAAAATCGGCTAATTGCAACGGCCCCATCGGATGAGCCATTCCCAACTTCATAATGGTATCGATAGATTCCACCGTGGCCACCCCTTCAAACAAAGCATATATGGCTTCATTGATCATCGGCATCAAGATGCGATTGGCTACAAAACCGGGATAATCATTGGCTTCACAGGGTACTTTTCCCAGCTTCTTTGCCAAATCTGTAATGACAGCGGTTGTTTCCGGAGCAGTAGCGTACCCATTGATCACTTCCACCAGTTTCATGACCGGGACAGGGTTCATGAAATGCATGCCGATCACCTTTTCAGGGCGGTTGGTGACAGCCGCTATTTTGGTAATGGATATTGAAGAAGTATTAGAAGCCAGAAGTGCAGCTTCGGGAGAAAAGTCTGAAAGCTGTTTAAAAAGCTCCAACTTAATTTTTTCATTTTCCGTCGCCGCTTCAATGACCAACTCCGCTTCCGCGACCGCCTCTTTAAGGTGAGTGAAGGTTTTAATATGAGATAAAGCACGCGTTTTAATTCCTTCGGTAATCTCTTGCTTTGCCAGTTGCCGATCCAGGTTTTTGGTAATGGTCTGTATGGCTTTTTTTAATTGGTCTCCGGATACATCAACAAGATGGACCTGATGCCCCTTTTGCGCAAACAGGTGAGCAATGCCGTTTCCCATGGTGCCCGATCCAATAACCGTTACTTTTTCCATATAGAATCCATTTTAAAAAGAGACGTGCTGCGTTTGTATCCGAAGGAACAAAAATCCGTCAATATAAAAAAGCTTGATTAATTACAAAGCCCCGTTCTGTCTATTTCAAAATCTATTGCAATTCCTTTATCAGCTTCTTATTCCCAGCGATCCATACAACATCTCCCTCCCGAAAAACAAAAGAAGAATCGGGATTGAGTTGCCGGACCCCGTCTCTTTCCACACCCACGACGAGTCCCTGGGCCCGATAACGAATCCCCGAATTACGGATATTCTTGCCTTCCAGAGGCGCATTTTTATTTACAACAACTTGCATAAGCTCCATTTCATCCGTTGGGGTTTCTTCCTTAGTTCCATTGACGGGCAGAATACTCTTATTAAATACCTCAAGCTCATCATCTGTTCCAATGACCGCAATACGGTCCCCGGGAAAGATCCGTTCATCTCTGCCCGGCACATTGATGACTTTATGGCCTCTTTCTATTAATACCACATTAATTCCGTAATGTTCGCGCCAGGCCAGATCAATCAAGGTTTTACCGACACAAGGCGACTCCGGAAGAATATCCAGATAGGTCAGATGCCCGTCCCAGGGAACCAGATTCCGGGCGCGTCCTTTGTCCGGATCTTCCCCTCTCAGGTTTATTAAAAAACGATGTTCCATCTTCCCATAAAAAGACTGTAATCTCTTTCTAAAAAATAAAATGATCAAGATGGTAAGCAAGCAGGCGCCGGCCAATGCAATAGCCACTGAGAAAAAACGGTTGAGCAAAAAACCGATAATAAAAACCACCATCCCATATCGCAAAGCCTCTAACAAAACCAGTGGTCCCCGGTTATATATCTTATCCATCCATAATCTGGAAAACGAGATCTTTTCCACCCGCCGAAAAGCCAACGCCCATAAAAAGGGGGCGATCAATATAAGAGAAATGGCCGTAGTGATTTCTCTTACCAACAACTGATCATCAATCTCCTTAGATAAAATCGGGGTCAGGTAATTGATGATCAATAAAAGAATACCAAAAATAATGACGGTATGGATAATAATCGTTTTCAGATAAGCCCGGATCAATATACGCCAGCTGCTTACCGTTTTAATTTCCTGGGCGCTGGAACTATAGCGGTTAAGATAATTCACCCAGCTCTCTGGCAGATGTTTCCCCAACCAGTCATAAAAGGGTTCTGAAAATCGGATCAGGTAAGGAGAACAAAAGGTGGTTAAGACTGAAACGCCCACGGCAATGGGATAAAGAAAGGAACTGGTCACTTTAAGCGTCAATCCCAAAGTAGCAATAATAAAAGAAAATTCCCCAATTTGCGCCAGGCTCATCCCCGTCTGTAAGGATTGCTTCAGAGGCTGTCCGGAGATCAGCGAACCCACTGTGGCGTTGATGGTTTTCCCCACGATTACCACAACCGTAAGCAATATAACGGGCAGGATATAATCTGCAAGTACGGATAAATTGATCAACATGCCCACGGACACAAAGAAAATAGCGCCGAAGAGATCTTTTACCGGTTTTACCAGATGAATGATCCTTCCATGCTCAGGGGTCTCCGCCAGGATAGACCCCATTATAAATGCGCCTAAGGCCGAAGAAAAACCTGCCCGCGTAGCCAAAACCACCATTATAAGACAGAGGCCCAGGGATAAGACCAGCATGGTCTCTTCATTCATAAGTTTTCGTGCACGTTTCAGAAGAGAAGGCAACAGATAAATGCCCGAAACAAACCACAGGATAAGAAAAAAAGCCAGCTTTAGTACGGAATAAAGCATTTCAGTTCCCGAGAACTGGCGGCTGACCGCAACGGTGGAAAGCAAAACCAGGAGCAGGACGGCCACCATATCTTCAATTACCAATACCCCTAATACCATACCCGCAAACTTTTTGGTTTTCAGGCCCAGTTCCTCAAATGCCCGAATAATGATCGTAGTTGAAGAAATAGAAATGATACCTCCAAGAAAAATACTATCCATGGTAGACCATCCCATTAACTTCCCTGTAATGTATCCGGTAAGCAGCATCAGGGAGACCTCGTAGACACCGGTTATACCCGCAGTAGGACCTACTTTCACTAATTTTTTAAAACTAAATTCCAGACCCAGGCTGAAGAGCAGGAAGATGACTCCTATATCGGCCCACACGTGCAAGGTGGACGTATCCGTGATGGTGGGAAATATTTTAAAATTCGGACTGATGAGCAACCCCACAACAATATAACCCAGAACCACCGGCTGCTTCAGCTTCTGAAAAAGAATAGTAACGATACCGGCGGCGCCCAGGATCAACGCAAGGTCAATAATAAGTTGCTCAAGATTTCCCATCCAAATGGTTTGATGACAAGTATGTTACAAAAGTAACAAAATCCTACCTCAGGTAAAGGGCTTCAATTTTTCTTTATTGCCGGCAATCCACACCAGGTCATCCTCCTGAAATTTAAAAGAAGAAGCAGGATTCAAGATCCTTTTTCCGGCTCGCTCTACGCCTACGACCAGGCCTTCTCCCCTCGTCCGGATACCCGATTCGCCGATACTTTTTCCACAGAGGAAAGCATTATTGTTGACAAGGATCTTTAATAGTTCGATGGGATCCTCTCCGCTCTCCGTTTCCTGAAACCGGCTTTCTTCCATAAGCCTGCTAAAATGTTGCAGCTGTTCATCGGTTCCGATAACGCCAATGTGATCAGCGGGAAAAATACGTCTTTCGGGGCCGGGTACCTGAAGGACCCGTCCCCCACGTTCAATAATGGCAACAGTGATCCCATATTTTTCCCTCCAACCAAGCTCCCGGAGCGTTTGCCCCGCATATGTTGCATTAGCCGGGATGTCAAAATAGACCAGATGCCCGTCCCAGGGAACGATATGGCTGTTGCGGTTCTCCAGGCGCTCTTTTTCATTGAAGTTGAATAAAAACCGCTTTTCAATACGATCATAAAATGACTGCAGGCGTCTTGAAAAAAGCAAGATCAATATAATGACCACAACCACTATTACGGCAAGTGCAATACCAATTGAAAAATACTTATCCAACAGGGCGCCAATCAGCACGATGACAATTCCAAGCCTTACCGCTTCCATAACAATCAGCGGACCCCGATTTAATTTGCGATCCACCCATAGCCTGGCAAACGCCAACCGATTGATCCGGCGAAATCCCAACGCCCATAAGAACGGAGACAGCAACAGCAAGGTCACGCCGGTCAAAATAGCCTTCCGAACTACAGGTGCAGCGAACAATTGAGATGCTATACCGGTAAGCATCTTATCAACGATCAGAATAATACCGATACTTATCACCCCATTCAATACAATCACCCGTACATAGGTCCAGATCAATTGTTTCCAACTGCTTACAGCCGCTATCTTTTGGGTACCCGAGCTGTATCGGTTTAAAGACTGCACCCAGCGGCTCGGCAACTGCTTCTCCATCCAATTGTATAAAGGTTCCGAATAGCGTATCATATAGGGAGTGGTAAAGGTGGTAATGGCGGAGACCCCAACCGCCACAGGGAACAAAAAGTCGCTGATCACTCCAAGGGTCATTCCCAACGTGGCTACGATGAAAGCAAATTCACCAATTTGCGCCATGCTCATTCCTGCCTGTATTGATTGTTTCAGCGGCTGTCCGGACAACAGGGCCCCTCCCGCGGTGCTCAGGAACTTTCCGAAAATGGTAAGTACGGTAATGACAAGAACCGGCGTGCGGTATTCCCAAATAGTGGGCAGGTCTATCATCATACCCACCGACACAAAAAAGACTGCGCCAAATAAGTCTTTCACCGAATGAAGGATATTTTCCACCTTAACCGATGAAGTAGTCTCCGCAAAAATAGAACCCATCACAAAAGCGCCCAGTTCTGCAGTAAAGCCCACCTCGGTCGCCACCACAACCATAATCAGGCACAAGCCGATAGAAAGCAAAAGAAGCGTTTCCCGGTCAAGAATTTTAGCCGCCTTTTTCAAAAAGGTGGGCAGGAGGAAAATACCCAGTAAAAACCAGAGCAGTAAAAAGAAAAGCAGCCTGAAAAGCGTTCCCAATAGTTCGGAACCATGAAACTGCTGACTTACGGAAATCGCCGGTAAAAGAACCAGGAGCAGAATAACAACAATATCTTCCACGATCAGGACCCCAAATACAGTGCGGGCAAACTGTTTGGTCTTTATACCCAGCTCATCAAATGCCTTAATGATAATAGTAGTGGAAGAACTCGCCAGCATGCCGCCCAAAAATAAACAGTCAATGGAAGACCATCCCATCCAATATCCGACAAAATATCCGGAGACGGTAATGAAAACAATTTCTGTGAGCGCCGTTACGGAAGCCGTACCGCCTACTTTCATCAGCTTTTTAAAACTAAATTCCAGCCCCAGGCTGAACAACAAAAAAATCACGCCTATTTCCGCCCATATCTTGATACTGGCTTCGTCAACCACAGTGGGAATAATATGCACCTGCGGGCTCACCAGCACTCCGGCCAAGATGTACCCCAGTACCACAGGTTGCTTTATCTTCTTGAAGATCAGAGTTGTAACAGCAGCAGATCCAAGGATCAAAGCAAGATCATTTATCAGAAAGGGCAGGTGGTGTTCCATAGGCAGATACTAAATCTCAGCTACTTTTTCCTTTTGAAGTCCCCATCCTTCAGCGCTTTTATAAACTGAGCCCAGGCCAACGGATTAAAAATATTCATGGAAGGCATCTGCCCGCGGGATTGCATAAATTTTTCCCTGTCTCTGAAAGTATGGCTCACTCCTTCCCCTCCGTCAACGGGAGTAAGTCTCATGGCCGACTGCATCCTTTCGAGACTGGTATTCTCGCGTGCAATGTCATATTGATCGCTGGGCAGATCCCAATGTAAGAAGGCATATTCAAAATCTTCTTTGGAAGGATATGAATGGATCACCGTAAGAGGCAGATAAGTGGTATCCTGGCGAAGCGGTTGCGCCAGTCCCAAAAACTGACCATTTATGTTTCGCGGAACGATCATGCTTGCTTTTTTAAACCCGATAACGCTGAAAATCAATGTATCTCCTTTTTCGGCAACTATTGAAAAAACCCCTTCATCGTTAGAAACCGTTCCCCTGTTCTTCCCTTTTATATAGATACTCACTCCGGGGATATTGCGCAGGCTGTCTGCGGTAACCACTACGCCGGATACTTCTACGAGCGAATCATTAACGGCATTATCCTTACGATGCTGGGCCAGGCTAAGCAAAGGAAGTAATAAAACGGGCACTATGATAGTAAAGACTTTCTTCATTTATTCAAAGGTACTGTTTTTGTCAATTTAACACGGGAAACCGGAGATTTGTTATAATTGAGCTAATTTGGACAAAAGGGTACAAAATAAATAGTATTTGGCTAACTTTGTAGCTATTATGCCTAAATTTAAATATATTTTTAACATATGATTTCAAAAGAAGATGTTCTCGAAGCTTTAAGCCATGTTATAGACCCGGATTTCAAAAGGGATCTGGTCACCTTAAAGATGGTAAAAGACGTAGAAGTGAAGGGCAAGACAATTTCCTTTAGCGTGGTGCTTACTACTCCCGCCTGTCCTCTAAAAGAGCATATCCACAAAGACTGTGTCGATACCATGCATCGTTTCTTTGGAGATGATATTGATCTAAAGATAAACATGACTTCCCGCGTCACTTCCAAACGCGGCGCCAATGAGAATCTGCTTCCCGGCGTAAAAAATATCGTTGCTGTTGCCAGTGGAAAAGGGGGCGTAGGAAAATCTACAGTTGCCGCTAACCTGGCACTGGCACTGGCCCAGGATGGGGCAAGGGTCGGACTTATGGACGCCGATATTTACGGTCCCAGCGTTCCCATTATGTTCGGAGTACAGGGAGAGCGCCCCATGATGACCAAGGTAAATGGAAAAGGAGTTATCGTCCCCCTGGAACGCTATGGTATCAAGCTGATGTCCATAGGATTGTTGGTAGATGAAAAGCAGGCGCTGGTATGGCGCGGCCCCATGGTAAGCAGTGCGATCAAACAATTTGTAAAAGACGTGTTTTGGGGAGAACTGGATTATATGATTATTGACCTTCCCCCCGGCACCGGCGATATTCACCTGACTATGGTACAGACCATTCCTGTCACAGGAGTCGTAATCGTCACCACTCCCCAACAGGTAGCGCTGGCAGATGCCAGAAAAGGAGTGACCATGTTCAGCACCGGTGGGATCAAGGTTCCTGTTTTGGGTATAGTCGAAAATATGGCTTATTTCACTCCCGCGGAATTGCCTGATAATAAATATTTTATTTTTGGAAGGGAAGGAGGAAAACGGCTGGCCGGGGATTTCGATATTCCACTTCTGGGCCAGATCCCGTTGGTTGAGAATATTTGTGAAGGCGGGGATGTAGGGGTGCCGGTCATGATGGGAGACGATGCCCTTACAAGGGAAGCATTTTTAAATCTTTCAAAAAACACGGCCCGTCAGATCGCCATCCGGAATGCGCAGCTGGATCCCACCAAGATCATAGAAATAGTTCGTTAAGGAGGATAGGATGAAACGCGGTTTAATAATAGTAGATCTACAAAAAGATTTTTGCCCTGGAGGAGCGTTACCCGCCGGCCGGGGAAACGAGATCGTTCCCGTGATCAACCGGCTAATCCCGGCTTTCGACTGCATTATTGCTTCTAAAGACTGGCACCCGCCACAAACGGTACATTTTAACAAATGGCCCCCACATTGTATCCGCGCGACAACGGGAGCCGCCTTCCATGAAGATCTGGATTATTCCAAAATACACGAGGTAGCTTTGAAAGGAACCGGCAATACGGATGATGGCTACAGCGCTTTCGAGGCCACCAACATGGATCTGGAATTTGAGTTAAGAAAACAAAATATCAGCCAGGTGTTTTTAACCGGTATTGCCACCGAATATTGCGTGCAATCAACGGCTATGGATGCTTTAAAATATGGATTCGGAGTTTATCTCGTGACCGATGCGGTAGCTGCCGTGGAACAACAGGCCGGAGATCACAAAAAGGCTATACGAAAAATGCAGAAGGCTGGAATTATATGCACACATTCCGGTGAAATTTTGCAGATAACATGACCTCTAAAAGAACAACGACCGGGAATAAGATCATTGATTTTTATTATCATCTTAACCCTGATTTTACGCTTCCGGAAGGTATCTCCATCATGCATCCCTATAAGGATAAAAAAGTAAGGAAAATAGTATCCGCATTTTATGATAAATTTTACAACGATAGCCGCCCCCGCATTTTAATCCTGGGTATTAATCCCGGAAGGTTGGGGGCCGGTATTACCGGTATCGCATTTACCGACCCCGTACGGCTATACGAAATTTGTGGTATAGCCAACCCTTTTAAACAAAAAAAAGAGCTCTCGGGCGCATTCATCTATGAAATGATCGCCGCTTATGGCGGGGCCGATAAGTTTTACAATCATTTTCTGCTATCCTCTCTTTGTCCGCTTGGTTTTGTCAGCAAAGGAAAGAATGTCAATTATTACGATCATAAAGAGTTGCAGCATGCTGCAACCCCTTTTATATTAGACAGCATCCTTCAGCAAAAAGCTTTGACCGGTTCTCCGGAAGTATGCCTTTGCCTTGGAGGGGGGAAGAATTACCAGTATCTTTATAATCTCAATAAAGTACACCATTTATTTACCGAGATATTATCACTTCCTCATCCCCGTTGGGTAATGCAATACAGAAGAAAACAGAAAGAAGCTTTCATCAGTCTATACCTTGAAAAAATGGAAGAAGCTTTATCTTTGGCAAACAGAAGCAAACAATAGACCTCATGTTTAAACGATTCTTCATTCTCATTTTATTATTCAATTTTTTAGTTCTATTTTCCTCGTATGCACAGAACCCGGGTCAACAGCCGATAAAGGTTGGAGTTGCCGGTTCTGCTCCCTTTGTGGTAAATATAAACCAGCAATCCGGTATTTCCCTTGAAATCTGGCAGGCCATGGCCGGGATAAGGGGCTTACAATATACGCTGATCCCTTTCGATGATGTGCCTCATGCCATAGCTGCAATGGACTCGGGAAAAATAGATGCAATAGTGGGACCTATCAGCATCACCTCAGAACGGGCAGAGCTGGCCAAATTTACCCAGCCCTATTATCAATCCAGCCTCTCCATCATGTCCCGCACGGAACCTCCTTCTTTATGGGAAAGGATCAAACCGTTCTTCAGTACCCGTTTTTTTACCGCCGTACTGGTTTTCCTTTGCATACTGGCCATCGTGGGAACTTTACTCTGGCTGGCTGAGAGAGAAAAAAACCCCGAACAATTTCCACACCAGCCGGCAAGAGGGATTGCCAACGGCATGTGGCTGGCCATCGTAACTATGTCCACCGTAGGATACGGAGACAAGGCCGCAGTAACGCTGGCAGGGCGCATTATAACGGGATGCTGGATCGTTATCTCCATCATCTTCGCCACGAGTATGGTCGCCGGTATAGCCAGCACGCTCACGTTAACCGGGCTCAATTCTTCCGTGATCACTCAGGCCAAACAGCTAAACGGCAAAAAAGTGGCCGTGGTAGAAGACTCTCCCGCCGACGAGTTTATCCATCAATACGGTGGCAAAGAGATAGATGTAAAAAACCTGGAAGAGGGATATACGTTTTTGAAAGATAAGAAAGTGGATGCGATTGTCTATGACCGGCCTCAACTGCTTTATTTTCTTAAGGAACATCACGATGAAAATGTTTCGGTCTCCAAATACGAATATATGCGACAGGGATACGGCTTTGCCGTACCTTTAAGTTCTACCGGCCTGCATGAAATTGACATCGACCTGTTAAAGCTACAGGAATCGGGCAGGGTCAGCCGGATCGTTTCCGAGTGGCTGGGAGTCAACAATGAATAAGAAACAAACCGTTAAAAAGGAGCTGCCCCAAGAAATCCATGAGCAATGACCCATTAATCATATATACCGACGGTGCTTCCCGCGGCAATCCCGGACCGGGTGGCTACGGCGTTATCCTCCAATGGGGCCAATATCGAAAAGAATTGTCCGCCGGTTACCGACTCACGACAAACAATCGTATGGAGTTAATGGCCGTTATCGTTGCATTGGAAGCATTAAAAAAAGAGGGATTACAAATTGTCATATATACCGACAGTAAATATATCGTGAATGCAGTAGAAAAAAAATGGGTCTTCGGCTGGGTCAAAAAACAATTCAAAGGGAAAAAAAATAAGGACCTGTGGTTGCGGTTTCTTACTTTATATAAAAAGCATCATATTCAATTTAACTGGGTAAAAGGGCATGCGTTAAATCCCTTTAATAATCGCTGTGACCAGCTCGCAACCCGGGCGGCAGATGAAGCTGCCATACTCGTTGATAAAGGTTTTGAGAACGGCTAAACAAAGTGATCCACCTGTTGTTATGCTATTATAATATATCATTTAATAAAAGTTTCATTTTATGAAAGCAAATATCGGATTATCAAAAGAGCATGCAAAGCAAGTTGCATTAATACTCAATACCCTGCTTGCTGATGAAACGGTACTGTATACCAAAACCCGTAATTATCATTGGAATATTGAAAGTTCCAGTTTCATTGAAATGCATGAGTTCTATGAGGCGCAGTATAACACCCTTGCCCATATGATCGATGAGGTGGCAGAAAGGATAAGAAAGATCGGTCATTTTGCAGAAGGACGGTTAAAGGATTATCTTAAATTGGCCAATCTCGAAGAGCCGGAATATACGGACGACCAGCAAACGCAGATCAAGAACCTGCTGGAAGATCATGAGACTTTATGTCGCACGCTTCGCGGCCACATTCCCGAAGTAGAAGATAAGTATAAAGATGTAGGCACTGCAGATTTCCTCACCGGTATTTTAAAAGAACATGAAAAAATGGCATGGATGCTGCGGGCTTATATTAAATAATGATATAGATCGCTCCTTTATCTTTTCACATACTTCCGCCATTTTTCTAAAACCGCTTTAAAGTCCTCCGGCAATTCACTATCAAAATGCATGCGCTCCCCGGTTCGGGGATGGACAAACCCAATGGATCGGGCGTGTAAAGCCTGCCGTGACAGCAGGGAAAAGCAATTGTTTATAAATTGGCGGTACTTTGTAAAGATCGTACCTTTAATGATTCGATCTCCGCCATAGGTACTGTCATTAAAGAGAGGATGGCCAATGTGTTGCATATGTACTCTTATCTGATGGGTACGGCCGGTTTCCAAACGGCATTCCAACAGGGTAACATAGTGGAATCGTTCCAGTACTTTATAATGGGTAGTGGCAGGTTTCCCTTGCTCCCCATCAGGAAAGGCGGCCATCTTTTTACGAAAACGGGGATTTCTGCCGATGTACGCCGCCACACTGCCCTCCGGTTTTTCAAAATCTCCCCAGGCCAGGGCCAAATAAGTGCGATCTACCGAATGATCAAAAAACTGCTTCGCCAGATGGCTTAACGCTTGTTCTGTTTTTCCGATCACCAACAGCCCGCTGGTATCTTTGTCGATGCGATGTACAAGGCCAAAGCGCGAAAGCTCAGGATCGATTCCCTCCGGGGAACGATAGCCAAGATACCAGGCCAGTCCATTCAGTAACGTACCGGTATAATTGCCATTCCCCGGATGAACCACCATGCCGGCCGGCTTATGTATGACCATGACCGCTTCATCCTCATAACGAATATCCAGCGGGAGATCTTCCGGTATAACACGGGTATCAACAGGCTCTTTGGTAGTATAGACTATAATCTCATCTCCCGGTTTAACCTTATAATTGGGCTTTACCGGATTGCCATTGACACAGATCATACCCGCCTGAGCTGCCTGCTGAATCTTATTACGGGTCGCATGTTCGATACGGGTCTTCAAAAACTTATCAATACGAACGGGCTCCTGACCGCCATCCACCGTTAGGCTTACCCGCTCATACCAATCTGAAGCAACCGTTTTTTCCTCTTGAGAAGGACCGGGCTCTTTCTTCATAACACAAAAATAAGATTTTGAACAGAAGAAGTACCCGACCATTTAAAAATACAGCCTTTTACTTTCAAATAATGTAAAAAGGGATTACTTTTGCAGCCCGTCTATGCGAAGGTGGCGAAACCGGTAGACGCGCTACTTTGAGGGGGTAGTGCCCGAAAGGGCGTGGGAGTTCGAATCTCCTCCTTCGCACCACTATAACAAGCCAACCGCCCAAACGCACTTTGACGGTTGGCTACTCTCCTTTCATGGATTCCCTTATGCGTAAACGGAATCTTTGTTAAAATGCTTGGTCAGCAGATAGTAAACTACGGCCCGATGCTTATTGCGGTTGGAAGCCCCATATTGTTTCAATACCTTTTGGATGGCTTCATCTAATTCTTCATTGTCTGGCAAACCCAACTTTTGAATCAAAAATCCCTTTTTTACGGTAGCCAGTTCTTCCGGATCGGAAGAGGATACCGTAGAGGCATCGTTGTTGTAAATAGAAGGACCACAACCAATGGTTACTTTGGTTAACAGATCCATATCCGGGGTTACGCCACATTTGTCTTTTAGATCGGCGGCATACTTTTGAATGAGATCATCTCTTTTTCCCATAATATATTTTTTTAGTTCATGTCAAATATATAAAATATTGCCGAACTATCTGAGAATTATTGAACTACCGGAAACACCGAAATACGTAAACGGGCAGCCCCCATTGGGATAAGCGTAACCGTTGTATCGGCTTCTCTTGATTCTACAGGGCTTCGGGGTAAAGACCCCGCCAATCCGTTTTTATCAATTTTCCAGGAAGGGATTAGTTTAGCCCTCACCTTTAGCTCAAGCGGAACAGATTCAGGAGTGAACGGGAAATCGTCCGAAGGCCACTCCTTCTTCGTTACTTCAAAAGAGGCAGAAGCATGATTTTTATTTAGAAACAGGCCATAATTCCATGGGCTGCCCGGCTCGATCGTATAGGCCGGCCAATGTGATGTATCCACATCGGAAACCCAATGAGAATCATGTAAAGCCGTCTTTTGAGGATCCGCCTTCTTTATATTTTCTTTTATTTTTAAAGAAAAAGTTAAAGGGCCGTAGTTCACGCTTACACTATTTTTATCCCCCGGCCACTTCTTTACGCTCAACGTCCTGGGCAGGTACAACATAATCACATCCCCTTCTTTCCAGGTCTTTTCTATTCGAACATACGCCTCTGAGGGAAGCTTGACCGGTTGTTTTTTACCATTAACCAAAACAACCGCGTGGGAGCACCACCCGGGGACACGTAGATATAGTGGGAAATGTAAGCGCTCCGGACTATGAATGACCAATTGAATGCTGTCTGAAAAGGGATAATGTGTTTTCTCTTCCACCATGACGGTATCTCCTTTTCCCACTTTCGCTTCCACTTTACTTGCAGCATACAATACGGCAGCCAGACCGTTATCCGCTGTGGCCATCCATAAGTTTTCCGCGTAATATGGCCAACCTTGCGTATGATTGTGTTGGCAACAACGGTTGCTGAGTGGATTCATCATAAAGAAAGGTCCTGCATTCTGAATACCGGGATGGTGGTCAGATGCGTCGCTGGTTACCATATTGGGGGCCGTAAAATAGCGCAAGGCTCTAAAATCCGGCATAAGAGCCGCCGGATACGTATTAAAGGCGACATCCTCGCAATTATCCGCCCAAAGCGGATCACCAGTAAAACGCAACAACATTTCGTCGGAATTCATTTGCTCTACCATGCCGCAAGTCTCAATGGCCTGGTGAGGCCCCGTATATCCCTTACGGGCATTTTCATCGGCGCCATACATTCCTCCCGGCACCTGGCCATACAACTTCCTTACCAGAAAATAGTTGTCATAAGCGGCCTCCAAGTCCGAACTATCGCCACTTTGCAAATAGTATATGGCGGGTTCCCTGAATCCCTGAGCAATATTCACATTATGCCAATTAGGAAGATCGTGAGTTTGCTCCCAATCCGCCGTATTGCGATGAATCTTTGCAGCCAGATCAAGAAGCCATTTTTCACCGGTCCGGTTATAGAGCCAATATACACTGTACAGGTTATCGCCTCCCCTGCTGTTTCCCCAATAATCCTCCAGAAAAACGGAATCCGGCAATTGCATTTCCCATTTAAAATATTTTCTCATAAAGGGGATCACCCGTTCATCATGGCTATAATCATAATAAGACTGTATGCACCAGAGCATCACCATATTCGGCCACAAATCCGGCTTACCGCTTGCCCGATTTTTCTCGGCGCCAAAATAGCCATCTGCCCGTTGTCCGTTTATCACTCCATTGATCCAAAACTCGGCCTCAGATATCATGGCAGTATCCTTAAGGATATAAGCCAGATCACCGTACCCCTTCAGCCAATAAGGCACTTCCTCCCAACCGTTTACCCCCTTCCCGGTAGGACTGATCCAGGCATTGTTCTTTTTTTGCAACCAGGCGCTCACCTCCGCCAGTTTTCCCGTCATCCCGTTTTTGGCTCTCTTAAGACTTTCTAAAAGCCATCCTTTCGGCCGTATATTTCCGATAGGTAATTTAACTAGGGCAGAGGACTTTAAAGGAACTTTGTTACTGATGTAAAAATCATTCCGTGAAGATATATCCGGGCGTGATACTGAGGCAATTTGAGTTACACCGTCAGTTCGACCGCTCTTCTGGCATCCCCAAAATAAACATAAGCAGACAACTAAAATGAGATAATGTTTCATGGACATTACTTTATAAAGTATAAAATATTACAAATTCCTCCAACCCGAAATTATCAAAAACGGCCTCCCTATCTTTTGTTCCTTTAGAAATAAGCTCTACTCTCACTCCCTGTGCCAGGGAGAAAGACATCAGGCATTTATGTTTTCTCTCATGAATAGAATTTTTTGTTTTTCTTTTCTATAACAATAGCTGGGTAATAAGAAATTAAGCAGCCATAGAGCCAATATCAAGACATTCCCGATAACGTTTTCTTATTTAATGATTATTCGGCTGTATGCCTAAGTTTAAAAAAATGGTTTCGGTCAAGTGCTTGGTATAAAACCCGGTCTTAATGCTTCGCATTAAAAACAGTATCTGCTACTTGTCCGACAAACCGACCCAACAGATCTATTTCATTAATGGCACTGACATGAGCAATAAATTAAAATGATTCTACAATTAGTTTTACCAAGTGCCGGACATGCTTCCAGACAGATATATTGTTTGGCATCCCGGATCAAAAATTCAATCTGCCTGCTATTTAGTTCTGTATGAAGTTCTTTCAATAAAGGCTTTATAAACATTATTATTTATTACTAATACTTCTTTTTAGTTTTCTTTTTCCTTGTGAAGAATGTGGATAATTATATTCAAACAACCAATAACTGAGGCATATTAGCTGTCTACCAAGGTTTTGAAATCCAGGCGCCGATTAAATCCCCGGTTGTTTATTTGAAGGCAAGATTCAAATAGAAATTAAGGCTTTGAGACCTATTATTAAGGACTTGAGCACATCCCAACCGGGTTGTTCATGATTAATCATAAATATTTAAAAGAACCATGAGCAAGGTAGTAAAAAATTTTATTAGGGTAGATATCTCCAAAAAACAATTGAAACAAAAAAGAGATTAGAAGTTCCATTAAAAGAATTAGACCAGGAGGACTTGAAAAAAGAAGCCAAGGAGTTAGCAAAGCTATAACCGTCTGTTATTGAGGGTGTAGAAAAGGCGCCTGCAAGTATTAATAAAGCCCTTAAAGAGATTATTGCCGGAGATAAGCGACTCCAACAGTTATTTATATGTTTAAATTCTTTTTTATAACTTGCATCGTTTTATTATACTTCATACTATGAAAAAACTATTACTTTTGCCTCTTCTTCTCTTTACATTCTGTGGATCGGCCCAGCTTCGTGGCGGTCAATGGATGACTGGAGGCTACGCAGATTTTCTCCGATCGGGCAGTCATCAGACTATTAATGAAATCTCCACGGATATAAAGGGGATGAACCTGCAACTAGCTGTAGATGGTGGATTTTTTATTATAGACCAATTGAGTGTGGGACTATGGGGAGGCGTTTTGTTATCCGAAGATAAACAGACGATTGATAGAAAGTCCAATATAGGATACTATAGTTATTCGAAAGACAAGTCCTTTGGATACGTGGCAGGGCCATTCGTCAGATATTATTTTTTAAAACCACAACATCGACTCAACATATTTGCAGACCTCAGCTATGGATATAGCCACAACAAACAAAAAAGCAAAACTTTTGAGCAACAATTCGATCCTTCCCATCCTTTACCACCATCAATAATTTCAGTAACTAAGACCGAACAAAAGATAAACGCCCACACTTTTGCGGTCTCTGTTGGCCCTGCTTTTTTTATTAATCCTTCTTCATCCTTAGAACTCAGTATAGGCTACAGCTACATGACATACATTAAATCAAAAGCTTCTTCCAATAATTTATCTGCTTCTCTCGGACTTCAAGCTTTTTTTGGTAAATAATTCAATCCACCAGCAGAGTACAACCCCAAATATTATTGAAAAAAGGTGGATCGAAGCGCATGAAAATTCTTTTGCCGGTCCGCCAGTGAGATCAAAGTAGGCGTTTTCGAAGGATTTTTTAAATCCGCTTCCCCCAATTTATCTTGAATTTTTGTAATTTTGCGTGCAATTATTTCCAAAAAGATAATTGCTATGCCTGCAACAAGCTCCAAATTCACAGGTGAGGGACTCACCTTTGATGATGTTTTATTAGTACCTGCCTATTCGGAAGTGCTGCCCCGGGAAGTGAGCATTTCCACGCAACTCACCAGAAATATCACTTTGAACTTTCCCATGATTTCTTCCGCCATGGATACGGTAACAGAGTCTCAGATGGCCATAGCAATGGCGCGGGAAGGCGGCCTGGGTATTTTACATAAAAATATGTCTATCGAGCGACAGGCTGAAGAAGTCCGTAAGGTAAAAAGGACAGAAAACGGCCTGATCCTCGATCCGATCACGCTATCTGAAAGCGCCACCATCAAAGAAGCGCTTTCTCTGATGGAAGAAAATCACATAGGCGGTATCCCCATTGTCAGCAAAGACAATCGGCTGGTAGGGATATTGACCAACCGCGACCTGCGTTTTCAAAAAAATCTTCGCCGCAAAGTGAGCGAGGTCATGACCCATGAGAACCTGGTAACGGCCCCCAAAGGGACCAACCTCAAAAAAGCAGAGCGAATCTTACAACAATATAAAATTGAGAAGCTGCCCGTAGTAGATAAACAGGGCAGGCTCATCGGGCTGATCACCTACCGTGACATCCTGCAGGTGCAAAGCTTTCCCAGCGCTGTAAAGGATGAGTATGGCCGGCTGCTCGTTGGCGCCGCCATTGGTATTACTGCAGACGTGCTACAGCGTATAGAAGCGCTGGTACGGGCAGGAGTGGACATAGTTTGTCTGGATAGCGCTCATGGCCATTCCAAAGGTGTTTTGGACGCCTTACAAAACGTCAAAAAAACATTCAAAAAACTACCGGTCATTGCGGGAAATGTAGCCACCGCCACAGGAGCCACGGCTCTGGCAGATGCGGGAGCAGATGCCGTAAAAGTGGGAGTGGGTCCCGGCTCCATCTGCACGACAAGAGTGGTGACTGGAACCGGCATGCCGCAATTGACGGCCATCATGGAAGCAGCCGGGGCGCTCAAGAGTCGGAAAATACCGGTGATAGCAGACGGAGGGATCCGCTACACAGGCGATATGGTTAAGGCCCTGGTAGCCGGTGCCTCTTGCGTGATGGCAGGGTCCGTGTTTGCAGGAGTGGAAGAAAGTCCCGGAGAAACCGTCATCTATGAGGGTCGAAAATTTAAAACATACCGGGGGATGGGCTCTATTGAAGCAATGGCCGAAGGAAGTAAAGACCGCTACTTCCAGGATGTGGAATCTGACATTAAAAAACTGGTACCCGAAGGTATTGTAGGACGTGTTCCTTATAAAGGCACTCTAAATGAGGTAGCCCAAATGTTTATCGGAGGCTTGCGTGCCGGTATGGGATATTGTGGTGCAAAAGATATTTCCACGCTCCAAAAAGCCCGGTTTATCAAAATCTCCGCGGCTACGGTTACGGAAAACCATCCGCATGATATAGCCATAACCAAAGAAGCTCCCAATTACAGTCGTTAACAAATGTTTTTTAAACCGCGCGGATTTTAATATCTTTAAGTTTTATGCCCAAAGGATATGTCAACAAAAAAGAATAAGGCGGAGCTGGAAAAGCTCGAAAAATTACTTGATGAAGCAGGATATGTATTGCGTCTGGAAAAAGGTAATTTCAACAGCGGCTATTGTATTCTGGAACATCGAAAAGTAGTGGTAGTAAATAAATTTTTAGATATAGAAGGGCGCATCAGCATTCTTAACGACCTGGTTCCGGAGCTGGAAATTGATTTCAACCGTCTGAGTAAAGAATCTAAAAGATCCTACGAAATTATTTTAGCCGAAGCAGAAAAGGGAGACCTTCTTCATCAAATGGTAGAGCAGGAAATAGAGCTGGATCAACAGGAAAAGGAATCCGGAATTTCCGATGAGAAAGACGAAAACGCGTAAAGAAAATTTAAAAGAACGGAAATATTTTGAAAATAACTTTTCTCGGCACCGGTACTTCCCAGGGCGTCCCCATGATTGCCTGCCCTTGTGAAGTTTGTGCCTCTGAAGACCCTAAAGATAAACGCCTGCGAAGCAGCATTCTGATCCAATATAAGGCTCTTAATATAGTAATAGATACCACTCCCGACTTCCGCTACCAAATGCTACGGGCAAAGGTAAATCATCTGAATGCTGTCCTTATTACTCATTCTCATAAAGATCATATCGCCGGGCTGGATGATATTCGTGCTTTTAATTATTTCCAAAAAAGACCGATAGATATATTTGCAACCAACGAATCGCAATCAGCCATCCGCAGGGAATTTTCTTATGTTTTTGCAGAAAAGAGATATCCGGGAATTCCTGAAATTACCTTGCATACTGTTGATTCCATCCCTTTCCATATAGATGGATTGCAGGTAGTTCCCATACATGTTATGCACCATAAAATGCCGGTCACCGGCTTCAGGATCGGGGATTTTACCTACATCACGGACGCTAACTTTATTGCCCCCGCGGAGAAAGAAAAATTATTGGGAACGAAGATATTAGTTCTAAATGCACTGCGCAAACAAGCCCATCTATCTCATTTTACTTTATCCCAGGCCATAGCACTTTCAGATGAAATTGGACCGGAAAAAACCTACTTCACACACATCAGTCATCAAATGGGAAGGGACGAAGATGTTCAAAAAGAATTGCCGGAAGGAAAATATCTGGCATATGACGGTTTGGAAATAGCAAGTGATCAATAACCCATTTTATAAATAAGAAGAAATGACCATTAAAGAAGCACAGGAGCGCGTCGATCAATGGATAAAAAAGCACGGCGTGAGATATTTTAGCGAACTGACCAATATGGCCATCCTCACGGAAGAGGTGGGAGAAGTGGCCCGCATCATCTCCCGGCAATACGGGGAACAATCTTTTAAAGAGAGTGATAAAAGGAAAGAGCTGGCCGATGAACTATCAGACGTTTTATGGGTGTTGCTGTGCATTGCCAATCAGACCGGTGTAGATATGACGGTGGCTCTGGAGCAGAATTTTGTAAAGAAAACCAATCGGGATGGGAACCGGCATCTGCAAAATGATAAGCTACAATAATTTCTAAGCGCTATATTTGCAATCCTATGGAAAAAAAACATTTTGACCTGCAGACCTTAATTGCCCACTGTAAAGAATACGGTTTTATATTCCCATCCAGTGAAATATATGACGGACTCAGCGCTGTATATGATTATGGACAGAACGGCGTTCAACTGAAAAAAAATATTAGGGATTACTGGTGGAAATCCATGACCCGCATGCATGAAAATATCGTAGGCCTGGATGCAGCTATTTTTATGCATCCCACCACCTGGAAAGCCTCCGGTCATGTGGATAACTTCAGTGATCCTATGATTGACAATAAAGACAGCAAAAAACGCTACAGGGTAGATCATCTGATAGAGGCCAAAGCAGAAAAGTTACAATCCAAAGGAAAGACCAAAGAAGCAACTGCCCTGATCGCAGAAATGGAAGAGCTGCTCAAAAAAGATCACTTTGAAGGCTTAAAAAAGCTCATTGAAAGAGAGGAAATCGTATGCCCTGTTTCAGGAACCGCTAACTGGACCGATATTCGTCAATTTAACCTTATGTTTTCCACCCAGGTAGGGAGTGTCAGCTCGGAAGCCAACGAATTATATCTGCGGCCTGAAACGGCACAAGGCATCTTCGTTAATTTTCTAAATGTACGTAAAACCGGCAGAATGAAAATCCCGTTTGGTATTGCACAGACCGGCAAGGCATTTCGAAACGAGATCGTAGCCAGGCAGTTTATCTTTCGCATGCGGGAATTTGAACAAATGGAAATGCAATTTTTCGTACGCCCGGGTACCGAACTGAAATGGTATGAATACTGGAAAGGGGAGCGCCTGAAATGGCACCAGAGTCTGGGTATAGATCCCTCACATCTCCAATTTCATGATCATGCAAAGCTTGCTCATTATGCCAATGCCGCGGTAGATATTGAATACCATTTCCCCATTGGCTTTAAAGAAGTAGAAGGCATTCATTCCCGTACAGATTATGACTTGAGTCGTCATCAGGAATATTCCGGGAAGAAAATGCAGTATTTTGATCCGGAAATAAATAAAAATTACATTCCTTATGTAGTAGAAACCTCGGTAGGGCTGGATCGTACCCTGATGATGGTACTGAGCGAAGCTTATCATGAGGAAGAAGTGCCTGCTAATGAGCAGAACAAAACGGATACCCGTAAGGTCATGCGCTTTAAACCGGGATTGGCCCCCATAAAGCTGGCCATTTTACCTTTGATCAAAAAGCAGGGGCTGCCCGAAATTGCCCGCGAGCTTATGAACAATTGTAAGCCCTGGTTTCAATGCTGGTATGAAGAAAAAGACAGCATCGGGAAACGTTATCGCAGGCAAGATGCTATCGGTACGCCTTTTTGCGTTACGATAGATCACCAGACTAAAGAAGATGAAACGGTCACCATCCGCTATCGGGACAGTCTCCGGCAAGAGCGGCTAAAAATGAACGAAGTTAAAGATCAGGTATTGAAAGCCATTCATAGCTAACACCGGTATGAATATAGAAGGAATTAAACCAATCTTGTTCCCGGCTGTTATCATTCATAACTTAAGGGAAGCATATGTTATTCAGATATCTTTTATCCGTAACCTTTCTCAGCTTGACACTTGCTTCCTGTGCCCAAAACAAAAAAACCATTATGAGCGAAACAGATCAAAGTGTTGAAAATTTGCAAGTTACAGATGCTACTGGAGAGGGCCTGGATACTGCAACATTTGGCGAAGGTTGCTTTTGGTGTTCCGAGGCTTTTTTTACCCAATTGAAAGGCGTAAAAAAAGTGGTCTCCGGCTTCTCGGGAGGCCATGTGTCCCATCCTACTTATAAAGAGGTATGCACAGGCGCCACCGGGCATGCGGAAGTAAGCAATATTATTTACGACCCTTCCATAATCAGCTTTGACCGGCTGCTTGAAGCCTTCTGGGAAAGCCATGATCCTACCACGCTCAACCGTCAGGGAAACGACATAGGTACGCAATACCGGTCTGTTATCTTTTATCGAGATGAATATCAAAAAAACAAGGCCGAGAAATATAAAAAGGAACTGGATCGGTCCGGTGCATTTAACAAACCTATAGTTACTGCAATAGAGCCCTTTAAGAACTTCTACCCTGCGGAAAAATATCTTCAGAATTATTACGAAAACAATCCGGATCAGGCTTATTGTCGCTTTGTGATCCGGCCCAAGCTGGAAAAGTTCAGAAAAATCTTTAAAGATGAACTGAAATAGGAAGAGGGGCAATTTACAATAGCAAAATAGGCCGCTGCTTATGGGCCAGGGTTTTATTTTGGTCCCACTTTTTTAAATTTAAATAAATAAAAGGTATGAATAATGAAGACTGGTATACGCTTCAACATCCTGAATACACCGACTCTCCCGCACTCCTGATATATCCCCGTCGCATCCGGCACAACATCAGGGAGATGCTGCGCATGGTTAATGAAAATGCGGACAGGCTTATGCCTCACGTAAAAACCATTAAAATGCCTGATATTGTCAAAATGGAAATAGCGGCCAGCATCACAAAATTCAAATGTGCAACTATTGCAGAAGCGGAAATGTTGGCAGAATCCGGAGCAAAGAAGGTATTGATTTCTTATCAGCTTCAGGGCCCCAAGACACAACGTCTATTGTTGCTAATAAAAAAATATCCCCAAACGCATTTTGCCTCTTTAATAGATAACCGGGAGAGCGCTATTTCACTGAATGCCCTTTTTGAACAGCAGGACCTGATTGCGAGCGTTTATGTAGATGTGGATAATGGTATGCATCGCACCGGTTTCCCGATTGAAAATGATTTGGTTTCTTTTTATAAAGAATTAAAGACTCTTTCTCATTTAAATGTGGAAGGCCTGCATGTATATGACGGGCATCTGCATCAGGCTGATCTCAATACCCGTAGAAAACAATGTGAAGCAGATTTTGGACCGGTGAGAAAGGTTGTGGAGAAACTTACAGCAAAAGGGGCGGAACAAATAGAAGTGATCGCGGGAGGCAGCCCCACCTTTCCATTTCATGCCGCCAACCCAAATGTAATTTGCAGCCCCGGAACAACCTTGCTTTGGGATGCCGGGTATCAAACGGCATTCCCTGAATTACCTTTCCTCCCTGCAGCGGTATTACTTACAAGGATCATTTCTAAACCAAAAAGAGATATTATAACCGCCGACCTTGGCCATAAATCTGTCGCTGCAGAAAACCCTATTGAAAAGCGGATCTCTTTCTTAAATATAGATAACTATAAAGTTCGTTCACAGAGTGAAGAACATCTGGTCATTCAAACTCATGAAATCAATAGCTTGAAAGTGGGGGATGTTCTATATGGCTTGCCTTATCATATTTGTCCGACGGTAGCGTTATATGACGAAGCCGGGATCGTGGAAGACGGGATCGTAAAAGGGCAATGGGAAATTGTGGCCAGAAGAAAGAAGATCAGTATTTAAATCAATTGGCCCATAGCGATATACCTTTAGCTTTGTAAAATCATCATACTCTTTTTATGTTTTATAGTTAAACAGAGAAACAATATTCAAACAGGAGAAACAACACCGAAAAAGAAAAAATGCACTGTCCATGACGCCACTGATCTTTGATGCTCATCTTGATTTAAGCATGAACGCGATGGAATGGAATCGCGATCTCACACAGCCGCTCAAATCTATAAGGGAAAGAGAAAAACATTTAACCGACCAGCCCGATCGCGGAAAGGGTACCATATCCTTCGAAGAAATGCACAAAGGACGGATAGGCATTTGCGTGGCCACCCAAATCGCACGCTATGTAAAACGGGGTAATAATCTTCCGGGCTGGCATTCACAGGAACAGGCCTGGGCACAAACGCAGGGACAGCTGGCCTGGTATCGCATCATGGAAAATAGGGGATACCTGAAGCAGATCCGAAATAAGAAAGAGCTGCAGGAACAGGTAAACGCGTGGAGTGGGACTGAATATATCCCTGAGTTACCCCTGGGCTATATTCTGAGCCTGGAAGGGGCCGATTCCATAGTGGATCTGCACCATCTGGAGAAAGCTTACGGATATGGTCTCCGGGCATTGGGGCCCGCCCATTACGGGCCGGGAATATACGCACATGGGACCGATTCCAAAGGAGGCCTTGGGAAAAAAGGACGAGAGCTGCTAAACGAGATGGAACGCTTACATCTCATCCTGGATGTCACCCATCTCTCAGACGAGAGTTTTTGGGAAGCGCTGGAACATTTTAACGGTCCGGTTTGGGCCAGCCATAATAATTGCCGGGCGCTGGTTCCACACCAAAGGCAATTTTCAGACGAACAGATCAGGGTACTTCTGGAAAGGGAAGCGGTTATCGGTTCCGCTTTTGATGCCTGGATGTTGATCCCCCATTGGGAGAGAGGCAAAAGCCTTCCGGAGGAGACGGGCGTTTCCCTCTCTCATGTAGTGGATCACATAGATCATGTTTGTCAACTGGCCGGCAATGCAAACCATGCCGCCATAGGTACCGATCTGGACGGTGGTTATGGAAAAGAACAATGTCCGGGAGACCTGGAAACAATTGCCGACCTCCAAAAGATCCCGGAAATACTGATTTCCAGAGGCTATTCAGAAACGGATATTGAGAACATTATGTATAAAAACTGGATCCATTTTCTGGAAAGGACCTGGGAATAACAATCCTTCATTTCCATTAAGTTTGCAACATGAATATAATGATCACAGGAGGAAGCCGGGGGATCGGGAAAGCGCTCGCAGCCAAATTCATAGCAGGAGGCTGGAATATTGCCATCTGCGCTCTAAATGAAAAACGTATTCAAAATACAACAAAAGAGTTGCTGGACCGTCATCCATCGGCAAAGATCTTTTCAAAGGCTGTGGATGTACGGGAAAAAGCAGCCCTTAACCGCTTCGCCAAAGCGGCAGCAGAGCAGCTTGGCCCTATAGAAATACTGATAAATAATGCCGGTATCTTCATCCCCGGCAGTATCCATGAGGAAGAAGAAGGGGTTCTGGAAAATACGATCGCTACAAATCTCTTCAGCGCTTATCACCTCACACGGGCGGTATTACCCGGGATGAAAACGGCACGAAAGGGGCACATTTTCAATATTTGTTCCACCGCCTCTTTACGTGCATATCCCAATGGGGGATCTTATAGCATCAGTAAATTTGCACTCCTGGGTTTTTCAAAAAACCTGAGAGAAGAAATGAAACCTTTCAATATAAAAGTAACCGCCGTTTGTCCCGGTCCTACCCTTACGGATTCATGGGCCAATTTCGAAGGGCCGACCGACCGGATGATGAAACCGGAAGATATTGCCGATATCATTTGGCAGGCAGCTTCTCTTGCACCACAGACGGTGGTGGAGGATATCATTATACGCCCTATACAAGGAGATATAGCATGAGACTTTTCATCTGTAAATCCCTGTTAGTGTTGTTTTTAACTAACTTTTAACTCGTTCCGGCTGTAAGTCTCCTGACGCTTTAAATACTTTTGTACATTGTAGATTTTCTATTAAGGAATGAAGAAAACAGTTTTTATACTGATCTGCCTGTTATTTTTTTTCGGATTTACCCATGCCCAGGAAGCCCGGTTTGAGACAGAAGTCAGCAATACAAATGTCTCCTTAGGGGAGCCTTTTCGGATTCTTTTCACCATCAGCAATGCTTCAAAAATATCCGGTTTTGATCCTCCCGCTTTTGACGGATTTGACGTTTTACAAAATTCCCAAAGCCAGTCTGTAAGTATTATAAATGGGAACATGAGCCGGAAAATATCTCATGTCTTTATTCTAAAGCCTACTGCGATAGGTCGCTTTACCATTGCAGGCGCCACTGCGCGCATTGATGGGAAACAGGTGCATTCCAATCCCGTTACCATCACGGTTGAAAAAGGCAATGCATCTGCCGGCCAGAACAATCCTCCTTCCCGGAATAACAGGGTACAACCCGCTCCGGCTTCTCCTTCCTTACCTTCGCGATTCAGGAATCATCCGGCTATTCTCCGGAATGGGGAAGACCCGATGAGCAAGATCAAAAAGAACGTCTTTGCAAAAGTAGAGGTGGATAAAAAGGATGTATATGTTGGACAACAAATTACAGCTACCTATAAACTGTATACCCGCCTTCCTACTTCGTCCAAGGTGACTAAAGTTCCTTCTTTCACCGGCTTTTCTACCCATGATCTGCCCGTACCCAATCCGCCCAGACCGACTATAGAAGATGTAAACGGGGAGCAATACCGTGTGTTTACCATCCGAAAAACCATGCTCTTTCCCCTGCAAACGGGTACACAGGAGTTGGATCCCGTGAAGATCGATAATGATGTACGCTTATATACAGTCGAGAAATCACAGGGGAACAATCCTTTTTCAGATATATTTAATGACCCTTTTTTTCGGGATGCTTTTAACGATCCTTTTTTTCAGCAGGCCTTCGGAGGCGGTATGCAACTGGTTCCTCACCAGTACAATTACCAATTAAGCAGCCCTGTAGTAACCATCCATGTCAAACCGTTGCCCGAAGAAGGGAAACCAAAAGACTTTGATGGAGCCGTAGGAGAATTTCACATTAAATCCGCCATTGATAAGACCAAACTGACTACAGACGGAGCCGTTTCTTTCACGGTTACCATCAGTGGAAAGGGAAATGTCAACTTATTAAATGCACCCGTCATTGATTTTCCCCACAGCATTGAAAGCTATGATCCAAAAATAAAAGATAATTTTCACAATACCAATCCTTTTGGAGGAAGCCGCAGTTATACGTATGTATTGATGCCCAAAACCACAGGGGATATCACCATCCCCGCCGTTTCCTTTTCTTATTTTGATCCTGAAACGAAAAAATATCAAACCGTGCAGACTCAACCCCATGCCATTGAAGTCACTCCAGGGAAAAATGAGTCTACGACCTCTTCAGGAACAAATTATAGCAATACACTTCAGCCCATTCGTACGGGTCAACTGGTATGGAGCCGGTCCGGCATCCTATGGTTCGGCAGTTGGTGGCATTGGCTATTTATGATTCTCCCCATCCTGATACTAATTGCAATCCTGATATGGAAAAAACGCCGGGATGCTCTTTTATCCGACCAGGTACTGCTAAAAAATAAAAAAGCCAACCGGGTGGCACTGAAACGGCTAAGCCAGGCGCGCAAATATTTAAGACAGAATAGCAGCAAGTCGTTCTATGAAGAAGTTTCACAGGCCATTTGGGGTTATCTTTGTGATAAGCTAAGCATCCCCCTGGCCGAATTAACCAAGCAGAAAGCAGAAGATAAACTAAAACAAAAAGATATTACGGGGGCACTCCCTAAATCTTTATTTGCTTTACTTGACCGCTGCGAGATGGCATTATATGCGGGGGTAAGCGGCCATGAGCATATGGAAGAGACCTATACACAAGCCATAAAAGTAATAAGTGAACTTGAAAACAAACTAAAAAAATAGTTTAATCATTTTGAATGCTTTTCTAAAAATAACAAGTCTGCTGATCTTTTGCATGATCCTAAAAGCACCTGCCTGGTCACAACAATCGCCACAGCAATTGTTTAACCATGCCAATCAGCTGTATAAACACCAATCGTATGACTCCGCCTCCATCCTGTACCTGAGATTGATCGATCAGGGGTACCAAAATCCGGAGTTGTATTTCAATGCCGGAAATGCTTATTATAAAACCGGCCAACCCGGCTATGCCATATATTATTACACCAAAGCGTTACAAAAAGACCAGGGCAATAAAGTGGTCTTACACAACCTGCAAATGGCTCAGCTTCAAGCCTCCAATAAAATTCATCAGCTCCCTACTTTATTTTTTGTCCGTTGGTGGCATGTCATCTTAAACCTGTTTTCTGTAAACACCTGGTTAATATTGAGCATACTATTTTTTTGGATACTGCTTTTTCTATTAGGCCGTAAATGGATCCAGCCTTCCGCCCGGCTACAAGGATTATGGATTCCCGCCGCCCTTATATTTTGCTTCTTTGCAGCAGGTTCCGTTTTTTCATGGGTTCAGGTCCGCACCCACAATACGGCTATTATCGTAAAAGCGGAACAGCCCCTAAGAACAGCTCCCGATCAAAACAGTGAATCTATCCGTCCTCTTGATAACGGTGCAAAAGTACATATACTGGATTCAGTGAACCAATGGAAAAAAATACAGCTTGAGGATGGAACCGAAGGATGGGCAAATGTGGATGAAATGAAAATATTATAATACGGGCCCAGACCGATAAACCAGTAAACGGGGGCCTTCGGCTATTGCACGGCTCTTGCTGTCTCAAGCCTTACATCCACCCTTCTTTGCATGGGATTGCTCCCTTGTCCGGTATTCGTTTGTCCGCCGGTTTTTATTTTAATACGTGAGGAGGGTATATCAAACATATTTGTAAAAGCCTCTTTCACCGACCGGCTCCTTTTTTCTGAGATGATCTTGTTGATCCGTGCGCCACCCGTGGCATCTGTAAAACTTTCCAACAAGATCGCCACTCCCTCATGCTTTTTGACCACGGCCGCGGCCGGTCTCAGTTTTTCTATTTGATCCTTATTTAGTGTTGAAGACCCAGTCGCAAAATAAACGCTTATAACAGGAAAATTGGATAAGCTCGCTTTAACTCTTTGACTATCTGTAATTGTTTGTTGTTTTCTAATGAGAGCGATCTGTTGTGTAAGGGAATCTACCTGTTGCCTCAATGTAGTGATCTGTGTTTCTTTTTGGGTCCGTTGTTGCCGGGCAGTCAGATCTTGCAATGAATCCAGTTGATTTTGCAGAGAAATAACCTTATCCGAATAATCTGAGGAATCCGGAGACGCCGACTTTTCCAGCTGAAGGGTATCCAGCCGGCGTCTAATGGCTTCCAGCTCCCGGTCATAATTTTTATTGTTATGGCCTGCGCCGGTCACGATGGTAGGAGCTATTCTTGGAACAATTTCCAGATCTCCACGCCGCCGCCGGCGTGTTTGTTCTCTATAAAGGTCATTCACAGCCCGCTCCAGATTTCGCATTTCTCTGCTATCCCTATAATTATTTCCATAGGGAGAAGGGATGAAATATCGCTGACTGTTGTTTCTCAACCGTCTCAATTCCTCCTGAAGCCGGTCTATCTCTTCCTGATTATCCTTCAACTGTTTTTTTTGTTCAGCTGTTATTTCCTGCAGATCTTCATGATACCGGTCATTTTTCCTGATCTTATTCAATAATCGTTGAAAGATATTCCCATCCCGTTCTTCAGCCGCTATGGAATCTTGATGATATTCGGCGTTAAGAGACTGCTGTATCCTCGTTATGGAATCCAATGAATGTTGTAATTGTGATACCCTTAGGGAATCCATTTCCCCTCTTTCGCTAAAATGGCCCTCCCGAAGTCGCTCTATATAGGAAGGGCTTATTTCACCCGTATCCCGGTCCGGAAAGTTGTATCTATCTCTAAAAGTGTCGCGATCTTGATAAATCGAATCTAAAGCCCTTTGCAAATAAAGGAGTCTAAGGGAATCACTTCTTTTATTTTCCGCATTATATTTGTATTGTAGTCCATTCAGCCTGCGCCGGTCCTCCTTAGAAGAATCCCCCTTTTTGTAAAGATCGGATGCCTTATGATTCGAAGAACCGGTGTCAAATATCTGCCGGTTATCAGAAGAAAGCTTATTTTCCTTATAAATTATAATTTTAGTTGAGTCTTTATACTCAGTAATAACAGGTGTATTACCCAATTCCGCTCTCAACTGCTCTCTTGCCCCTTGAATAGCCTGCCATTGAATTTCCAGGCTGTCTATTTTAGCTTGATACCGCAAGATCTGCAAACTGTCTGCTTTTGTAATATAAGAATGGTTTTCAAGCTCCCGCTTCTTTTCTTCTAAAGAATTCGTTTTATATCGGATTGCATTTTGTCGGATAAGATAATCCTGATCAATACGGGTAAAACGCAAAGATTGCATCTCCGTTCGCAATTGCTGCAGGGTATTCTGGATAGAATCTAAAGCACTGCTGCCCGCATGAAGCCGTTTTAAAGAGTCCGCGGTTTGGAGGGCCCGTAAGGAATCCCGGTTATGCATATGATCCAGGGAGTCCTGCATCCTGCGAGAAAGGGTGTCTGAAGGCCTAAGGAGCCCCGGATTATACACGATAGGCGCCTTAAAACGAGAACGGGCAGACCGGCCGCCCAGGCTGAATTGTATAGCCGCTTTATTAAAAATATAAAAATCATTTATCCCGTCAGCATACCCCCGCCTTCTTTCATGCCCAATTGCGTTGGTTCCCGGGTGAGCAGCATAAAATTGCTCCTCGGAAACATACTGTAATTTGTATTTCCCGCTCACATCATCCAGATAATCGCTAAATGAATATTTAATATCGCTTTGGATCGTAAGGCTAACCACCGGACTCAAACGTAATTTAATCCCTATGCCAAGATCGGCATAGGGTGTCGCCTTAGCATATTTTTTATACGTTTCAGTCATCAACGGGCGCAGATCGGTTTCATATTTACCATCCGGATTTACATCCGGATCCGCGTAATTATATGCCTGACCATCACTGTTATATAGATCGCCTTTTACTTTAAAGTAGGTGACCCCTCCACCTATAAAAAAGTAAGGTGCGAAAAATGCATTCGAATATAAGAAGCTGCCATTGTCAGAGTGAAAGGTCAACGCCAGACCGGCATCCCAAACGTCGGTTTTAAAGTTCAGAGCCCGGTTCCAATGTGGCGCAGCCGGGTCATAATCACCATTAGCAGAACGATAGCGATCGCTCATGGCAAATACTCCCTTGTTCGCCTGAAACAGGATTCCCAATCCGGGAGTAAATCGCTTTTCAAGCCCCAGTCCAAAACTGGCCTCCGGCACATAATACTTATTGTATTGAAAGAATTTAAATATCTTTTGCCCATCCGATCCGTGATGGATCCGGTAGGGACTCAGATCTCCATAATAATTCATGAAGCCGCCCCCGAAGCTTAACTGCCAGCCGGCATCTCTCCCCTGCGCCTTCAACTTCTCCGATAATGGGAACAAAAGGAGACATAAAGAAACAATATAAAGGATCTTTCTTCTCATATTAAGGCTTGTTTTTCCCGAATCCCAGCCAAAGATTGATCTCCGCACTAAGGCCAACAAACGGCTTTAATTTAATATCCTCTGTTTTCACATTTTGAATATTATCAAATTTCTCAGTTGAAGTAGTTACGACTCCGGCCTGTAACCGGAACACATTTAAAAATTTATACCCTAATCCCAAGTAGTAAGGCAATCCGACTATGGGGCCCGTAATTTTATTACCCTCCTTATCTTTAAAGTTTTTCAAAAAAACACCCAATGAAACGGAAGTATTCCCCCAAAAGGAAGAAAATGAATTATTACCCAACGGGAAAGAGACTCCTGCATAGGGACCTGCATCATAATCTATATCTCCCCATTTCCCCGACAGATAAGCGCCGCCATATCCTACATTAAGAGCCAATGCATGACTGGTGGTTTCAGTGGGATAATGGGCTTTTTCCCTCACATCTTCCATCACTGCAATATGTCCGTTCAAATACGGTTCTACTTCCCCCATAGCGGTTTTTAATAGTTGCTGTTGCTGCCGCTCAATAAATTGTTGCCTTATTTGGGAAGTTTCCTGTCCCGCCTCATGCCTGATCTGGTAGCGGGCATATTTTGTTTTTTGATCATTGAGTTGTTGTAACTTCTCTTTTACCAGATCGGAGAAACCCGGAAAACTTCCGGGAAGGGTACTTTTATAATAAGTAAATGCATTCCAGACAATCTGGTTCATATGATCAAGCAGGGTATTTACCGGGGAACGAAACGAGATCTTCCTGGAATTTACTTCAACAGCGCTTCCGATATAGGCCTCCAGATTATCCCGAATAGCATTTGCCAATTGCAGGCGTTCTGAATCCTCTAATGCCCTGTAAAAATTAAATACGATATCATATCTTTTATTGCCACGCAGTTTATAATAAACAGGCATCATAAAAGTACCTGAGGTATTTCCAATAGGGCGCCTCCATTCGGTAGCATATAAAGTATCATCATGATGATGATTTTTAAAAATACGCAGGGTCACAACGGAAATATTGCTGTTGACCGCCCCTTTGATCACAAAATAAGAGCCCGCCGGCAACGGCTCATTTTCATTAAAAACATTATTTTGATAGTCCAAAAAGACGGTCTTTTCCTGTGCAAAACTTTCAATGCAGAAAAGGCTTATAATAAAACCAATAATATACTTTTTCATTATGTGCTGATTTTAATAAAAAGGCCTGTAACTACGGCCAAATAATATGGTAAGGGTGACGCTAAAGGCTCTGTTTTTAAGAATGTCCGGCCCTTCCTCATTCTTTTCGGGGGCCAGGTTTCTAAGCCCCAATCCATATTGTGCACCTATCCTCAAATTCCGATTAAATTCGACTCCGGCTTTAAAGTTCAGGCCCAGATCTATCATTCGCATATCTTTTTGCGATCCATTCCCGAACTTAAGACGATGATCAGAAAAGTAAGGATTTGTATTCGCCGGACCCTCATACTCTCCTTTCCCGCCAAGTGCAAAAGCAATATAAGGGCCGCCTCCAAAAAACAAGTTGCTCCTGTATCCGAGACTCGATCTGAATAAGAGGTTAACCGGCACTTCCAGAAACCAGGGATGCATTTTATAAGTCGTCTTTTCCATCCGGTCTTTTATTTTAAAATTCGCACCCTTACCCGTGACCAGAAATTCCGGTTCCAGGGACATCCAATTGGTAATCTGATAATCCACCAGAACACCTGCCTGAAAAGAAGTCAGAGGTCTCGATTTTGCAGCAGGGCTATTTTCAGAAGGAGTATATTTTAAACCGGTTAAATTCAAACCTCCCGTTATACCAAAGCGAGTCGGCCGATAACCAAATCGCCTTTGCGCGGAAACATTGAAGCCGGTGAGCAGACAAAGGAAGAGTAATGAGATGAGTCTCAGATATAGCGTTTTCATAAGTATAAAAAATAGGGTTCAACTTAATGGATCAAGCCGGAATAGAAGATGGAAATAGTTCCAAAATCGATAACTTTTCATAAAATGGGTTTTTATAAGATTAAAAAATTATTTTGGGACTATAATCGGAGAAACAAAATTGATGCCGTATTTGCTTAAAGGAATAAAGGATGATAAGAAATCTTAAAATACATAACGTTAAGTGGTCATTTTCCCACTTTAATTAGTACTAACTAAATAAATAGTTCTATTTTTTTGAAAAAAATTAAAAACCCAAAAGGGGAGTGGCATGACCTTTGTACCTTTAGTGGGGAATAGAATTATCAATTTTTTAAACCGGTTTAATCATGGGCTTCCGAAAAATTATTCCCTGTACCATATTGATGGCAGCGCTATCTGTTATTTTTTTAACGACAAGTTGTAACAAAGACCGGAATAAGAACCCGGGGCCGGCAGGGGCTTGCGAAGTCCGATTATTTGATGGGGATCATTTTACCGATAGCCATATTACGATAAAAGGCCCGGGGGAATTCCCCGACATGAGCAAGTTGCCCGGAGCAAATAAAAATTGGGATGAAGAAGCAGATTCTTTTAAATCGGGAAAAGATGCGGAAGTGACCTTCTGGTCCGAACCCGGCTTCAAAGGGGATTCATTCTCCTATGAAGCCGGCGCTCAAAAAGCCTCCATGAAGGAGCCCAGGTCCATGAAGATCAGATGTGTGGCAGATGAAGAATGAGAGAAGAAGGATCATGAACCGAATAAGCCCTACCTTTGTAAAATCTTCAGGATATACGTAAACTAAAAAGGGCGATTATGCGGATTGGAATTGTTTGTTATCCCACCTATGGCGGAAGCGGCGTGTTAGCTACCGAACTGGGAAAGGCATTGGCAGATAAAGGGCATCTGGTTCATTTTATAACCTATCAACAGCCGGTGCGCCTGGATGGTTTTCATCCTAATATTTTCTATCATGAAGTTCAGGTTCCCACTTATCCGCTTTTTGATTATCCGCCTTATGAATCCGCTCTTTCCAGCACGCTGGTAGATGTAGTCACCAATAACAATCTGGATCTGCTTCATGTACATTATGCCATTCCCCATGCTTCTACTGCATATTTGGCCAAACAGATCCTGAAGAAACAAGGCAAAAGGTTACCGGTAATTACAACGCTACACGGAACAGATATTACCCTTGTGGGGAAGGACAAGACCTACGCCCCGGTAGTCACTTTTTCCATAAATGAATCAGATGTCATTACCTCAGTCTCCAAAAATCTGAGAGAAGAAACCTATAAACATTTTAATATAAAAAAGGATATTCGCGTCATATACAATTTTGTAGATACAAGACGCTTTCACCCCCATAACCCTTGTACCCCTTGTGGAGAAGCTATTGCTCCGGGAGGAGAAAAAGTAGTGATGCATGTTTCTAATTTCCGTCCGATCAAACGGGTGAAAGATGTGATTCGGATTTTTAAGAAGATTCATGATGAACTTCCCGCCAAACTTATTTTGGTTGGCGACGGGCCTGACCGCCCGCTAATTGAAAGCTTGTGTCGCAACCTCGGCATCTGCAACGACATTCGATTTATCGGTAAGCAGGAGAATCTTGAAGATATCATGAGCTGCTCCGATCTGTTCTTACTGCCATCAGCCTATGAAAGCTTTGGATTGGCCGCTCTGGAGGCCATGGCCAGTGAGGTGCCCGTAATTTCTTCAAATGCGGGGGGGCTGCCTGAGATCAACATACAGGGAGAAACGGGCTTTTTAAGCCCGGTAGGAGATGTGCAGGGCATGGCCACTCAGGCCATTGAACTCTTGTCTAACGAACCCCTTCTGAAAAAGATCCGCAAGCAAGCATACCGGCATGCTCAAAACTTCGACATCAGCCGCATCGTCCCACAATACGAAAATTTGTATAAACAAACCGTCCGGCAGGTAGAAAAGGTATAGCAGGAGCTCAAAAAATTACCGGCTTGCCAACCAGTCCAAAGGATCCACCGCTACCTTGCTTTTGTAAATTTTAAAGTCAAAATCCGTATCGCCGGTAGAAGGATTGGTATATGCGATACCTATAGGCTGAAGCGTACCCACCTTATCTCCACGGCTTACCGTAGCCGCCTCCAGATTAGAATATACCGTAAAATACTGCCCGTGGCGAATGACAATAAGCCATCTTCCGGAGATCGGGCTAACCGCCACCACTTCTCCTTTGAATACTGATTTTACAACGGCATCAGTCGTAGTTTGTAGCGTAATGCCGTCGTTATCCACCTGAACTTTGGATAAAACAGGGTGCTGGTGCACACCAAAAGTGCCCACCACAATGGCCCTCGAAACCGGCCAGGGCAACTTACCGCGATTAGCTTCAAAGTTTTCGGATAACGCCTTCGCTTGAGGAGTGGCTTCCAGGATATTTGTAGGGGGAGATACCGTAGCAGAAGGAGTAGAAGGCTCATTTTGCGCTTCAGAACTTTCGGGATGGGCTTGTTCATTTTCTTCCGCTCCGGCCAACGCTCTTTTTCGCGCTTCTTCCACGGCTCGTCGCCTTGCCTCTTCCACAGCCCGTCGCCTTGCTTCCTCTATTTGCTGACGAATGACATCCGCTATCTTCTGACTTACTTTCCGGGAAGCCGCTTTCTTGGCCTCTATACTGGCCATCAAATCCTTTTCATGCCCCTTCAGGGTATTCACGATAGAGTCCTTCACCTCTTTTTCGGCTATTACGTTGCCCCTTTGTTCTTTCGCGGAAGCGAGTGCACTGCTTCGCTTACGCCTCATATTGGTAAGCGTATCCAGCTTCTTTTTTAATTGCCCCTGTGTTCTTATGATGTTTTTGGCTTCATGTTCACGGTATTCACGATATTGTTTCAGATACTGAAACCTTTTTATGGCATCATTAAAACTATTTGCTGAAAGAATAAAATTCAGCATGTTATAACTGTTTTGATTTTTATAGGCATACACCACCATTTTGGCATATTCATTACGGAGCGTATCTAACTGTCGTTGCAAAGATTTAATATCATGATTGGCCTTTTGAATATCATCATTAATGTAAGCAATTTCCGTATTGAGGTTTCTGATCAGCTTATTCCTGAGGTTGAGCTTATTTTGTAATACGCGAAGCTGAGTCATGGTATGGTGCCGATGAGATTGCACCTTCTTTAGGTCCTCACTTACACGCTTAATATCCTGTTGAAGGCGGTTTCGTTGTTCTTCCAATGCTCGCCTTGTCTGGGAGATGCTCTGGGCTCCTGCAGCAAATGACAGAAGAATTAACAGCAAAAAAGCAGCTATATAACGAATATAATAAAATGGCTTTGAGCTCATAAGCGGTAGCAAAAGTAGCTAAATACAGGATGCTAATAAAAAAGAAACGTACAGAATGCTATAAAATTTTATAACGAGGACTATAATGAAAAGGAAAATGAACTTCCTGGTTAAAATCCACCTTCTCAAACCGGATCTGAATACGTGTTTGGTCTCCCGACCGGATCCGGATCTTGCGGTCGAAAGAGAAAAGATAAGGTCCCGCGGGCCTATAAGCACTATATTGTTGGTCGGCATACCGGGAACTGTCCTTTATCCAGGAATGGCTGTTTTCCAACAGGAAATCGGATAACGACCACTTATATCTATTATAAACGGAATGCTTAGCTATAGTAAGATAAATAGAAGAAGAGTCCGTTTTGAAATGGGATAATTTGTCGGGAATAAAAGCGGGATTGCCAATAAGCAGATTTTGTAAAAGATCAAAATCCAGCGGCATATGCAGCATAGAGCTAATAGCGTCTGCATTTCGCAAATAAACCGTTTGCTTCAGATTGTTAATAAGTTTAATGCTATCGGGAGTAAGCATCACGCGGATCATTTCTATTCCGAGTAGCGGTCGGATAGAGATCCAGATGATACTGTCTTTTTTCATTCGCAGAAATGCAGTGATGTTGTTTTGCCGGGTTTGATCATTTTCCATACTTATTTTGACCCTTGCCGACAAGGTATGGTAGTCAATATAATTTTCTTCCATCTTTTTCAGGACCTTTCGTGCTGTTACATGTTCGCCGAATACGGATTTTGAGGGGGTTCGAGTTGTTTTTTTGACGGTATGACAGCTGCAGACCCAAACAGCAATGAACAACAAGATCGTTGCAAACAGGGTTTTATGTGAAAAAGACTTTCTCGTCATGTTCAAAAACTTTAGGGATGGCTGTCTGTTCCCGATACCGGAACGCGTTTTTCTTTTGTATTTTTAATTTCTTCAGCCATTTTTTTATAACGTGCCGCGATCTTCCTGTTATTGAGTTTCAGAAAAATAATCTCCAGGGAGGTATAGATCCTTTTTTTCACCGCTTTACCTGATATACCCATTTTTAAGGCCCGTTGCAACTCGGATGCGGCTTCTTTGTTATGCCCCTTCAATAATAGGGCCATTCCGTTAAAATATCGGGCTTTCGCATTATCGGGAAATCGATCTATAGCTTGCTTACTGTATGAAAGCAGAGAATCTGCAGCTTTTTTTTGCGTATAAATGACCATGATCTGGTTCCATATCTCATAACCCGCATGTCCATAGTTCAGCGCCTTCTTATACTGGAGGAGTGCACTGTCGGGCTCTTTACACCTGTAATACATATCACCGTATAAGGCATAAGCGCGTGCATCTTCATGATGTACCTTAGTTAAAAGCCGGCAGAGCCATAAGGCATCTTGTTGTTCAGCAGAATCAATCGTGACATAACTCAGAAAAGGGAAAATGAAGCGGATCTTCTTTTCCAGATTAAATTCCGGGTTGGAAAAGGCTTTTCTGATGTAATTCTTAAACTGCGGTCTGTTTTTCGTCTGTTTATAGAGAATGCCCAGGGCCAGTTGCGCCTGAGGGTTATCCGGCTGTCGATGTAGCAAGGTCTGATATACGTCAATGGCGCTGACGGCCTGTTCATTCTGTGCGTATAATTTAGCCAATAACGCATAATAGCGTCCATTATCCGGCTGTGATGTGATCAATTTCCGGATCTCATTAGCGGCAGAATCCACCTGGTGTAACTTGAGATACATCCGTTGCTTCTGATAAACCAATTCTTCATTGGTCCCCTGCCGATCCTCGATCCGGCTAAACAACCGTAAAGCCTGCCTGTATTTTTTTGCATAAGACAGCATCAACGCTTCCTGGTAAAGAAACTGGCGGGAATAGGGATATTGCAGCGACAACTGATGAAAAATATATGCAGCGCTGTCAAATTGATGATGCAGGGAAAGCGTACGTGCGTAAAATTGCCGGATCCATTTATTAGCGGTATCAAGTGCAGCCGCCCGGCGCGCATACAGCAGGACGCTATCCTTTTTTTGTAAAAGGTTGTACTGGCGGGCAATTTCAAAAGGAGCAGTGGCATTATCCGGTTTCAGCTTTTGAAATGCCTTGAAAAAACGTATAGCTTCCTCGGGTTCCTGATGCAACTTATAATGCTCTGCTTTCATAAATAATTGGTCAGCAGTCAGTTGTTCCATGGATGATTCTTCTTTAGTTAGGGCATGCATACTGCCACAGCCTTGCCACAAAAGACCCATCCCTAAAAGGATAAATGAAAGATATACTATGTAACGTCTCTTTCGCATCAATACCTTACAGCTAAAATCCGGTTCAATTTTGGAAAAATACAAATATCAATTTACAAAAAACAAATAACCTCCAATTTCCGGACCGGAAGGATCCAAATCTTATTCCATTCCAACCCGTCTTGAATTTGTAATTTTAGCGTCCGATACTTTTCTGTTATTTTTTACTTTCTTGATCAGTGTAGCCCTGTATGCCCGAATCCGCCTACTCCGCGATCGCTTTCTGATAAGGCGGCGGCAGGTATCCAGCTGACTTTTGCGTAAGTGGAAACGACCATCTGGGCGATCCGCTGCCCGGGACTGATCTCCTGGATCTCATCGGAGAGGTTGACCACAATCACTTTGATCTCCCCACGGTAATCCGCATCAATAGTGCCCGGCGTATTGAGTAAAGTAAGCCCCTGCTTGATCGCCAGGCCGCTCCTGGGCCGTATCTGTGCCTCATAGCCTCCCGGCAGTTCAATAAATAATCCAGTAGGGACCAATACCCGCTCCAAAGGCTTCAACCGGATTGCAGCCTCCAGATTCGCCTGCAGGTCCATTCCCGCAGCATCGACTGTCTTATATTCCGGCAGCGGCCATGCGGACCGGTTCATGATTTTGACGGTAATATTTTCCATATTTACAAAGATAGGCCTTTCGAATAAAACCAAGTCAGTCTGATCCTGTATTATAATAGGCACAAAGGCGAAGTCAAGCTATCTTTGTGCCGCCCGTTAGCCTCCAGCCGGTAAAAATCTGAAAATTATGGTATCTATTAAAAAGGAAGGAAAGAACTTTATTTTTGAGATTCAAGGGATACACAAATTGTGGACTTTGAAAAGCAGGCTTATCATCCCTGCAAAACACATTATCACCGCCTATCCAGATACGGAGGACGTCCATGTAAATTTAGGATTGAGAATGCCCGGAACTGCGCTCCCCGGACTGATCCAGGCGGGCACTTTTATCGGAAGCAACGGGAACCTGTTCTGTGATGTCACGCCACATGCCAAAAGCATCATCATAGAACTCAGGGATGATTTTTACAAAAGGTTGATCATTGATGTGGAAGATCCTGAAAAAGCAGTTAACCTATTAAAAGACGGATTGCATTAGGAAGACAGGGGACGCAATCAAAAGGGCTTTAATTTTATGCAGAGATCGCATAAAGAGCGGCAAAACTGACATAAAAAGGATGCTGTACCCCTTGCAAAAAATTCTTGCATACCAGAGCTATCTCTTTTTATGTATACGAACTCAACCTGAATCTAAATATCCCCTAAATATTTAATTTTTAAAATTACAACTCCTTTACTCCGAATGGAATTTTACCGGTCTTTCAGCTGCGAGATAAAGTCGGGAATTTTTTTTAAACGTTGATTTTAACGTACCTTAGTATACTACTTGTTCTCAACCCTTTGATCATTTTCTTTTAAAATATAAAATCTTTTATGGAAGCATTTACCAGTAAATATGCACCGGGCTGGCCTGGAACCGCACCCAAATGGAATTCAAGTAAAAAGACCGGCGTCGGCGTTAGTTTGAATCCGCTAAGCCAGGTATGGTTTACAACAAGTCATGGCATTTTGAATGAGATTTATTATCCGAGAGTAGATTATGCCTGTATCCGGGATATGGGTTTTCTCGTGAGCGATGGACAGGATTTTTTTTCAGAAGAGAAAAGGCATACCCTTTGCGAGTTACAATATATAGAAAGCGGCGTGCCGGCTTACCGCTTTATTAACACCTGTAAACAAGGCCGTTACCGGATAGAGAAAGAAATTTTCGCTGACCCGCAACGCGATACCTTATTACAGCAGGTGCGATTTGAGGCTCTGGAAGGCGAGCCGGCAGATTATCACTTATATGGACTGATGGCCCCGCACCTGATGAATGCGGGAGCGGGAAATACAGCCTGGTGCGGCAGCTATAAAGGTATGCCGGCCCTATTTGCCAGGCGAAAAGGTACCGCGGTGGCCATGATATGTTCCATTCCCTTTAAGAACCGTTCGGTAGGTTTTGTCGGACATTCAGACGCCTGGCAAGAAATCTCCAAAAACAAGGAATTGAAAAATCGCTACGAGCGTGCCGAAAACGGAAACATTGCCGTTTGTGGAGAAATCGATCTGAAGGCGGCAAATGGAGCACCTTTTATAGTGGCCATTGGCTTTGGAATGAATGCCAATGAAGCTGCCCAACGGGCCCGGGCCAGCATTTTGAGCAACTATGAGCAAACTAAAAAGGAATACATTGAGGGCTGGAAAAGGTTTCAGGAATCCATCCACGACTGTTCTCCCTCTGGGACTCCTAAAACTGCCCGCGGTAAAAAAGATGCTTCGAGACGGAAAAAAGCCAATTTGAATTTATTCAGGATCAGTGCTGCAACAATTCTTACTCACCATACGCAACAATTCCCGGGGGCCTATATTGCCAGCCTTTCCGTTCCCTGGGGTTTCTCAAAGGGGGATGATGACCTGGGTGGATACCATCTGGTATGGCCGAGGGACCTTGTGGAAGTAGCCGGCGGGATGCTGGCAGCAGATATGCATGAAATGGCCGTCAATGTTTTACGATTCCTGAGACTGGTACAGGAGCCGGACGGCCACTGGTTCCAAAACCTCTGGCTCGATGGCAGTTCCTACTGGAACGGCATACAATTGGACGAAACCGCCTTCCCGATCTTGTTGGTAAATATGCTGATAAGAGAAGGAGCGCTCAAAAAGGATGGGCTCAAAGAGTTCTATCCTATGGTTCGAGCCGCGGCACAATTTCTTATACAAAACGGGCCTTGTTCGGAACAAGATCGGTGGGAAGAAAATTCGGGTTATTCTCCCTTCACCCTGGCCGTAGAGGTTTCCGCTTTACTGGTAGCCGCAGACATCATGGAATGGGCAAAAGAACGCAAGCTGGCTCGTTATCTGAGAGAAACAGCCGATCTGTGGAACGACAATATAGAAGCATGGACCTATGTAACAGATACAGAAGAAAGTAAGAAATACAGGATTGATGGGTATTATGTGCGCATCGCCCCTCCAAACGTAGGAGAGACCCCGCAATTAGATGACGACATTATTTTAATTAAAAACCTGCCCGACTCTAACCGGATGATGTCTGCCAAGGTAGTAAGCCCGGATGCACTGGCTTTAGTACGCTTTGGACTGCGTGCCCCGGATGATCCCCGCATTTTGAATACCCTAAAGATAGTAGATGCCACGTTGAAAGTAGAAACCCCTTATGGCAATTGCTGGCATCGTTATAATTATGACGGATATGGCGAACATGAAGATGGAACTCCCTTCAACGGAACGGGTACCGGCCGCGCATGGCCCCTACTTACCGGTGAACGGGCACATTATGAGATCGCTGCGGGCCACCTGGACCATGCAGCGGAACTACTGGAATCTATGGGAAACTTTGCTAACGAAGGCGGCATGATCCCCGAACAAATATGGGATACGGATGATATACCGGATAAAGAGCTGTTTTTTGGACGGCCTGCGGGGTCCGCCATGCCCCTCGTCTGGGCTCACAGTGAATACCTGAAGCTATGCCGCTCACTAAAGGACCGGGCCATTTTCGACCGACCCGAAAAAACCTATCAACGCTATGTGGTCCAGAAAAAGAAGTCTCCTATGAATTTTTGGAGATTCAGCCGAAAACTAAGAACCATAAGCGCCCAAAAGAAGAAACTACGGATTGAAGCACATGAACCCTTTACGCTTCACTGGAGTAAAGATAATTGGAATACCCTTGAAGATACCCGTAGCACAGATACGGGCCTGGGCATGCATATAGTAGATATTAAGCTGGAGAAGGCAAAGGCCGGCGCTGAAATCATCTTCACTTTCTGCTGGGAAAAGGATGCGCGCTGGGAGGGCCAAAATTTCACAGTAAAAGTGGTTTAAAAAAGTTTGAAGTCGAATAGCCCCCGGTAGCAACATTTTTAGCATTTTTTATATCTTTATTATTTTAACCCTTTTAATGAAGAATATATCTCTTAAAGACATTGCAGCACGGGCAAAGGTATCTACAACCACGGTTTCCTTCGTATTGAATGGAAAGGCTACTGAAAAACGGATCAGTAAAGCGGTTACGGCCCGTGTAAAAGCTATTGTAAAAGAACTGGATTACAAACCCAATCAAATGGCCCGCGGACTTCGTACAGGGACGACTAAAACGCTCGGGCTGATGATAGAGGATATTTCCAATCCATTCTTTGCCAAGCTCGCCAAAACAATTGAAGATGAAGCGGATCAATATAATTACGATGTTGTATTTTGCAGTACGGAAGATAAGGATAAACGAGCCTCCAAATTATTACAAACATTAAGATACCGTCAGGTAGACGGTTATATTCTTACGCCCACCATCGGTCTCAGGCACGCGGTTGATGCATTGTTAAAAGAAGAACAGCCGCTGGTATTAATAGACCGGTATTTCCCCTCTTTGGCCAGCCATTATGTGATCATTGATAATTTTCAAGGCGCCTATTGCGCCACTGAACATTTATTAAAAAACGGATACAGGAATATTGCGATTGTCACTACTGCTTCACGACAACTACAAATGGAAAAAAGGCGTGAGGGCTTCATTCAGGCTTTGAGAGATCAAAATCTAAAACATTCTAAGAGAATTGAAATGGAGCTTCCTTTTAATGAGCAGGAAAGCTTATCCATAAAAAAAATTAAAGATTTTCTCAAGAAAACCAAGCCGGATGCGGTTTTTTTCTTTACCAATTACCTGGCCCTGTTCGGTCTGCAGGCCATCAGACAACTGAAATGGAAAATACCGGAAGAGATAGGGATGATCAGTTTTGACGACCATGATGTTTTTAGCCTTTATGATCCGCCCATCTCCTGTATCTCACAACCCATTTCCCGTATCGGGAGAAAGGCGGTATCTATCCTTATGAAAGCCATCCAAAAACAAGACCACCCTATGCCTTTACAATATGTTTTAGAACCTGAATTAACGATCAGGGCTTCCTGCCGGGAAACCGTGCTCCATTCAATACTTTAAAATCGGGGCATCCCGCCGTTTAAAATGACCGGCATCTAATTTCACTTCACTTCCTCCCATTCAATCACCGTCTTAATGGAATTCACATTATGCACTTCAAAGGCCTTTTGAAACTCATCCACCGGTACTCTTTCCGTAATAACCTTACGTATGGCATCCGGGTATTTTTGATCGGCCGCGGTCAATTCTTCAATCCCCCTTTTGAAATCGGCCACGCTGGCATTAACGCTCCCCAGCATAATTTGATTCTTCAATACCATTTGCTGTAACAAAGGGGCAGCGACAATATCCACGGGCCGTTTTCCTGCCGGTATCCCCGTTAAGACGTAAATACCGTTGATGCCCAGCGCATCAATAAGGTTGAACTCAAGTTTAGGTACCCCGGTAGCTTCAAAAATAAGATCAAACTCTCCATAAACATCATCTATATCGGTAGCTTTAGTCTGATTTCCATTAATGTATTTCCCACCGATCTCCTTCAGTACCGAGGGACGTAACGTAGTCTCCTCTACGATGTCCAGCCCAAATATCTCAGCGCCTCTCAACCGTAAAATAAAAGCCGCCAACAGGCCAATCGGCCCCAGTCCGGCCACCAGCGCTTTTTTCCCTTTGATCCACCGGGCATGCTCGGCTCCGGGAATTCGGGCACACTGTATACGAACTGATTCGTTTATGGCTTTTTCCGATACGGACATGGGTTCGGCCAAAACTCCAATATCTCTAATAGCCTCCGGTATTTTAACCACATAACGCTCCAGGTCCACAGCATATGCTACCTGATATCCATCCCGGCCCTTGATTCCCCGTTCGGTATATTCTCCTTTCGGACACATATCGTTATGGCTGCCACAAATACAAACTTCACAATCTCTCCGAACAGAAAACATGGCATAATCTCCCGGCTTTACGGCAGTCACCGCATCCCCTATCTCAACTACTCTACCAAAGTTTTCATGACCAATCACCAGTTCTTTACTTCCCGGGGGCGGATCGGCCCTTCCCCCTTCCACCTCCTCCCGATCCGTACCACATATCCCTACCTGCATAATTTTTATTTTTATTTCATAGGGATCTTTTATTTTAGGTTCTTCACGTTCAGTCATAAACGCATTTTTGTGTTCGGGAATAATAGCGATCGCTTTCATAATTCAGTTTTTTTAATGAGCAAAAGTAAGGGCGGTAATTGAGCAGGTTTCACCTTGTAAATATAAGGCTTTTTTCAAAAAGCCGGAATACTGTTCGCTTTTTAAAGTACCCGGTAAAATAAACCAGACAATCCTTTTCCGTTCTCCTATCAAAAGAAAATAATTATAATTTTCATGCTGCTTCAATCAGAATAGAATAAGAGTAAAGGTTCAAGGGAAAGGTTTCCTGATCAAGAATTAAAGCGGATAAGATACAATGAGATAAATGATACATTAAAACGCTGTAGATGAAAAAGCCCACCGGTTTTTTGAATAAGGTTCGTTAAATAAATAATACCCGAAAACCTGTGGAAGAACTGTTAGTATCTTTTTTAATAAGAAAGACCTCCCTCAATTTTCCATATTGCTAAAAATAAGCTTTTAGAAGTCAGGTAAATATATCTGTGTAATTGAAATAGTAGATCTTTATCTCCACCAGTCCAGCAGGATCTTCCCAATACGCTCAAATTCAATCAGAAAACCATCGTGTCCATACAGGGAATCAATTTCATAATAGGCGGCACGAGGCATGTTACGCGCGAGGAACCGCTGCTCTTCTACGGGACAAAGAATATCGCTGGTTATGCCAATGATTAATGTTTTCTGATACATACTTTGCAAAACTTCTTCAATACTCCCGGCACGTTCACGTGCAATGTTGTGGCTGTCTAGCGCCTTGGTAAGCAGCCAATAGCTTTGTGCATTAAATCGTTTCACCAGCTTATCCCCCTGGTAATGGATGTAAGATGAAGATTTAAAATGGTCGGTCTTACCGAGGTCCGGATCGGATTGCTGATCAACAAAAGTCTGGTAATTGCGATAGGTAAGCATTCCGATGGCCCTGGCCGCCTTCATCCCTTTCGCCCCCGCTTTAGGAGAAGCATCTTTCCAGGTACAGTCTGCCTCTATAGCCAGCCGTTGTGAAGTATGAATAGCTATCCCCCAGGCACTTTCAGAAGCACCTGTAGCGAGCAAAAATAAACGTTGAATAACGGCAGGCTCCTGGATAGCCCATTCCAATGCCTGGTATCCCCCCATAGATCCTCCTGTCAACAGGCCAATTTTTCCAATATCCAGATATTTGCGTAGAATGATATGAGCCCGGACAAGGTCTCGTATAGTCATCCGGGGAAAAGTATCGTAATAGGGTTTGCCCGTTTCAGGATTGATGGTGAGCGGACCGGAACTGCCATAACAGGAACCCAGGATATTGGCACAAACAATAAAATCCTTATCGGGATCCCAAACCTTTCCCTCGCCCGCGAGACCGCTCCACCAGTCGGTGGCATTAGAACTGGCGGTAAGTGCATGACAGATCCATACTACATTATCTCCCGTCCGGTTCTTTTTCCCATAGGTATGGTAACCAATAGTTATTTCAGGGAGAACTTCCCCGGATTCCAGTTTAAAAGGATGTTTATATGTATAAGTATGGAAAGGCAACTTATTGTATATTGCAGATTTACAATTTCGGGCAAAATTAAGGTTTTGTTTATCTTTATTTTAATATTTGCATAAAACCTTTAATAATCGAATATGAAAATCAAATTGCAACGAGTGGATGAGGCCTTTAACATGCGGGCGGTGGATGAGCTTGGGCATGAAGTTTTTATGGATTCTTCAGTAGAAAAGGGGGGACAAAACAAAGGGGTACGTCCCATGAGCATGCTTATCATGGGAATGGGAGGCTGTGCCGCCATTGATGTGGTACTGATCCTGAAGAAACAGCGCCAGGTGATTAAAGATCTGAATATAGAGCTGGAGGCAGAGCGGGAAAGAGACAAAGAACCCGCCTTATGGAGTAAAGTAAACGTCCGGTTTATCCTGAATGGAGATATCGATAAAAAGAAAGCAGAGAAAGCGGTGAGTCTGTCCATGGAAAAATATTGCTCCGTAGCAGAAACTTTAAGAAAAGCCGGAACAGCGATCGCCTGGGAGACTGAAGTCCTTACGAAGGATACGGCTACTCCTTCTGACTAAAGTAAGGTACAATTTCCCATCCTGTTTTCTATCCCTCCATGGTGAAGAAGAAAAACATCCCGTTCATCGCATCGAAGATTCTCCATATAGCCGCAATGGTAGGAAATGGATCACAAATGTTTCGCAATGATGTGCCTTAAATCCGCTTCTTTTTTATTCAATTCTTCCAATAGAACCAGTTGGTTTCCCGCACGGTTGAAATTATGCATGGGGTATTTGATGGCATAATACACATCCCCATTCAGGTAATCCGTCAGGAACCGAATGCCCTGCATATAGATCATAAACTGTCCCGAATAAAATAAGACCTCTTTCTCAGTAGCGGTCAGATCATCTCCTACTTCGGAAAGGTACCCCTTCATCAGGGCATCGTAATATTCATTCCGAATAATGATCTTACTGAAATCGGTTTCTTCTTCTGAAACCGGGCTGACATAAGTTCGAACCATATCTCCCAGATCGGAAATGATTTTCCCGGGCATCAGGGTATCCAGATCAATCACGCAAACACCCTCATAGGTTTTATCATCCAGAAGCACATTGTTGATTTTGGTATCATGATGCATCAGGCGATCTTTAAAGTCAGGATCCGTTTTAAGAGACTCGTAAGTAACGGCTATGTGTGAATAAGCCTGGAAGGCATTAATCAGCGGCTCGGCTTCTTCCTTTCTTTCAAGAGAAGCATCGGCAATAGCATTCTGGAAGTTATTATACCGCAACGTTAAATTATGAAAATCGGGGATCGTAGGTGCAAGGGAATTGATATCAATTCCCGAAAGATTATGTGCTAATAACCCGAATTGCCGGGCTGCCTCGTGAGCCTGCTTGGGTGTACGGGCTTCATTTAAAGAAATGGTATGATCTACAAAGGGCAGTATGCGCCAGTACTCCTCGTTCCATTCCAACAGATCTTTTCCATCGGCTGTCAATACCGGAGCGAGGAAAAAATAGTCGGGATGGTTTGCCGCCAGAAAATTTGCGGCTTTTCGGTGATTCTGTGCAATATTATAAGGCTTTTTAAAAACCTGCGTATTAATCCGTTGAAGAAGCAGGTCCTTTCGGGGTTTCCCCGATTTATGCCGCAACCGAAAAGTATGGTTGATAAGCCCTGAACCATACCGCTCAATGTTGTAGTCCTCTTTATTTATATCAAACCCTACAAGGATTTGAGGATGAATCATTAAGTCCATAATGTTTCCGGATAGATGCCTTTTTCAATAAGTGCTTTTAAATTTTCTTTTACATTGGAGGCATCTTCCTTGTAGGTTACGCCAAACCACTGCTCTGTCGTATGGATCACTTTCACACTGCCCATTTCATTCGCAATATAATAATCAGCCACCGAAGGAATAAGAAACTCTGCCTTAGGCTTATCTCCATCCTCATTAAGGAAATCATCGAACATGTTCTCTATCAATGTAAAGATAGAAGGATCAAATCCCCAAAAGTTCATGGAGACCAGCGTATTGTCAGAAAGTACATGGTTTTCGCCCTTATTATCGGTATACACAATATCATCCCCTTCGAAACCCACTTTAGTTCTTTCCGTGATCGTCTCCAGATTGCCCTTTTCGTCCTGGGTACATACCCCGCGTGAAACCGTCCCGTGCCTGGAAAGGGTTTTGCTAATCTCGTATCCCATTACCGCCGCGTGTTCTTTATCACAGGAAGTATTGAGAAAAGTGGCCATCAGGTCAAAGGGTTCTTTACCGTAAAAATCATCGGCATTAATGATGGCGAAAGGTTCTTCAATAACCTCTTTTGCGCAGAGAACGGCATGAGCGGTTCCCCATGGCTTTTGGCGCCCTTCCGGAAGCTTATGATCTCCAAGGAAGCTCTCCAGCTCCTGATATACGTATTGCACTTCTACCCCGGTATGGGCAAGTTTCTCATTGAATATCTTTTCAAACGCTTCAGAAAAATCTTTACGGATAATGAATACCACTTTTCCAAATCCTGAGGCAATGGCATCATAGATGGAATAGTCGATAATCGTTTCTCCGTTAGGACCAAAGTTATCCATTTGTTTGATTCCTCCATAACGGCTGCCCATCCCGGCAGCGAGTATCAAGAGCGTAGGTTTCTGCATAATTGACACAAAATGTTTTAATGTTTCACAAGTCTGTTAACGGGTAAAAGTAGCCATTAATCAATAAAAAGATCAAACATTCATGACTTTATTTGAATATTTGCTAAAAAAAGCCTTATGCCCTCTTTCATACAAACATCCCGGATCCGATTGCAACCTTTAAAAACAGATTGGCTTCTTTCTGCAAACGTAAGCGCTGCTATGCTACGTCTGGACCTCCTGCATCCTGAAGTTTCAGGGAACAAATGGTTTAAACTAAAGTATAATCTTGAGAAAGCCCTTGGCATGAGAAAAAATACCATACTTACCTTTGGAGGCGCGCGCTCTAATCACATTGCAGCTACTGCGGCCGCCTGCAGGTTATCAGGCCTGAAAAGTATTGGAATGATCCGGGGGGAGCAGGCGGACAACCCGACGCTTGCTCACGCGAGAGCGGAGGGGATGCAATTATATTTTATGAGCCGGGAACAATACCGGAATAAAAAAGACCCGACTTTCTTAAAAAGACTGCGGGAACGATTCCCGGAGGCCTTTATCCTCCCCGAAGGAGGGAATAATAGCTGGGGAATAAAAGGAGCAGGAGAGATACTGCATACCTGCGAAACAAAAACGTTTACACATATTTGTTGTCCTGTAGGTACCGGAGCAACGCTTAGCGGCCTGATAGCCCAGGCTGAAAGTTCACAGAAAATACTGGGTTTCTCGGCCCTACGAAAAGCAGATGAACAACGTAGCACAATAAAAGCATACCTGAAGACTCTTCCAAATCATGCGCTTTGGGAGATTATTACGGAATATCATTTTGGAGGTTTTGCCAAAAAAACACAAACACTTTTAAATTTCATGGAGGCCTTCCGGATCGAACACGGAGTTCCCCTGGATTTTGTTTACACTGCCAAAATGCTATTTGGCATACGGGACCTTGCAGAGAAAGGACGATTCCCTCCGGGAAGCCGGATCCTCCTTATTCATACCGGCGGTTTACAAGGCAACGAAAAGTCAGCATAGATGCTTATTCTTCCAGCTCTTCTTCGGGCTTCAATACAAAATTTTCGATAAATTTAGTGGTAAACTTGCCGCTTCTGAAACGTTTATCTTTCATCACCTGTACATGAAAAGGGATCGTGGTCTTTACGCCGTCAATCACATATTCGCTTAAGGCACGCTTCATGGTCCCTATGGCTTCTTCCCGTGTTTGTGCAACGGCAATAAGCTTAGAGAGCAAGGAATCATAATAAGGAGGTATCGCATAACCCGCGTAAATATGTGAATCCACCCTTACCCCATGACCGCCAGGCGTATGTAAAACTCTGATAACCCCGGGAGAGGGTCTGAAATCATGATAAGGATCCTCCGCATTGATCCGGCATTCTATGGCGTGCATCGTAGGTTCATAATTTTTTCCCGATATGGGAATCCCTGCCGCTATCTTGATCTGCTCCTTGATCAGGTCGAAATTGATCACTTCTTCCGTTACTCCATGCTCCACCTGAATGCGCGTATTCATTTCCATAAAATAAAAATCCCGATTTTTATCTACCAGGAATTCTACCGTGCCCACGCCCTCATATTGAATGGCTTCAGCGGCTTTAATCGCGGCTTCCCCCATCGCTTTGCGTAATTTTTTCGTCATAAAGGGGGAAGGAGATTCTTCGATCAGCTTTTGATGACGACGTTGAATAGAACAATCTCTTTCGCTCATATGACATGCTTTTCCATATTGATCTCCCGCTATCTGGAATTCGATATGGTGGGGCTCCTCCACGAATTTCTCCATGTAAATACCATCATTACCGAAAGAAACCTGGGCCTCCGCCTGGGCGGCATCGAAATGATGTTCCATCTCTTCTTCATTCCAAACGACCCGCATGCCTTTGCCTCCTCCTCCGGCTGTCGCTTTCAGCATAACCGGGTAGCCGATTTGTTTTGCCCACTTTTTAGCTTCTCCGGTATCTTGCAATAAGCCTTCCGAACCGGGAATAACGGGTACTCCTGCAGCTACCATCGTTTCTTTAGCCGTAATTTTGTCTCCCATTTTACTGATCATTTCCGCAGATGGGCCAATGAACTTTACCTGATGATCGGCACAGATCTCTGCAAAGCGGGCGTTTTCCGACAGGAAACCATAGCCGGGATGGATGGCATCCACATTGGTAATTTCAGCAGCTGCCATAATACTGGGGATATTCAAATAAGATTCAGAACCGGACGGCGGCCCGATACAAACGGTTTCATCAGCAAATTTTACATGCAGGCTATCGCTATCCGCAGTAGAATGTACTGCCACCGTCTTAATTCCCATTTCTTTACAGGTGCGGATAATGCGTAATGCAATCTCACCCCTGTTTGCAATCAAGATTTTTTTAAACATATTCAATTCTCGTGCACGAGGTTCATATACCCCATATATTTTAATCTGTTATTAACGCGATATACTAAGGTTCTATAAGAAAAAGCGGCTGATCATATTCCACCGGAGAAGCTTCCTCTACCAATATTTTGACAATCTTACCACTCACCTCACTTTCCACTTCATTAAACAATTTCATCGCTTCAATGATACAAACTACTTTGCCGGGCGCCACTTCATCGCCTACATTCACAAAAGCCGGCTTGTCCGGACCCGGACTGCGGTAAAAAGTACCGATCATCGGGGATTTAATGGTAATCAGGTTTGCATCTTCCTCTTTTTTGACCGCCTTTTCTTTAGAAGGAGCGGGCTGTTCCGGAGCAGGGGCTGCCGGTGCAGAAGCTATGGGAGCCTGCGGGGCCGGATAGGCCACTACCGGATTAACCAAGGGGGAAGCGGCCAATCCCTGGTCATCGGTTTTTTGTCCTTTTTTTATGGTGATTTTAAAATTGTCCTGCTCAATGTGTAACTCGGTCAAATGGGATCGGTTTACCTGTTTAATCAGTTCCTGAATTTGTTTAAATTCCATAATTATAGTTTTAATTAAAGCGGAAACAAGAGGATGAAGCTACAAGAAATATCTCGTTCTTCTGAATCCCGCCTCCGAAGAAATTCTTTATTTCACCCTTTCTATGTATTCGCCTGTCTGACTGTTAATCCGAATAATTTCGTCCCTGTCAATAAAGAGTGGAACTTTAACAGTAGCTCCGGTTTCCACGGTAGCCGGCTTCAGGGTACGGGTAGCGGTATCTCCCTTCAGCCCCGGCTCCGTATAGGTAACCTTCAGCTCAATTTTGTCGGGGAGTTCTGCACTCATGGGTTCATCTGTTTCCGTATTGATGAGGATAAAACACTCCTGCCCTTCCTTATAAAAGTCAGGTTCGTTTACCTTGGTTTCAGGCATGGCAAACTGTTCGTAAGTCTCCGTACTCATGAAATGATATCCCATATCATCTTTATATAAAAACTGGAAAGGGCGCTTTTCAACGCGAACCGTGTGGATGTTTTCTCCCGAGTTCCAGGTATGCTCAATGCTCTTGCCGGTTTCAATGCTTTTTAGTTTGGCTCTCACTTTTGCTGCAGCTCTCGCCGTTTTATTCTGACCAAAATCTACTACCTGATACAGCTCATTATTCAACTTAATGATAAGCCCCATTCTTATGTCTGATGTTGTTGCCATAAGCGTTTTATCTCTTAAAAAAATATTAATATAAAACACAAAAGTAAAACATTGTGTGAAAATGCAGCGTTTCAGGGCGAAATTCTATATTTTCAATCTCTAATGAGGTAAAATTCCTTACTTTTGTCAGCGTAGTGACGATGTTTATTATTATTAAATAAATCAATACCCATGTTAAAAACCTGTTCAAAGTGCAAATCCCAGGACATTAAGGATAAAACCGCCGGCCTGTATTTCAGCTTAACTGCCGTTTTGGCCGTTATAGGTACCGTCATGCTTTTTATCAGCTGGCCCTGGGCTTTTTTGATCATTACCGCCATGCTGGTTTGCGTGGTATTGGCTGTAGAACTTCCCAACAGAAAGTATGAATGCAGAAATTGTGGCCACGAATGGAATGAAGTATATTCTCCTGCAGGGGAATCCACCTCGACTACAGCATAAGCAGATGCCAGGTTTTTGCAGGGGAAATGACAAAATAATCCGTTTTATGAGAAAGTTTCTTTCAGCTTTTTTGTTAGCTGCTGTGTGCTGTGCCCCTTTTTTAACACGGGCACAATCGACTTACAACAACCCCAAGCCTAAACCTAAATATTTGCGTTTTCCGGAGATCCCGCCTTTTGCCTTCACGGCAGTAGGAGGCAAAACCTTTACAAACAAAGATCTGAAGAAAGGAAAACCCACCATGATCTTTTTATTCAGCGTCGATTGTTCGCACTGTCAACATGAGACGAAGAGGATCACCGATCATATTGATGAGTTCAAAGGTGCTCAGATCCTGATGATCACCCCTTTCCACTATGACCAGATGGTTGCTTATTACAAAGGGTTTGGCATACAACGTTATCCCAATGTCATCACCATGGGTTCCGATTCAACGAGACGATTGAATATGTTTTATGAACAACAATATTTCCCGGGCATTTATATCTATGACAAAGACGGCAAGATCGTTTATCACAACGAGGGCTCCCAACCGATTGATTCTTTAATTCATTATCTGGGAACGGATTAAACCCTGCAATTTATTTTATTGTTAAATATGAATCTGCCGTATGGTGAAACGGCTTATTTCAATAATTTTGGACCATCCATTTATTTGTAAATTATAAAATATCATATCTCAATGAAAGTTTCTGTAATAGGGGCTGGAAATGTAGGCTCTACCTGTGCTAATGTGTTGGCACAAAAAGATTTTTTAGAAGAAGTCGTATTACTGGATATTAAAGAAGGTGTTTCTGAGGGAAAAGCACTGGATATGTACGAGAGCGCGGCCATCCACCCTTTCAGTACCCGGCTGACAGGCGCGACAAATGATTATTCCAAAACGGCCGACAGCAATGTAGTAGTTATCACTTCCGGCATCCCCCGAAAGCCGGGGATGAGCCGCGATGATCTCATTTCGACGAATGCTTCCATTGTAAAATCCGTTACCGAAAACGTAGTAAAGCATTCTCCCAATGCCATCATTGTGATCGTTGCAAACCCGCTGGACGTCATGGCTTATTGTGCCTATCTTACCTCCGGACTGGACAGTAAACGCGTGTTTGGCATGGCCGGCATTCTGGACATTTCCCGCTATAAGGCCTTCCTGGCAGAGGAGATCGGCTGTTCTCCAAAAGACATCCAGGCCGTATTGATGGGCGGACATGGTGATTCGATGGTGCCGTTGCCAAGATATACCACCGTTTCCGGCATCCCGGTTACTCAATTGGTTGCTGAAGACAAATTGAACGCCATTATAGAAAGAACCAAAAAAGGCGGAGGGGAGATCGTAAATCTTCTGGGCACATCTGCATGGTATGCGCCGGGAGCAGCGGCTGCACAAATGGTAGAATCTATCTGTAAAAATGAAAGACGGATATTCCCCTGCTGCGCATGGCTGACGGGGGCATATGGTTTTGAAAATATTTACCTCGGCGTACCTGTCATGTTGGGTAAAAACGGTATCGAAAAGATCATCGAACTGGACCTGGATGCGGAAGAAAAAGCACTTCTGGAAAAATCGGCTCAACATGTTCGCGAGGTGATGGGCGTCCTGGATGGGATGAAAGTGACAGCGTAAGATGAGACGATCATCTTTCAATTACAAATAACGAGCTTTGAACAACCGGTTTCTTATGAAGCCGGTTTTTTTATGCCTATATCGATCAGAAAATCCAAAAGGAATTTTTTGGAATGAATTTTATTATTCTTGATTTCGGGAACCGGCAGAATGACCGTGAAAAATGCCTTACTCCTCTTTCTTTTAAGTTGCATGGTGTTCATCCTCCCTCTCCTATATTGGAAATGCTATAATAACCGGTGTTCGAAAGCCGTAGTGATGAGTGATGCGGTATTTTTCACATTGAGTTTGGTCAATAAATTTTTTCTGTGGCTATCAACCGTGAGCGGGCTGATAAATAATTTTTCAGCTATTTGATTGTTGGTAAGGCCATCTGCTATTAATCTCAGCACTTCTTTCTCCCTTCTGGTCAACACGGGTAAGGCGCCTGAAGGAATAACAGACACGGGCTTAAGTAAGTGTTCCATCTCAAGACTGAGGTAAAGCCTTCCCTTCATAACGGTCTGAATGGCTTCGGATATTTCCGCCGCAGAAGCGCTCTTGACCAGATAACCGGAGGCTCCGTTATTGATCATGCGGGAAATATAACTGCGGTCGCTAAAAGTGCTGATGCCTAAAACCCGAATGTTGGGAAAATCATTTTTTATTCTTTTGCATAGATCCATACCATTGATGTCCGGCAGGTTGATATCCAGCAAAACCACATGTACCTTATTTTTTTGTAAAAAAGGCAATGTATCAAATGCGTTTGCCGCCGAGCCCGCTACTTCCATACCTTCCAATTGACCAATCAAGGCCCTTAAGCCGGCTACAACCATCGGGTGGTCGTCCACAATAAACACTTGAACCTTAGACATGCTTTTAAAGATAAAAGACAAAAGAATAAAGATAAAAGAATAAAGACAAACAGGTCTCCGTCAGAGCTTTGGCAGAGATAAAAACTACGTTGCCTTGCCTATTATATTGACAGCAGTTCCTTCACCGGGCACTGACTGAAAATCTACCGTCCCTTCTAAATACACTACCCGGGCTCTCACATTAGCCAATCCTGCACCCCCCTTTTGTTCGGCTTCCTGTATATTAAAACCTTTCCCATCATCTTCCACGGTAAGATTAAAACGATCCCCCTCGCGGGTCAGCTGAATCAGAACATTCTTGGCCCCTGCATGCTTTAATATGTTGTTTAACAGTTCCTGGACAATACGATAAAGGATAATTTCTTTTTCCTGTTTCATCCTTTTTTCCATACCATAAGTCTGTAATCGCACTTTGAGTTCCCCGGACAGATTCAGATTCTCACAGTAATTTTCCAGCGCTTCTTTCAGCCCGAACCTGATCAAAGCTTCAGGCATCATATTGTGTGATACCCTGCGCAATTCAGCGATAGACTGATCCAGCTGGTTGATCACCAAACCAACTGCCTGCGCGTTTTCCTCTGATAGAAATACGTTTCCTTTCATGGTTGATAAAGATAATTTTACTCCTGATAACAACCCTCCTACTCCATCATGGAGGTCCCTGGCCAGCCTGCTCCTTTCTTCTTCCTGTCCCTGAATGACAGATTGTGCAGCCACCAATTGCCGTTCGCGCTCCAGTTCCTGGATACGTTGTTTATTTAGTTCTTCTTCCTGCCGAAGCAGCCGGTGCCTGTGGCGCAGGTTTCGATACATCAGCAAACCGCTTAGTATACACAACAGCGCCCCGGCAACCACAATGGTAATAAGTGTTTCTTTCCGCTTGATAGAAAGTTTCTGGAGCTGGCCGCTCTTCTGTAAAACCAAAATACTATCCTGCTTCTTTTGAGACTGATACCTGTTTTCAATTTCATTGATCTGCCTTTTGCTTTCGGACTCATTCAGGCTGTCACTCAGTTGAATATATTGTTGATAATATTGTACCGCCTGTGTAGCGTTTCCGGATTTTGTATACGCTTTTGAAAGATATTCAAGCGTTTTTCGTTCCCGGACCTTATCATGGATCTCTCTATTAATAGCAAGTGACCGCCGGAGGTTTGCTATACTTTCTTTGTATCTGCCCAGTTTGAAATAATTGATACCCAGTTGTTGAAAAGCATTAGCCTCATGAAAGTGCTGACCTGACCGAACCGCATATTGGAGAGACTGCCTAAAAGCGGCATTGGAAGCCTTATATTGAGCCAATGCCCCATAATACTTTCCCTGTATGCCATAAAATATAGTAAAAAGATAGACAGAATTCAGTTCCTTAATTATCGAATCAGATTGATGTAAGGTTCTAAATGCTTCATCATATTGCTTTAGATTAATAAAATCCAGCGCAGTCAGCATTCCTATCTGCGCCTTCTTTTCTATGGGGACCTCCGTAGGGTAGGTCCGGCAAATTTGAAATGCTTTTTGATGATAATACAGGGCTTTATCAAATTGTTTCAGGTCATTATAGACCAATCCGATGTTTGCATAAGCTGTTACCAGATTACCCTGATCTTTTGCTTGCTCAAGAAGCCGGATAGCTCTCAAGTAAGAATGGAGGGCGATTTGATGATTTCCCTGCTGAAGGAAAGCGGTACCCATGCTCATCCGGTTGGCCGCTATATTTACTCCGGCCTGCGCTGAAGTATCTTTCTTATAGTACGCTTCGGCTTTTTGGTAAAAGATAAGTGCGCTATCATAGTCATCTACATAATAATAACTGGTCCCCAAATAGGACAAAGCGTCTCCCATCCGGGAATAATCGCCGCTCCGGGAAGCCAATTGCAAGCATTTTTTAAGTATATGCCTGGCCGAATCCTTATTTACCGAATGCATATATTCCCATGCCAGTTGGAGTTGTATCTCCATACGCGCACTATCGGAAAGGGATCTTTTATGTAGTTGTTTTAAGAGGCTGTCTTTCCTACTGTCCCGGGCAGACAATATGAAAGAAGATAACTGCAGGATAAGTATAATGACTCCCGGCAGCCCCCACTTCCGGAAAAGACCTTTCCATTTTTTAGTAAAGCAGCTTCTCAAGCCCATAAAGTTTCAGGTAAAAATAGATCAAAAATATTCAGGCTTCCAACCTTCATTGAAAAATCCCCCTTTTCGGGGATTTTAAAAAAAACCTGTTTTGACGGGATTGACCGGGCGCCTCCGACAAAGGATATTTGCAAAATAAAATTTAAAAAACGGATCTATCACTTCAAAACTTAAATTTATGAAAAGACACCTCCTTTTGGCCATGGGATTACTTTGTTTCTGCTATTTTCTAACGGCCCCGTCAAAGGTACAGGCCCAGTTATTGAATCGTATTAAAAATGAAGTAAAGAACAGGGCGGCTAACAATGTCATCAGACGCGCAGGCAGGGCCACAGACAAAGCCATAGATCAAACTGCCCGGGAAGCGGGAAGGGCTAAAAACAGTCAGCCAACAGGCGGGGTATCGGTCAATGAAGGGAATAGGACTCCGGGCCCGGTAACAGAATCAAAAAGCCCCGTTGTGACAAATTACAAAAGCTACGATTTCGTTCCGGGAGATAAAATTATCTTCCAACCGGACCTTAGCGAGGAACCAGATGCTGAACTGCCGGCTCGCTTTACCATCAAAAAGGGAAATGCCGAAATCCAATCTTACGAAGGGGAAAAAATTTTGCACCTGAATAAGGGAGGATATCTCATAGTAACGCCTCTTATGGATAATGACCATTATCTGCCAGAACAATTCACGCTGGAATTCGACATGATGTATGAAAATACCAGAACGGATTACTTTGATCAGGTAAATGATTTCAATATTTATCTTTATAAATCTGACGACAACAATTATGAAGGATACGGGCTGGCAAGGTTCACCATTCATTCAAATACGCAAACCATTTTAGGAGATTCCAAAGCAAGCGCTTCCAATGTAAATGAAGAAACCAAAACAGCACTCAATACCAATGGCGTCTGGCATCATATCGCCATTTATATTCGAAAAAATATTGCGAAAGCTTATATCGGAGCTACCCGGGTACAGGCCACCAACAACTTCCCGACGGGAGCCACAAAACTGGCTATTCGCACGGACGGCCGGTATGGTTTTAAGATCAAGAACTTCCGGCTGGCCGCCGGCGGGGATGATAAATACAACAAAATCGTAACTGAGGGAAAGTTCATTACCCACGGCATCCTGTTTGATGTTAACAAGTCGACGATCAAACCCGAATCCATGGGCGCTTTAAATGAGATTGTCAAACTAATGAAAGCACACGATGAGCTGAAATTTGAGATCAATGGGCATACGGACAGCGATGGTAATGCGGATGCCAATAAAAAGCTTTCCGAAGAACGGGCAAATGCAGTTAAAGACCAATTAGTGGAAATGGGAATCTCCTCAGACCGGTTAACCACTAAAGGAAATGGCGCTGCAAAACCCATTGACAGCAACGACACTCAGGAAGGGAAAGCCAACAATAGAAGGGTAGAATTTGTGAAGATCTGACCATATTGAATATATGTAAATTCTAAAAATTTAGTTTATGAATACATATCGTTTTATCTTTTTATTACTTGTATCCATTTATTTGATACCGGTCTCATCCAGCGGCCAGATCCTTAAGAAATTGGGCAGGGTTGCAAAAGAAGCAGCCAAAGCAGCAGTGGTTACTGATGCAAACAACACGGAAAAGCCCGTTGAAAATAGCACAGCCGAGAATACGCCCCCCTCGATCGTCAAACAAAAAAAGGCCGATAAAAATACAAACCTGTTTGATTATGAAAAGCATGGAATCAAGACCTCCCGGGTAGGCTCTGCTTCTTTGCGTTCCGGAGAATATTTTATTGAGCGTTATTCTACTGTTCAGTCTCAAAACGACCACATGCTCACTACGGTGGTCGTTGGCATTATGACCAGAGCGGAACAGCTCAGTGAATTAGGAGAAGGATCGGATAAAGATATAGCATTTATTTATGAAAATGGCAGCAAAGCGAGTGAAACAACCGTTGGTAAGCTAGATAAAAAATTACTTGCTCTCAATGAAAAATACGACTGGTACCTGATCAAAGAGGAAGCCAAGGGAGGCGCCGACAATAAATATATTAAACCCAATATAAATAGCAACGGTTATGAAATTTCCTTTAATGGAAAAACCTATGGCCCTTTTATAATGGTAAGCAACCTGATCGTGGATAAAACGGGAACCCGATTTTATGCCTCGGTATTCCCCTCGCAAAAAGATCTTCAAAATACCAATGCTTATCTCCTTTCTAATGAAGGTAAATTAAAACCTATAGCATATGGGGGAGACCTGTTTGCCAATATTGATTTCAGTAATGGCTGTATCGTGGTTCCGTTAGTTTCGGAACTAAGTTTAAGAATGGCCAAAGAGAAAGATGAGTCCAGGCAAGCTTCCATCCGGGAACAACTCACCGATGCCATGATCAATCATCCCGATAAAAGCAATGTAATCTTTTTTGGAGGAAAAAAATTATCTAATGTTTATACGTCATCACCCTGGTTGGATAAAAGCGGTAACAATATATTCTCTGTAAACAGAAATGGCGACAACGGGATGGAATCCGGACTTTACCTGAATGGTAAAAAGATCGCTGATGACCACCCCCAAAGGGGCATGGCCTGGTGCAACGAAAATGCAAGTAATTGGGCTTACTGGAGTTCCATTGCCGGTGATCCGAAACGCTATCTGATCTTCAAAGACGGTACTAAAGTCTCTCAAGTCATCCATCCGAGACATTTAGTAATCAATGGTAAGAATTACATGGTATGGTTCACTTATGATCCTAAAGATTCAGACGAGATCAGGCTTTGTACCAAAGAGATATAAACTTATTCTTTCTCCAAAAATGGGTATCTGTAATCGGTCACCGGGACAAAAGTTTCTTTGATGGTCCTCGCACTTATCCACCGGTACAGGTTCATCATAGAGCCCGCCTTATCATTCGTACCCGACGCCCTGGCGCCTCCAAAGGGCTGCTGTCCCACTACTGCTCCTGTAGGTTTATCATTAATATAAAAATTGCCGGCGCAGTTTTCCAGTTTCCTGCTGCTTTCTTCTATTACATGCCGGTCGCCGGCAAAGACAGCGCCTGTTAAAGCATATCGCGAAGTGGTATTCACCAGATCCAGTGTGTTTTCCCATTTATCTTCATCATAAATATAGAAGGTTAATACAGGGCCAAAAATCTCTTCTTTCATCGTCAGGAAATCCGGTTTGGAAGCTTCAATCAGTGTAGGCGCTATAAAATAACCGCTCTGTTTATCAAAATCTCCCCCGGCAATGATCTTTGCATCCCGGCTTTCTTTCGCCTTCTGGATATAACCGCTGATCTTATCAAAAGCCCGCTCATCAATAACCGCGTTTATAAAGTTCCCGAAATCTTCAGGGGGTCCCATTTTCAGAGTTTTAATTTCAGCTATCAGCCTTTCTTTTATCTCGCCGGCCAGACAGGAAGGCAGGTAAGCCCGGGAAGCCGCAGAACATTTTTGCCCCTGAAATTCATAAGCGCCGCGAATGAGGTTAGCCACGACCGCATCCACATCTGCGCTCTTGTGGACCACAACAAAATCTTTACCGCCCGTCTCCCCCACAATCCTGGGATAGCTTTTATAGCTATCAATATTTTCACCAATGGTTTTCCAGAGATGCTTAAAGGTAGCCGTTGAACCTGTAAAATGCAACCCTGCAAAATCCGGATGACTGAGACATGTTTCACCAAAGAGCGGACCCTCTGTGAACACCATATTGATCACTCCGCCAGGCAAGCCTGCTTCTCTCAGGATATTCATAAAAAAATGAGCGGAATAAATCTGGGTATCGGAAGGTTTCCAAACCACTGCATTGCCGCACATGGCCGGAGCTAATGGCAAATTAGCGCCGATAGAAGTGAAATTAAAAGGAGTAACTGCGGCAACAAAGCCTTCCAAAGGCCGATACTCCATGCGATTGTTCACGCCCCGTGGCGAAACGGGTTGCTGCCGGTAAATGTCACTCAAAAAATGAACATTGAATCGAAGGAAATCTGCCAGTTCGCAAACGCAATCAATCTCCGCCTGAAAGGCATTCTTGCTCTGTCCGAGCATGGTGGCCGCATTACTCAACTCCCGGTATTTTGTGGTTAGTAATTCGGCGGCTTTCAGGAAAACGGAAGCCCGCTGCTCCCAGCTAACTGCTGCCCAAGAATCACGCGCCTTTAAAGCGGCATCAATAGCCTGTGAAATATGTTTCTGATCTCCACGGGAGAAATAGCCAAGGGTACGGCTGATTTCATGCGGAGGGCGGATAACCTCTTTCTTGTCGGTATATACTTCTTCCCCATCGATAATCATAGGAATATCCCGCTCCCGCTCCTTCAGAGCAGCCAATTGTTCTTTCAGCCTCATCCGCTCGGGACTGCCGGGTATAAAACGATCTACCGGCTCGTTTTCCGGTTGTGGGAAATAGAAATACGCGTTATTCATTTAATACAGGTTTTAGTTTATTTCTACAAAACTACGGTATTTAATCTGAGAAGAAGGAAGAACGAAAGGCGGGATTTTTCGAAATTATTCAATAACAGATAGCCCCTTTAAAGAAAATTTATTTCATGCTCCCTCCGGTTTACTTATCTTTGCCATAATACCTCGAACTATTAAAGTTTTAAGAAAATGAGAAAAATTATTTTGGCTGCATTTTTATTCTTGATAGCCCCTGCTGTCACATCATCCCTAAGCTCCTGTGAGATTTCACGAAATGCAGCCGGCAACCCGCTCCAGGCTATTCAGACGATCAGTAAAGTATCCAACGTACTCGCCACGGCCAAACAAATATCAGGCGTATTGGGAAGCACCTTGGGCTTGGGGGGTGATCAGCAATCCACCCTAACGGATATCTTCTCCAACTACATCGGAAATACAAATAGTATTGCCTCTCTGGCCCAGAGCAATCTGAAATCTTATGCTAAAAAACTGACTTCCTTCAATAAAGGAACCCTTGGTAAAATAAAGAATATTTTAACGGTGGCTCAATATGCCAGGTTATTAGGCTTAGGAGGTAAAAACACTTCCAGGGAATCCTTACTCAGCGGACTAAAAGGGGGAAATACCTTATCTTCTGATGCTACCAGTGTACTCAGCGGGCTGCTTCTGAATGGGATAGGGGGTTAAATACCGCCTCTTTCCGTTCCTTTATTCTTTTCGCCACAACAGGTAGGCCTTAATAAAACCGTCGAGCGCCCCATCCATCACCGGCTGCACATTTCCTGTTTCAAAATTCGTCCGATGATCTTTGATCATTTTATAAGGATGAAAAACATAAGAACGAATCTGGGAGCCCCATTCAATTTTCCGTTTCTCAGAATTGGTAGCATTTTTGAGTTCTTCCTGCTTTCGTAGCTCTTCCTCATAAAGACGGGATTTGAGCATGGCCAGCGCCTTCTCACGATTTTCGCCCTGTGTCCGGGCCTGCTGGCATTCCACGATTATGCCGGAAGGCGTATGCGTAACCCGCACGGCGGTCTCTACCTTATTGACATTTTGGCCCCCCTTTCCACCGGAACGGTAAAAGTCCCATTCCAGGTCTGCAGGATTGATGTGAATTTCAATAGCGTTATCTACCAATGGGTATACAAATACGGAAGCAAAGGAGGTATGCCTCCGGGCATTGGAATCGAATGGAGATATCCGAACCAGGCGGTGAACGCCGTTCTCAGACTTCAAAAGGCCATAAGCAAAATCTCCCTCGAGCTCCAGGGTCGCAGACTTGATCCCCGCCGTATCCCCTTGTTGCAGATCCACCTCACTGATTTTCCAGCCCTGCTTTTCGCCATACATACGATACATACGCAACAGCATCTCGGCCCAGTCCTGGCTTTCGGTTCCACCGGCGCCGGCATTGATAGTCAGAATGGCAGTAAGTTCGTCTTCCGGTTGATTCAGGGTAGATTTGAACTCCAGCTCATCCAGTATCTCAACGGCTTTTCTACCTGCCTCTTCTACCTCGGACTCAGAAGCTTCTCCTTCCTTATGGAACTCCAGGAGCACGCCTGCATCCTCCACCGCCGTCTCTGCTTTTTTATATAAATCGGTCCAGAAGGTATTGCCTTTGATCTCCTTCATAACAGAAGTCGCACGGTCATGGTCGTCCCAAAATCCCGGAGACAGGGTCAATTGTTTATCGCTTTCTATTTTAGCAAGTCGATCAGGGATGTCAAAGAAACCCCCTCAGCCCCAGCAAACGGGACTTCATAACTTTTAGTTGTTCTTGAGTCATTACACTAAAGGTATAGGAAAATATTTTCGAAATATAATGAGAATGAGGCTACCATTTATCTACCTGCTCACCTGCGGAAGATCCTCCGCCAGATTCATTTTCAGTAGATACTTCTTCAGATTCCGATAGCACTTCTGCTGTAGGAAGCTCTGTATCCGAAGCCTCGGTAGTCCCCTGTGATTGCTGTTGCTCCTCATCCTGATCCTCGTGGTTGAACTGGTCAAAGTCAAAGTCAGGAAGAAGTTCCGTCTTCACATGATCCACAGCTTCTTCCAGGGCATTGATAAACTTGTTAAAATCTTCTTTATACAAGAAAATTTTATGTCTCTCGTACCCGTTGTCATCAAAGCGTTTTTTGCTTTCCGTAATGGTTAAAAAGTAGTCGTTAGCGCGCGTCGTTCTGACATCAAAGAAATAGGTTCTTCTTTTCCCGGCTTTCAGTCTTTTTGAATACAAGTCATTGTTTTCGTACGGCACAGTAATCTTATTTTATAAAGTGAACAATACTAACGAATTTGTTTAAGGAAACAAATATACTATAGTTTTTTTTAAATAGAAATTTTTGCAAAAATATTTAATAATGAGAAAGAACGCCCAAATCAAGTTGTCACCGAGGATTCATCATCTTGTTGCTGCTTGTGATATAGATCGGCATACAGCCCTCTCTTCGCAAGCAACTGTTCATGAGTGCCCTGCTCGGCTATCCGTCCGTCATCCATTACAATAATCTGGTCAAAACGGAAGGTAGCGAATATCCTGTGGGTAATGATAAGAGCCGTTTTTTCTTTCAAATAATTATAAAGACTCTCAATGATTGTCCGCTCGGTTTTCGCATCCACTGCCGAGAGACAATCATCAAAGATAAGCAGGTTGGGATTTTTTACGAGTGCTCTTGCAATAGAAACCCGTTGCCGCTGACCACCCGATAAAGAGATGCCCCGCTCGCCCACGCGGGTTTGAAACCCCTCCGGAAAATTCAGAATGTCTTTTTCTATTGCAGCTTCCCGAGCTGCACTCCGGATGAGTTCTATAGTAGCGTCAGGTGCTCCGAAACGGAGGTTATTTTCAATGGTGTCTGAAAATAAAAAAACCTCCTGAGGTACGACGCTCACTTGCGAACGCAGGTCTTTCAGATCATATCTGTTCAGTTCGGTTCCGTCGATGGTAATTTTTCCTTCCTGCGGATCATACATCCGGATAAGCAATTGAGCCAGTGTAGATTTTCCGGAACCCGTTTTTCCGACCACTGCAATTTTTTGACCGGCTTCGATGCTAAGGTTAAAATCCTTTAATGCTTGTATCCCCGTATGAGAATAAGTGAAATTCACATTTTGGAAATGTACGGTTCCGATGATCTTTTTGTTTACCGCATGGGAGGGAGAAATAATCTGGGGTTGTATTTCAAGAAACTGATTGATCCGCTTTTGAGAGGCGGACGCCCGCTGAATCATTGACATGACCATTCCTATCGAAGCCACCGGCCACATCAGCAAGTTAACGTATACCACAAATTCCGCTATACTACCTATTGAAATCTCGCCTCTTATGGCGGCAATTCCCCCTACCATAACGGTTATGAGGGTACTCAAGCCTATCATGAGCTGCATGGAAGGCCGGTAAAGCGCTTCCGTCCGGGCCAGGTCCACCGAACTATCCATATAATGCCGGTTCGCTTTCTCAAAATGATCCATATTAGCCGCTTCATCTACATAGGATTTAATAACACGAATACCGGAATAGGACTCCTGCGCAATGGTCGTAAGTTCAGACAGATCCTCCTGGATACGTTCACTTTTTCGGTGGATGATCTGGTTGACGTAATAAATGATAACGGCAAGAACAGGCAACGGGATAAGCGTATACAACGTAAGCATTACGTTTACCCTCAGCATAAAATAAACCGTAACTGTAATGAGCACGATCAGGTTCACGGAATACATAAGAGAAGGGCCCACATAATACCTCACCCTGGAAACGTCTGTTGAGATCCGATTCATCAGGTCACCGGTATTATGGGTTTTGAAAAAATGGAGATCCAACCTTTGATATTGGGTATAGATCTCGTTTTTCAGGTCATATTCTATAAACCGGGACATCACATTGATCATTTCTCTCATGAGAAACATAAAAAACCCTTGAAGCAAGGCAAGTGCCAGGAGCACCGCACCTCCGTAAGCGACCACATGAATCAGGGTGGCATGGTTAACCCAGTCAAAAGAAAAATGCAAAAACCAATTCTGGTGAGGGATTATGCGTTCTCCTGTTTCTTTTATATTTTCCTGAACGAAATCTATGATATAACGAATCACCTGTGCAGGCAGCACTGCCATCAGATTGGAGAATATAATAAAAACAATCCCCAAAATGACCCGCCATTTATACTTGATAAAGTATTTATTCAGCGCTTTCAGATGTTTGAACATAGAAAGGCAAAGTTACAAAGAAAAAGAGAGGGTTCATGCATTCGGAATTCCCGTTTTGGTCGTACCTTTGCGGGCCGTTAGCCTGGGCGGCGTTTTAGAACCTTCAGATGCTGCTTCACCGGATTGAAAGCAAACTTATTCCCAAAAATGACAAACAAAACATATCAGACCGACTACCTGCTTATAGGAGCAGGTATCATGAGCGCCACTCTCGGGGTTTTTCTAAAGGTTTTGGATCCAACATGTAGAATTATCATCATGGACCGGTTAAAAGGGGTGGCTTTAGAAAGCTCCTCCGCCTGGAATAATGCAGGTACAGGCCATGCGGGCATGTGCGAGTTAAACTATACCCCGGAGCGGGCGGACGGCGCCATTGATTGCAGCAAGGCCTTTAAGATCAATGAGCAATTTGAGATCTCCAAGCAATTTTGGGCATGGATGGTAGAAAAAGAAATGATTCCGGGAGATTTCATCAGGCCTACCCCCCACATGAGCTTCGTTCAGGGAGAAAAGGACATAGCATTTTTAGAAAAGAGAACCAAGGCCCTCAAAGTCCATCCCTTATTTAAAACCATGCGTTTCTCCAAAGACCGGGAGGTGTTGAAACAATGGATTCCCCTGATGATGAACGACCGGCCGGCATCTGATAAGGTAGCTGCCACCCGTATGGCAGAAGGAGCGGATGTTAATTTTGGCTACCTGACCCGTTATCTCATCAGATATTTGAAAAGCCTTACCGGAGTGGAGGTAATGCATGGTTGGGAGGCCAATGATATTGATCCGCTAAAAAGAAGAAAGGGTTGGGAAGTAGAAGTAGAAAACCGGCGGTCAGGCATGAAGAAGAAGTTAACGGCAAAATTTGTTTTTATTGGTGCCGGAGGCAAAGCGCTGACCCTACTGGAAAAATCCGGGATACCGGAAGGGAAGGGATATGGTGGATTTCCTGTCAGCGGACAATGGCTCCGTTGTGTAAACAGGGAGGTTATTGATCAGCATCATGCTAAAGTGTATGGGAAAGCTGCAACCGGCGCTCCTCCCATGTCTGTTCCTCATCTGGATTCGCGAACCATCCGGGGAAAGCAGGAATTGTTGTTTGGTCCTTTTGCCGGTTTCTCTACCAAGTTTTTAAAACATGGCTCCTATATGGATCTGCCGGCTTCTCTACGGCTGAACAACCTAATGCCCATGGTACGGGCCGGTATTGATAATATACCGCTTACCAAATACCTGATTGAGCAGGTAAGGCTCCGCCCCGAAGAACGTTTGGCCTCATTGAAAGAATTTTATCCCAATGCACAAATGGAGGATTGGGATCTGGCTATTGCCGGACAGCGGGTTCAGATCATTAAAAAAGATAAAAAAGAAGGAGGGGTACTGGCATTTGGGACAGAAGTGGTGCATTCCAAAGACGGCTCCCTCGCCGCACTTTTAGGAGCTTCTCCTGGAGCATCCACCTCTGTATATATTATTTTAGAAGTGCTCGAATCCTGTTGTGAGAACCTATTGAAAGATCCGGAGGCATTGAGCAAGATCAAAGAAATGATCCCTTCCTATGGCAGGTCTCTCATTAAGAACGGCGAACTGGCTATGCAGGTCAGAAAGCGATCCCACGAAGTATTGCAGCTGGAAACAGGTGATGAATAGCCGGAGTTCAAAGCTTTTTCAGCGCAGCCGTAATTGCCGGGACTATCTCATCCTGAACGACTTCCTGTTTCACAAATCGTTCACCGGTGATATGTTCATATAGCTCAATATAGCGTTCGCTCACACTATGAACAAAGGCGTCATCCATTTCGGGAACCACTTGTCCTTTTTTGCCCTGGAAGCCATGTTCCATCAACCATTCCCGGACAAATTCCTTACTTAACTGACGCTGGGGTTCCCCTTTTTTCTGGTTTCCTTCATACGTATCTGCATAGAAATAGCGGGATGAGTCCGGCGTATGTACCTCATCTATCAGATAAATAACCTCGCCCACCTTTCCAAACTCATATTTAGTATCTACCAGGATTAGGTTTTGTTTTGCTGCAAGTTCTTTCCCTCTTTTAAAAAGCGCCAAAGCATATTCCTCCAGATGCGCATAATCTTTTTCATCCACCAATCCCCTTTTTATAATTTCCTCACCGGAAATATCTTCATCATGCCCTTCCGCCGCTTTTGTTGAAGGGGTAATGACCGGATGAGGAAAGAAATCATTTTCTTTCATTCCATCGGGGAGGGGTACACCACAGAGTTCCCGCTTCCCGCTTTTATAAACTCGCCATGCATGTCCGGTGAGGTTTCCCCGCACGACCATTTCTACAGGAAACGCCTTACATTTTAATCCGATCGTCACATGAGGTAAAGGTATGCCCCGCACCCAGTTCGGCACAATATCTTTTGTAGCTTCCAGCATACGTCCGGCGATCTGATTCAGCACCTGCCCTTTATAAGGTATCTGCCGGGGCAAAACAACATCAAAAGCGGAGATGCGGTCACTTACCAACATCACCATAAGACGGTCATCAATGGTATAAACATCCCGGACCTTCCCCTTATAAAAAGCAGTTTGATCCGGAAACCGGAAATGGGATTGTAGCATAATAAGTGCAAGATTAAAACAAAAAAAACATTATTCACTCTTTTCCAAAGCCTGTTCAATATCTTTTGCAATATCCTCAAAATGTTCCAGCCCAACAGAAAGACGAACCAGCCCCGGAGTAATACCTACTTCCTGCCGTTCCGTCTCAGATAGCCTGGCATGCGTAGTAGAGGCCGGGTGACTCGCGATAGAACGGGTATCTCCAAGATTGGCAGTAAGAGAAAGCATTCTCAGGCTGTTAAGAAATCGTTTTCCTCTCTCAATACCGCCTTTTAACTCAAAACAAACCACGCCTCCTCCTCCCGACATTTGTTTGCAAGCCAGTTCATATTGAGGATGAGAGGGCAAAAAGGGATATTTAACCGATATAAGATGCGGATTATCAGATAATCTTACGGCCAGGTTCAGCGCATTTTCAGAATGCTTTTTTAATCTCACAAACAGCGTTTCCAGGCTTTTGCTCAACATCCATGCATTAAATGGTGAAAGGGAGGGGCCGGTATTTCTGCAAAATTGATAAATCTCCCCGATCCACTCTTCTTTACCACAAACTACTCCTCCCACCACACGGCCCTGTCCGTCCAGCCATTTAGTAGCTGAATGCAGGATCAGGTCGGCGCCATAATGTACCGGATGCTGAAATACGGGTGTAGCAAATGTATTATCCACTATGAATAGCAAATCATGCGCTTGGGCAAAAGCACCCAGATACTCAAGGTCGGCAAGATCCAGTCCCGGATTTGAAGGCGTTTCTACAAAGAGTATCTTTGTATGAGGCCGGATCAGCTTCTCCACCTGTTCGGGATGTTGAAGATCAAAAAAAGTATTTGAAATATTCCACCTGGGCAGAAAACGGGTCAGCATGGAATGAGTAGATCCAAAAACAGAACGGCCCGAAAGGAGGTGATCCCCCGCTTTCAGCAAGCTCATGAAAGCTGCGAAGGTGGCGCTCATTCCGGAAGAAGTGGCAAAAGCCGCTTCAGTACCTTCCAGCGCACGCATCTTATCCTGTAATTCCGTAACCGAAGGGTTAATGAAACGACTGTATATATTGGCTTTTTTCTCTCCCGCAAAAACCGCTTCCATTTCTTCGGCATTTCGATAGCAAAAGCTGGAGGTAAGAAATAAGGGAGAAACATGTTCCATTTCTGCACTCTGGGATACGCGGATCCGCACAGCCCGGGATTCCCTGTGAAATTGTTCTGATTCCGATTCCATAATTCGTCATTAATAAACCCCTTTCCGGGGGAGACATTGGTCACAAAGGTAAGAACGAATTTTTGTATTTGCTTTATAGATACGTTTTTCTCAATTTCTGCTACCTTTGGCCAATACCCACTGATCTTGTATATACAGAACAAAAAGATTGCAGGTATAAACATCTAAATTTGGAGTTATCTCATGTCATCGGTTTCATCCCATACACATCTGGTTAAGTCCGAAGCGCGTAAACTGGGTTTTGAGTACTGTGGTATTGCCCGGGCAGAATTTCTGGACGAGGATGCCCGGCGGCTGGAGCGCTGGTTGCAACAAGGAATGCAGGGCACTATGCAATACATGGAAAATTATTTCGATCTGAGAACCGATCCCACCAAGCTGGTTCCGGGAGCCCGATCGGTCATCACTCTTTTGATGAACTATTTCCCAAAAGAAAAGCAAAATCCCGATGCACCAAAGGTTTCAAAATATGCGTATGGACGGGATTATCATAAGGTCATTAGAAAAAAACTGAAACATTTTTTGAAAACGCTTCGCGAAGAAATCGGAGCAATCGAGGGACGGGGATTCGTGGACTCTGCTCCCGTGCTCGAACGCAGCTGGGCTCAAAAAAGCGGTCTGGGTTGGGTAGGGAAAAACGGTAATCTTTTGACACGCCATTCCGGTTCTTTTTTCTTTATTGCCACACTCATAACAGATCTGGAATTAGAGTACGACGCCCCCTTTGCAAAAGACTATTGCGGCAGTTGCAGGCGCTGCATCGAGGCCTGTCCGACAGATGCCATCGGAGAAGATAAGACCATCAACGGCAGCCAGTGTATCTCTTACTACACCATTGAACTAAAAGAACATATAATCCCCGAAGACCAAAAAGGAAAGTTTCAAAACTGGATGTTCGGCTGTGATATCTGTCAGGACGTCTGTCCCTGGAACCGCTTCGCAAAGGCAACGGAGGAAGAAGCCTTCCGACCTTATCCGGAAGTATTGAATTTTACGACCCATGAATGGGAAGCATTGACCGAAGAAGCCTTTGATCAGATTTTCCAGGGATCTCCTATCCGAAGAAGCAAATATGAAGGGATCAAGAGGAATCTGAAATTCCTAAAAGAAGAGTAAGATACAAAAAAGAAAATAAAAAAAACGGCAGATTACTTACATCGCACCGCTACAACCACCTGCCCTTGCTACATTCCTGTCCTGGGGGATTCAGTAGGAGCTGGTCGTGTAAGACCTGCCGCATGCAAAAGTATTCATTTTCACTTTTACAAAAAAATCATTTTCATCTCCGTTTCTTTTTCCACCGGTCCAACAACTCTTTTTCAGTAGGCAAGGTAACCTCTTTCCCTTGTTTTTTAACAGGAATAACACAACTGTCAGCCAGGCTTTCATCCCACTTAAATATTCCTTTCACGCGAATGGCCTTTACAGCTGTATCCGAACCGGGTAACAACAAAATATTTTTACGGAGGCGACCGGCAGAGGCCTGAAAACGGACGCTTTGAGCATCCAAGGGATACGTTTTGCCACTACTAAAGCGCCCTTCAATATTTAAGTAAAAATCCACATCCCGTTTTAGACTGTCGGTATAAAGATTAAAATGAATATTTTTCACATAAGGAAGGGCAAGTTCACAACTCAGTACCGTATCGGCGTAACGAACCTTAAAATCGAGTTTATGGCCATTATTCCATACTTTTTGCGGGTCAAAAAACAGTATACCTCCCTTCAGAGCACCCTGCGGAGAAGTGATCTGCAATTTTTTCCAGCGTACCCTTCCCCTGAGAAAGCCGTTCGTAACTTCCTTCTTATTATCCGGATAAGTAAATAGAAATCCCACCGGGACCTTCGAGAATAACTCGGGGACAGCGGAGGAATCATAACATGCCTGAACCTTTATTGGTTTATTTTGTTGTCCAAGTGATGGTATGGCCATCCATAACAACAAACCTGTGAGAGATCCGATCTTTATATATTTCAGGAAGTTCATACGACCGTAATATATGAAAAAATCGTTCCTTAATTTCAGATAGTGGCATGAATTGTGTAAGTTCCTGCTTTTTTGTTCGCTTTTTCACCAAATAACTTAAAATGAATTTTGTTTTTCTTATTACACTTCAATATATAAAACCCCAGTTTGCCGTTGACCAATATTTCCCCCAACATAAGAAATATTTGGACCACTATGTAGCAAAAGGGAAATTCATTTGCTGTGGCAGGAAGAAGCTTCCGACCGGAGAATTTATTTTATGCACTGCAGAAGACCGGAAAGAAGCACAGCAAATTGTGGCAGAAGACCCTTTCGATAAGAATCAGCTGGCCGTTTATGAAATTGTGGAATACAACCTTACTGCCAGTGACAAACGCTTTGCATCCAGAGAAGCATAAAAAAGCAATACGGCTCCCAAAAACCTTATCAACCGCCAAGTATTCCCGGATGAACTTTAGGAAGCGTTATAATAAATTCCACTCCACGTCCTTCCTCGGAATATGCTTTTATGGTACCGCCGTGTTTGTTTATAATACTGTAAACGATTGACAACCCAAGCCCGGTCCCTTTTCCGACACCTTTTGTAGTGAAAAAAGGATCAAAAATCTTATGCAAAATATCTTTCGGTATGCCGGGTCCGTTATCTGAGATAAGGACAGAAACATTTTCATCTCCGTTTTTTGTCACAATAGAAATACGTTTATCTTTCTTATTCCTTTCGGTTTTTAATGCTTGTATGGAATTGGTCAACAAATTCATGAAAACCTGATTGATCTTGCCCGGATAGCATTCAATTAAAGGTATCTGTCCATATTGTTTTTCAATAGTAATATGATTCGGTATAATATTCTTTATGAGTGAAAGTGTAGAATCTATGCCGGCATGAATGTCTGATTTTTTTATCGAACTTTCATTGACCCGGCTAAAGACATTCAGGTCCTTAACGATGTTTATCGTTCTTATTGCCCCCTCCTCTATTCCAGAGATCAAAGTGGGGATTTCCTTCCTTAGAACATCCATTTCTATTTCTTTAGCATAGGCTCTTATCTTTTTAAGTTTCCGTTCCACATTTTCTTTGTTGACCTGTTTATATTTTTCAAAGAGATCAAACAAATCCCTGATATCTCTTTTTAAAGGAATAATATTGGCTTTCACCGCATTAATCGGATTGTTGATCTCATGAGCTATTCCGGCCGTTAACTGCCCCAGAGAAGCCATCTTCTCGGCATGCACCAACTGACTTTCCGCGGCTTTCAAGCCGGCTAAAGCCCGCATAAGCTCTGCGTTGGTTTCTTCCAATTCTAAAGTACGTTCCGCCACTTTGGTTTCCAGTAATCTGTTTTCCTGCCGTACATACTGTTCCTTCTCTTTCAAAGTTCTCAATGCCTCCAGTTGTGCCAGTTTTTTCTCCTCTTTATAGGTATTGATCTTGTCTGCCAGTGCCAGTGAGAGCAGAGTCACTTCAAGAGAAGATCCAATAAGTATCGCATTATGGGTAAATTCATTGTAGGGTAAGATTCCCATATCTTTAAGGATAAATATGATGACACTTAATACAAAAAACATCCAGGCTATATTAAAAAACTTTGCAACACGGCTGCCTTTCCTTTGAACCAGGATCCCAAGGCAAATGATTATGAGAGAACCGACTAACGTATTGATGTGAATTACCTCACGACTTAATCTCAGATATCCTGTGAGGCTAATGGCCATACAAACAAGATAAACCAGGAGTATCACATTGAGGATATAGTAGAACTTGTTGTAATATATTTTTACTTTCAGAAACTTATCCACAAAAAGTAAAGAAGTAATTCCAGACAAGCAATAAAATATATTCGTGCTCTGCAAAATTAAAAAGGGATTTTCCGGCCATAGAAATTTGAAAGTAAATCCATAAATAGATGCCTGCCCAAGGAATATACTTACCAGAAAGAAAATGTAGTACAAATAATCGCTATCCTTTATAGTAAAGTAGATAAACAGATTGTATAAAAACATGATTAACATGATTCCGGTATAAATACCGAAAATAATATGGTTTTGCTCAAGCCCTTTTGCTATTGCCTGAACGCTTCCAACCAATATCGGAATATTCAGGATCTTTTTACTACTGATCTTAAGGTAGAAAGTCCTTGTTTCTCCGGTAGGGACTTTTAAGGTAAAAGTGGGATTCACTTCTTTTATTTCTCTTGCCGACATTGGAACCATTTCACCGGAATATTGGTGATCCGTCTCCTGGCTGTGAGAAGCATACAGCTGAATATTCGATATAGAAGGGTTTTCTATTTCAAGAACGAGATTCCTATTATCCGTTTCATTTTGAATTGCAAACCTGAACCAATAGGTGGAAGCGCTTAATCCAAAATTGGGCACCGGCCGATCGCAGGGTTTAAATGTTTTTTTAAGCACCTCTTGTAAAGAGAGGGCGTTGGTACTGTCCCTCAGGTAATATAAATGCCTCCCTATATATGGCGGATTTATATCATTTTTTAAAATCACCTGGGCTCTTACAGGTGTATAGCAAAGTAGCCCATTCATTAACAAAATAAAGATGCTGACTTTCCGGCAGTTTTTCATTTACATCAATTGATTAGGCGGCTCCTCGTTATAAAAAACTCTGATAAAATTAAAAAAATCCTTTGATTTTAATGATTCAAATAACATTCTCAAAACTAAAAACAACTTATATATCGCTTATAAATATCTTATCGCACGAAGAAGATTCGGCAATTACCTCATTTTATCCGTTTAAATATAACATCGGCCAGGATCTTCACATACACGGCCACCCAGCGTTCACATCCGCTATGGCCACCCTGAGCGGCTCTTTTTTTATCGTAAAAAGATCCCCCGACTTTCTACAGCCAGGGGATCATTAAAAAGATGATTATTACTCAAGAGCCACCCACCGGATTTGAACCGACGACCTACTATTTACGAAACAGTTGCTCTACCAGCTGAGCTAGGGTGGCTTTGCGGTGAGCAAAGGTAAATTATTTTTTAAATTCAGCCACTCTCGTTTATCACCCATTACTTTACAGCTACCGCTTCACTATCGGGGACAAAATCCAGTACCGGCGAATTCATACAATACCGCAATCCGGTAGGCTCCGGGCCGTCGTGGAAGACATGCCCCAGGTGAGCGCCGCAACGGGCACAGAGCACTTCAGTACGTTCCATTCCGAAACTGTGATCGGGTTTATATATCACAGCACCCTTACGGGCCGGTTCAAAGAAACTGGGCCACCCACAAGTACTGGCAAATTTAGCAGTAGAACGGAAAAGCTTGTTGCCACAAACCGCACAATAGTAGGTACCCGTTCCCTTATAATCCCAATATTTTCCCGTAAAGGCCCGTTCTGTCCCTTTCTCAAAAGCAATATGATAGACTTCCGGGGGGAGTATTTTTTTCCACTCTGATAGAGAAACATCCAGTTTCTCCGTATCTGTTCGGGAGTAATAAGGATTATGTTCATGATCAGAAACCGGTTTGCTTTGCATGGATTGAAAATTTTTGGACCCGCTTGATTTGCTTTGTGATCGCACACAACCCGCAAATACGACAGGCATTATTAAAAATAATATCAGAATGAGACGCTTCATTGTATTATAGCAAACAATTTACGACCGGTTAATGTTGAAATACAATCACAATATCACATATTGCAACCAAAATACAAGGACAAATTAATAGATAGAGCCCTTTTCTTCATGATCTGGCATTCTTATTGATTATTTTAAAATATGAAAAAGACACGATATACCGGTTTCGTCTTCCTACTATGCGGAGTCCTGTTTTGGACATCTTGTGGCGCCCAAAAAGCCGCGGCAGACCGGGATTTTTCTACGGCCGAACTGTTGAAAGCCGGTAATTATATATTTAAAGCACAGCGTGTAACAGCCCAAAACGGGTTCACCAAATACCTGACCTCCGATTATGATCTGGATGTTTCTCAAGATACGCTGACAGCCCGATTACCTTATTTCGGACGGGCATACCAGGCGCCCATGGATCCTTCAAAAGGAGGTATTGATTTCACCTCGACAGATTTCGAATATTCCATCCATGAGAATCATAAAAAAGGCTGGGAAATAAAGATGACGCCGCGGGATCAAAAGGAGATCACAGACCTGATTCTTTCGGTTTCTTCCTCGGGCTATGCCACGCTAAGGGTAAACAGTCTACATAAACAGCCGATATCGTTCTACGGGAAGATTGTAAACGATCATTAATTCAATAGTCTGACTTCTCTTGCTTTAGTGGCCGATACTTCCTAATTTGCACCCTCATTCAATTAAAAAAAATTTATGTCCCTTATTGTGGTAGGCTCTATGGCCTTTGATGCCATTGAAACCCCCTTTGGAAAATCTGATAAAATTATTGGTGGAGCAGCAACTTATATCGCCTGGGCCGCCTCGCAATTTACCCGGCCTGTAGACGTAGTTTCCGTCGTAGGCGGCGATTTTCCTCCCTCCGAAATGCAGGCTCTTGAAGAAAGGAACGTTGTTCTGGAAGGAGTAGAGATCAAGAAAGATCAAAAATCTTTTTTCTGGGCAGGAAAGTATCATCATGATATGAATTCCCGCGACACGCTTGTAACAGAACTAAACGTACTGGCTGATTTTGAACCCTTGGTTCCGGCGAGTTATCAGAAAGATGATTATCTGGTATTAGGGAATCTGAACCCGGGGGTACAACTAAGCGTGATCCGCCAGATGAAAAAACGTCCGAAACTCATTGCTCTGGATACCATGAACTTTTGGATGGACAGCGCCATGGACGAATTAAAACAAGCCATTTCAAAGGTAGATATTCTGTTAATTAACGATAGTGAAGCACGCCAGCTCAGCGGTGAATTTTCTCTGGTAAAAGCGGCCCGAAAGATATTCGAAATGGGTCCCCGTTTTTTAGTGATCAAGAAAGGAGAACATGGAGCCCTGCTGTTTCATGAAGACCAAATCTTTTTCGCCCCAGCCCTGCCCCTGGAAGAAGTCTTTGATCCCACCGGGGCCGGAGATACTTTCGCAGGAGGTTTTATGGGACATCTGGCACATACGGACGACATTTCCTTCGAGAATATGAAATCGGCCATTGTTGTCGGTTCTGCCCTTGCTTCATTCTGCGTGGAAAAGTTTGGCACGCAAAGATTACGCGAGATCTCTGCAGATGATATTTCAAAACGTATTCAGAAGTTTGTAGAACTGGTAGACTTTTAAGCGTCTTTACCCATTAAGCGCTTTCCATAGTTGCTCCTTCAGTTCTTTTAATCCCTTGTTTTGAACGGACGAAATAAATACGTGCGGATACGCTGTCGGAAGTTCCCGGGCAATCTCCCGGCGCAATTCCTCATCCAGCATATCATCTTTAGAAAGGGCAATCACTATCTTTTTATCCAGTAATTCCGGATTAAAGGCTTCCAATTCGTGACGTAGAACATCAAATTCTTTCTTATGATCCACACTGTCTGCCGGTATCATAAACAACAGAACTGAATTTCGTTCTATATGTCTTAAAAAACGGTGGCCCAGTCCTTTTCCCTCAGCAGCCCCCTCAATGATACCGGGTATATCTGCCATACAAAAAGAAAGATCATCATGGTAGCTTACCATGCCGAGGTTAGGAGTAAGAGTGGTAAAGGGGTAGTTGGCGATCCTGGGTTTAGCCGCGGAAATAACAGAAAGCAAGGTAGACTTTCCCGCATTGGGGAATCCAACCAATCCCACATCCGCAAGGATCTTCAGCTCCAGTATTTTCCAGCCTTCCTTTCCAGGTAATCCCGGTTGGGCATACTCGGGAGTTTGCCGGGTTGCCGACTTAAAATGCACATTTCCCAACCCCCCTTTTCCCCCTGGAAGTAAGATAACCTCCTGGTCATTTTTCAATAACTCCGCTTCTGTTTTTCCACTTTCTTCATCCTTTACAAGGGTCCCGGGCGGAACCTCTATAATGATGTCTTCTCCATTCCGGCCATGCCTGTTATTGCGGCTGCCATTTCCTCCATTTTCAGCCAGGAAATGTTTATGCCACCGGAGATGCAACAGCGTCCACAATTGGCTGTTCGCACGGAGGATAATATGGCCGCCACGTCCACCGTCCCCGCCATCCGGTCCGCCCTTTGCATTTCCTTTTGTCCTCAGTAAATGGCGACTGCCGGCTCCTCCTTTTCCCGAGCGACAAAAAATCCGGATATAATCAACAAAGTTCGTATTTTCCACGCTTACAAGGTAATAAGAATTGATCGGAACCGTTCTTTTTTATAATATCCGCTATCAGGAATCTACAGATACCAATGGGGCAATTTCTCTGGAAAGCAGTTCAAAAATATCTTCTATACTGCCGTCTCCCTTAATGGTTTTAAATTTGCCTACTTTGTCATAGTGCTTGGCAACAGATGCCGTCTTCTTACGATATTCCTCTATTCTGGCCAGGATCACCTCCTCGTTGGCATCATCCGAACGACCCGAAGTCTTGCCGCGCTCCAGCAGTCTTTTTATCAATTCTTCCTCCGGCACCTCAAGAGCCAGTACCAGGGTAATGGTCGTATGCTTTAGTGCAAGTAGTTTATCAAGCGCTTCAGCCTGTGCTACAGTGCGGGGAAAGCCGTCAAAAATGAATCCCTCCGCGCCGGCGTTTTTGTCCAGTACATCGCTGATCATCCCGATCACTACTTCATCGGGCACAAGCTGCCCTTTATTGATAAATTTTTTGGCCTCCTGCCCCAATGGTCCACCCTCCGCGATCTCGTTGCGAAGCAGATCGCCCGTAGAAATATGTTTCAAACCAAATTTTTTAATAATCAATTTGCTTTGGGTCCCTTTTCCGCTTCCCGGAGGTCCAAAAAGTATAAGGTTTAGCATAAGATATGTCTTTAACGATTGCAAATATAAGAATTCAGTAACAAACGGCCTATATTCTATAACCACTCCCTATTCAAAAAGTAGAAAAGATATGATCATTTCTATTTGGCACTTTTAACAAAATAATTATCTTTGCATCCCTTTTATGAAGAGGGCGTGTCCTCCTTAAGTGAAAAGGAAGGAGGTTCAATGGGGTACGATAGCTCAGTCGGTAGAGCAAAGGACTGAAAATCCTTGTGTCGGCGGTTCGATTCCGCCTCGTACCACAAAGCTAAAACAGCTTATCAGTAAGACTTTCAACCGATTTTAAACCCTCTCTTGCTGTTCGGATTTTTGCTAACCGTAACAATGCCAAAAATCATTCTGGCCGATGAATATTCCTGTAGTCAGTTGTCTGTAACCCCAAAAATTGGAAAACAAAAAAGCATACCTCAAAAAAGATTGGGTGTTTTCGTACCGGTTACCCAATCCAAAACGAGGGATAAGACACAAACTTGATTGGGCGGGAGTTCTGTTTTAACAGCTGGCTCTTGTTCCTTTTTAATTATAATCACGATTGGGTCCAACAAAGCATAGAAACCCTTTTTGGAGAAAAATG